>PAQF01000078.1 GCA_002709695.1 Candidatus Poribacteria bacterium
CACACCGGATTGCATCAAAGCGAAATTGGTCTGCCATAAGTAGGAGAATGTTCATTTTCGTTCCAAATAGCTTTCATCCATCTGTCGTCTTGATTTGCATTATAGTTAATTGAGAACTAAATGTAAATTCCTAAACTTCGTAATGAATTTTGTATTAGATGCTATTTAAGGTGCTATTTCTGTATTTAGCTTCTGATTCTACCAATTGTTTCTTAGTTTTTTGTTGTATATGTTTTTGGATGACAATATTATTGTAGGAGCTTGGCGCGTAACCAAAATCTGTTGCAATTGCCATTTTTTTGCGACCATCGAATTTAAAATTTTACTTAACAGTTGAAACTCAAATGAGATATCCTTCCCAGTTTGAAAAAACGTCCGTCAATGGTCGAAGCATTGTCATTGGTTTAATATGTGTTTCACTGATTTGCTTTACGGAAGCTTACAACGATTATTATATTAACAACACTTGGTTAGCAGCACATCACTTCCCTATTGTAGCTGCTTTTTTATTGATGGTTCTAGTGTTAGGGATTAATATTTTTGCTAAGTTGACCCGTTTTTTCTCTCCATTGAAAGTTAGTGAACTAATAACTATATGGTGTATGATGATTGTAGTTGCGAGTTTGCCGACATTGGGGCTAGCAGCGTATATGCTTCCGACACTAGTGGGTCTGACCTACTATGCTACTTCCGAGAACGAATGGGTCGAATTGTTTCATCACCATTTGCCGGAGTGGTTAATTCCGAGAGGAACCGGAGTCGTACAAAATTTTTTTGAGCCAGCAACTCGTAGTATTGGTGTCCCATGGTTAGCTTGGGTGCCACCGCTATTATTCTGGACTTGTTTCACCTTTCTCCTATGGGGAACAATGGTTTGTTTGTCTACCATTTTAAGACGACAGTGGGTGGAACAAGAAAAGTTTGCGTTCCCTCTAGTTCAATTGCCAGCTGAAATGTCGCAAGACATGCCAACCTATGGCCTGTTAAATCCTTTTTTTCGATCTAAGTCGATGTGGTTGGCCTTTTTGTTCCCAGTTGTTATCCATTCTGTTAGTACTTTACATTTTTACTATCCTATTTTTCCTGAGATACCACTTCGATATAGCACTGGGCATTTGTTTGCTGAAAAACCTTGGAATTCCATTCGTCCCTTCAATTTAAACATTCAACCTTCGACTATTGGCTTGTCCTACTTAATGTCACTAGATGTTTCCTTTAGCCTATGGGCTTTTTATCTGATTTACAAGTTTGAACGGTTAGTGGGGAGTGCAACTGGAATTTCTACCATTTTGTATCATAAAGGGTTTGTGCCGTATCGAGAAATGGGAGCTTACCTAATTTTGATTTTGTTTTTTTGCTTTTTGTCGAGAAGTCATCTGCAAAACGTATGGGCAAAAACGATTTCCAATAAAACTGAAATCTTAGATGTAGACGAGCCATTGCCTTACCGCTGGGCGGTAGTTGGATTATTGATTACATTGGTAGGACTTTCCTTTTTGTTAATTTTGGCTGGAGCTCACTCATTTTGGTTAATGTTGTCGATCCTCACTTTTTTTGGAGTTGTTTGTGTGATAGATGCTTGGTTGGTGACACGTGGTCTGTTTTTTATTCATGGCTCTTTTAAAGCACCAGATTTATTTGTATCAGCAATTGGGACTACTCGTTTTGGGGCTGCGAATTTGACCTTAATTGCCTTTCCGAAACGAATTTTCTTCCGGGATCGACGCGAAATCCTCATGCCGCATTTGGTCAACAGTTTCAAAATCTCTGATGAGGCACAGGTTAACCGCCGTCATCTACTCATTGCAATTTGTTTGGCACTAGTAATGGGATCTATAATCTCTTTTTACAGCTATTTGAAACTAGTGTATACCAAAGGAGCAATTACACTAAGTCGGTCATGGATCCATACTATTTCTCCTCAAGAACCATTTCGGGAGCTAGAGCGGTTTTTAGTTAATCCACAAGATACTAATTGGCAACAAATGGCTTTTGTAGGAAGTGGAGCTTTAGCTATGTTTGGCCTTTTGAGCATGCAGTACCGGTTTATGTGGTGGCCATTGCATCCAATTGGTTTTATCACACCAGGTCAATTTCCCATGAACAATATTTGGTTCTCTATCTTTTTGGGTTGGTTCTTTAAATCCTTAGTAGTTCGGTATAGTGGGTTGAAAGGGTATCGGCGTGCAAAACCCATCTTTTTAGGTGTAGTTTTAGGTGAAGCTTTCATTGCGGGGGTATGGGCAATAGTTGGCTTTTTTTCAGGAAAAGGATACAATTTTCTCTATTTTTGAGGCTTGTTCTGGGGCTTGGAATGTGCGTGTTGGTAGGGGCTTAGGAGCTGTTGTGAGAGACACTCTTTTTAAAATTACTAGTGGAAAGGTTATCAATTGATTTATATCAGTTTGAAACTTTTCCGACTGGACTGGTCAGTTTTTGATTAGTTGACTGGGGTTGTGGCCGGGTCTCGCTTAGCATCTGCATCTTCCTGGACCCACATTTTCCAAAGTTTAGTCTCGGGAATAGTAACATCCATCTGACGGGAAAGAACGAGATCATCAATTCCGAACAGTCGCATGAGGCGTCGATCTTTTTGTTGCTGAGCTGCTTCGATAATCTGTTGAACATTGGGGCCAGTATGTTGGTCTCGATGTGGCAGATAACTTTTATTGTAAAAACGACTCATAAAATATCGTGGCTGGCCACTTATGTTTGGTGAGGCCGCGTGAACTAAAGCTGAGTGGATAACCACAACATCACCTGCTCGAGCGTAAATGAAGTGTTCATTGGGTTGTGCTTGAAATTGATTTTGGACTAGATTTTCGGAACGGTGTGAGCCGGGTAATATCCGCAGTGGGCCAATCTTCTTATCTATATCTTGGAAATAGGTTAAGACATTGCAAGCATTTGGTGGGAGATAATCGCTAGTCCAACCAACAGGAATTGTCCACATGTCTCGGTGCCAATTTCTTGTTTCGACCTCGAGCTGTTCTGCAGCTACTGGCTCGGTTAGGTTAATACGCAAACTTTCAAGTTGTACAAAAGGGCCCATCAATAATTCTAGAAAATCCAGAATTACTGGGTTGGTGACAGCAGGTAACATTATCTTGGGGGCATGTTCCACCAAATTATCCATTACAATTTGCTTGCCTAGACCATATTTTGATGGTCGCTGAATTGGATCGAATTCCTGAATTAGCTGGTGAAAAGACTTTTTCCAGATATTGATTGTTTGGAGATCAATTCGCCCTTCTAGTATGGTGTACCCAGTTTGTTGGAATTGCTCCAGATATTTGTTTTCTGTTGCCATAATTAGATTGTTTGGTTTGGGTGTTCTCTATTATTCCCACATATCCAAGCCAAGCAATTTCTTACCCAAGGATGTGAGTTGTGCCACAGGGTGTTCTTTTTCCCACCCCCGTGGATCACCAGGGAAAGCGTTGGATGGTGGTTCTTCCCGGTTTTTCCAGAGGTTAATTCGCTGTTGACGGTAATCTTCATTTTCCATTCTAGCAGGGCTCATGCTGATATATTGTGCTAGTCGTGGTTTGTTTGATGTGTTGTGAGCATTACCGTGTGCTAATGCTCGATGCCAGATGAGTAAGTCCCCAGCTTTACCTGAAATTGCCTTTGGTGTGAATTCTCTCAGGCTGGGAATTTCGTATTTATAATTTGGTGGGCGGTTTGCACCAAAATCTGCTAATTGGTGGTGAATACCGGGAATACATTGAAACCCTCCCTGATTCTCCTCCGTGTCAGTCAAGTATAGTACACCTTGTACACCAAAACTTAAAGGTAACTTAGATGTATCTGCATCCCAATGAATGAAACCCTCGTTTGCATAATCAGGGTAATTTGGATGGGCTGGTGGTTTGAAACTGATGCGATCGATCGACACCCACAGCTTTTCTGTCTCCCAAATCTCGGTGAAAATCTGATGTATTCGTGAATGCTGGCGGTTGTCCCACATTGCCTGATGGTGATACATCTCGACCATTCCATTAGTACGAAGTGGTCTACGATACCAATCATCAGGCTTGTCATGTGTCATACCAAGAAAGTTGTACATCGCATCTATTACGGCATCAAGATTCTTCTGGGGCAAAGCCTTGGGAACAATAATGTAGCCGTTTTTTCTGAAAAAATTCCAATCGTTGTTAGAAAGTATCGCCATTTTGTTTGCTTTGGTATCTGTTACTTGTTTAAGTTATTGTATCATAGCATGGTGGGACATTCTCAAGTTGGAGAAGCATCCTGTTGTGCTAATTTTCCTTCCTGATTCCAAGCATGTCCGAAGGGGTGACCGGGGTAACGACTGGATTTAGGTAGGCGGATTACGCCTACGTCACATCGTACCCGACCCCGTTTCTCTCCGCATACTAGTAGACCTGTATCTTCCCAGACGCCGTCTGCTAGCTGATAAGAATCATCAGCACGATACTGGAAAACAACGCCGCGACGTAGTCGCCCAGAGATATTAGCGGGTGAACCATGAAGTGCCAAACAATGGTGGATGCTAATCCCCCCTGCTTTCGGTGTTACTTGTGCTATCTGAAGTTCGTCGTCCCAATATTGTGACTCTTGGCACATTCCTGTGAAGAGCCCATCCTGCATATGGTTTAGCAAGCCTAGTTTGTGGCTTCCTCGAACGACCTGCATACAGCCATTTGAGGGTGTCGAATCGTCCAGAAGTACCATCACAGCGACCAAATCTGTATTAGTGTGTGGGAAATACGCGAAGTCTTGGTGCCAAGCAAATGGGCCTTTCCCTTTCATAGGTGGCTTTGTTGCTAGTTTAGAGTGTTGAAGCTGGATATTGGGACCGATCAGTGGTGTTATTCGTTTCAGAATACGTGGACTTTTGGCCAATTCCATGAAAATTGGATGCTTGACTGTGACCTCTAACAAATGCACTGTTTTGTTCTCATGGTCTTGTTTCTTCCACTCAGTTACTACTTCGGGCGAGTCACACGCTTCGCGAAGTAGCTCGACGTCGCTAGGAGGGAAGACATCATCAATCACAAGGTATGCTTCTTCCCAGAAGCACTGTATCTGTTCATTTGTAAGTCTTGTAACTTTTGTGTTGGGTGTGAGTAGTTGACTCATCGTTATCGTTGTCTCCTTCGTCTTCTTTAATTGTCTTCTTGGGACTGATTAGGGAGGGAAGAACAAAACAACATCGTAGCAAAGTAAGAAAACATAACACATATTTACCGAACATTACAGGTGTTTTTCGTGTTTCTCAAAATCATAATATATGAACCGATAGCTTAGTGTAAATCGTGATATCCTTAATTTTATTTTGGTTCAAAAGTTTTTTTAGGCTTATAGAGTTTTTTCTTCATTAAAGGCGAGGGTTCTCCAGATGTAGGGAAGTAAAATAAATTGGAGTTGCCAAGAAAAAGAATTAGTGATGCTTTTGTTTATGCCTTTTGTTGAGTATGGGGTTTTTGTGAGCATGTATTGATTTTTGTGTTTCGATAGGATTTTGATTTGTTGGTAGTGAGGTTTTAGTCTCCTGTGATTTAACTGCCGCCGAATATAGTAGTAAGTAGCTTGGGACGGTATGTCATTTTGACATGCCGTTGCATAAGGTTCTATTACCAAAATGGCATACTTTTTAGAATTATTTAACATGAAATTCTGTAAATTCCTGTTATAGCTAATATTCACTAGTTTGGCATTCTAATTGCACATTGAGCTGAACAGTTAAAAAATACAAAATCTAAAATTCAACATACATCAAAGTAGGAGATTTTAAATGAATAAACTTACACAATACAAGCCTTTTTCAGCTTTTAGTCTGTTTGATAGTGAATTACATAATCTTTTCAATCAATTGTCCAATCATCGTTCAGAGACAAAGTGGGTGCCTGCAGTTGATATCATTGAGGCAGATGACCATTTTGAATTACACGCTGAAGTTCCAGGAGTGTTGCAAGAAGATGTTAAGATTGCGATTGAGGATAATGTTTTAACTATATCTGGAGAAAAAAATGTTGACACAAAAAGCGAGGGGCGAACTCGTCATCGTGTAGAGCGCAGCAGCGGGAAATTCGAAAGATCGTTTCAGTTACCTGAGACAGTAGAAGTAGATCAAACTAAAGCTGACTACAAGGCAGGTATCTTGACGATATCTCTGCCTAAAGCCGAAAAGACTAAACCGAAAGAGATTGAGATCAAAGTCGGATAATATTGACAAACCCAAATATTCCCTGCATCTTTGGATGCAGGGTTTTTATGGGGGGGTAGCTGTGATTTTTACCTTCAGTATTTCGCTCTGGAACATTTAAATTCGATACTCATAGAGTATATTTCCTGATCAATACGCTTGATTATTTTGCAAATGAATCTCAAAGAAACAATTCTTTTTCAAGCCCATTAACTCTCCTCAGGTATGTCAATTTCTTTGGTTGTTTCCATACTCTGAATTATAGGATCCTGATAGGGAATACCACCATCCCACTGAATAATCCTGCCATTAGGATAGTTACCTTTTCCAATTGGTATATCTGGATGAAAGCTTAGTCCAATTTTGCGTTTCAACTCGATTAGGACCATCACCAATTACTAAACAGCGATTTTCAAAAATAGGTGAATGGAAATAGATAGTCTGACTGCCAGAGATATCAATTGGAAAAAGTGATAATTGATAACGGCAGCATAATGCACGTTTTTCGGATGACTTCGCCTCCTTGATGTCATCCGCAAGTAGAGTTTTTAAAGCTAGATTTTCCAAGGAAATTTATATTCAGATGAGTTTTAACTGTATTGGTTCGGTTTAATCGTTTATCATCTTGATATAAAGTAAAGGATCCCTGCATCAATCACGTTTTAGAAACTTTTTTAGGTTTTCCTTTGATTGACACTCTTCAGTTTTCTATGGTATATTGAGCTTAGAGAAAACGTATAATTGATGGTGTCAATTGAGACCATTGACGGTAATAGAAGTGCTATGCGTCTCGCTTGGATCCTTGTTCCTTGCAAGGGGCTGATTAAGTACTACAACACTTTTTCTTAGTCTCGGCATTATTCCGCTACTAATTGCTTGGTCATGTGTTCAAACTCAAACCAAAAATGGTCCTTTTAACTGGAATCTAGAAATAAGAAATTAAGATAATTCACTAAGGAGTACAAATAATGAGTGTTGGATATAATGACACACCAATACTTCCTGATTCTGAATGGCATGTCCATGATGGGGATCGGCCGCAGCCTGCAATTGTTACCCCTGGTACACAGGAAAGTCTTGGAGGTGCCCCATCTGATGCCGTAGTTCTTTTTGATGGAGCAGATACATCAAAATGGGTTGGCCGAGATGGTGAAGTACAGTGGAAAGTTGAAGACGGTTACATGGAAGTAACTCGCACTGGAGACATAAAAACCAAAGACAGTTTTGGCAACTGCCAGCTTCATATAGAATGGGCTTCACCAAGTGAAGTTAAAGGTGAAAGTCAGGGGCGAGGAAACAGTGGCGTGTTTCTGATGGATAGATACGAAATCCAAGTACTTGACGGTTATGATAACATTACTTATGCTGATGGAATCACTGCGGCTATTTATGGGCAATACCCACCTTTGGTAAACGCGTGTCGAAAACCTGGTGAATGGCAAACATATGACATCATTTTTATAGGTCCTCGCTTTGATGGAAACGAATTAATTCAACCAGCCTATGCAACCATTATTCATAATGGGGTTCTCGTCCACCATCATCAGGCTGTTTTGGGACCCACTGGACATAGAAGCTTGTCATCGTATAGCCAACCGCATCCTCCAGAAGCACCACTCCGATTGCAAGATCATGGAGATCTTGTTCGATACCGTAACATCTGGATTCGACCAATCTAAACCAAAATCAGTCATAATCGCAGACAAATCTGTTTTCTGCTAAGGTTGCTAGTAGTATGCAGGGAAAAGATTAATGAATTCAAGATGTCAGTAAAATTGAAACTTAGACCGAGTTTGCAGTCAAGGCGCTAGCAACTCTAGTAAGAGTTTCTCTGCCCTGCTCAATTGAATGTTTGTTCCTCAAATTTTCAATTAGCAGGGTGTAATCTTACAATCTGATCTGAAAGTGATTTAGAAATTCATCATAATCTGTTGGTAAATGTCAACTGCTTGAAGTACTTGATCACACTCAACCCACTCAACTGCAGCGTGTGCTTGATCGATACTTCCTGGACCAAGGACTATAGCAGGAATACCAGCAGCAGTGAACTTGCTGGCATCAGTTCCGTAAGGAACGCCTGAGGTAACAGCATCTCCTAATATGGTTTTACAAGCTTCCACGCCAATTTTTACGATATGTGAGTCCGCTGATGTTTCCATCGCTCCATCAAGTAAAAATGGCTTTTCTAAGGTTACATCTAGGTCTGGGTCGGAATCTTGTGCTCGTGACAAAACCTGTTGAAACAATTCTATGGTCTCTATGGGGTTCTCACCTGGGATCGTACGCCGGTCGATTTCAATAACACATTGTTCAGGCACAAAATTGATCTGTGTGCCTCCAGAAATTACTCCAATATTTAAAGTTGGACTACCTACAAGGGGATGTGTATTGGTCTTATATATCGGTACAATTTCATCTTCAATAGCGCAAATCAATCGGGCCATTTTAGTAATCGCATTGATACCGAGATGAGGTTTAGAACTATGTGCGGCTGTTCCTTTAACAATAATACGAAACCGAGCTAATCCTTTATGTGTCCGGACAATTTCCAATTCGGTTGGTTCGGAAACGACGACAGCTTCTGCCTCGGTAATTGAGGCTAAATGTGAGGCGCCTCGAAATAGATATTCTTCATCCACAACACCGGCGTACTTGATGGTGCATGGTGGGGTGAGACCTTTTTCCTTCAAACGTTTCATGGCCATCATCATGGCGACTCCTCCTGCCTTAGTATCGCAGGCACCACGGCCATAGAGTAAGTCATTACGAATATCAGGTGTAAATGGCGGAATTGTCATAATGTCAACTGAGACAGTATCCATATGACATTCAAACAACAATACACGATTGGGATCTGCCCCATCCAAAGTGGCAACGATATTATGCCTGGCCGGCAGAATTTCATGTGTTTCGTAGGGAATACCTATATCAGCAAAAAAACTAGCGATATATTCTACCATCCTCAACTCTCCGTCTTTGCCGCCTGGCAAGTCAGGATTAATGCTCTCAATAGCAACAACGTCTTGCAAGACAGACAAAACTTCATCATCTGCACGACGCCAAGATTGACTCATTTATGACCCCTCACTAAATCTTCAGACTGATCACAGGTGTAGAACTATATGCGATTCTTAGTTCTCATATGAGGTTTTTTTAGATACATAACACTGACAAACCTAGATCAAGTTTCCTTTGATTTTCTGATATATTTGATTTTCTGATATAGAGGTAGAAATTTACAGTTTAGTTAAAACTTGCGTGACCAGTTTCGAAACCATCGTTCGGCAACTACTTTCTTCTGTGTAAAGAATTCAACTGCGTCTTTTCCTTGGCCGTGCATGTCACCGAAAAAACTGTCTCTCCAACCACTAAATGGGAAAAATGCCATTGGAGCAGCAACGCCAAGGTTAATTCCAATATTTCCTACCTGCGCTTCATAACGGAATTTTCGTGCTGCAGCACCGCTGTTTGTAAATAAACATGCCATGTTCCCATAACGACCACTATTTACAAAATCGATTGCATCATCGACAGTGTCCATATGAACCATGCCCAAAACTGGGCCAAAAATCTCTGTATGAATGATGGTGCCATCTAACTTTAGGTTTTGAAGAATAGTTGGTTTGACGAAACTGCCATTTTCATAATTGCTGATTTTTGTGTTTCTGCCGTCGACTAATAACTCTGAATTTTCATTCAAACCTGATAGAATCAGGTTCTCAATCCTGTCCTTGCTTGCATGTGTGATCACTGGTCCCATCTGGACTCCATCATCTAGACCAAAACCGACAACTCGTGAGTTAGCTTGGCTAACAATAGCTTCAGTAAAATCCTTTTGGGAATCGCCAACAGTGATAGCCAGCGAGGCCGCGAGACAACGTTGACCTGCACAACCAAAGGCACTATCAGCGATAATTTTGCTAGCTGTTTCGATATCTGCGTCTGGGAGTATGATAATAGGATTTTTCGCGCCCCCCTGGCATTGTGCGCGTTTCCCGTTTGCAGTAGCGAGCGCATATACATGCTTAGCTACGTTTGTTGAACCAACAAAGCTAATGGCTTTAATTCCAGGATGATTTAAGATTGCTTCGGCTGTTTCTCTACCGCCATGAACGAGGTTTATCACTCCTGCAGGAAATCCCGCTTGCTCGAATAGTTCGAACAATTTTTTCATCGTCAGTGGAACTTTCTCTGATGGTTTTACGATGTAGGTGTTTCCACACGCAACAGCATATGGCAAAAACCAAGCCACAATCATAGCAGGGAAGTTAAAGGGGGTAATTGCGGCACATACACCAACGGGTTGGCGTATCATAATTTCGTCTATGCCGCTAGCAATATCCTCTAGGTTATATCCCTGCATCAAAGTTGGAATTCCACAAGCAACTTCGACATTTTCAATAGCGCGTCTTAGTTCTCCTTTGGATTCTTCAAGGGTCTTCCCACATTCGAAAGTGATAGTTTGGGCAAGATCATCTAAGTTTTCCTCTAACAAATTCTTGAGTGTAAAGAGATGCTGAACTCTATCAGATGGGGGGGTCTGTCGCCATTCTATCCAAGCCTGCTCAGCGGTTAGCACAGCTTGATTAACTTCGTCGCTTGGAGAAAGTGGAACTTGAGCAATTACCTCTGCCGTCGCAGGGTTGATGACATCTGCATACTCTGTAGCTTTCGATTTAACCCATGTATTATTGATGTAGTTGGGTAAGGTATTTGTCATTTTATCCTTTCGCTTTTTTTCAATGGACTAAATATTTAAAAACTGTGTCGAGATTGTCATTTGGTGAAAACATTTGTTCGACTGAAATATCTTTTTCAATAATGATCTCTGGCAAACGAGTGTAAAAATCGTCAGGCCTGATTGTTTCAACAATTACTCCATTTTTTGTTTGATCGAATTTAACACTGACGACGTGGTCTAAACCTAAGCAAATAGCTCCTAGATCACGCGGACGGTCACAGTGAATATAGACTTGATGTGGGTGTTCATCGATCAGGTCCCGTATATTCGAGATACTACCCTCAGCTCGTATTTGTCCTTGATGGATCAGCAAAATTGATTCGGTCATCGCTTCTACTTCATGCAAAACATGACTTGAAACGATTACGCTGTATCCTGTTTCACCTAGTTTGCGAATTAACTGAATCGTTTTTAGGCGTCCAACTGGATCCATCCCATTAAGTGGTTCATCAAGGAAAATTAGTTCAGGGTCGTGTACTAGAGCTTGGGCAAACTTAATCCGCTGACGCATACCTTTACTATAAGTTGTGATAGGTTTATCCTGTTGATCGGACATGCCGACTAACTCGATGACGTTTTGGGTTCGTTGTTTTGCTTCACTATCAGAGTAACCATTCAGTAAAGCTAGAAACTTGACAAATTCGAAGCCAGACATCGAACCGTATAGATTCCCACTGTCAGGACAGTAACCTATATTGTGCTTGAGGTGCGGGTTGTTCCAAACGGGTTGATTCAAGAGAAGTACTGAACCTGTGCTAGGTTTCAGTTGGCCGACGAGTAATCTAAGCAACGTGGATTTCCCCGCACCGTTTGGGCCAAGTAAACCGGTTACACCTGTATGTATTTGGAGCGTTAAGTCATTAAGACTAATGACTTGACCATACCATTTGGATAGATTTGTTGTTTGGACAATGATTTTTTCTTGTATCGCTTCAGGTTTTGGGTGCATGATTAATTTGTAGATCTAGGCTCATATCTAAAGGCATTGCCGAGTGAGTTAGTGCACCTACAGAAATAAAATCAACACCAATTTCAGAAATTTCTTGTATTCGGTCGAGAGTAATTCCTCCAGAGGCTTCGGTTATAGCATTGCCATTGACTTTTTTGACAGCTGCTTGCATCGTTTTGTTGTTCATGTTGTCAAGCAGCAAAATGTCGGCTTTTGCTCGAAGTGCTTCCTCAACTTGATTAATTGTTTCAACTTCAATTTCTATCTTGGCAGTGTGTGGTGCACTTGAACGTGCCATTTCAACTGCTCGTTGGATGCCACCAGCTGCAACAATGTGATTATCTTTTATCAGAATACCATCGTACAAGCCAAAACGGTGGTTTTTCCCGCCACCAACACGAACGGCATATTTTTGTAGTAAACGCCAGCCAGGAGTTGTTTTTCGTGTGTCTACGATTTTGGTCTTAGTATTTTTAACAACATCGACAAATTCCGCTGTCAATGTTGCCGTACCAGATAGCTTTTGCAGAAAGTTTAGTGCTGTTCGTTCTCCCGTTAGGATTGACTTTGCACAACCTGTTACCTCGGCTATAGGTGTCATCGGTTCAACTTTGGTTCCATCAGAAACTAATTGGTGAAAATCCAGACTAGGGTCAATGTGACTTAGAACGCGTTTTACGATAGGGAGACCTGCGATAACACCAACACTCTTGGTAATGATAGTACCAATGCCTTGCTGCGAAGCTCTAATAGTTGATTCTGTTGTGATATCACCGCCACTGATATCTTCTGCTAGAGCGAGATCAATAAGTTTATCAATCATCGGGGAGTTTAAAGACAAGTTCACCTGTTTTACCCTCTAGGAACACTTAATATGGCAATAAATATTTATTCCAAGTCCTTTTCGTTTTTAAATTTTTTCTACGGCCGTAACTATAGGAGAGATGCGGTCAACGCTATCGACTCTAGATTTTGCTCGCTGTAGAAAGATGTGGAGAGTTTGTCAATCCCAATTCCAGACAAATTTTTTTGATACCTGCCAATTTAGGATTAAGTTGAAGGGCTTTTGTCAACATATCTTTTCCCATATCTTTCAACCCAGCTCCTACATAAAGTTCAGCCAGCCGACGGTAAACCCAAGCTTGCTCTCGCTTAGATAACTTCAGGTCTTTAATCTTTGCCAAATCATTTGGTATATTCTCTAAGTTTTTTGGGTTTGTTAGGCAATCGATATATACTTTTTTAAGTCTGTCCCGGATTTCAGGTACAAAATGGTGGAAAACAGGTCGCCGTTTCTCATAAGAGAGCAACTTTTCATAGAGATGCATTGCCGCGTGGTAATTGTTAGTTGCTTGATAAGCCTCGGCAATTAAAAATTCACAATCACGGCTTTCAGTATAATTCATGAAATCATCAATGCAGAAATCTTGTATTTCTGCTTGTAGTTCTTCGTAGAGTTGAATTCCCTTTTCGTGATTGAAGTGCAATAATTCCTGAAACACCAAGTCACATTTTTCCCGTTGTAATCTCGACCGCCGTAGTCTTTCTGCATAAAACTGGTGTTTTTTCTTCTTCCGTTCTATCTCTGCAATCCATGTATCGTATTCCCATTTTTTCCGATCATTACCAAGAACTTCATAGGCTGTTTGTATGGATTGAAATGTCTGGCCTGCGTTCTTCGTCTGATTTTTGTCAGGATGGAACTGTTTGGCTAATCTACGGAAGGCTCGTTTAATTTCTTTCGAAGTTGCGCTTCGGCTGACTTTTAGTTCACTATAGTAATTGGGATGATTTTGCATTGAATTCAAGGAGAAATTCTAAGGTTTAGACTGACGTGAATCATCTCATAGCAGGATGTCTTTGTCAAGAGAAACTTATCCCTTAAAAAGGAATTGACTTGGATCATACTATATCTTATGATAACAACCTTTGGGAGGTGTTTTTTGGACAGAGTTTATACTGTTTTTATAGTATCTTTTTTTTCTTTGATGGGGATGGCCTTTGCTGAAACATTGCCTTACAATGTTCCCAAAAACCTTATGTTCGAAACCTTTCAAACTGAAGAGGATCAAAATTTTCTAGAAGGTTTCCGTGAAAAGAAAATCCCACTTCTCGTACGAAAAGCACTAGGGACTGAGCACGATTTTATTGTTCCTTGGCTACGTGAAAACACAGCGGAACTAAACGATTATCAATTAACGATCAAAATTATGAAACGTGGTGTACGTGTAACTGAAGACCAATTTGGTTGGCTAAAAAAAGAAGTTGATGTCTGTGCAGAAATACTTGGTTTAGAAAAGGTGCCCCATGTTTTTGTTGTAGGTGATACTTCTATGACAGCGGATGTCGTTAATTTTCATGACCCGATGATCCTACTTTCATCTGACTTGATTGAGAAATCTAATGTAATTGCACTTCGTTTTGCAATAGGCCAACAGATGGGTCATATATTGTGTGATCATGTCTTTTTTGAGATGTTGTTTTCAGGTGGGTTTGACTCTATCCAGATTATTTTGGGTAAATGGGTTCAAAGCTTAATCGAGTCCTTCATAAGCAAAATATCCAATTTGATATTGGTTGATTGGACACTGGCTCGTGAGATTTCAGCTGATCGCGCTGGACTAATTGCTTGTCAGGATTTGGAGGTTGCACGACAAGCAATGATCAATTTCAAACTGGCTATTGATGTCAATAAAGTTAAGATTAATCCTGAAGATTACCTGAAACAAGCAAAGATTGTTCAAGCTAAACGTAACGTAGTTCATCAAAAATTACCAGATGCTGCACGTATAGGTATTGAACGCTGGGAGAGGTCAAATCAGCTGACATCGGATCATCCTTTTATGTTCTTGCGCTTTCATGCATTAGCAGGATTTTCGGAGTCTGAACTCTATCAAGGTTTGTGGAAAGAATGATGGTTAAAACAAAAGTTCAATGGGGGGTTCTAGGCACTGCTGGAATCGCGAAAAAAGTGGGAGAAGCTATCAAAATGGCTGAAAATGCTGAATTGGTAGCTGTGGCTAGTCGGTCTAAAACAAGAGCAAAGCAGTGGTCAAAAAATAATCAAGTCGAACATGCTTATGGAAGTTATGATGAGCTTTTAGCAGATCCACGAATCGATGCAGTATACATCCCTCTTCCACCATCGATGCATGCTGAATGGACGATTAAAGCTGCAGATCAAGGAAAGCACGTTTTATGTGAGAAACCGTTGTCAGTAACAGTAGATGAGGCAATTGCCATGTCAAATGCATGTAAAACAAATCAGGTGCAGTTGATGGATGGAGTCATGTGGGTTCATCATGACCGAACAAGCAAAATGCTAGAGTTGATTGAAAATGGAAGTCTTGGAGAGATGCGGCGTGTGACAGCAACTTTTACCTTTAACTGGGATCAGATCCCCTATGACAATATTCGGGTCAGAAAAGAGCTTGGTGGAGGAAGTCTTGGTGATCTTGGCTACTATTGTATTCGTGCTATCCTTTGGGCCTTTAATGATTGCCCAACTAGAGTTTTTGCTACTGCACGTTATGAGAACGATGTCGATTATAATTTGACTGCTATTCTATGGTTTGATGGACAACGAATGGCTTCGTTTGATTGTGGTTTTGACACTGGCATGCGGAAGTGGTTTGAAATCGCTGGAACTCAAGCGTCCTTAATTTGTGATGATTTTACTGTTCCATGGAAGCCCGAGACAGCCCGTTTCTGGATTCATCGTGCAAATGGCAAGGATATGGAACATCGAATTAGTGGTTGCGCTCAAGAAGTCAAAATGATCGAGTGTTTTTCGGCTGCCACTCAAAATGGAGCTTTCAACTCAAAATTGATTGTAGATGCTATTAATACCATGAATGTCTGTGACGCACTAAAAAAGTCAATCGAACTTAACCAAGTTATAGATCTGAATAAAAAAGGTATACCTATTTAATGATAGATGAATGGAAGGTTTTAATTCCTCGATTGACCCATCTTATTGATAAAGCAGAAAAATTCTTTTCGCAACATGAAGCTATTAATTTAGAGGACGAAACTAATTTAATCCTTGGTCAATATTCAACTTTTCGGTGGCAAATTCGATTTGGAATTCCTAGGCTAGTTCCAGTTCTGCACCCGGATTTGGCTAATCCTAACGACTTAATCGGAATCAATCGAGAAGTTGATACTTTAGATCGAAACACACGACAATTTCTCTGTGGTTTGCCTGCAAACCATGTCCTATTGTGGGGAGATAGAGGGACAGGAAAGTCGTCGCTTGTAAAAGCTATTTTTAACCGTTATGAAAGTCACGGATTAAGGCTAATTGAAGTTAATAAAGACGGATTGATCTATTTACAAGAGCTAACCGAACTCCTTTGGAATAGGCAGGAAAGCTACGTGCTTTTTTGTGATGATCTCTCCTTTGACAACCAAGAAGCAGAATATCGTGAATTGAAGGCGATGTTAGAAGGTGGGATTTCAGCAAAACCGGATAATGTTTTAATTTATGCTACATCAAACCGCCGTCATCTTATGCCTCGCCAAATTGTAGAAAATAAATTTCCAGCGACAGATCAAGATGAACTCTATCCCCGTGAAACTATTGAAGAAAAGGTGTCGTTGAGTGATCGGTTTGGATTACGAATTGCCTTCCAACGTATTTCGAGAAAAACTTACCTTGATATTGTGTCGCACTACGCTCACCAGCGGAAACTTCCTATTTCAGATGATGAGCTTGAACGGGAAGCTATTGAATGGGAAGCGTCATCAAGCGGGAGATCAGGGCGAGTCGCACGTCAGTTAATCGATGATCTGGAAGGCCGGTTGAAATTGTAAATTAATGCTTTTCTCCATCAAAGCTATATCTCGGCCAACCAAGATCCCAACCAGTCAAACCATGTGGTATGTAGTGATTTGCCAGTACATGTCGAAACGATTCTCTGTTTAGAATGGGACCACCTCGATGTATTAGAACTCCATGGAAGAAGACGACGTCTCCTGGTGAGGCTTCAACTTCTATTTCGGGAAGATTATTCTCCTCGAATAGAAGATCAACGGCATCATTATAGTCCAGACCATGAAAATCTCCTGCTTCTTCAAAATCATGGCGTGTGATTAAGCGATTCTTATGCGAACTAGGTTGTACATAAATTGTCCCATTCTCAATACTAATGTCTTGGAGGGCGATCCAAGCTGATATGCAACGTGGCAAATAAAATTGATCTTGATGTCGACGTTGTTCCGATCCTTTCCAAAAGTACATTGTTTGGATACCGTCAGCGTCTTCACCTAAACAATCGTAAAGAGGCTGGCGTAATCTCACATCTATTAACCATTCCATTGCTATTGGGTCATAAGCATGTTGGTTGTGAGTACGCCCCCACTCATCTGCTTGTCGTAACGTAAAGCCATCTAATTTCCGCCGACCAGCGTGTAGATCCATCATATACCCGACAAAATCATCGCATTCAGTTTGGCTGAAAAGTTCACGAAGGATAACATAACCTTTTTGATTGTAATGTTCTTTCTGGCCAAGTGTAAGTTTTTTTTTATTCATTGCTTCGCTCCAAATTGGATTTGCAAAATTTCTTTAGCTCCGTTTTGGATAAGTTTTTCCGCTAGTGAGAACCCGATTTCTATTGGGTTTGATGAATCGTTTACAATCTTCTGTAGTATTCTTTTCCGCCCATCGGGGCTTGAAACTAAACCAATTACAGATAATTTTTTTCCCTCTAATTGTGCATTCACTCCAATTGGTACTTGACATCCACCACCAAGTTCTCGTAGGACAATACGCTCTACTTCTACTTCTACTTCACTTCTCTGACAACGGATTTTTTTAAATAAAGTGTTGATCTTATCATCATTTTCGCGGGTTTCAATTCCCAAAGCACCTTGACCTGCAGCGGGAACAATTTCATCAACTTCAAAGAATTGTGTGACATCATCTTCCCCGAATAAACGCTTGACTCCAGCCGCGGCCAAAACGATAGCGTCTAGGTCAGTTTCTTTTAGTTTTCTCATTCGTGTGTCAATGTTGCCTCGTAGCGCTGTAACTTCAATATCGGGACGAAGGTGGAGAAGTTGCGATTTTCGTCTGAGGCTACTGGTACCAATCTTTGCTCCCATCGGGAGATTATTCAACTCTAATTTGGATCTAGAAACAAGTGCATCGCGGGGATCTTCCCGCACAGGAATACAGCAGATTTTTAGGCCTTTTGGCAAGTCAGTTGGTAAATCCTTAATACTGTGTACAGCCAAGTCAATCTGCTGATTAAGTAAGGCAATTTCAATTTCTTTTGTAAATAATCCCTTTGAAATGTTAATCAGTGAGTTCGATTGTAATTGATCTCCTGTTGTCTTGATAATAGAGAAATCGATATGGAGGTTGGCATAAGTATTAACTAAAAGTCCTCGAACATGCTCCGCTTGCCAGAGAGCAAGCTTACTGCCACGAGTGCCTATTGTTATATGGTGTCCCACTACAACTAATCCAGCTTGTCAAATTGTTCTAGTTCAAAAAGCTCCTGTACAATTTGGATGTTCTGATCCTGATCGTTATCAGATGAGATGAAACATTGGCGTAGGTTCTTAGTTGGTTGGTGAAGAAGTCTCTTGATAATTGATTTAGTCATTGATCGTACAATTTGTTCCTGATTATCGGAGAGGTTAGCTTTATTGACACAAACACACAATTCGCGTTCAATAATTTGATCGAAGCGTTGGTGAAGGGCTTTAATTGTGGGATCAGCTTCTAGCATTTTAATGTATTCGTTGAAGTTAGTTGCTTCTTCTCTAACAATTCCTTCACCCGTTTTAGCGTCTTGTCTTCGTTCTTCGATATTGGATGAGATTATATGTCGTAAATCATCAATATTATATAGGAAAGTATTTTCCACGTTGCTAATGCTTGGGTCGATATCACGTGGTACGGCAATGTCAATCATTACAATAGGCCGATTATCGCGTTTCTTCATTATTTCTTTAAATGGCTCAATTTGAACAAGGTAATGGGGTGCAGTTGTCGAAGAGATAACAATGTCGGTCTCGATCAAAAAATCAAGGTTGTTATCGAAAATGGTTGCTGTTCCATCAAACATTTCAGCTACACGCTCAGCCCGTTCACAGGTTCGGTTAACGACAGAAACCTTGGACGCTCCATTCTCAACTAGAGCTCGTACCGCCAATTCTCCCATTTCACCTGCACCGATAATTGTAACGGATTTGCTTTCTAAATTGGTAAAGATCTTTTTGGTTAGTTCGACTGCTACATAGCTGATTGAGACAGCTCGTGACGCAATTTGGGTCGTCGACCTTGTGCGTTTACCAACCTGAATTGCTTTTGTAAGTAGGCGATTCAGTAATTGACTGGTTGTTTCAGCTGATAAGGCTTGTTCGTATGATTCTTTGATTTGACTGAGGATCTGTGACTCGCCAATGACCATCGAATCAAGACTTGAAGCAACACGAAAGAGGTGTAAAATAGCCTTAGATCCTTCGTAATTATAGGTATATTCGTCAAACTCTCCTCTGTCGATTTGGTGTAATGCAACAAGATAATCGGATAGAATCTCCACCTTAGCACTTGGTTTAATAACAGCATATAATTCGACACGGTTACAAGTTGACAGAATGGCAATTTCTTCGATTTGTTGATGATGCTTTAATGTTTTCAAGGTGCTTATGAGTTCGCTGTCACTAAAAGTCAGTTTTTCCCGAAATTCAAGGGGGGCTGTATGATGACTTGTGCCAACAATGACAATTTTGTTCATGCTTTTCTAGTTGTAAGAATAAGTTTGTATTTTTTTCTGGATTTCTTTTTGTATTTGATTTGTTCTATGTGTACGTACCAAATTAAATGTGCACTCGTTTGCGCATCCTGAATTGCTGAAATCGAAACAACATCGTTCCTTTTCACCTTTAGAGTTTTGATCAATTATGTCTTCAAAAAACTTTTTGCGTTTCGTTGTTGTTGGAATTGAGTTCATTACCTGGGGCCGCAAACTCCCCAGAAAATCAAGAAAATGGCCATAGCCCTGATTTTCGAATTGAGTTGACAAGTCTATTTGTATTTGCTTAGCATATTCCCACTCACTTTTTGAGTCTAAATTCGGAGTGATGCCGATGACTAAACCTCGATCTATAATAGCTAAGGGAGTGTAAAAAGTACCTCGCATAGGATTTCTCGTCAGCTCAACAAGTTGGGAACCACAATATTCTTGGTGCTCCACATCTGCGAAAGTAAGGAATGCAGATGAGTTCAGTTTTAGTGTGTTATCGTTCTCCATTTTAACTTTGGCACCACATTTACGCAACAGGTTGATTTTTCTCGATAATTTATTGCTTTTACCTATGGTTATACACTGACGATTTGTTAGTAGGAACCCAATTGGATACGGAAGCTTGGAGTTGAAAGCTTGTTTTCTCCCTTCAGAAGTTTTTTCGGTGCTTTTAGGGGCTAATGGTTTCTCTGCAAAGCAGTTGATAACATCTTGGCAAAATCTTGACTCGATATATTCGCGTATACGTCTACAGACTGCAGGACTTTTGCCGCTTGTTGAAATGCTGATCGATACTTTCTCAAGTACCACAATTGAAGTCGCTGCAAAGGTACATTCTGGTACGACATCAACGACATTGACAAGGTCAATCCCATTTTTTGTATGTGCTTCCTTGAAAATACGGGTATTCGTTTGTGTAGAGTTTGTTGCAGCACATACAAGGAAAAATCCTGTGGTGTCTCCATCTTGGAATTGGCGTTTAAACCAAGATATATGGCCTTGTTGGATTAAATCGTGTAAATGTCTTGTTACTGTTGGACTTATCAGGTGAACTTCACTTCCACTACGTAATAGAGAGATAGTTTTCCTCTCAGCAACAGTACCTGCTCCAACGACAAGGCACTTTTTGCCTTGTAAATTCAAGAATGCGGGGTAAAACATCAAAACCTAGACCTGTTTTTTTTGGTAAAGAGGTCAATCTATGAGTCTCTTGATACTAGAGAGTCTCCAAGATTATTGAGAGCGACTTTAGCGTCTGTATTAGGTAACACATTCAATGCTGCCTTTGCACGGTCTACATATTTTTGAGTAACCTTAAGGCAATATGATTTAACTCTATAAGATTCCAATAGTTGATTCATCCATTCAATTGTTTGGTCACTTGCGGGTTCTACTGTATTAAAAATGTCTTCGAGTGTTTTGCGCTCTTCTTTGGTACAGTTTTCACGCACGTAGATCATAGGAAAGGTTAGCTTACCTTCATGCAAATCTTTGAATGGTTGTTTGCCAAATTTTTCTGGGTCAGCCACAAAATCGAGCAGATCATCAATAATTTGGAACGCTATGCCAATTAATTCACCATATTTAGTAAGAGCATTCACATGCTCAAGGTTTTTCGTACCTAAGATGGCTCCTGTATGGCATGATGCAGAAATTAGTTTGCCTGTTTTTAACTCAACGATTTTAAGATAACTGTTTTCGCATATCTCAAAATCACCATTTTTGTAGGCATGGATCACCTCCCCTTCACACATGGCTTGAGCAGCCTTAGCTAGAATCTCAAGAGCTGGATCGTCCGAACCACGTGAAGCTAGCATAGACAGAACTCGAGCATGAAGGTAATCACCCACCAGCACAGCAACTTTGTTACCCCACTTAGAATGAAGCGTTGCTTGGCTACGCCTAATTGGTGCATCATCAAGAACATCGTCATGGACCAATGAGGCTACGTGGATGAGTTCAATACATGCAGCTAGGATATGAGCACCTGTTCCTGTATAGCCACATGCTTTTGACGACAGTATAAGTAGTATGGGACGAAGCCTTTTCCCACCACCTTCTATAACATGGCGTACAGCATCATCAACGAAATCGTAGTGGATCCGTGTCTTTTCAAGCAGGATTCTTTCAATTTCTTCTAAATCATTAGCTATAATCTTCGTGATGTTATTAAAATCTAGATTCACCATAGATTATTACAGGTTCGAAAAAACATGGTCTATTGCGCGAATAGTATTCTCCACGTCTTCTTCGGTGTGAGCAAGGGACACAAAACCCGCCTCAAATTGTGAAGGCGCTATATAAATACCTTGGTCTAATAGTCCCCAAAAGTATTTGGAAAACTTTTCTGTATCAGACGTTTTCGCTGTTTCATAGTCAATTACTTCTTGATCAGTAAAGAAACAAATTATCATGGAGCCAACGCGATTATGGAAGGACGAAATATTATGCTTCTTAGCTGAATGTTTTATACCATCAGAGAGTGTGTTTGAAGTTTCTTCAAGTTTGGCATATGTACTAGGTTGTGAGAGCTCTTTTAGTGTTGCAATTCCAGCTGCCATGGCTAGTGGGTTTCCAGACAGAGTTCCTGCTTGATAAACGTCACCGATTGGTGAAACACACTGCATTATTTCTTTTCTTCCACCATATGCTCCTACAGGCAAACCCCCACCAATTATCTTTCCGAAGCAGGTAAGATCTGCGTCAACGCCGTATATTTCCTGTGCTCCGCCATAAGCAACACGGAACCCAGTCATGACTTCATCAAATATCAAAACAATACCGTGTTCAGTAGTAACCCTGCGGAGTTCATTTAGATAACCATCCTTGGGTGGAATCACTCCCATGTTTCCAGCAACCGGCTCTAAAATCAGGCAAGCGATCTGATCTGGGTGTGCTTCAATTACTTGATGAACCGCATTAATATCATTGAAAGGGACTGTTAATGTATGTTGGGCAAACTCTTTTGGCACACCTCCACTATCAGGTAGTCCGAAAGTTGTTAGTCCCGAGCCAGCCTTTACAAGCAAATAGTCAACATGACCATGATAGCATCCTTCAATTTTTATGACCTTGTTACGTTTTGTATATCCACGTGCAAGTCGAATTGCCGTCATCGTTGCTTCCGTGCCGGAATTGACCATTCTAATTTGATCGACAGACTTCACCGCTGAGGTAACGATGTCTGCTAATTCAACTTCCAATTCAGTTGGAGCGCCGAAACTCGTACCATTTTGCATGACTTCTGAAATTGCCGATAATACCATCGAGTTAGCGTGTCCTAAAAGCAAAGGACCCCAGGAACCTACATAATCAATATACTGGTTGTCGTCGATATCGTATATTTTTGAGCCTTGAGCATGTTTGATGAAAATGGGGGTTCCACCAACGGATTTAAAGGCCCGAACTGGACTGTTTACACCGCCAGGGATTAACCTTTGTGCCCTTTCCCATGTTTGTAATGATCGCAGTTTTTTTGCCACGTTTCTCTCTTCAGAAATGCCCTTAGAAACTACATTTAATATTTTGTCGAAATAAATGACAATAATCGATTACATTATAACTTAATGTCCGAAGGGGCGGCAACAAATAAACAGTACATCTGATTGTCAATATGAACCTCATATTCGTAATCATCTTGAAGGCTGTTAGTAAACTGGCAGCTCACTTGCTTTTTGGAAAATATTTGACAGATTACTGAGTGTAAGACTAGAATAAGTTTTGACGTTGTTTTTCTCCTAAACCCCAGAGCAATTTGAACGACTATTTCGGTGCTTTACTTAAGGACTTTTTCATGAAAAGAATGGTGTCTTCAGTATCACTCACTTTAGGATTACTTATGGTTATAGGAATCATCTGTGCTTGGTCGGTGCCCATTATGGTAATCACTGGTCAAGTGCAAGATAGTGATGGCACTCTCCTTGAAAATGTAGAGGTGATCATCAAAAATACTAACAAGGTAACAGAGAACTCTCAACGTACGCTTGCGGGTGATGAAGCTGGGACATTCGATTTCACTTTGATAGATTTTACAAACCAAAGCGTTGCTGATACAGGGGAAAAACTTGAAGTCATTGTAAAGCAAGATGGTGGAGAGATTATTGCCAGAAAGATTCACGTTCTGACGCAAGATGAGGTTGACAGCTCATTGGCTATCATACATGTTCAAATTAAGGAGGGACCATCGGTTTCATCAATTGAACCATCAACTGATATTATTGATGGGGGGATGACTGTCGCTATCACAGGGAATGAGTTTCAGAATGGAGTGTCAGCTAATATTGGTGGGAATGCTATGATAGATGTGACTTTTGTGTCTAAAACCTCCTTAACCGCCATTGTTCCTGCTGGAATGTTAGGTGTTACGGATTTGGTCGTCAGTAATCCAGATGGTCGCTCAGCAAAGTTGCCTCAAAGTTTCGTTTATACATCGCTTGCGCCTGTTGTTAAAGCGATTAACCCAATGCTTGGTGTTACGGTTGGTTACACTTCAGCTACAATCACCGGTGAAAATTTTCAGGAAGGCGCAACCGTGAGTTTCGGCGGCACGGAGGCCAAAAGGGTCGTTTTCGTTTCAATGACGGAGTTGATTGCGGAGGTCCCCGCACGGGAAGCAGGGGATGTGATAATTCAAGTAACTAATCCTGACAACCAATTTTCTACGCAGTTAATTTCCTTCATGTATATTCTTCCTGCTCCAACTATTTCAAGTCTCTTTCCTAATAGTGATAAAATTTCTGGAGGAGAAACAATCATTATTTCCGGTGAAAACTTTCAAAATGGAGCGAATGTAAGCTTTGGCCAGATTGATGGAATCGATGTATCTTTCGTTTCCTCAAGAGAGATAGCCGTTATCGTTCCAAGAGTTGAAAAAGCTGGTACTATCAATATAACGGTGAAGAACCCCGATGATCAATCAACATCAAGCGAATTTACGTATAAAGAGCCAAGAAAACGGCTTATTTGGGATATCGATCAAAATGAGATTGTTGACATTTTTGATCTTGTAATCGTGGCAAGTCAATTCGGGAAAAAAGGCGAAAACTTAACTGGCGATGTCGACAAAAATTATGTAGTTGACATCTTTGATCTCGTACAAGTTGCTAGTAACTTTGGTGCAAAAACAGGTGCATCTGCGGCTCCACTAATGCGAAGCAATCGAACAGCTTGCTTACGCAATGCACTAACCGAAATGGAAGTGTGGGGCAAGACAAATCCCAACATTATCTTTGTAACCAAGTTATTAAAGGGTTGGATGATTGATGATGGGAGTATTCCGAGGGTTACAAAACTATTGCCAAATTATCCCAATCCGTTTAATCCTGAAACATGGATTCCATTCCAAATTTCGGATGCGTCAATCGTTAAGCTTTCCATCTTTGATGTTAAAGGACATCAGATACGCCAAATCGAAGTTGGATACCTTCAAGCAGGAAACTATATTAATAAATCGGATGCGATTTATTGGGATGGTCGAAATCAAATTGGAGAACTTGTGCCTAGTGGTGTTTATTTCTATGTGCTGCAAATCGATAATTTCTCGGCGCAGCGAAAGATGATAGTTTTGAAATAAACAAATAAGGCCATTTGGTCGAGTCTGGTGGGGCAATTTGAAATTTTAGAACCTACCTAGATTTCTATCGTTTTATGTTTATAACAAATAGTTCCTGCTACAATGGTCATTAGGTTTTCTGAATTCTGGTCACATACTTGTTCAAACACTGGTCGTTGATCGTCAGAGATTCCTATGACAATCAGATCTGCTTGCCAATTCTTTTCTAGCTTGCCAATTCCCTTTAATTTCAAAGATTTTGCGCCATTGATAGTAAAAAGAGAAATTAGCATTTCGGATGACAACTCCTCATAGTTATTGGCTAAGAATTTAAGCTCGTCAAGCATACTTAGTGAACGATTGCTAGCCAAACTGTCAGTTCCAATTGACACGTTGACGCCTGCTGATATTAAACGTGCGATTGGGTGATTAGTGTGATGGAAATATTGATGACTGCGAGGACAAAAGGCAACACTTGAACCGCTTTTAGCTAGTATGTCGATATCATCGTTTGTCAAATAATTGCAGTGAGCTAAAAGCGGTTGGATGTCTAAAACACCCTGTTCCTTTAAATACTTGATAGGGGTAACTTTAGGAGGGGTCCAGGTATCCAATGGAATATCAAGTATATTTAGTAACTCAGTGAGTTTGCCCGTGCCATGTTTCAGGAATTCTATTTCCTCTCTTGTTTCAGCAATATGTGTTGATAAATTTAGTCGCTTCGATTTTGCTATATCAGTGCAATGCCTATAGAGTTTGGTAGATGTTGAGTATGGAGCATGAGGGGTAACAGCTATTGTGAACAAGTCATCATTCTGAAGGGACTCTAAACGTTTATTAATGCGGGCAGATTCGTTGGCAAAGACATGCGGGGAAAAACCGAGTGTCTCTAGAAAAACAACCTTTCGAATCTGAGAATATTTGAGCTTTTTTAGACCACTCTCAGCAGAGTGGATGTTACCAATTGTCGTAGCTCCTCCTGCAAGAGTTAAATGGATTCCGTCCGAGATAGCTTGATTGATTTGTTGATTATCTTGGGAGTTCGATTTGGTTATAATCTGAAGCAGCCAATCAGTAAAAGAAATATAATGATTAACAAGGTTCTTGTGGTGAGTTAGCTCAAGGTGGGTATGAGTATTGATTAGCCCCGGCATGATCACAGCTGATCCTAGGTCAATTACCTTAGTGGGAGTGAGATCTCGAATTTCAGTGTATCGACCAACCTTTTGAATTATTGATCCACACAAAATAACCGCACCATCCTCAATAAAGGTGCGGTCGTTTTGTATGACATACTTAGCACGAAGGATCAATTTGATTTATTTTCGTTTTCTTCACTTTCCTGTGTTTGGTTATTGGTGTCTTTTTCAATATTCTCTTCGTTGGTCTCAACGACGGGTGGTTCTTCCTTCAAGTCTTCAGACGACTTAAATAACTTTTCTCTATTATATTTATATAAAGCAAAAATCTGTTTTTCTCCATCTCGTTTTGCTGGATGTTTCCCACCACCTTCATCTGCCGTCATTAAGATTCTTTGAGACCCATCATTGAGAGTGGCTGTAATTGTTGACGTCGATTCAAAACTGTCACCATCAATGAAGTCATCTGTTTCGAGACTACTCAGTGTATTAAGTATCTGGTCGATTTCTGACTTCTTGGCCAGGGAAACAATAGGTTTAAGCATTTGCCATTTTCCTTCAGAATCAAGCTGAAGTTCAATTTCTTCTACTTCAGATTCCATTGATAAGGTGGTTACGTCTCCCTTGTTAAAGGCGAAAATCTTCCGGTTCTTCCATGTACGGGATCCTTTGTCAAACGTGGATTTAAGGTATCCTTTAGCTTTGTAAACTTCGTCTGAGCCATCTTTTCGAATATAACTATCTAGGAAACTTGATGTTGTTTTGCCAATAAAGACATGGGCCAAAATCGTGCTTCCAGAATTCAAAAATTTAGCTTCAACACCGGAACTATCGACTTCAAACTTGGCTTGCTTTTCTGGGTTTTTTGAGATGAGATCTAGCATTTTGAACTCTTTAACCTGTTTGAGTATCTCTTCGATTCCTTGTTGATCTGCAGGATAATTATCCATTGATTCTACAAGCCATTGACCACTAGATTTTGCCAAGACAGTGGTTGTTGAGTCAGTGGTAATTTCTATTTTGGTCACAGTCTCAGTATCAAAACTGGGAAATAGTTCTTGTGCACTTTCGACTTTCTTGGTTCTCTCATCCTTCCCCCATGGGTTATCAACAACAAGTATAGCTGCACCAAGAAAAATAAGTATACCTAGCAAAATCAGAATTTGTATAGTTTTCATGATTTACATCCTTCCGAATGATTCTACCATTTGCCTTGCTCGCCGTTTTAATAAGAAGCGCATGGCTCCAATAATTGCAACTAAAGTTGGTACCAATCCAATACAGATTAATTTGATGAAGAATCTGGTTGTATTGCCTGGATCTGTTTGAAAAGATCTATCACTTAATTTTTGAGATCGAATACCTATCAGTTCTCCACCTAGCGCTAGATAATCAAGTGTGTTCTGGAAAAAGGCCATCCCAGCAGGACTAACTTGATTTAGGATTTGTGAGGTGCCGACTACTACAATTTTCGTTGGCTGCCCCTCTATGATGGTCTCCGGATTAGATTTTTCAGCTCCTTCACCAGTATTTCCATCTTCGTTACCTGCAATGGGAGGAATATCCTTTCCATTATAATAGCTTTTAAATTCTCCTGATAGAATTGCTGCTACGGGAAATGACTTTTGGCTAGAACTTGGTGGCTGGAATCGTTGACTTCCGGGATTTAGGTCATATGGACTTTGAACAGCCGATGATCCTTTGCTAGTCTGGGCTAATATATGAGTCTTAATTTGCTCATTAGAGAAAATCTCCAGACTGCTAGTCCATGGCAGGGTTAAACTATCCAGTCTCCCTGTGATCATGTGGTCGACAGCTAGCCCCGTTGAGGTCTCTCCGGTCAAGAATTTGAACTCTTTGAGTACTTTTGGGAAATATGGATATGGACGAGTAACTGTCATAAAACCACCTTGGGAATAGGTTAAATTATCGTGAGAAGCATAATCAGCAACCAAATTGTTTCCAAGTTTCACACCATGGTGGGTAAGCAAGTCATTTAAACCAGTGGAAAGGGGATTCGCTTGAATTGTCCCGGGTGGCATATTAATTGAATCTATTAGAAATATCGCTTTACCACCCCGCATAATGAACTGATCAATTTCATATTTTTCTCGTTCCCCAATTGTTGATTTTGGGCCGGCAACTACCAAGGTTGAAATTTTTTCATCAATTGGTTTCCCGTCCTTAATTTCGACTGTTTGAATCTCATATTGCTTCGCTAATTCTTGACGTAGTTGGGCATTATTCTGAGCATTTATATCAAACTCATCATGTCCAGTGAGAAAACCAATCGTTGATGTTTCGGTGTTGGTCAATTTGATGATTGCAGAAGTTAGATCATATTCTAAACTCGAAGTGTTTTGGACAACAGGAATAATTTCCTTCTTGTCTTCATAGAGTATAGCAATTCCCATGTAAACATTTGCAACTTCGATTTTGTCTTTTTCTCGAACGTTCACTTGAACTTCAGGAATACCCATGAAACGAAGCTTCTGTTTGAAGTCTTCATCATCACCTATAGGCAGAAAATCAATCTTTAGGTTGCTACTTCCGAATGCATTATATTCATCCAACATATCCTTGACTTCTCCACGGATTCTGCTTACTTGAACCGGTGACTTGGAAAAATAGGCTTCAATTCGTACAACGTCATCTAATTCTTTAAGTTTTTTCTTGGTTGACTTAGATATCGTATACATCTTATTTTCTGTTAGATCTAGGCGATTGAAAAATCGTTTTGACAGAAAATTTATGGCTAACACAATGCCAAGAATAACGAGTGCTAAGACGACTGTATTTGTCCCGTGTATAAGTTTTTTTATGGCCATGAACTATCTCCAACGTTTACTTTCAACTGATAAGACACTGAGGTATAAAAAGAATCCGATAACCGAGAAATAATAGATTAAATCCCGTGTATCCACAACACCCCTGGTTATACTGCCGAAATGCGATTCTAAACCGAAATCTCTGAAATATGGGACAAAACCGATTACTAACATGCCAAAACACATCAGAATTCCGGAGATAAAGGCAATAATTTGATCACTTGTTATGGTAGAAGCACACAAACCGATTGACAGATATGCTCCGCCCATTAGAAGCAAGCCTAGGTAGCTAGCAATGATCTGGCCACCATCAGGATCGCCTAAAAAAGAAAGTGTGATTGGAATTGGAAACGATAGAATAACCATGATAGCTATTAGCAAGAAACTGGAAAGGAACTTGCCAATGATAACTTCATGACTTTTAATTGGTAACGTCATAAGCATTTCAACTGTTCCCATCTTCTTCTCCTCTGCCCACAGACGCATTGTCATAGCTGGTACGAAGAAAAGAAAAATCCACGGCATTAATCTAAAAAAGTAGGTCATCTGAGCTTGGCGTCTTTCGAAAAAGAAACCGAACCAGAAGAAAAGCCCTGCAGAAACAGCAAGGTAGGCAATGATGTTAAAGTAAGCAATAGGAGAGTTGAAATAGCTACTGGTTTCTTTTTTAAAGAGAGCTAATATATTGTTCATTATCCTAGTTCTCCTGTTCTTTGTGACTCACTTTGAGTTAGTTTTAAAAACACATTTTCTAAATCAATTGCTGTTTTATATAATTCAGTTAGTTCCCAATTATTTTGACTGACAAACTTCGCCAATTCTGGGGCAGTTTGATGGTCCTTATGAGATGTTATGTGATAACAAGAATATTCTGTCTCTGAATCGAGCTTTTTAAAGTCTAGAACAAAATCAAGATGTTCTAATTTTGTCTGGATTTCCTCATGAGGACCGATGATACCTATTTGTGTTACCTGTTGATCCATTGTACTGAGTGCCAGTTCTTGGGGTGAATCGTTCGCTACAATTTTTCCGTTACTTATAATAAGTGTTCTATCACACGTTGCTGCGACTTGTGATAGAATATGAGTACTGAAAATAATAGTTTTCTGCCTGCCAATTTCTTTTATCAAATTTCGAATTTCGATAATCTGGTAGGGATCAAGTCCTGCTGTTGGTTCATCCAGTATCAAAACTGGTGGATCATGAATTAACGCTTGTGCCAAACCTACTCTTTGGCGATAACCTTTTGAAAGTTCACCGATATTTTTATGCATCATCGGTTCTAGGCTACATATATCAATTACATCTTTAATCCTCTCATTGCGTGTGTGTCCAGCAACTCCTCGAATCTGAGCAACGAACTTTAGGTAATCGACCACACCCATATCAGTGTAAAGCGGGGTACTTTCGGGCAGATAACCAATTCGTTTCCTTGCTTCTATTGATTCTTCAAAGACATCATAGCCGTCAACTGTTACTGTTCCCTCATCTGCTGGCAAATAGCAGGTAATAACCCGCATCGTCGTACTCTTCCCAGCACCATTTGGGCCAATAAATCCCACGATTTCACCCGCTTGAGCAGAAAAGGAAACGTTATTTACTGCTATTGTCGCGCCGTAACTTTTGGTGAGGTTTTTTACTTCGATCATGAGCTTTCACCTGTTTAAGTAGATCTTTTCTTTTACTTGTTCAAAAACGATATGTTGTTTAGTTACAACCTGATATAGAAACAGACAATGATAGCAAATTCAAAAAAAAAACGTCAAGTAAAAAAGATATGTTGATTATTAGATCATTTAAAGATACTTGAGCGTTTCTTGGTTTTATGCTAGAATCTGTAGAGTATCAAGATCACAGAGTATTGAGGAATTAGAGTAATGAAATTATGTATTTGTAACGAGATGTTTGAGGGCTGGAAAATTGAGGATGTTTTCGAATGTGCAGCTGGACTTGGTTATAAAGCAGTCGAAATTGCCCCGTTTACATTGGCTGATGATGTAAGAGACATTAGTATCACAGAGAGGGATCGAATCAAGAAAGCTGCTGAAGACTCGAACATCGAAATCGCCGGGTTACACTGGCTTTTGGTATCGCCAAAAGGCCTATACGTCAATCATCCGGATAGTGAAATTCGTCAACAGACACTAGAGTATTTCCAAGCGTTAATCGATCTCTGTGCTGACTTAGATGGGAGAGTAATGGTTATTGGTTCACCTCAACAACGTTCTATTCAAGAGGATTGGGATTCTGATCAAACTTGGGAACACGCGAGAGAAACATTTTACCAAAGTGCTATGTATGCTGAAAGTAAAGATGTAACTTTATGTATGGAACCCCTGTCTGATAATCAGACTAATTTTATTAATACTCCTGCTGAGGCGGTAAAGTTAATTGAACAAATTGACAAGCCTAATTTCAGGTTGATTCTCGATGTGTGTAGTACATCAAATCAGGGCCTGGACATGCCGACAGAAATTCGCCAGTTTTCTAGCTACTTAGCTCATTTTCATACCAACGATAATAACTTGTACCTCCCTGGGTCAGGTAATGTTGATTATCCTCCAATTATTGAAGCACTAAAAGAGGTGGAGTTTGATGGCTATCTATCGACTGAGGTCTTTAAATTCGAACCTGATCCGGAGACAATTGCTCGTCAAAGCATCGAGTTTCTGAAACCATTGGTAGAATAAAAATTTGCATTTTCTACTCTTAAAATGGTTCTCATATATTTTTGATCAATACAAATTGGTCTTAATTAATACAAAGCTAATGTAGTTATACGTGTCAACTCGGTGCAAAGTAAATAAATTTGGCTGTTGAGTTTATTGGGGTTAATATACGTCAGACCAAGAAAATAAAAATCAAGTCAGCTATAGATCGAAACTCCATGTTTTCGGGATTTCATGACTTACAGTTGTAAACTAGGAATAAGAAAATGGAACTTTTTGAAGCGGTAAGTCCGCTCGATTTCAGATATTACGGTGCAAATCCAGCATTTATGGAAAAACTTTTGCCGTATGTTTCAGAAGCAGCCTATGTCAAATACCAAGCCAAGGTTGAGGCCGCGCTTGTGCGAACATTGGCGAACAATAATGTTTGTTCACATGAAATAGCTGATCAAGTTGAGAAAGCCATTGATCACGTAACCGCTGAAGAAGTTTACGAAGAGCAAGCACGAATACGTCATAATATTCGGTCTCTAGTCAACGTTATCCGACGAAAAATTTCACCGGAGGCTCGTCCATATGTCCATTTGTTTGCTACGTCTGCTGATATTTTGGATACTGCTACAGCGATGCGTTTCAAAGATTTAACCAAAAAAGTCATTTTGCCTGACCTTATTAGTTTAGAGAAGCAGTTAATTGAGCTTGCTTGTGAACACGCGGAAACAGTACAGATTGGCCGGACTCATGGACAACATGCTGAGCCTATTACTTTTGGATATGCTATAGCTTTGTATGTTAGCCGGATTGGGAATCGGATTGAGCTGATTGATCAAATGAACCAAAACTTACGTGGACAATTCTCAGGTGCAGTAGGGGCTTTTAATGGATTGTCCATGATTAGCGAAAATCCAGAACAAATTGAATTAGATTTGCTCAACCAACTTGGGTTGAAACCCTCGGATACTCATACCTCAACACAATGTGTGGAACCTGAGTTCATTAGTGATTTAGCTTATGCAATCACCTCAGCTTATACTGTTTTGGCTAATTTTTCTGATGATATGCGGCATCTATTCCGAACAGAAATTGCTGAGGTTAGCAAAAAATATGATTCTAAGTTAGTCGGATCCTCAACTATGCCACATAAAATCAATCCCGAAGCTTTCGAGAATATCAAGAGTTTGTGGAAAGCTTTTGTTCCTCGTATGCAAACAGTATTTACGGATAGTATTCTTGAACATCAGCGGGATCTGACAAATTCGGCGTCAAGCCGCTTCTTGACTGAATTATTTGTAGCCTTTGATTATTCAATTTATCGTTTGAGCCGTGTATTAAAAGAGATCGATGTCAAGGTCGATCAGATGCGAAAGAATCTTGACTTGAGTGCGGGCAATACAGTAGCAGAACCAATCTATCTCCTTTTGGCCTATTATGGTTTCCCTGAAGCGTATGATCACACTAGAAAATTAGTGGCTCAAGTCCATGAAACGGGACAAACTTTAACAGAATTACTGTGGAAAGATCCAGATCTACGACCGTTTCTCGAAAACTTGACTGACAAACAACGGGATGTGTTACGTGATCCTTCAGCATATATAGGGACATCAGTTAATCGAACACATGCTACATGTACTGAATGGGGTCTAAGAATAGAAGAAACTTTGGCAAATCAAACTTGATCAGTGGATGAAGGCGTAAGGAAGTTTGATCCGCTATTTATATACAAATCATCTATCAAAAGCTCTTCATAGTCTAGCTTGATTTCTAAATTTTCATCCGTGATTGCTAGTCGGGTTGCTAAATTTGTATTTCTTTGTGTAACTTTATTGTTTCGGATGGCTAATCCCATGGCTTGTTTGGTGCCAACAATCACCACTAGCTCTTTTGCTCGGGTAATACCAGTGTAAACCAAATTTCGCTGCAACATTATATAATGTTGTGTCATCAAAGGGATTACTACGGCAGTATATTCACTACCTTGTGATTTATGAATGGTTGTGGCATAAGACAAAACCAGCTCGTTTAAATCTAGCATGTCATAGTGAACGGTTTTTTCGGGAAAAGTAACCTCTACAATTTTGTCGGTTCGACTGAAATTAGTGATTCGACCTATATCGCCATTAAATACGTCAAGATCATAATTATTCCGGATTTGCATAACTTTATCATTGATTCGGAATCCACTTCGATTGCCAATTTGATTAGAATCATCTCCGTTTAGTGCATTCTGTAAAAGTATATTTAGGTTTTCAGAACCAATAGCTGATCTGCGCATTGGGCAAAGAACCTGAATATCATCCATCGGATGGTAAGTGTAGTGTTCAGGTAATCGTTCTTTTACTAATCCACATATCTTTTCAGCTGCCAGATTTGGATCTTCTTCCTCAATAAAAAAGAAATTTCGGTCTTCCAAACCATTGAGTTGAGGAAATTGGCCTGAATTAATCCTATGAGCGTTAGTGATGATCATGCTCTCCTGTGCTTGACGGAATATCTCAGTCAGTTCGACAACTTCAATTCGTCCACAGCTGATTAGATCTTTTAGTATGTTCCCAGCACCGACGGATGGCAATTGATCTACATCCCCAATCATTATTACAATTGCATCTTGTGGGATAGCCTTGACTAAATTGTTCATCAGAACTAAGTCTACCATTGACATTTCGTCAATAATTATCACATCTGTGTCAAGAGGATTGTTACGGTTTCTTTTGAATCCCATCTCCTGTGGAGAAAACTCTAGCAACCGATGAATTGTTTTGGCTTCACGTTGTGTCATTTCACTTAGCCTCTTAGCAGCGCGACCAGTTGGAGCTGCAAGAGTGATTTTCTGATCTAGCATCTCAAAAAGACAAATCATTCCAATTGTTGTTGTTGTTTTACCCGTTCCCGGTCCTCCGGTAAGTATCATCGCTTTTGCGTTTGCCGCAGTACGAATGGCTTGTTGTTGTTCCATGGCAAGATGGATAGACAATTTCGATTCGATTTGTTTAAGAGCGTTATTAATGAATTGATCCTCTAATATGGGGCGATTTGTGGAGAGTGCTTCATTGAGGGTGTTGTTAATTCCAACTTCGCAATAATAAAATGGTGCTAAATAAATTGCCTCATCATTACCGATTTTTTCAATGATTACCTCTTCTTCGGCAATTAAACTGGCAATTCCGACATCAATATCATCTGGTGAAAGTTCTAGGATTTCTTGGCAAACTTCGATCAACTCTTGGCGGTAAAGGAAAACGTGTCCTGAACTGTCTGCTTCTTGGCTCAGAACATATTTGAGTCCTGCTTTGACACGACTGGGTGCGTTTTTTTCAATACCCAACTTTTGGGCGATTGTATCTGCAGTTTTGAATCCTATACCGTAAATTTCGTTAGCCAGTCGATATGGATTTTCTTGAACGATCTCGATCGAGTCATTTTGGTAAGTTTTGTAGATTTTAGTAGCGTGAGAGGTACTGACATTATGAGCTTGGAGGAAAATCATCACATTTTTGATTTCGCGTTGTGCGTCCCAAGCTTCTCTTATCATGGAAACACGTGCGGTTCCAATTCCTTGTACTTTATTCAGCTGATCTGGACTGTTTTCAATAACGTCTAGTGTTTCCAGCCCAAACTTATCGACAATTCGGTTGGCCATAACCGGCCCAATCCCCTGAATCATTCCGGAACCGAGGTATTTGCGTAGTCCTACAATCGTTGCTGGTAATACAGTTTCATACTTCTCAATCTTAAACTGTTGACCATAAGTAGGGTTATTCACCCAAAAGCCTTGGAGCAAAACACTTTCGCCTGCGTTGATTGAAGCAATATTGCCGATGATTGTGACGAATTCATTGTAAGCGGGTGAGTCAAGTCGGGCAATAGTAAAACCATTTTCCTCATTTTCGAAAACTATTCGTTCAATTACGCCCTTGAGTATATCCATGCCTAATCGTTCAGGGTTTTAAATTGCCTCCATCAATTGAGTAAAAGACCTAAGTCTTGGGTCAATAACATGAGGTTTATTGAGCTGACCGTTGAATGCTTCTATAGTCTTCATCCCGTTACCTGTAATCAGGACAACTATACTTTCATCCCGACCAATTTTGCCTGATTCAATTAGCTTCTTGGTTGCAGCTAGTGTTACGCCGCCAGCAGTTTCAGTAAAAATCCCTTCTGTACTGGCAAGTAATTTCATCGCATCAATTATTTCGTCATCGCTCGCGGATTCACCATAACCACCGGATTCTTTGACGGTCTCAATAGCATAAATGCCGTCGGCTGGATTTCCAATCGCGAGTGATTTAGCAATCGTGTTAGGTTTCACCGGTTTGAAGAATGTGCTCCCTTCCTTCAAGGCATTTACAATAGGTGCACATCCATCAGCCTGAGCAACATGAATTTTGGTATGGCTTCCATCTTCAATTAAGTCCATCATTTCGAATTCGCGGCGGGCTTTAGCCATTTTGGTAACCAATGACCCCCCAGCTGCGGGAGCGATAATATGATCTGGTGGTTGCCAACCAAGTTGTTCAACCACCTCAAAGTAAAGTGTTTTAGAGCCTTCAGCATAAAATGGCCTTATATTTATATTTGCAAATGCCCACTTATAAACATCGCTGATCTCGCTACACAGCCTATTAACTTGATCATAGTTGCCATTAATTCCAACAACGACTGGGTTATATACGCTTGTGCCAACGACTTTACCCGTTTCGAGATCAGCAGGGATAAAAATGAAGCAATCTAACTTGGCAATTGCAGCATGAGCCGAAACTGAATTAGCTAAGTTTCCAGTTGATGCACACGAAACAGTGTCAAATCCAAATTCAACTGCCTTACTTGTGGCAATGGAAACGACACGATCTTTGAATGATAACGTTGGTCGACATACTGTGTCGTCTTTAATGTAAATCTCTTTCGTACCGAGTGCCTCTGCCAAATTTCTGGCCCGAATAAGCGGTGTAAAACCGGTATTGAGACCAGTTACTGGTTCACCATCAAGTGGCAGTAGATCTGCATACCGCCACATACTAAGTGGACCATTCTCGATAGATTTTCGAGATATCGTTTTTTTTATTTTTTCATAATTATAATCGACCTCAAGTGGAGCGAAAGACATTTCGCAAACGTGGATCGGTTTTTTTTCATACTTTCTGCCGGTTTCCCTACACTTGAGACCTAAAATTTTTCCCACATTCTTCTCCACAACAGCAAATTAAATTAGCTTAGCGATAACATAAAATATACTCGATTTTTAAGGCATTGTCACCTAGAAATGCCTAGATGATATTCCTAAAGTCGAATTACCCTTGAACTTTAGCAGAAAAAACATCAGATTTAGTGAAAGACAATTTGATATTAAACACTCAGGAGATGATTTGTTACAATCTCAGCTGGCTAGCAAAAAGTGTTTGTATAGCTCTTGCAGTATCCATTTTTATATGTAGGAAACTAGACCACTCTGTTCGGAATAAATTAAGAAGATCTGTGTTTGTCTGAAATAGATTTGGGGTCAGGTAATCCATCTTTGCTTCTTTACCTCGGAGCCAATTTTTTGACATCGGTCAATAGCTATTGTATTCTTATACAATTAATAATAAATGATTGCATTTCGAATCTTTCCATTATCTGGTTAATGTTAGGATCTTCAAGGTGCAGAAGAGATGTGGACGTGAGGCAACTGTAGGTGAACTTTAAAAGATCGTTTGGGGCTTTCGGAATATCTTCATTGTTACACATGGTATTGATTGTTATCTTAGCATTCTACATTTTGCAACAGACGATTAGCAATCAGTATGATCCGATTTATTCTGAGATTTTGGTGGCCGAACCAGAAAAAATCAAACGGGTAATACCACGGAAGCGGATAGAATTTCAGAAACCAAATGTTTCCAAAGTGAATGTGGATCAGCCAAACTTAAAAATTTTGACCAGTAACGCTCCACCTACTGATCGTGGTGTTATTTCCGCTTCAAAACCAACAGAGTTCAGTCTTGATGGACCTATTAACCTGAACACCGAAGTTGGAAATTTGGGGGAAGGAATTTCAATCCCGAAGAAATCTGCACATTTAGGAAAGATGATAGGAAGGCCAACAGGAACAAATCAAAAGGAAAAAGAACGTGAGAAAAGCAAATTGGTGAAATTCATTGAGCGTCAATTAGGAGTACAACAGGTCTTCTACTCTCTTGATCTTTCATCAAGTATGCGAAATCTCAGCTCCTTAAAGCTCAGGAGAATTATTGCGATAATACAAGATTCCCTCGATTTTCTTGAGAGTCATGATAAATTTAATCTGGTAACTTTTAGTGGTGATATCAGCCTTTACCATCCTGAATTAGTTGATCCAACCATTGGTAATGTCAAACAAGTGAAGGAATACTTAAACAGGATTAAACCGGAACAGAGTTCCCGGGCGTCTGATCAAGATATGTTGTCGGCACTCAATTTCATAAAACCAAATAACCCCACAATTGTAGTACTTTTCAGCGATGGTATTCTTACTTCTGCCGGAATCCCGCAACCGGAAGAGATAGGAAAATATGTGCCCTCCAATACAAAGATATTTACAATTGCAATTGGTATGTCGCCCGATTTCCCAGGAGCGATCTTACTCAAGATGCTTTCGAATCAAAGTGATGGCGAATTTTGGCTTGTTGACAATTGAATGTTACACAGATTTAAGAGGCGTCCAAATCATTTAGAAGCTTGCTTAGATGAGCCTTCACCATATCATTACCTTCCTCCTTTTGAAAAAATTCAGATAGTTGAAATTCAAGATTGTCATAAGGATTTGCTTTAATCTGGCGCCTCAATCGTTCTGCCCTGAGAATGGCGATGATCCGTAGTCTATCTTTTGGAACTTCAGTTTTGTGCAATTGATTGACCAGAGTTTTGGCTAATCCTTTAGCTAGACCATTGTCGGCATGTGCTACGAGTGCATTTATCGCTGACTGTTTTGCGCTTTCGTATGCATCGTTGTATAGAATATCGAGAAGCATATTGACAGCATCTTTAGTTGGAAATTTAGTTAGAGCTTCAACAGCGTGTGTTCGAACTTGACCACTTGAGTCCTTCAAGGATATCAGCATTTCTTTGGTAGCAGGTTCCTCGAACATGGAAAGGGTTCTGGCTGCAGAAAGACGAATGGCTGGATTGTCATCGCTTAAGTTAACCAAAATGTCGGATTTATACTCTTTCTTTCCAAGCTGATAGAGCACAGACACGATTGATGCTTTGACGGTTCCACTACTCTTTTTCTTTTGCATTTCAAGCTTTGGAATAATCTTTAAATCGTTTATTTTTCCAACAATCTGCAGAAAGTTCAGCTTAATAGCCTCACTAAATTCAGGATTGTCTAGTGCTTCAACGATTGGTTCTGATAAGCCGGTTTCTTCTAGAATATGGTTTAATTCAGGGTGAGCTTTATCATAGCGCTCGTTTTGATACGCGCTGATCAGGATCTCGAGTTTATCAGGGCTTTGTACGATTTTATCAATAAAAATTTGGAGCAAATCCTTCTGTAAGTCGCCGTGTCGCTGGCCAAGGATGTCAATTAGAAAGTATATTTCTTCGTTATTAAGCTCATTTAAACGTTTTTCCTTTTCCCTTCCAAATTCTGCAGATTTACCTTGGGTGCCTGCATCGCCGGTTGTAATTGCATTATAGTAGGCAATCAGGAGAAGTCCTCGCGGTTCGACTTTGCGTTCCCGTTTTCCTTCAGACTGCCTTAGATGTTCGATGGCTTCAATTGTTAGTCCCGAACCAAGTAATTTGTCGCGACCGAGTTCATATGGAGTTGGCCCCGGTTGATCCATACAGCCAGTATTCAACACTAACGGTATGAGCACCCACACAGCCAAAAGGTACTTTGTCATAAAAAATTCTATTCTCCTAATAGTTTTGTAGTCGGTGTCAGGGGTACTTGCTACGCGAATTTCCTAGTTTACAGAAAACCCGCATCTCTGTCAAGACATTTTCTGAATTGAAATTAGAGTTTCATTGTCTTTTGAATACTGGATTTATCGGTTTGTTTTGCTATTCTAAAACTGATATGCTAGAATAAAATTCCCTCGTAAATTTAATGTCAGTAATCCATTCATGTGCTTTAAGCAAAAGTCTAACGATTATGAGCCACAGATACATAGCTGAATTCAATTTGGAAAGTCTTCCCGTGATTCAAACTGAATTTCTGATAATTGGTAGTGGAAGCGCTGGCATGCGCGCTGCCATTGAGGCTGCCCAGCATGGAGATGTACTCTTAGTAACTAAAGGACAACTTCAAGAGAGTAATTCACGTTATGCTCAGGGTGGGATCGCCGTTGCTATGAGTAAACACGATACAGTTGAGTGTCATGTTGAAGATACACTAAAAGCTGGTAATGGCCTTTGTGATGAGGAAGCTGTCAAAATTATGGTAGAAGAGGGCATTGATCGTGTTTCTGAGCTAATTGGGTGGGGAGCAGAATTTGATGGTGATGAGAATAACAACCTCGGTTTTACAATCGAAGCAGCTCATCAACGTCATCGAGTTGTTCATCGTGGTGATGAGACGGGTAAAGAAACCACAAAAGTGTTAATGAACCATTTACAGGGACAAAAGCGTATTCGGTGTATTGAGTATTGTTTTGTTATTGACCTTGTAGTGGTGAATGAAGTTTGTTTTGGAGTACTTGCGATTATTAATGATGAATTACATTGGATTTTTGCTGGAGCGACGGTGATTGCCTCAGGGGGGCTGGGTCAGGTTTTTGAATGTACTTCAAATCCTTCGATTGCTACTGGGGATGGATTTGCAATTGCTTGGCGTGCTGGATGTAAAATGATGGGTATGGAGTTTGTACAATTTCATCCAACGACCCTATTTGTGGAAGATGCTCCTCATTTCCTGATTTCTGAAGCAGTTCGCGGAGAGGGTGGTATTCTCTTAAATTCATGTGGAGATATATTCATGGAAAAATATCATCATATGAAGGAGCTAGCCCCGCGTGATGTTGTCAGTCGGGCAATTTCAAGTGAAATGCAACTCACAGACTCACCTTGTGTTTATCTAGACGCTACACATCTTAAAGAGGAATACATTAAAAAACGTTTCCCTGCAATTTACGAAACATGCATATACTATGGATTGGATATATCATCGTCTCCTATTCCAGTGCGGTCGGCTGCTCATTTTATGATGGGTGGAATACAGACAAATACGGATGCTGAAACAAATATCCAAGGACTGTTTGCCTGTGGCGAGGTCGCCTGTACAGGGGTTCATGGGGCTAATCGCTTGGCAAGCAATTCATTGCTTGAATGCTTGGTATTCGGTGCACGGGCTGGAAATTCAGCGGCTGTGTATCTCAAGGATATTAATGGTTGTCAAATGCCCAAAGGGCCTATCAGGAACGAAAAGGACTGTAGGCTCAACGTGGATTTCGATGTGAAATCTACCCAGCAATTGGTTCGCAAATCGATGTGGGAATTTGCTGGAATCACACGTGATGCAAACCAACTGCAACATCTTATGAATATACTTGATAATGTAGGCGAAATTGTTTTAGTAGATGGCATTGAAGCCTTTGAACTTCAAAATATGATTGATGTAGCAAAGCTAATTGCCCGAGCTGCGCTTCAGCGTACCGAAAGTCGTGGTGCACACTATCGGCACGATTTCCCGAATGAAAATGATGCTGTATGGAAAAGGCACATCGATTTGCAATACGGCGACAATTAAGTCACTAGAACTCGAAAAATGAAGATGTATTAGGAACTCAGATTGCGATCAATTATTCTTCTCACGATTTTGGCTGCTGTTTTTGTAGTAGCAAGCCAAAACATGAAGTTCGTGCTTGGTATTACAGTAGCTGGAATCTTAACCGTTGTTCTGCTTGTTTCAGTTGTCTTGGAAATTGAACCTACAGATAAAACCACCCAGAAAGAAGTCAATAGTGGAACCGAGGATGATGGATTGCCAGACCGAATCGAAATTCCAGAAGAAGCAGAGCCAATCATCGTTGACGCTGAATCACCAGGGGGACGAAACTGATGATTGGCTTTGCTTTTGCTTCCTATGTTTAGCTTGGCCTCGCCGATTTTCCTGTTAGTCTTTTTACTTTCCATTCCTCTTTTTTTGCTAATTCAACGGTGGGGGAAAACGCAATCTCAATCAGAGAAAAGAAATTCCCTTCTACTACTGCGGTTCGCTAGCTTAGCTTGTTTGTTTCTCGCCCTCGCTGGAGTCCATCGAAAAACTCAGTCTAGTCAACTAACGTTTGCGTTTTTGGTTGACATTTCAAAAAGTATACCTGAAGCACAAAAGCACTTTGCGATTAATCAAATTAATACTATTATTGACTCACTGAAACCTACGGATCGATATTGTGTAATTTCATTTGCCAAACAGCCATCAGTTTCAGTGCCTTTAGTCGCTGTTCAGAATAATCCATATGTATCACCAAAATCCATTTTGGGAAACGCCATTGCTCAAAATGGAACTGACTTAGCGAGTGCAATCCAGCTGGCAATTTCCATTTTGCCTGAGGTTGCCCAAAAGAGAGTTGTCTTATTCAGCGACGGCCTTCAAAATACCGGTCAAATTGACAGTGTACTTGAACTAGCCCAAGCAAGTGAAATCAGGGTGCTTACTATACCAATTTTAGCTGAGAGAAAGAATGAAATTATCGTACAGAAGCTTCAGGTTCCACCTAAGATACAAAAAGGGAGGATTTTTAAAGTAAGGGCAACTATAGAGAACACTATGGATCAAACAGTAAGTATAAATCTTTACCGAAATGGAGTTCCTGTCATCGCCCAAAAGAAAGTGGTTTTAAAATCGGGACAACAAACTATTGTATTTGATCAGCAAATCTTTGATATAGGCAATCACGAATTTCAGGTAGAGGTGATTGCCGACGATGAGGTAAGCGAAAATAATACTGGCTATGCGTTAGTAGAAATTTCGGATGGGTCTCGCTTACTTTGTGTTACTTCTGACAAATTTGCTGGACAAACAATAAAAACCGTTCTTGAAGCCAGTAATTTTTCAGTTGACGTGGTTACACCATCTAGTTTCCCAATCGATTTTGCTCAATTACAGAAGAACGAAGCGATAGTTATGATAAATGTATCAGCTAATGAATTATCTCTATTACAAATGAATCAGATTGAAACTTACGTTCGGGACTTTGGTCGTGGATTAGTTGTGATTGGAGGCAATCAGTCATTTGGTAGAGGAGCATACGAAGATACTTCGTTCGAACGTATATTACCGTTAAAAATGATACCTAAAACACAAAAAGAGTCACTCTCAGTACTTATGTTGATTGATACTTCTGGTAGTATGGCAAATTATGTAGAAAGTGACCAGAAGATCGGATTGGCTATTGAAGGTGTTCGGTTAGCTGTCAATGCACTAGGCGAGGCTGATTTAGTTGGTGTTGTTAGTTTTTCCGCCTCTATTGGTCTTCAGATACCACCAACAACTGATCATCAAAGAGTTCTGAAAGCGATAGGAACACTACGTCCTAGAAATGGAACACAGTTGTTCCCCGCACTTCAGGAAGCATATAAATTGGTAAAAGAAACTGAAGCAAAGCAAAAACACATTGTCATTCTTTCTGATGGGAAATCGGATGGTGATTTTGAATCGTTAACAACTCAGATTGCCAAGAACGATGTTACTATTACGACTTTGGCTATAGGTGATGTTGCGCAGGACTTGCTACAAACGATTGCACGTAACGGTAAAGGGCGCTATGTACATGTAAAAGATATGACACAGCTACCTAGGGTACTGGCTGAGGAAGTACATCAAATCCAAGAATATACTGTTCAAGAAATGTTTGTGCCGCGCTTGCATCAGACCACTCGGATTTTAGACGGGATTAGTCAGACACCTCACCTTTACGGTTACATCGCTACATCAAGAAAGGAAACCGGTCAGGTTTTGATTAAATCCCATAAAGATCATCCGATTCTTGCAGTATGGGACTGTGGGCTAGGGAGATCAGTTGCTTTTACTTCTGATTTAAAGGGTTGGGGGCGAGATTGGATTAGGTGGGAGAATTTCGGCAAATTTTGGATTCAAGTCGTGAGCTCAGTTTTGCCGAGATCTAGCATAGGCAATAATTTCGATGTACAAACATCTATTAATGGTGCATATATTGGAGTTACTGTTGAAGCAAAAAATCTGCGAGCAATTAATGATAGTTCTGAACTACTTGTTCGCGCTTCTTTCCCTAATCATCATGGACAATTAGTTGAAATGATACGTACAACACCAACTCACTATGAAGGTCGATTTGAAATTGATGAGCTTGGTGTTTATTTGATTACTGCCAAGACAACTGGAGATCAACAAACAGCATGTCTTGTTGTGCCGTATTCGTCAGAGCTGGCAAATTTCGAAACAAATCAACAGCTACTACGCAAGATTGCTAATCAAACAAACGGAACCTTCAAGCCGTCTATAGCAGAAGTTGCTTCTCGTTCTGATCAATTGGTCCAGAAAGCTAAAGACCTCGCTCCAATGTTTCTAATAATCTGTATTATTGTTTTTGTGTTAGAAATGGTTATACGACAGTTTCGCTTCAGAGATTATCAGTCAACTGTAACAAGAGAATCTACGACAGAGCAATGGTCAATGCAAAACCCTGAACTGACAGGTCAAAAGTTAGAAATTGATTCGAGCATACAGAAATTGCTGCACGTCAAACGTCAGGCAACTACCAATTCTCAAATGACACCATAGCTTTAATTGTCCCGGAATCTGGGTTGAGCCATGTTGGAAAAGCTTCAATTAATTCATCGGAGTTTGCGCGGTGTGTAATCCATGGATTGGTATCAATTTTGTTCTGTTCCATCAGTGTAATAATTCGTTTGAAGTCATTTCCTGTTGAGTTACGTGTGCTAAAGAGGGTGATCTCTTTTCGATGGAATTCTGGGTCGTGGAAAGTGATATTGTCCTGTACTAATCCAACAAATATCAGTTTTCCTCCTGATGCCACGTAACTAAATGCGTTTTCCATTGACTTGACGTTGCCAGTTGCATCAAAAACAACAGTTGGCATTTCGTTTGAAGTAATTGCCTTGAGTTGATCAAATGGATTCTCTCGTCCGTTGACAGTGAATTCAACCTCAAAAGCCTGTTGGCAGAAATCAAGACGATTCTCGTTAATATCCATTACGATAATACGACCACCTGCAATCTTAGCAAATTGAGTAACTGTTAATCCTATCGGACCTGCACCAATGACCAGAATAAATTCTCCCGGGTTGAAATTCGCCCGATCTACAGCGTGAGCTCCGATACCAAGCGTCTCAACCAGTGCAAGTTGATCTAGGCTCAATAAGTCCGATTTATGTAGTTTATTAACTGGTATTGTGATGAATTCACGCATTCCGCCATCAGTGTGCACACCTAGTGTTTGTAATGTTGTACAGCAATTGGTTTTCCCTCGTCGGCAGGAAATGCATCTGCCACAATTTAAATATGGCTCAATTGCACAGATATCTCCTGCATGGAGATCTTGATCATTTGCATCAATTTCCATGATTTGAACACCAAGTTCGTGTCCTAGAATCCTTGGGTAGCTAAGGAAAGGCTGTCGGCCACGAAACGCATGTAGATCAGTTCCACAAATCCCAACCCTGTAGATTCTTACTAGTGCCGAATCTGGAGGTCGCTTCGGAATTTCGGTTTGCGATATTGAAAAATTACCAGGACTATCAAGTGTGATTGTTTGCATAATTTAGTTGTTTTCAAGTCTACCGCTGATCCAAGTTTTGTTGCGAATTGGATCTAGAATTTCTAGGACTTCTGAGAGTAATTGCGTGTTTGGATTCCGGCCGACGCAAGCAATGTTCTTTTTGACATTGGTGGGATTTGCTGTTCCCATTAAGGTTGTATGAATTTTCGAGTTAGCTAAGGAAAACTGCAAGCTAAGTTCTGAAATATCGGTGTTTTTGTTACGACAATGTTCTGCAGCCTTCATGCAGGCTGATTTGATTTTCTTGTTAGCTGGATGCCAACTTGGGGCTCCTTTGTTAGTAAGGAGTTGCATGGATAACGGTGAAGCGCTAATGATGCCTATATTTTTATCCTCAAGTGTTGGGATTAAACCTTCTAGAGAGACGTCATTTAGTGAATAACGGCAATAGGATAAAATGGTATCCACTTTGGTTCTTTCTAGCACATAGCGGAATATTTTTAATGGTAACCCAGTAATACCAATAAATCTAACTTTCCCTTGCTTTTGGGCTTTTCGTAATGCGGGAATAGTTTCATTAACAATTATATTGAGATCAACAAATTCAATGTCATGACATTGAATCAGGTCAATGTAGTCGGTGTTGAGACGAGTTAGACTTTGATCTACACTTTCGATGACACAATTGGCTGTAAAATCAAAATTTTGGAGGTCATAACGCCCAACTTTGGTAGCAAGATAATATTGATTTCGGTTGACTGTTCCAAGTGCTTTACCCAAGACGATCTCAGATTCGGTACGTCCATAATAAGGAGATGTATCAATGAAATTGACTCCTAAATCAAGTGCGGTATGGACGGCAGAAATCCCCTCTGACTCATCTGTTTTTCTATATTCACTGCCAAGCGGTGCTGCTCCAAAACTGATTATTGAAACTTCTAAATCTGTTTTTCCGAGGGTTCTATATTCCATAATCTGATTTTCTTCTATTTAACCATGACTCAATAGTCGAATGTGACGCCCTAGGTGCTCGTTCAAAAGTTGGTTGTGCAAATCTGAATTAGTGCTGAGCGTTTCCAGAATTATTTCTTTGAAAGGTTGTCTATCTGACATTTTGTTAGTTGTTAACACGGAACCAAACGTAACGTGCATAATTTGGCGACCATCATCTAGATCAAGAAATTCCGCCTCTCTTTCTTTATGGTTTAGGTCCATTGGGTCTTTGACCCGATTAAGGTCTGCCGATATATGATATGTTGCTCGATCTGTTTCAAACTTTTCAAGAGAGAACTTAATAATTTCCAGAAACGCTTCGGGATTTTTTCTCGCTACGACTCTTAATGCCTCTAGGTAACTAGTACCAGCAGTTTTAACATGTAGTAGGTTTTCACAAACACGACCAATGATTGGATAGATACTAAATTTGTCTGATCCACTGTGAACGCTAATTTTATATGGTCCGCACCAGCGAGCAATAGCAACATGCTGAGTCAGTGTTGATTCAAATAAGCTGAGGTTACCTTTATAATCAATTGCTTTTTCAAATTGGCCTACAAATCTTGGAGCGAGGCTAACATATTGAACTTCCCTGCGTTTAAGTTCCATGCCGATGAATAGATGTTCAATTGGTGTTGTTGGTGTATCTGTTTCATCAACTGATACTTCTATCTCATAGTCAGCACCTTTTGTCGCTTCAGCAATCCATTCTGACATTCTTTCGGTGTATGCAATTGCCCGACCATATTTCACAACTGCTCGATACAGTTCCTCCCGATCTTTGAATTCAAGGGTAAGGTCGTTACTGACTTCAATACTCTTGTCTAAATAGAGATCCTCGATTTGTTTAATTGATTCGAATGCTTGCGATTTAACCACTTCACCTAAAGCTGTGTTTAATTGGTTTTGAACCAAATTATCTGCTTTGTTATTCACAAACTCTGAGGGGTCAATGGTGAAAAAAGTAAACCCTGACTTGGCCAGATTTACTACGTCTGTCTTTGTTTTTAAGTGGTCTGCATCAGCTCCCCAGGTTCCTTGCCAACCGGAAGTTCGGATTGCCTCTTGTACACTAGACATAACTTCTAATGGTGTACGGTTCGTTCGGTCCATTTCTCGTACTGATTGTTGTGCAAATATCGGAAGGAGCTGACTTCGTTGCATGGCTAAGATATGGCCTGGAGTTGCTAGCCCAAGCCGGTCACCAAAACCAAACGAAGGATAGAGACCCAAGAGCGAGGGAGTAAGTGAATTTCTTGTTTGCGGTTCCACATTCTTGATTCTATCATGTGTCAATCAAGAAGGACAATAAAAAAGCTGAATCTTGTCATAATTTCTAAAATCGGGTTTGTACAAACCGAATTGTCTAAGAATCGCACGCTAACTCTATCAAGATTGATGGAAATGGAACTGATCGTCCTCAAAATCAAGGAGCAGATTAGTTTTATCACTGAGTCTTCCTTCAAGAAGTTGAATAGCTAAAGGGTCAAGAATTTTGCGTTGAATGATGCGTCGAAGCGGTCTGGCACCATAAACTTCGTCATAGCTTTGTTCCGCCAGTTCCTCTTTGGCCAATTCTGAAATCTGTAGGTTGATACCTTTGTCCGAAAGTCTTAGTCCAACTTGATCCAATTCTCGTTGGACAATTCGTTTGATAGATTTAAGGTCGAGCTGATTAAAGACAATCTGCTCATCAATACGATTAAGGAATTCGGGACGGAAGTGTTGCTGTAAAGATTCTATAATTCGCTGATTTGCCTCATTTGGGTTTAGACTTTCATCATTGAACCATTGGCTGCCAATGTTTGAGGTCATAATGATAACAGTATTTTTAAAATCAACAACTCTCCCTTGGCTGTCTGTTAAACGGCCGTCATCAAAAAGTTGTAATAATATATTGAAGACTTCAGCGTGTGCTTTTTCAATCTCGTCTAAAAGTACAACGGCATATGGTTTTCGTCGAATTGCTTCGGTTAACTGTCCACCTTCGTCGTAACCTACGTATCCAGGTGGAGCTCCGATCAACTTTGAAACGGAGTGTTTCTCCATATATTCACTCATATCAATTCTAATCATGGTGTTTTCATCATCAAACAAAAAAGTTGCTAAGGTTTTAGCAAGATGTGTTTTCCCAACACCAGTTGGTCCCATAAAAATGAGGGAACTGATTGGCCTGTTTTGATCCTGTAAACCAGCACGGGCTCTTCGTATGGCATTGGAGACGGTAGCTATTGCTTCGTTTTGACCAATGACATCTTCTTGGAGACGAATTTCCATCTGGATCAACTTTTGGATTTCTCCCTCTAACATTCTTGCAACAGGAATACCTGTCCATTTTGACACAACTTCAGCCACATCATTTTGATCAACTGTTTCCCTTAGGAGTTGACCTAACCCCTGTCTCTTTTCCAAACTTGACTTCGCATTTTCAAGTTGCAATTCCAAACTTGGCAACTCTCCATATAGTATTCGTGACGCCGAGGTCAGATCACCAGTACGTCTGGATTGCTCTTCTTGGATTTTCAGTGTTTCGATCTGCTCCATAATCTCACGTATACCTTGAAGTGTTTCTTTCTCGTTATGCCACTTGGCTTTCAGTTGGTTGCGCTTTTCTTCGAGATCGGATTGTTCCGAAGTCAGTTGAATGAGTCTATTCTTTAAAGTTTCGTCTTCTTCCTTATCAAGTGCTTGTCGCTCAATCTCAAGCTGAATGATTCTACGATCAACTTCATCAATTTCTTGTGGCACACTGTCAATCTCGATTCTTAAACGAGATGCTGCTTCATCGATTAGGTCTACTGCTTTATCTGGCAGGAAACGATCCGAGATGTAGCGGTTTGACAACGTAGCTGCTGAAACAACAGCGTTGTCCTGAATTTGAACACCGTGATGTGTCTCATAACGTTTCTTTAAACCGCGTAAGATCGTAATTGTCTCTTCAACGGACGGTTCGCTAACCATCACTGGCTGGAAACGTCTCTCCAGAGCTGCGTCTTTCTCCACGTGTTTGCGGTACTCATCAAGTGTGGAGGCACCGATACATCGTAGCTCACCTCTTGCGAGAGCAGGCTTAAGCATATTCGAGGCATCAATCGCTCCTTCTGCTGCTCCTGCTCCAACAATAGTGTGTAATTCATCAATGAATAGTATGACTCTGCCGTCAGCTTGCTCTATTTCTGTCAAGACCGCTTTTAACCGGTCTTCAAACTCACCACGATATTTTGCTCCCGCTAGCATTGCACCCAGATCAAGAGCAATTAGCTTCTTGTCTTTCAAGGTATCTGGAATGTCACCATTGACAATTCTCTGAGCTAGTCCTTCGACAATAGCTGTTTTACCAACGCCCGGTTTGCCGATTAACACCGGGTTGTTTTTACGTCGACGTGATAATACCTGTAAAATTCGGCGAACTTCATCATCACGGCCAATGATGGGATCAAGTTTTCCCGCTTGAGCAGTTAATGTTAAATCTTGGCCAAAGCGTGTGAGGGCTTGATATTTCTCTTCGGCGTTTTGGTCAGTTACTTGTTGTCCTCCGCGGATACTAACAAGTGACTTAAGAATCTGATCTTTGTTAACTCCATGGTCTCTAAGGATTTTGGAGGCTTGGCTTGTCTTTTCTTCTGCAATACCAATGAGAAGATGTTCGGTACTCAAGTATTCGTCTCTGAGGTAAGTTGCCTCTTTTAAGGCTAAGTCAAAAATGCGTTTTAGCGTTTTTGAAGCAACCTTGTCCTGGTTCGCACCCTGTACTTTTGGTGTATGCTCGAGTGCTTGAGTTAATTTTAGCCTTATTCTTTCGACATCGGCTCCAAGTTTCTGAAGAATTGGTTGGGTTACTCCGTCCTCTTGGGTTACTAATGATTCAAGTAGATGCTCTGGATTAATTTCTGGGCTTTGCATCTGGACAGCCAGGTCTTGTGCATTTTGTACGATTTTCTGTGCTTTTATTGTAAACTGATCGTATCTCATGATAGATACTTCACCTTCACTGTTATATTTTCAGTTTTGAAATAGCAAGTTCAATACCAATTTCTGAGAGCTGTTGATTTTAGCCAATTATAATCAGTTTAGGGAAACCCTAGTTTTACGCTAAGCCAATGGTTTGAATTCAGATATCTTGAAAAACGTTGATTTCATGACAAAAGTTATAGGTTTTTGTCAAATTGGCACGATTTAGGTGGAGATTGTGCTAATATTGACATTGAAGTAATTTGGTTTAATTTTAAGAGTGCGTTATCCCTATTGATTTTATCATCCTCTTGGTTTTCAGTTGAATGGTGTATATAATTGTGGTAGAATCCCCCGGATTTTGGGACTGGATTGAACAGTATGGGCTTCATTAAGAGACTTTTTTATAAAACTGTTGAAACAGCAGCTTTAGAAAAAAAAGTGGATCAGAATGCGGATAAAGAATCAAATCCTTTCTTGGCAGATTTTCCTGAAGATACCAGTGAGAGGCAGAATGAATCGGATTCTCTTCTGCAGGGTTCCACTGAAATTATACATGCCGATGAGCCAAATCCTGTTCTAGAAGAGTTCAGCGAAACAAGTCAAAGTTCCTCCTCTTTGGAAGGGGCAAATGAGCTTATTAGTGCAAACAATCTAAGTTTTGTTGACGGTATTGTTTCTGAGACATCTTTCGATCTTCCTATGGGTGAGTTTGATGATGATGAAAATAGAATAGATATTGATAAAGTTTTGACAGCTGGTGGAATTGATCGTAATTGGCAGCTAGATAGTGGTGAGTACTCGGCTGAAAAAGTTATGCAACTGATTGAAGAAGGTGTTCCGAAAGAAAGCCTCCCACCTGTTATCAAGGTTTCCGGAAAAAATGTTGAGGATATTGTTCAGGATGCTCTGCAAAAACAGGGAATTTGTGAAGAGTTTGAAGAGAACTATAAGCAAGAACACCATATCCAACTTGAACAAACTGAAGCTGATATTGAACAGGTTGAGCTGGAAACCAATCAAGAGATAGATCAGCTGAAGACAGAAATGGAAATGAGAGTTCAGGATCTTGAAGAAAATCGGCAGAATAGTTTAAATGAACTTTGTGCGAAGAAGCAGGCTTTAATTCATAAATTCAATCAAGATATCGTTGTTCTAGATAACTACGAGTCTAAGTGTGCAGAAGTGGTAGAATTTCTCAGGCACCCCGAAACGAATGAATCAGAGCAATCGATTATTTAGCTTATTTCACAATATATCTGAGGAGGCAGGAAAATGGGTTTTTTTTCATCAGTCCTTATTCGACTCAAGGGGTTTTTCCTTCAGGCAGGAGACGACATTGTTTCAGGAAGCACATCAAGTATTAAGGCTACTTATAGAACAATAGAAGAGCAAGAAATTAAACGTTATAATCAAATGCTTGATGCTGTTTCTTCTCTTGCAAGACAAAGGTCACAAACAGAACAAGAAATCCAGAAAGATGAAGAGCAACTTAGCGAATTAGCACAGGAAATGGAAGGCGCGTTAGCTATTGCTGAGCGCGAACCTGAAAATCAGCAAGTACACGAGCAGGCCTACAACCGCGCTTTTACGAAAAAGGAAGAATTAGAAGCCCGTTTGGAACAACGCCGGAGTAAATTTGAGGAACTAGACCAAAAGGTTGAGAATTACAAAATCGAACTATCCAATTTTCAGGAACGAGTTCAGTCATTGAAACAAGAAGGTGATGAAGCTGTTGCTGATCTGATCAGTAGTGAGTCAATTGTTCGCATTGAACAAAGATTACAGGGGCTTTCAACAGAAGGTGCGGATCAGGCATTAGACGCCGTTCGCCGTAAAGTCCAAGATACAAAGGCTAAAGCCCAAATCGCTTCTGAGATTGGGGGTACCGATGTTTCTCGCCAACGCGAACGCTATCGAACCGCAGCCAAGCAGAGTAGTGGAGCTAGTGAATTCTCAGAGAGATTGAAGCAAAGGCAGCAAGCAAAAACAGCGCAATCCCAAGCCGAAACAGCAGAGGAAAGAAAGTTAGGAGAATAGGACAGGAGGAATACAGTAATGGCAGAACAAAAATTGGCGCTTGGCCGAATCTTTATGGTGCTTGTTATTCTCATAGCTGTTATCGGTGGTCTTGCTTACAAATATGTGATTCCCGAACTTCAAGAGAACCAACAAGCGAAAAAATATGATCAAGCTAGTAGTGGTGGACGTTTTGAGACAAATGTCACTGTTGCTGGTGATCCGTGGTCTGGTTATAGTCTTTTTCGTTCTGATCGATTCCGTACGGTTCTTTCCCAACTACAGATTGGTTATCGTTATGATACTCAGGAAGATCTAGAGAAACGTTTTCAAGGGTTAGCAGATGGTAAATACGATTTTGTGGTTGCTACCATTGACGGTTATACGCTTAACGCCATCAATCTTAATTATCCAGGTGTTATTATCTTTTTAGTGGATGAATCCAATGGAGGAGATTCGATTGTTGCCAGTGCAAAAATACAAGCTCTCGATGATTTAGAAAATGCGAGGGTTTCCTACTCGGCTGGTTTTCCCAGTGAACATCTACTAGATGTTACGCTGACTCATTTTGATATTCTGGGTGTTAGACGTGAACCAGTGAATGAAGGACTTTCAGAGAAGTCGTATCAAATGTTACAACAGGGACGAGTAGAGGCCGCGGTTGTCTGGGAACCTGAAACATCGCGTGCTATTCAAGATGGCTATACTCTACTGACTAGCACCAAGGACAGTGATGATATTATCATTGATGTTTGTATCGCTTCGCGCCAAATTGTCATGGAAAACCCTGAAGTGGTACACAAGGTAACTCGCGCCTATTTTAGGACACTTGATTATTACCAAAAACGAGAATCTGAGTTTGTCCAATATCTGGCTCGAGATGGAGGGGTTAACCAATCAGTAGCACAGAATATCATGAATGGTATAGACTTTGTCGATCTCAGAGAGAATCACCATCTCTGGTTTGGCATAGGTCAGAATGCCACTGACAAAATTGCAAAAGTTATTGAAGATACAATTAGTGTCCAACAATTTCATGATAAATTGATGACGGATCCATTTGCTAATAAGCCGGGAAGGGCATATTGGATAGTGAATAAGGATTTTCTCAGTCAATTGACACCAAATGCTGCTCCTCAAATAAAAGGTATGCCAGAAAAAAAGGTGGCTCCAACCCCAGTTGAGACTAAACGGAAATTTGCTAGGATGAAAGCCGAGGAGATTGAGAGTAAAACTCGGCGCATCGGTGAAATGAGAGTTGATCCTATCTACTTTGGTAGTGGGTCAGCGAAGTTAAGTCGTCAGTCGAGATTAGTTGTTGATAAGTTTGCCGAGACCCTTTTGCACTATCCAAATTACCGTTTGGTTTTGCATGGTTATTCATCTCCTACCGGTTCATCTCAGATTAACATGGATCTGTCTAGAAAACGTGCTGGATCGATTGCTCGGTATTTGGTTCAAGAACATAGTGTTCAAGGTAGTCGGATTAATACTGTTGCTCATGGTGATAGGGAACCTCTTGAACGTAATCAAAATGAGACTTATGCTGATTGGTTGGAACGAAATCAACGGACTGAGTTTGTTTTGGTCAAAGATAGATAGAGTGTAAAGGAGGAAAAAATTGAGACATAAATTACAAATGTATTTATCGTATCTTCTTGTTTACTGTTTCCTCGTGTTTGTTTGTAATCGAGTTATATGCGCGGAGCCAGTTAAGGTTGGTGTTTCTATCTGGACAGGTTGGATGCCAATTTATTTAATGGAGGAGAAAGGATTCCTTAAAAAACGGTCGCAGGAATATGGGGTTGAGATTGAACTCAAGAAGTTTAAGGATTATCTTGCCTCTGTGCAGGCATTTACCGCTGGAGAATTGGATGCCTGCGCAATGACAATTATGGATGCACTTCCACCCGCTGATGCAGGCATTGATGTTGCCGCTGTGCTTGTCAATGATTTCAGTAAAGGTGGAGATGGAATTCTAGTTCAATATGGTATTGATGGTTCAAACTTTAAAGGGGTAGAGATACTACTTGAAGAATACTCAGTTTCACATTATTTACTTCTTCGTTATTTAGAGACAATTGGATTAACAGAAAAGGATATCAAGGTGAAAAACACACCTGGTGATGATGCAGGTCGTGCTTTTCTATCAGGAAATGCTGAAGCGGTTGCTACGTGGAACCCACATCTTTTTTTGGCTGAGGATGCAGGACGTGGCTATGTTTTGTTCAATAGCAAGAAAATCCCCGGTGAAATCATCGACTTGGTAGTATTTAACAACAAACGTTTAAAGCAAAACCCCAAAGCTGCTCAAGCTTTTGTCTCCGCTTGGTATGATGCCATGGACATGATTAAGGATTCTGAGACACGACAGGAAGCCATCAGTATTATGTCGGAGCTGGCTGGGACGAAACCTGCAGAATTCAGCAAAATGCTTGAAGGGACAGATTTGTTTTTTGATCCCCAACGTGCCGCCGCTTTCCTAAACAGTGAAGAAATTCGAAAAACAGAGAAAAAAGTGGTCAAATTCGCGCAAAACCATGGACTTATCAACGATGAGGTTAAGCTCAGGTACGATGCAACGGTTATTCGAACTGTTCGTCTGGCCAAATGAGCACTCGAAAATTATACCAGGTTGGCGCAGAAATTGATTCACGATTGTCATCAATTTTAGTGCTTTTGCCTATTGTTTTTGTTATATCGTTGTATTTCTATGGATCACATAAGCGGCATCAGGAAAACCCAAAAGATCGGATGATGCCGAATTTGGAGCAGATTCAATCGGGAATTGTCAAAACAGTTGAAGTTAACCGGAGGACCGGAGATCGGTGGCTCTGGAAGGATCTCAAATATAGTCTTCGGTTGATGGTTGTAAGTGTAACGATTACTGTTGGGTCTGCTGTGCTCGTTGGGTTGCATATGGCCTGTTTCTCAGCTATTGAAGCGTTGCATATGAAGTTTGTGCGCTTTGTCAGTTTCATCCCACCTCTAGCTCTGTTGCCCTTGATATTTATTTTTGTTGGCACCGACACACCAGCAAAAGTATTGCTCATCTTTTTAGGGACATATTTTATATTAGTAATGGATGTTTTTCTCGCTTGCAGGGATGTTCCGAAGAAGCTAATACAGAAAGCTTACACCATGGGGGCATCAACTGTAGAGGTTGTCTTCAAAGTCGTGTTAATGTACGCTTGGCCTAGAATCCTGAATAGTATTCGTTTTACACTTCGGCAGGCTTGGATATTTTTAATTGCTGCTGAGATGATTGCTTCTGAAGCTGGGTTAGGTTATCGTATTATATTGGTTCAGAGGCAGATCGGTGTCAATATCATTTTATGGTACATTTTTATTATTGGCACTATTGGTTTCATCTGTGATTTTATACTATTACAGGTTATTCAGAGGTATTATGCTTGGAGTTTGGAGAGATAGCATTATGTCTGAATCCTTGTTGGCATTAGAGATCAAAGATCTGACACTTGTTTTTAAGGATCGGAAAGCGACAAAGGTTGTTCTGAGTGATGTTAATTTACAGGTCAAGCAAGGCGAATTTGTTGCTATTGTGGGGCCTAGCGGTTGTGGCAAATCGTCTTTATTGAACTTGATTGCAGGATTCATTCAACCTACTTCAGGCCAAATTTTGGTCGATGGGGAGCCCATTGAGGGGCCTAATCGGAATATAGGAGTTGTGTTTCAGGATTATACACTTTTTCCTTGGTTGACAGTTGTTGACAATGTAGCGTACGGTATGGAATTAGCAGAAATCGATTTTCTTATGAAATGGATTCGTCCCTTTCGTTTTCGGCAGTTGCACCGTGCTTTCAGAGAAAAAGCAGGCTTTTATCTTGAAGAGATGGGTTTGAAGGAAGCCCAACATAAGAAGCCCTACCAATTGTCAGGTGGAATGAAGCAAAGAGTAGCCATCGCCCAGGAGGTTATTCGAAAACCGTCGATTTTGCTTATGGATGAACCCTTTGGCGCCCTCGACCCACAGACACGAGAGGTTCTTCAGGTATTAATCCTAAAAATTCATGAACAGGAACGGAATACCATCTTTTTCGTAACGCACGATTTGGAAGAAGCCGTTTACGTTGCTGAACGCGTTATTGTTCTCTCACAATATAAGCCAAATGGTAACAGTGAGGGTGCCACAATTGTCAAAGATGTCTGCGCCCCAGTATTTAAATCTACCGAGGTAAAACGAACAGATGACTTTGGGGGGCTAATCCAAGATATTCGAAGGTCAGGATTTGCACCGGATCAGAGGGATATTGTAAAAGCATTTGATCAGAGCTATCAAGACAAAGCAGATAGTCGGTAGATTGTAACTGTTTTTACCTCTGATATTTCCCCAAATCCTATCTGAAACTCGAATTTGTAAGATACTCCGACGTCTTTCGCAATTTTATGCTGGTGGGATACTGTTTCAAGATCGGTGAGTTATAATTTAGATAACGACAATGACCATGCAACAAGAGAATGATCTTTCGTACCAGAAATTAACTTGGAATTTATTTAAAGAGTGCCTTTTTCAGCCTCTATTCTATGGTCCGTTGGCAACTGGGATTTTTTTAGCATTTATTGATAAGCCTGTTCTTTCACTAGGAGCATTTGTAGCTAGTGCTATATCGTTCTCGTACTATTTTCTTCTGGGCAAGGCACCGCGTAGGCGTATCCAACAGCAAATTGAGGAGCAGATTCAACATAACAATGAGGAGAAAATTCGCTTAGATCAGGAGAGCCGATCGGAACTTCATCAGGAACTTGATGAGCGTGGTAGATCCCATTTCGAAAATTTGATCAAATTGGAACAAATGCTTGATGAAAAACTAATGAATTTAGGCAATCAGTTAGTGGTCAGTCAGTTGGTAAAGATGTCTAAAGAGGTTACTTTGGAATCCATCAAATCTTTGAGAAACCGGGTGATTTACACATCATTGTTAGAACAGTTCGATGTCCAAAAATTGCAGCGGGATCTGAGTGAGACAAAAAAAAAGTATGAGGGTGAACGTGATGTCAACCTCAAGAGAGAATTTCGTGAAACAATACAGGCACTAACTAATGAGCTTAACCAACTTAAGAAGTTAGAGACTACGGTTGAGCAACTAGAACAGGACATCATTACTGCGCAATCTTCGCTTCGAGGTTCCATTCTTCTCGTATCGCAACCAAAGTCAGCTGACCATACATCACGTTTAGAGCAACAAGTTGCCAAACTACGAGACGAAGTCGAAGTGGCTAGAAAGGTTAATCAAGAATTGGCGCGTTTTGGTATTGATCCTTCGATGAAGGCTTAGTGGGATATAGAGTTTTTTTATTTAACGAATCGTTTCAATTTATTAACTTAAGCATTTTTCAGTCCACCTCAGTTAGGACCTTTTGACTTAAAAGCTCTGTCTAACCCCTTGTAGGCTAAGTAATTGCATAATCTTCGTACAGATGCCATAATATATAATTCTCTCTTTGGAAGGTTAACTTTCTTTAATTTTCAGGACAGAGCAGGCTGAAAAAAATGAATTGGAAATCAGCACCGCAATTTCTCCAGACGATTATCCAGAAGTTCAATTCTGGGCAGAGCAATCAATTCATATTATACGGGAACGTGCGTGATTTGTATTCGTTAGGGAAAGACCAGTTCTATTTTTTGACTGACTGTCTAAAACGGTTAATGGACCCTCCTGAAGGTGATCAAAGGCGTGTCATTGTCTATTATGATTTAATCAGTGGGGTCCAGTTCCGGAATCAAGATGACTTGGTTCTTGTTGAGTCTATTTTGGGACAATCTGAACTTCAGAAGTATATGCAGGATAGTGTCCAAAATCCACTGCAAGCATTGGTTTTCCTTCAGGAACTGAGCAAAATCAGTCTTCATGCCATCGACTCCGGAAAGCAAGGATGGGGTTTCATAATCAACCATGTTGAATCGTTGATTCACCGTCAAGAAGGTAATCATCTGAACGAAGTTGAGCAACGGAAAGCAATGATTTTCCATCAGTGGTTTACGGATCCGACTTTTGTTCGTGGACACCATTTAGCTATTCTGATTACACAAACGCTCGCAGAGCTAAATGAAATGGTGATTGAACTCCCTTTTGTCACTGCCATCCAAGTGCCTCGACCAAATGATATACAGCGACAAAGATATCTTCGGTTTCTCAAAAAGCAACATCATGTTAGTTTGGGGTTGAGGGAAAAAGATGCCGTTTTCTATACGGGCGGCTTGACCCTACAAGATTTGCAGAAGATGTTTATGCAAGCGAATCATACTGGTACGAAGCTAACTGCTGAAATGATATTTCAGCTTACGCAAGAAGTAATTGAAAAAGAACTTAGTGGGAATATTGAATTCCCAATTATTGATCATGATTTTTCCGATGTAATTGGGTCTAAAAAATTATTAGTAAAATTGGAGGAAATGAAGTCTTTCATTCTGAGTGGTAACTCTGACTTGATGCCAACCGGCATTCTCGTACCTGGCCCGAATGGTGTGGGTAAAACCTATATTTTCAAGGCGTTTGCTAAAGAATGTGGTTACTTGCCGGTAATCATTAAGAATGTCCGTGGTCAGTATGTTGGACAGACGGAAATGACATGGGAGAAAATTCGGTCAATTCTTGAAGTCATGGGAAATGTAATGGTGATTTATGACGAAGCCGACACAGAACTTGGAGGTCGGGGTGCTGGTACACATGATGTCGATAAGCGGCTCTTTGGGGCAGTTTTGAGGATGATGAGTGACCTGAATAATCGTGGGAAAATCATCTGGATAATTATTACTGCTAGGCCTGATAAACTAGAACCGGATATCAAACGAACCGGACGTGCAGGTGAGCACTTGTCTGTCTTTGACCCGGAAGGACAAGAACGTGAAGAATTTATCGATTTTGTCATGTCGAAAATTGGATTATCATTCAATGATTTTCTTGAAGATCAAAAACAGCGGTTTTTGGATCATACTGCCAGTTATTCTCCAGCTGATTTTATTCAACTTTTAACCAATTTGGAACGCAAAAAACATCTTATCTCTAGGAATCTAACAGCAGATGAAATTTTAGAAACTGGGTATGACTTTATTCCTGCGGATATTAGCTTGCAACGGCAACTACAGGAATTATTGGCATTTGTTGAATGTTCGTATCAAAGCCTAATTCCGGAAAAATATGCCCAGACAACTAAGCAAAAAGCTTACGCTCAGATTGGCGAGTTGAAAATTTTATTGGGTGAAAATTAGGCTTTGATTTTCCTTGATAATCTTGGGACTGGAGTCGACATTTTTTAAATTGATGATGAACTGGCCTAAAATTAAGAGGTGATGAATCTCATTAAAGAAGACAATACAGAGTATTGTACCCGTAGTATTTCCGCATGTATTGAGTTTTTCTTATTTTAGATTATAGGGACGTTTTATTACTAAAGCAGACTCGAAAGTATCTATGATATCTGATCCATCCGAAAAAATTTAAATGGTTAAATCTAATGGCCTTGGTATATAAGGCCTTAAGTCAACATAACAATGTAGCCTTGATTTTGAGGGGAGATTTCAGGGATTTCTAATGTTCAAGCCTCTCTTTATACTTGTCTTTGTCCTTTCAAGTGTGGGATTTGAAGTGGGTTCACAAATCCTAATTGATAGGGTTGATCAAAAAGTTCATGGTTTGTATTATAGTATCAATGATGAGATCTTTGCCGTTACTACCTCGAGTAGTGTGAACTTATATAATGCAAAAAAACGAAATAAGGTTTTCGAGATCAAACTTTCTAACAGGCCTAAACAAGTTACCTTTGAAGTACAGGAAAGTTGGATTGCGGTTCTCATGAGCACAAACACAGTAGACGTTTGGGATATTCGAGGTAAGAACAAAGTGTTCACTATTCAGGCCAAACAGATTGAAAAAGAAATTGTAGACATCTGGTTTGTATCATCGGGATTGTGTGTTGGATTAATTGATGGAACACTTTTAAAATTTAATGTGGGTCAAACCGAACCGGAGCAAGTTATCGGTGCGAATTACCATGATGTAGCAGGACTTCGCTTCAACCCAACAATTACGCATCAATTCGCAATTGTTCGCAATAACACAATCAGTCTCCACAATTTTAGAAAAACATTATGGGAGAATCTAGATGGGGCTGACATTGATATGGATAGGTTGGTATTCAATTCCTTGGGTGATCAAATAGCATTTGTTCGTAGTGATATTGTGGAAGTGAGGGATTGTCAAACAGGTCATATTCTCAACCAGATAGAGTTCGATGACAAAATCGTAAGTTTTTGTTTCGCACGCCAACCTAATGTTGGTATTTCTGTATCCTCAAACAATATGATACAGATGTGGGATCTATCAGCTAATCGGGTAGCTAAGACATATCAATACAAACAAGTAAATTCTCCTATTCGAAATCTAGATTGTACGAAAAACGGCAGGCAATTTGCTTTTTCAACCGATGCAGGAGAAGTTTGGCTTGGTGGAGAAGTGCGAAGAATGAATATCGCAAAACAAGTTAAACCGAAAAAAAAACAGGTCTTAGTTAGAAAACCGAAGGCCTTGGTATTGAAGGCAACTCCCTTACCGCCTTATGTCATCACAGTTGGAGAGACTATTGAACTTCAGGTCGAATGTTCGCTGTCAGCAGTAATACAATTGTTTACATCAGTCGATAATGCTAGTTTTGATTCAACTTACAATCTGTTTCAGTGGACACCTGATTTCTCTCAGGTAGGAGAGAAGGAAATAAGATTTTCGGCAGAAACAAAAGATGGTCGCTCTACTTTCCTGGATCTTGATATTGAGGTTCAGTCTATTAATATAGCGCCAATTTTCACCAAAATTGGCGCACTTGAAGTACAGAATAACTCAACACCAAAATTAAAAATTAATGAAGGAGAAGTACTTAATACCAAGGTGCAAGCTGATGATCAAAATGGTGATTTGCTAACCTATACTGCGACAGGTTTGCCAAACGGTGCTCAAATGGAAGGAAATCGAATTCGATGGAAACCATCGTTCGATTTTGTATCTGTTGCAGATCTCAAAACTGAAATCTTGGTTACGTTGATGGCTAGTGATGGCGAATTACATGCCAAACTTCCGATTACTATTACTGTATATAACATGGATCAACCAACAGCAACACAACCTGAAGAAAAAATAACAGATGATATCCAAGTTGACCTGCGACCACCTGATCAAATGATTCGGATTCCCGAGAGGGATTTTGTGATTGGTATAGACAGTGGTATCTCAGAAGAACCGAGCAATGTAGTTTTCATGTTAGCATTTGATGTTGATCGGTTTGAAGTTACAAATGCTGATTATGCGAACTTTCTGAATAGTCGTCAACGTGTTATTGACACCGAGGGCAAAGTTTTGATTAATCTTGACTCTAAGACTACGAAGATTAAGCAAATCAGCAATGGATATCAAGTTCAATTAGGTTTTGAAAGGCACCCGGTTGTAGGGGTGAGTTGGTATGGTGCGAAAGTTTATGCTGAGTGGGTAGGAAAACGTTTATTAACTGAGATTGAGTGGGAGTCAATTGCCAGAGGAAATGATCAGCGTCTCTTTCCTTGGGGTAACCAGTCGCCCAGAGAGAATGAAAATTTGCTAAATTATAGGTCGAAAGCCCCAGTGCCGGTTGGGAGTTATCCGAAAGGAGCAAATCCATGGGGTGTACATGATTTATCTGGAAACGTGGCAGAGTGGGTGATACCAAAGAAAGTTGATGGAGAACCGAAGATAGTCCGAGGAGGGTCATGGAAGAGTCTAAATCCTAGAAGTGTCAGAGCCACTGCACGGTTTCCTCTATTATCTGAGCAAATGATTTCTTGGGTTGGTTTCCGATGTGCACGTGATATTGAAAACTAAAGTGCTTTTCAAAACTGGCATTTCGGTGGCCAGATGCTTGTAAAACAAAATTTTTAAAATTGATGGAGTATAAGTATGATAAAAGTCATTGTTGATGGTGCTTGTGGTCGAATGGGTAAAATGTTAACTTCCCTAGTCACTAGACAACCAGATATGGAGCTTGTTGGGGCAACAGAGTATCCTTCACATCCGAAAATAGGTGTAGATGTTGGTGAGGTTGCTGGTATCGGTTCAATTGGAATCAAAATTGTGGAAGATCTAACAGCTGTTATTAATTATGGAGATGTCGTCATCGAGTTCACATCTCCTGAAGCTACGATCTCTAATTTCAAAAAAGTCGTTGATGCAGGAAAGTCTATGGTCATTGGCACAACTGGTTGTACAATTGACCAATTGACGGAAATCCGATTGTTAGCAGAACATGTTCCGTGTCTTATGTCGCCGAATATGAGTGTTGGGGTTAACGTTATGTTGAAAGCAATCGAGCTTGTGGCCAAAGCACTTGGTGATGAATATGATGTCGAAGTTATTGAAGCTCACCATAATCAGAAAGCAGACTCACCTAGTGGTACTGCTGTCCGTATCGCCGATGTGTTAGCAACGGCATTAGACCGAGACATTAATCAAGTTGGTGTTTACGGTCGTGAAGGGATAGTTGGAGCACGTCCCGAGAAAGAGATTGGTATTCATGCCATTCGTGGAGGTGACATTATTGGTGATCATACTGTTCTTTTCGCTGGAATTGGTGAAAGGGTAGAGGTTTCCCATAGGGCACAGAGCCGCGAGTCTTTTGCTAGTGGGGCAGTCCGAGCTGCACGGTGGATTATTAATGCACCTAAAGGACTTCATGATATTAGTGAAGTTCTCTTCTAACACTTACAGGATTTTGTCAGCCTATAAGGGGGATATCTTGTGGATTTGCAAAAGAAAATTGACGGCTGGTTTGTGCCACTTTCTTGTAGCGAGAAGACTTTGAGTTCAGCTTATCAGGAACTTCAGAAGTTTGGTTTGAAACAAGAAGAAATTCCTTACATTATACAGATTGTGGAAAACCCCAAATTCGATTTGCCAGGCGGTGATATTTTTCATGGGAAGACAGATATAGAAACACACGATTACCTTCACATTATTTTGGGTAGAGGAGTCCTTGCAAAAGATGAGGCTTTTGTTATTGGCTTTACTATGGGAAGCTCCAACCGTGTTACTTCGACTGAGGAAAGCCTCTATAGTTTTTTTGCTAAGTATTTATACCCCAAAGCATACCGTTTTACGGATGACGACCTACACGTTTTCAAAGATGCGGTGAAGCTTGGTTTTATTTCCGATTGTCAATCTTTGGCCGAGGTGGACTACTCTTGTTATCTTCAGTATCCGTTGCAGGAGATACGAGAGGACTTGGGTATAGAAACCAACCTGTTACAAGCTTATTACGCTATTGAGAAACGACGATATCCGGATTCAGTAGAGAGCCAAAGGTTGCTCAGTTAGGAATCATAGTACAGATATTCTTTCAGTTGACGGTTAAGTAATTCGATCCAATCATTCCATTTCTTGTGCCATTTTGAATTTAAGGAGACCATTATGCCTTTAAAAAGGTTAATTATCGTTATTTTGCTGAGTGTGATGTGTTTTGTTTCGACTACCAATGCGCAACAGAATTTTTCAGATGAAATAGGGCCTACCCGGGTTAGAGTTGTTCAATCCCAAGATCCATTGTTAATTCCTTATATTACTTGGGGGGGGGAATCGGCGTTATTTTATGCTAATGGAGGTTTATCGACTCAACCTAATTCAATCATGGCTAGTTTGGGATTAAATTTAAAGCTGGTTCCGGGTGATGACTTTATGCAGCAAGTCAGGGATTACTTAGCTGGTAGATCCCCAGTTCTACGCGGTACGTTTAGAATGATTGCTCAAGCTAGCGAAGTAATTGGACGCGATCCTAGGACACAGGGTGTTGTTTTTGGTCAGTTAACTTGGTCTGCTGGTGATCATTTTGTTGGCAGATCTAACATTAGAAAAATCTCTGACTTAAAGGGTAAAAAGATCGCTGTCCAAAAAGGGGGACCTCATGTTGGGATGTTGTATGATATGTTGTTGACGGCTAGACTTCCAAAGTCTGACCTGCAGATCATATGGATGGATGAATTAACGGGAAAAAACAGCCCAGCGGAAAAGTTTAGGATAGACCCAACAGTCTCCGGTTGTTTTGTCATTACACCGGATATGCTTAGTTTGGTTGGTGATTATCACGCAATTGGTGATGGGACAGGAGGTACGGTTAAAAGCGCACGATTGGTGGTTAGTACAGCAACATTATCCCGTTCGATTGCAGATGTTTATGTATGCCGAAAAGATTATATTGATAAAAATAGTGTCGTCGTTGAAAAGTTTTTTGCTGGGTATTTAAAAGGTGCAGAAGAAGTTATTCGTCTGAAAAAAGATTATGAAGCCGGTGGTTCAAAAAAGTATATGGCTCTACTTCAAATGATGCAGGATATTTATGGGAAGTCAGTGTTACCAACGCTTGATGAAGATGCTCATGGGCTTATCGCTGATTGTGCGTTTGTTGGGCAACCTGGCAATATGGCGTTTTTTAATGATTCGACAAATGTTGTAACAGGATTTGAAGGGGTTAATAAAAATGGGCTGGATATGGCTATCAACTGGGGATTTGCTAGAAAGAGACACAACTTGATCAGTTCTAGCTTGGATTTCAAATCGCCAACTTTTACAAACCTACTAACAACAACTGTTATGACTCCGATTCAAAGAAAGCGTTTCAAAGAAGAATCAGTTAGAGCTGAAATTGAAACATTTAGTGAAGAAGATATTCTAGACGATAATACACTAATATCATTTACAATTCAGTTTGAAGCTAACCAGGACACGTTCAGTGAAACTCAGTATCGTGAAGAATTCGATCGCGTTATTGAACTTACTTCTCGGTTTGGTAACGCGGCGGTAGCGATTAAAGGACATACTGATCCCTCAAAAGTTCTGTTTTCTTTGGTAAAAACTGGAATTAAAAGAGGAATTCTAAAGCGGACAGGAACAAGAGGAAGTTATGAGTATTTTATGAACGGTAGGTCCTTTAGTTTGGAAGACACATCCGAATTGATTCGGCTGATTCAACAAAAGAAATTTGATGACGGGAGTGATTTTGATGGACCATACCAAATAATGAGAGCTGGTCTGAAGTTGTCTGAGCAGAGGGGGGAGGCTGTCAAGAAAGCGATTCTTGCCTATGCGAGCAGAAAAAACGTAAGGATTGAAGCTGAACAGATTATTCCAGTAGGAGTTGGTATCAAAGAGCCTGTGATTGCTAAGCCAACGAACTCGGTGGAAGCGGCAAAAAACCGGCGTGTGGAGTTTGCTTTAATTAAGATTTCTTCTGAGTCTGTTGCTGAGGCTGATTTTGATTTCTAATAGGGCTTTAATTCCCATGTTTTTTTAAATAGGAACTGGGTTATGCAGAACAAAAGCTTAAAAGCGTTTCTATTTGCTATCTTTGTTTTTCTTGTGCCTTTATCTGTGACTTTTTTATCTGCTGAGAATATACATACAGATAATATTGTTGTTGTTTTGGATGCATCGGGATCGATGCAAGAGGAATTCAGTAGCGATCCAACACAAATAAGGATGGATGCAGCTAAAACAGCATTACAAGCAGTTTTAACAATGATTCACGACGGCACGAATGTTGGACTCCTCGTTTTTAGTGGTTCCAATGTGAATAAACATTGGGTTTATCCTCTTGGACCAAAGAACAATGAGGTTTTGGCTAAAGCTATTAATTTACCCCTTCCTGGGGGTAAAACGCCTCTGGGGGAATACCTCAAAATTGGTGCTGATCGACTTCTTGAGCAACGGGAAAAACAGTATAATTATGGAAGTTATCGTCTATTAGTTGTGACAGATGGCGACGCAAGTGACCGTGATAAGGTTCAGTTGTATACACCAGAGATAATGCGTAGGCAAATTCGAATTGATGTGATCGGCGTAGACATGGAAAAAAATCATATGTTAGCTACCGTTGTTGATAGTTATCGTCGAGCTGACAATCCGAAGCAATTAATAAAAGCAGTATCCGATGTTCTCGCTGAGGTTCCCAGTACTGGGATAGATACTGAAGGGGAGAATATGTTTGAACTAATATCACCGCTTACCGATGAAGTAGTTTTGTCTCTGATTAGTGAAATAACAAAAGTTCCAGGAAATCAACCCATTGGCACCCAGTTGGTAACACCTGCACAGGCAACAGAGATGAGTGCGCCAACTCTAACAGTTAATACTGGTACTAGTCAGCCAAGTAGTAATCAAAAGTCCAACATAGGATTTTTGATTATCATTATCGGTTTATTAGTAATAACATGGCTAATTTTTAAAAAAATCAAGCCAATGATAAGGCCTAGCATCAAATAGATGTGGCTAGAGGAACATGTAAAATGGATGTTCGAAGTGTTCTCAAATCAGAGTTAGAAGAGACTATTCATTTGAATTGTCTAGTATTCCGGCCGGATGGGCACACTCGATATCGGCAATATGTTGAGGACGATTGCTCCTACCAACTTGACCAGACTCGTGTAGTTGTTGTTGATAAACGTGTTGTTGCTACACTACGTATATGGGAACGTCGGATGCGAATTGGTTCGTCTATTGTAACGATGGGTGGTATCGGTGGTGTATGTACCCACCCAGATTATCGAGGGTTGGGTTATGCAACTGAGTTGATGAAGAACGCTGTCGAGTATATGCAGAACGCTAATTATGATATTGGAGTCCTTTTTTCTATTATTCCCGGTAAGTTTTATAGTAACCTTGGATGGGCTCCTTTAATCTTAGAAGGATTTCAAATTGTACCTCACCACGTAGGTACCTTTGAAGATACAAATTGGCGGGTTGAAAAATTTGATGAAGCTAGAGATCTGAACCAAGTTGCTACACTTTATGACGAGTATAATCTATGTCATAGTGGAACTATTGTCCGACCTCGATCTTATTGGAATATGGCGCCATCTCGGATTAGAGACGTTCTTCCTTCAATAGTAGTAAGGCATAAGGATATGTTAAGTGGATATCTCAACTTTCATATTGAAGACAAAAAAGCTCGAATACTCGAAGTTGCATTTGATCGAGAAGATCCGACATCTTTATCCACTTTAGTCATGTATTTATTGAATATTTGTGATCAGCAACAGGTTGAGAAGATATATGGTTCGATCCCCTACCAACACCCACTTGTTGATTTGGTAGTTGAAGGTTGTGCTGGAGATTTGTTTTTGATAGGAGATTCATCCATGATGTTGTATGTTGTCAATCTTCTGTCATTACTGAGAAAACTGCTACCAGAATTGCAATCAAGGATTGATGCATCTGAGAATCAACTACAGCCTGTTTCCATTCGTATTGAAACTCGTGATCAACAAGCTGTTTTGCGTCTTCACGATTCAGGTATTCTTCAAATCTTCGATTTAGATGAAGAAGCTGTTTGTGTCAAACTACCGGATCGATTCTTTTGGCGTATGTTACTGGGAGAAGCAAGTTGGGATCAATTGGAACCAACACTCAAAGTTCATGGTTTTTCCGTTCCGCAGGAAGTTTCCACTCTCTTTTCGGTTCTGTTCCCTCAGAAAATAGTAGTTTTCTGGGGGCCAGATCACTATTAGTCAGCTTGAGGAAATAGTGATGCACCTTCTGGTTTTTTATCCAAGCTTAAATAAGTTGTTATTATAGAACTAAAGAGTAATTTAAAATCGATGCTGATTGCCCGTTGTTCATTTGTGTTGATATTACCAACTAGGTTTCTTCCGTAAAAACACGTCTATAGGCTTTTCTGTCAAAAAAGTTAAGCTGTCAGTCGATTTTTGTAACGATTCTCAAATGTTAAGATAGATGGTAGCTCAGATGATTTTGTGGTAGCATTTCTGTGTGTTAAACATTCAAGCGATTGTGATTCCATGCTGTTATCCTTTCTTTTCTTTCGTTTTAGATAATTTATATATGTAGGGAAAACTTTGTTTGGGTTTAGGGCTTAGTAGTGGCTAGCCGAAATTGATGGAAGGAAGTTACCTGCGCTAATCAGGGTGGCTCTTTGTCAATTTGTGGTAATTTGCTAGACTACTGTGGATATGTAATTAGGGCAATTATGCTTGTCATGCGCAGCATAGTTTTCGCAACGAACAATCAAGTTCCTATGGGAATGATTTAACAAAACTATAGAAACAATCAGTAGTGAGTGATATAAAGCTAAAATCTGAAAGAGAACGGCCAGGGGTAATCATTTCATTTCTGCGCTCCCAAGTTTCGGCTGGGTTTGGTAATGGATTGGACTTCGTGATCAGCTGTCTTTTTTACCAATTTGGACAATTAGCAGTAATTGCCACATTTTTAGGGGCTACAATAGGTGGAATAGTTCACTTTTTTTTTAGCAGATTCTGGGGTTTTAAAGCTGACCATATGCCGATACAAGGTCAAGCTGTTCGTTTTCTTATTGCTAACATCGGTGGTATTGGGTTAAACATGTTGGGTGTTTATCTTATTCATGACCTGTTACAGGTGCACTTTCCTGTTGCGCGTTTGGGGGTGTCTTTCTTTGTTGGTTTTTTTTTCAATTTTCCTGTGCAGCGATGGTATGTCTTTAGATAAAAGTAGTTTGTAGACGTTACTAAGGGGGAAACCGAAATTCCACTCGAATTTCTATATACTGAACTTTATTGGAGTTGAACTCGATTTCCAAGGCTACTCATCGGTAACGCAGCCTTCGGATGCTGACTTCACGTTTTTGATGTATTTATATAATGTTCCACGCTTGAATTTATACTCAGGGGCAACCCATGCTTTACGACGATCTTCCAGTTCGCTATCGCTGATATGCAACCTAATTTCTTTGGCGGCAATGTCAATCGTAATTTGGTCTCCGTTTGTAACTAAGGCTATGTTACCTCCCACTTGAGCTTCTGGAGTAACATGCCCAATGATAAAGCCATGCGATCCTCCTGAAAAGCGGCCATCGGTTAACAAGGCTACGTCTTCACCTAAACCTGCTCCCATAATAGCCGATGTTGGTGTTAACATTTCAGGCATTCCCGGACCTCCCTTTGGTCCCTCATAACGAATGATTACCACGGAACCTTTGAGGATTTCGTTTCTTTCTAGTGCTGATAACATCTCTTCCTCAGAGTCATAGACTTTGGCTGTTCCAATAAAGCTTAAACCTTCTTTCCCTGTTATTTTAGCGACTGCACCGTCTGGTGCTAGATTTCCTCTTAAAATTTGGATGTGCCCACTTTCTTTTATTGGGTTTTCAAGTGAAAGAACTACATTTTGTCCTGTTTCTAATCCTGGTAGCTCGTTTAGATTATCGGCTAAAGTTTTGCCGGTAACGGTTAGACAACTGCCATCAATAAGGTCATTTTCGAGTAGGTATTTCAGAACAGCAGGGGTGCCTCCAACCTTATGTAAATCTTCCATAACGTACTGGCCGCTTGGCTTTAGGTCAGCTATGAAGGGAACTCTGTCACTTACTGCCTGAAAATCATCAATGCTGAGTGGTATATCTACAGCTTTGGCCATGGCAACCAAGTGCAAAACGGCATTTGTGGAACCTCCGAGTGCCATTACTAAAACCATCGCATTTTCAAAAGCAGCTCGGGTCATGATATCTTTTGGCTTAATATCTTTTTCTAGGAGTTGTAGGATAGCTTGACCTGCACGCAGGCATTCCTCTTCTTTCTCAACATCTTCAGCAGGGATAGAAGAGCTGTAGGGAAGACTCATTCCCATAGCTTCAATAGCTGAAGCCATGGTATTTGCTGTGTACATTCCTCCACAAGCACCAGCACCAGGACAAGACTTTTCGACAATTGATTGTCGTGTTTCATCACTAATGGATTTGGCAATGTATTGCCCGTAACTCTGAAAAGCCGAAACGATATCCAGAGCGTCACCTTCTTCTGAGCAACCTGGTTTGATTGTTCCACCATAAATCATTAAAGATGGTCGGTTCAGACGCCCCATAGCAATTAAACAGCCTGGCATGTTTTTATCACAACCTGGCAAGGAAATGTTAGCATCGTACCATTGCGCACTCATAACTGTTTCTATCGAGTCTGCTATAATATCTCTTGATTGTAGCGAAAAACTCATGCCATCAGTTCCCATTGAAATACCATCGCTGACGCCAATGGTATTAAAACGCATGCCTACTAAGCCTGCTTTTTCGACACCTTCTTTTACTTTAGCGGCCAGATGATCAAGATGCATATTACAAGAGTTTCCTTCATACCAATTGCTTGAAATACCAACTTGGGGTTTATCCATGTCCTCCTTGGTAAGACCAGTGGCGTATAGCATTGCCTGACTTGCGCCTTGGGATCTAGGTTGGGTAATGTTCAAACTATACTGATTTAAAACTCTTTTGATTGCCATAGATTTGATCCTTAACCTGATTGGAAATTGAGGGGATTTCTATACTTATATCTAATTATAATCACGTTGCTACTATACATGACACACGTTGAATTTACAACTCAAAAGAGCTTTGGAATTCTATTAGATAGATTGAAAAATCAAATAGAGATGAAGCTATTGGCATCAATTTATTCAATGTAGTTATCTTAGAATAATTGGGTGTCTTGGGTGGTAGGGAGAATGAAGTGGGTAAGCTAGTTATTTTGATTAAAATCTTTTCAGTTGTGGAAGGGGCCTCAGTAAAAATATATTTTGGACAATATTGATTGAATTGGCTTAACCCAAGGACATTAAAGGTAATTAGTTTCGGCACCAATCATTCAAAGGTCAAGGGTAGGAAAAATGGAGATACAAAAACATTGAGAAGAAAATAGTAAACTTACAATTGAGAAGTTTCTATTTCAATGTGAATTTCTCCCTGTCTCAAAACTTTTGGTGGTGTTTTTATAAGATCAATTACGGTTGAAGATGTACCTGTATTAGTCGTTCCTCCATCAATTATTAAATCAACAAGATTACCCAGTTCTCCTTCTATTTCTGATTTCGACGTAGCAGGTGCTTTGTCAGATTTATTAGCGCTGGTGGTTGCAATAGGGCCAAAACGCTGTAATATTTTCAATGCTATAGGGTGGTCGGGCATCCGAAGGCCCACAGTATTTCCTCCGGCTGTAATTGGGGCAGGTAAGCCTTTTGCTTCAACAATTAACGTTAATGCTCCAGGCCAAAATTGTGTGGTCAATTGAAAAAAAAACTCAGGTAGATTCTGCGCAATATTTTCAACGTCTTGATAGCATCCAACTAGAATGGGTATTGGTTTGTTTTTAGGACGACCTTTAATGGTATAAAGTTTTTGAATAGCTGCAGATTGAAAAGGATCGGCTCCGATTCCATAAACTGTGTCAGTTGGGAAAGCAATCACACCACCTTTTTTTAGCGTGTCGACGGCCTTTTTGATACTCATTGTCCTAGATCCGAATTTGCTGATGCGTTGAGGTCTAGCTTATCACGTTGTCCCTGCTGATACTTTTGGTAAGCAATTCCCGCAACCATAGCAGCATTGTCAGTACAAAGTTTAATAGAAGGATGAAAAACGTGCATATTATGTTCATCAGCAGTTTTTCGTAAGTTGTGTCGCAGGCGACTGTTAGCAGCTACACCTCCGGTTAGGTTGATTGATTTTACCTGATATTCTTGAGCTGCCCGAATCGTTTTTTTGACTAAGACATCAACGACAGCAGCCTGAAAGCTGGCGGCTATGTTTTCTAATGGTGGCAAATTCCCTGCGGCCTGTGCTTTCTCCACAAAATAACGAACGGATGTTTTTAAGCCGCTGAAACTGAAATTGTAGTCATCTCTGTTAATCAACGGCCGTGGGAAATCAATGGCTTTTTCATCTCCTTTCTTTGCCATGTCGTCAATGATGCGTCCACCGGGAAAACCTAATCCCAAGTATTGAGCGACTTTATCGTAAGCCTCACCGGCTGCATCGTCAATTGTGCTTCCGAGGATTTTATATGTCCAACCTTTATTAACTTTAAGAAGTAATGTATGTCCACCCGAGACAGTCAGGCAAATGTGAGGAAATGTTAACTCGTCATGTTGCATGAAATTGGCGTAGACGTGACCTTCAACATGGTTTATCCCAATAAGTGGCAGGTTGTGACAGAAGGCAAGTGACTTTGCCGCGGAAACCCCGATAAGTAAAGCCCCAATTAGTCCTGGACGGTTGGTTACAGCAATTGCCTCTAGATCCTGAAATGAAACTTCTGATTCAGCTAGAGCATGATCTATAATGTAGTTTATAGATTCGACATGTTTCCGCGAGGCTAGTTCTGGGACAATGCCTCCATATTTTTCGTGTAGGTCAAATTGAGATGAGATAACGTTGGACAAAATATGCTTACCGTCTTCGACAACGGCAACAGAGGTATCATCGCAACTTGTGTCGATACCAAGGATTTTCATTGGAAAGCCTGTCCTGATATCTGTGGCATTATGGCACTTACCACTGTATACAAATCTTTTAAATCAACCAATGAAACAAAGAATCGTAACTTTATTGTGTTATTGTTATTGAATATGCTTGTGCCAACAGAGTATGTTTGTGGCATATTGGCGAACATAACCGACATTATTCCAACATTGGGATTACCACTCGAAGCGATTAATTGTATAACTTGATTTATCAGTGTTACTGGAGATAAGGCCAGTATCATATCCCCGCCAGCATCTAGCTTATCCATTATCCGAGTGTACCCATCACTTTGATCAAAGCCATTTTCAAACCCAAGGATTCTATCAATCATTGACTTGATTGACGATGAAGTGCCTGCAGCGGATGCAACTAAAAAACCATTGGCTATTCCGTAGTAGTAATAATAGCTATCTGGCATCAGGTTCTGTAATTCAGGAGGCATAAAATCAGATACGTCAGGATTCAAATCCGAATCCAACATACTAGTCAATAGGTTGTTGTAGTTAAATTTTCTTATCTCAACACCTTCATAGACTTCTGTGGCATTATTGGTGCTAGCAGTATATGTATCGGATACCCCAACTGCTTGTAGAAACGCATCCAATTTTTTGAGTTGTTCTTCTAGTGATGTTATTATTTTTGTTTCGTCACTGACTTTAAAAACAAATGTCTGATCTGGTACAAAACTACCACTCAAATTCATTGTCATTCCTATCGTACCATCAACAAAGTGCAGGAATTCTTCTACACTCTGTTCAAGGTCCTCAAACAATAGTTGGACGTCTTTAGCTTCCGGGTTATCAGGTTGCAGTGAGTTTACTTGGGCCAACTGCCTCATCCCAAAGTTTGAGAGATATTTATAAAGTTCCGCAGTTGCCCCTACATTTAAACTAGATTGTTCCGGCAAAAACTTGAGGATTTCAGAAAAATCATTTTTTTGGGAACTGAAAAGGTTGCCGATCTTACTATCAGGGACAAATTGTATGGCTGGAGTGATTAAAAACTCTCCGGTATTGTGTTGAATAGTCAGGGTTACTGATTGGATCTGATCAAAAAAATCGAAAATTGAACTCATATTACCAACTGTTGGCAACAATGGTATTCCTGCTAGTTCTGAGGAATCTGGTAATAAAGGGCGATCAACAAACCCAACCAAGTCATTGGAAGCATCATCTAAGTCGAAACTGTTAGCGAAACTATGTTTCTCCAGAATTGAGGTTGCCTTCTTTTGGTATACATCAATAGTTTTTTCACAGATCTCATGGTGCTCAGAATATATCATCACATCATCTAGAAAAGAGAAGCAAGCGGATTCCTCTACGGTTTTAAGATAATTTACCCCATTATAATCGATTGACTGCATTTCACCTGATTCGGTTTCAATCATTTGTAAAACGGTCTCTTGATCAGCAATACGTACTGCAGCTGAAAGTACTGGCTCAGTTGCAGAAGGAATTTGATGAATGTAAAGAGCAAAATCCTGTTCTAGGTCAAATCCATACCTTTCCAAATCTGCGAGACTTTCAAATCCACCCTCAAATATATCAGATAATACGTTAGCAACAATGTCTTGGTTAGGAGCAGTTGCTGGATTCATCTCAGAAATCAAGTCATTAGCTTCTTTGTTTAGATCCTTAAGCGAATGAGCATATACAAGGCCAATGGTGTCATGAGGAATGATATTTAGGCTAGTACGAATTCCCCCTACAGCCAAAATTGATATTAGCAAGGTCCCTGTAAGAGCAAGTATGGTGAATCTTTTCATGATAAGCTCCGATTACTCTGAATTTTTTCCCACTTTTGATGAAAATTCATCAATTTCTCGATTTGATGTTAGTACACCTATTTCAATTTCGTAGTGTCGGCGTCCCCCTGGCTCTAGGTAATCCAGTGTACCGCGTTGGCGTTCTTTTTTGCGTCCATCGACCCAGCAATTTGCGGGTTCTAATCCAACCACATATCCGCGTTCATCCATCATTTTCCATTGAATGAATTTGGGGAGTTGTGTCTTATGGTATTTCACATAGAGTCCAATACCATGTCCGTTATTAAAGGACTTGTTGACAATCGCAACGTAAACATGGTTATCTTGATCAGCTGCCATTTCGTGGTAGAAGACCTGTTCTGCAAAACCAGCGGTCGGGGGTTGGCATTTGTTGTAATGATCTAATTCTTCTTCAGCTTGGCTATCACGTGGAATGATCTTCGTCGAGCTACTGATGAATTCAGCCTCATCATCGACAATTGGGAACCCCACGTTAATGTGGAACAAGTACATCAAAGGGCTCTCCTTATAATCGATGTTTTCTATCACATCTTCAATATGTAGTTTCGTCGCTCCTAACTCAGTTGAAATCCGTCGTGTTCGGAGAAGATGTGGTCCCAGAGCCTTTATTTCAGAGACTTTTCCTTGTGCCCACATGATATATCTATTACCTTCCCATCGGCTATCAACCCATATGTTATCAGCTGGTAAGTAAGCAACTTGTCCATGGAGACCTAGTTGCTCTCCTTGATCTTCTTCAGGATTACCAAGATGCGTCATCCCACATGTTGTTAGCAATCCGCCTGCAAAACCTTGTAGCCATTCCGATCCTTCCGGATCATAATATGCAGGTGCAATATCTCCTGTTCCTGAGCGCCAACACAAAGGAATTCCTTGGTATTCAGCATAGGAAATGTCCATGCCACGATCGGGAAGTATTGTGTAATTGAAGCCAGAACCTGTGTGGAAATCAACAGCTTGCACACCTTTTTGTTTTCCTGTTGAAAGTTCGTATTGTTTAATTTTAGCTATTTGGGAAATGTCACCAACTCGTCGGAGTAGTTGGGCCTTATCATAATCCTTTTGGTATAATCTAATGGTTTTCCTCCCTTGTTTCTTGGGACATTCTAAACTATATTATAGCACGCAATCAGATAATGGATCAATCGTTGTCCGTTGTTGGGAAAACACTCAAAACCTGACAGTCGAGGCAAAAGAGTGAGTAGCTTGATCAAAAGGTTGATCCCGGAAACGTCCTTGCAGTGAGTATTCCCATCTTGAACTACCTAAACCGAGGCTTAAACCAAGTGAACAAACACCAACGCCATTGATCCGGCTCAAACCGTTTCGCAAGGCGACATTTCCAGAAAACCCACGATTCCACGATTTCACTAACTCCCAACCAAAAGCAAAGTCTAACCCACGGTGCCTTGGTACACGCCACACATCTAGCCCAGTAGTTAGCCACTTAAGAATTTTGGTGTTTGCCCCAATACCAATTTTCGTTGGTAATCGTTCCACGAACTTACGTTGTAGTAGATTTCGTATCACTAAGCCGGTTAATATCTTACGTTTCCCTATCAGATCTATATTAAAACGGTGCTGATAACCGAGATCTAAATCAAAATTGGATCTCTCTAAATCTTGACTAACTTCGTCAGATTGCTCAATGTATTGGCCCAAATCTGCTAAGTTTAAACTATCGATAATCGCGGGAATTAGTGCGCGAGGGTCATTAACGTTAATGTCGCTCGCGTGTTGCGCGTCCAAAGCCAATCCTACGAATACCTGACCTTTTTTTGCGTGCTGAGTAATCCGGTTTAAGCGAATCCCAAGTTGCGATCGACCCATTTTTTTACTATATCCTACATACCATCCGGATTGTAAAAGTTGATTGTATTCAGTTATAGAAAGTGTTTTAGCAAGAAACCTTTGTTCATCAACCAAGTACTCAGACCTAGTATTTTCCAGCGAAAATGTGGCTTTGTTTCTGAGTTCTGATAAATACCCAATGCTGAAGCCGTTCCCCTGAAAAGACCGAGAGTATGTGATTGATGGACTTAAATGAAGTTCCAATTGATCCGAAAATTGAAATTCTGGGACTGCAGGTAGCGGGGTATAATGAAAATTAGAAAGCGTGACTCCTGCAGATAAATTGTTTCCTTCTACATCGACTAGCCCTGCTGGATTACCGAAAGCTGAAGCATCCGATGCATTTGTTGCAATCATGACACCACCCATTCCAATAATCCTTAGATTTTCGTTTGCTAAGGTGAAGCCGCAAATAAAAAAGAGAATGAGTGACGGGATTTTTGATTGCTTCAAATTAGAATCTCAAGTCGTTGATTGTCACTGAGAAAACTGAGGTTGATGATCCATATTTTCCATTGACGTAGGCATAATCAATGCGAAAGTTATTAAACTGATAACCGAAACCCATAGTAGGGCCACGTGAAATCCCATGGGTGAAACGATAACCGAATTGTACGTTTACGTTTTGAATTAAGTATTCTAACCCAATTAGAGGCGCTCCGTTAGCATAATCGATAGCGAGTGTTCCACGTGACATTTTCTTGGAAAGCAACCCAAGTTTGAACGCAATCCCAATGCCCAATTCATGGTTTAATGTTTCGTGATAAGATGTGGCTTCCGCGTTCTTTAATTTCTGTCGATTGTAATTGACGTGCGAGATTAGGTTTGGTAGGTTAAAACCGATTGCCACTTGATCTTCCTGCATTGTATAAAGAACTCCAATATCAAGTGCAATGCCGCGACCTGATCCAACTCGGATTTCGTCTATACTAGCTGATGATGAAAGAAACTCACAATTCAGGCCAATCTGGAAAGTTTCCCAGATTTTTTGAGCTATTGCTATATTCAATATGAGTTCTTGATACAGTTCTTCTAAATCGCTTGAGCTAAGCAAGCCAAACCCAATCCCATGATTCGGTTGAATTGGAATCGCCAGCGAAATGAAACTGTAGTTGACAAGGTCATGGATTTCGAAATAATTTAACCCCAATTCTGGGCGGTTTAAGCCAACTAAGCCGGAGGGGTTCCATGTAATTGCGTTGGCTCCCGTGGCTAAAGCAGTATACGAACCTCCCATTCCCATTGGTCGTGCAGAAATTCCCACATTTTCAAAAGCAGCATCAAGATAAGTCTGTGAGAAGAAGATCAGGAAGATTATAGAAATAAATGGGCTTCGATTTGTATCTGTTTTCAGTTGAGTCGCCATTTTTAGCTCAATTTAGATGTGGTAAGCTCGATGGTAAATCTACTAAATTATAAATTCGATCTATAATGAATCGCAAGCTAAGCTACAATTCGTTCTTGACAAGCTAGCACTTAACTATATATTATGATGGCTTAGTTTGGAATTATGTTTGTAAATTTTATGTGAAGGATTATATGTCACAGTTCCGGCAAAAGATACTTGTTCTTTACTTACACACACCGAATTTGGACAGTCATGTTGTTGCTTGGTCAGAGTATGATGGTACAGGCAAATCCCATGCTACGACAGGAGATAGCGATCAGCCACCATATAATTCTGTTCTTTCTGCTATGAAGGATGGTTGGCGGGTAGTACAATTTCCACAGCAATTCCCTGCCCACCCAGGTATGGAATACCAGACTGCATATCTCAGGTTTGAATACATCCTTGAAAAAATGGAGAAGATTGATGATTAACAACGACTATCTCTTAGATTCTAAACAGATGGCTGATTTCGTTGCTGATGGTTTTTTACGATTTGATGAACTTGTTCCTAAAGAGTTAAACGAAACTGCTCATAAGGCTATGGAAGATAGGACCATTCAAGGTGGCAGAGCAGGTCTGCCATTTAGCCAAATATGGACTCAAGATTCTCCAATGCGCAGGATCTTCGATATGCCTGAAGTCCAAGGGATTGTCCATAGTATGGTTGGGCCAGACCCCTTGTACGATCACCAAGCTATTCATATTGTTAATGCTGGAAATCATAGCGGGCAGATTTGGCATGGAGATGCTATTATTGACACACGCATGCATTTTGACATTCAATTTTTTTATTTTTCTCATGATACACCGCGTGAAATGGGTGGAACTATGATATTACCGGGTAGTCACTATAGGCGGATTTGTGAGACAGACATCGCACGATATCAGAATTTCTTGGGACAACTACCTGCTGTTTGTAAAGCTGGCACAATTATGGTAGTCCACCATGGTATGTGGCATTGTGCCCAACCGAATTTGACTGACCAGACGCGATATATGTTTAAACTGAGGCTGAATCCAACAGTGCGTCAGGTACGACTCTGGAACACAGATGACGTTGATGACCCTTCCATTCCCAGTCTGTTAAGCAAAAATCACAAATGGTATGGGAATGATGTCCGCCTTGAATTTGTCAACCGAATTAAATTCTGGCGGTTTTTAACAGGTAATGAACAGTTTGACATGGGATATTGGTTGTCCCGTTTGGAAAATACGCCCGACAATATCGCTGTTGCGTAGAATTCAGTCAATCTTTGGAAGATAAATGTATCGTGAACAAACAATCATAATGGAACGTAATCGATTTTTTGTTAATGGATGTGTCATACATGTTAAATCTTTAGAAAAACACGTGGAACCTCAAAGAAACAAAATAGATTTGACTCCAGGGCAAGCAGGTGGTAGTTAAATTTGGTTCGGGCTGTAATTTGGGAATGTCATTTGAAATCTATTCCCTGATTTTGAAAATTGGCATTTTTCCGTTGAATATGAAAGTATTATCTTTAAAGTCTGGGTGTTTTTATTAGAAAGTGAATTGTCGTTTGCCATTGTTTTTGCGATACTGACGTGACGGTTTTTGTGCAAATCTGAATTGATGAATAATATTGCTAAGTTTTTGATAAATGGAACACTCGATCTCCACACGTTCCATCCAAGCGATGTAAAAGCTCTCGTTCCTGATTACTTGATCGAGTGCAAAAAAATTGGAATATATGATGTTCGTATTATTCACGGAAAAGGAACGGGGGTATTGAGAGGAATTGTTCACTCAGTACTATCGGAGCTAAGCTATGTTGCCCATTTTCAGCTCGCAGGTGAAAGTGAAGGCGCTTGGGGAGCTACTTTGGTTACTCTCAAGCGAATAGCTTCGCCATGATACTCGTTTAATTATTGTTTGTTTTGGTTTTGAGATTTGGTGTGTCCATGTTTGCTTATAAAGGTGATGATATGTTATAATCGGCGATTGGGCTCGAGAGAAGTCGGATTTTGATTGAATCTAACTTATTGCAAGGAAAAAATTACAAGGAAAAAAACATGACACGATTAAAAGTCGCGCGTTATACGCTAGCTATTTTGCTATTAGCTCCGCTAGTTAGTATGTCACAGACTGCTGTTTTGGTTGATCCGTCTGTTGTAGAGTCGCCAGCTGTGGGTGCGGATCTAGAGGTAGGTATCAAAATTAGCCAAGGTAGTAATGTTGCTGGATATCAGTTCACACTAGAATTTGACAATACTGCTCTTGAGTATATTACTATTGTTAATGCGAATTTTTTGCCGGCGGGAGCATTTGCAATTCCGCCGAAGGTTAATGGAGGCAAAGTCACTTTAGCTGCAACTTCATTGGCAGGAGGAACAAGCGGCGATGGAACGTTGGCTAAAGCAACTTTTAAAATTCTTAAAAAATCGGATTCTGCACTTAAGCTTTCGGGTGTTAAGCTCTCAGATCCAGATGCGAACGCGATTACATCGAAATCTATAAATGGTAAGGTGGCAGCGGAACTTGCGTCTGTTATAACCAAACGACCGTTCGGAGGTCAGTCTCTAAAACTTAGTGCTCAGGTTACCAAAGCGGGTTCTCCAGTGACTGCACTGAAGGCTGTTTCTCAGGATGCAGGTATTGCTAAGGCAGGAACATTCATAGAGTATCAAGTAAAGTTCTCAAATTTGAGCGCTTTGAAAGTCGGCGGTGTTTACGTTCATACCTCCGACGGCCAAGTCATTGGTCCCTCGGATCCCGCTAAGGGAATGCGTTTGCAAGCTGATGAAGATGGTGGTTGGATCCATAGTAGGTTATCTTTAACCCCTGTTGAAGGTAAGCAAATTGCTGCTATTACCGTTGGAACCAAAGTTGATTCGGCTCCAGCTGGTCTATTCAGCATGTTTATTGACAACATACAGATGACTGATGGAAATAAAACGTTACAACCTATATGGCTTTCTTCTGCTAATGCAGGAGATACAGTAGCAGCTGAGCCTTACGGTGATCTGGTTGGTGTTGAAAGTCTTGATGTTGGTGTTAGTGATGATGTAAAGATTGCTGTTGAACCAAAGAACAAGGTTGTCACAATTTGGGGGAAAATCAAGAGTGTGAAGTAGTTTCTGATTTTGAAGTAACCCTTTAAACTGCATGAAAAATCCTAGTCTGCTAAACGATTGGGATTTTTTTTTGATCTGATTTTAGCTTTGGGTCAATCTCCTCTTGACACGATATCCGGCCTTTGCTATGATATTTGGGCTTTCTAATTGTCTTTCCTGCCTAATATAAGGATAACTATGAAGATCTCAAAATTCCTGGTCCTCTTATTGGTTTTGGCTACCATGCCGATTGTGTCTGTGGCTGATAAAGCCTTTAGACATGTCTCTGGAAATGTTGATGTTTCAGTTACAGATTTCGGATCATTTACAGCATTTAGAGGAGGAGGGTTTGCTGATAATTTCGAGTATCCTAAAGGAAGCGGTAAATACTATCTTCAACAGTTTTCCGAAATCTGGATTGGCGATGCAAAGGGGAACGTTGCAACAGCTTGGAACTTAACTAACAAGGGCGTTGCCCCTCTTTCAGGGAACTGGCGTACAACGGAGACGGGGGAGGTTACGCTGGATCCCAAGCCAGACGGGCGGCAAATTGTAAATGCGCAGTATGATTCACATCGTATAAAAGGGTTTCCACTTGACTTGCTTGTTGATCAACAAAGTTTTTCATGGTCGAGCAAAAATTATCCGGAATACGATGATTTTCTGATTTTGAAGTTAACAATTACAAATCCTAGTGCGGTGAATCTCAAGGGTATTTATGTTGCTCTTAGTACGAATTGGAATGTAGATGGTGAGGATATGAAAAAAGGACAACTGAGTACCGACATGATGGATTGGAACGCAGAAAATCGTATGCTCTTTGCCTTTGATGCTGATAGTAAGGATGGTCTAGATCCTGTTCATGTTGGTACATCGCTAATTAGTGGGAATGTGGCTGCTCACCAAATCTATACTTTTAGAAATATTAAAGGGCAAGTAGATGTTGGTGTGTTTAATGACGCGAATCGGTCACTCTTTATGTCGAACCCTAATTTCTTGGTTGCTAAGCGGATTGGAGGTCGATCCAGAGCAGATTTAATCAAATTCAAGTTTCCACCATGGGATTATATTGGAATCTTGTCGTCGGGGCCACATACTATCCGAGCGGGCAAATCCATTTCGGTTACGTTTGCATTGGTTGCTGGTAAGAGTTTATCAGAGCTAAAACAGAATGCTAGTAATGCCAAAAGGATTGCATATGCTTCGCCTGACATTACGGCAAAGGTTGTCAAAGGAGGTGTGGAAATTGCCTGGGAGAAACCGATTAGCTTTGTTGGAGGGTATCAATTATTTCGTAGAATCGAAGGAGATGAAATATTTGAACAGATCGGTCCTCGTATTATAGAAGGTGCTGTTTTCCCTGATACAGATGTTCAATATGGCGTTGAATATACATATAGAGTCTCAGCCGTTGATTATAAAGGTACACCAATAGAGTCTTATTCCAAAGAAGTAACAGTCATGCCTGATTTTATTCCCGATCCACCGGTTGGGATGACTGGAGAATTTACTACAGAAGGTAACTACTTTCTATTAAGATTGCCTGAACCCACTCAGAAAATCAGTCAGTATATCATATACCGTAACCATACCGGAGAACCGCCTTGGACACCAATAGCCAAAGTTAAGCCAGATACAAAGAATTTTACCGACACGAATATCTACCCGGAGTACCAGTATTTTTATGCATTAGCGGGAACTAATCGATCTGGTGATATTGGCGATATTGCTGTAATGCTAGACCCTGAGACTGAGGAACCTATCAGTTTGGAGATTGTTGCGGCGCCAAAATCTACTGCTAAGCTGGATTTGAAGGAGGTTATCGTTTATCCAAATCCATTTCAGATCAGCCGGCATGAGACCATGGTCTTTGATCATTTAACTGCTCGTGCAATGATTTATATCTATGATGGGTCAGGTGCTTTGGTTCAGCAATTAGAACACATTGATAAAAGTCCCCGCCTAGAATGGGATCTTAGGAATTGGGGTGGTGTGCCTTTATCATCCGGAGTTTATATCTATTATATCGAGGACATTGGTTCTGTAAAGACTCATGATCTAGATAATGACGAATTACTACCTCACCCTTGGCAAATTGAAAAACATACACATACTGGCAAGTTTGTTGTAATTAACTAGGAACAGAATTTTTATCTTTGCTTGACAATCTAGGTAGTGACCGATATAATTGCAGGCTATGCCCCTGTGGTGGAATTGGTATACACGGCAGGTTGAGGGCCTGTGTCTTCTTAGGCGTGCTGGTTCGAGTCCAGTCGGGGGCACTCTTAGGATGTTGAAGGGTTGATTAGCCTTTTTTAATATCTACTTTTTAAGTGCATAAATCTGGTAGGTTTGGTTGATTACGTTTTCAGCTTTTGCTTCAAAAACAAGATCGTAATTATGATCCTGCTTTGTAATACTGACCAAATATGGTATCCCTCCTGCAGCTCGAACTTGCGTGGCTAATTTTTGCAAATCCCTATCTACTATTTTTTGTTTGGCGTCTCTTGTGGTTGTTTGATAAACTGAGCGATCTGCGTAAAACATAAGATAGAAGTGGGTTCCATGGTCTGGATGATCTAAAAAGAAACATGCATTTTGAGGGAAATCAGTTCTGATTTTTTTGCCAATTGTTTGATACAGTGGGTGATTTACATTTTTGTTGGTCACAGCAATTGAGGAATCAATATATCCTTGTGCGTATAAGATTGAGATTCCTAGCACAGAAAAACGGAGGGAAAGCCACAACCATTTTTGCCATCTGAATCGATGGGTAAGTTGACGACAAAGAAACAGACCTCCCAAAATAATTCCGAATACCAAGAGTTGTTTTATAATCCAAAAGTTCGTTTCAAGGTATGGTGCCAATTTATTGAGTTTATCAAACTGGTCTCGGCCTTTAACTAAACTTGTTCCTCCTTTTATAATTGTGGTTGATAGTGTTAGTGCGAACCAAGATGCTGTGTACACCCAGTCATTTTTTCGCCATGATTTGCTTATGATTACTGATAGGCAAATGACTATCGCAGGGGTTGCAATCATTGTTGCAGATGGTGTTTTAGTTAAAGCGTAAGAATGTGGCACGATTACGCCAACTACCCAAGCTGAAATGAAGAATTCCCCAAAGGACCGATTTTTGAATGTTGTAAAGATAAGGCATAAAACAGCGCCAATCACAATAGTATAAATGATTGGGTAGAACTGGATCATGTAGTCAAAAATTGGTCGATCCCAAGTTGCCCCCCAGCTTTCTACGTCTGTAGATAAGTGATCCAAGACACGCTTATGTTCCCATATATATTCCTTAGGATGCTTAATTAGGCAGTAAGCTGTCCATGGTGTTACCGTTAGGATTGAGGACAATAACTGTACAATAATATCACGCAGTTTAATTCGTTCAGCTGGCAAATTTAGAATTTTGGTCCACCCAGCACCCCATATGACAATGGCGATACCAAATGTGATCAAAGCTAAGTAGCTTTTTGACAGATAAGCCAATCCTTGGGCAATACCACACAGGATGTATAACTTCAATGCACCACTTCGAATTGCTTGAATGAGCAACCAACATGATACTTCAACCCAGAATAAAAGTGCGATATCAATGTGGTCAGAGTAATTGTACCCATGGATTGAGCCAAATAGGAACGGGTTAAAGCCTTGTAGGAAAGCGGCTATTAGACCAGCTCGGCGGTCGAACAGATCGGTAGCAATTCGATACGTTATCCAAATGGCTATTGTTGCCAAGATAGCAGATGGTAATCGTAGAGCAAGGGTATTAACACCTAATGCCCAATATGAAATAGCAATCTTCCACATAGCTAGTGGAGGTTTGTGCAACCAGATGTGATTCGCACCCCATCCTTTATAATCGTATGGAAGCCATGGTTGGTCGTAGAGGGTAAAAGTGAGAGGGTGTTTAAGCAAGTTACGAGCAACGATTGCATGGAACCCTTCGTCCCAGTAGTGTATTGCAGTATGGCCGAGATTTCGTAGGATAGCTAGGAAGGAGGCTAACAAAACCCAAAATATTGCAAATTTTGCGTCAATACATTTGCTAACCCACTTATGATTGACAAAACACTTGATGAGATTAGAAGTGAGCTTAATCAATTCGTTTATGTGGTTTGTAGAATTTCCGTCAGAGTAGATATAAAGCGTTGGTTTTCTTCGGTAGTCCCAATTGTAACGCGGATCGAGTTAGGGAATCCATAACCGGCTACGGGTCTAACAATCACACCTTTTTGTAATAATAAATCTGCTATTTTTTGACCGGAGCTATCAAAGTGAACTAGAATAAAGTTTCCTTCTGATGGTACGTAGTCGAGTCCTATACCATCGAAAAAATGGTATAGTTGAGTTTTCCCTTTTTCGTTAAGTTCTCGACTTTCTTTTACATGTTGATGATCCTTTAATGCTGCTTGAGCAGCGACCTGGGCCAGCGTATTACAGTTGAATGGTTGCCTAACTCGATTCATCAAGTCAATTATGGTTGGTGTTGATATACCGTAACCAATTCTTAGCCCTGCCAAACCATAGATTTTAGCAAACGTACGGGTGATAAGAATATTTTCTTTCTCATTAAGAATGTAATTGATGGTTTCTGGGTAATCTGGTCGGTCTATGTATTCACAATATGCTTCATCAAAAACGATTAGGATGTGTTTTGGAACCTGTTCCACCAGTTGTTCAACTTGGTCTTTGGTGACCATTGTGCCGGTTGGATTGTTCGGATTTGCCACAAAAATTACCTTTGTCCGATTAGTTATAGCATCTGCCATTGCTCCAAGGTCTTGATCAAAATTCAGCATTGGGATGATCACCGATTTGGCGCCACAAATCTTGGAAACAAGTTGGTAAACAACAAAGGCACTCTCTGAGAATATCACTTCGTTATTTGCCGAGATAAAAGTTTCACCGACAATTTGTAGGATTTCGTTAGAACCATTCCCCAAGATGAGATTTTTAGGTGAAACACTGAGATGTTTAGCAAGATCCTGTTTTAGGTAATAGGTATTGCCGTCAGGGTACAAGTTAACGTTGAGCATCGCTTCTTTCATAGAGGCTATAGCTAGTGGCGATGGTCCTAGTGGATTCTCGTTAGAAGCGAGCTTGATAATGTTGTCTATACCAAGTGTACGTTGTACTTCTTCGATTGGTTTCCCACCTTGGTATGGCTGGATTTCGTCGATTCCTGTTTTGGGTTTCATCTTTTGGTCTTTGCCAACTTTTTGTACACTCAATACTGAGTTCAAAGTATCACGGATGATTGTAGGAGTCAAGCTCAAATGATTCGATTAAAGATGAAATGGATATGAATGAATTGATGTGCTATAATGATTTCGACAATCTATGAATCTAAAATTAAAAGGGGATTCAAGTGGATAACTCAGGAGTATTTGATGGTCTAGAACCTTATATTTCGAAGTTTGATCCCAAATCGACTTCAAAATTGGTCTTTTGGCTGATCATCGTGCTTATTTCTTTGATTGCTGTTTCAACCTGTTTCTACACAGTGAAAGCTGATGAACAGGCTATAATTTTACGTTTTGGTAAGCATGTCGATACTACCTCTCCAGGTTTACATTTTAAATTACCATTTGGCATTGACAGGAAATTTGCGGTTCCAGTTAAACAAATATTCAAAGAGGAATTTGGGTTTCGCACACGTAGTGCTGGAGTACGGACACAATATGATCCTAATGATCAATCACAGGAATCACTCTTGCTCACGGGAGACCTCAATATTGCTGACGTTGAGTGGGTAGTCCAATTTCAAATAATTGACCCACTGAAGTATCTATTTCAAATACGAAGGCCTGTGGCCGCACTACGTGACCTGAGTGAATCAGTAACAAGTTTGGTTGTTGGTGACCGTACGGTTACTGAAGTGCTAACTGAGGGGCGAACCGAAACTCAAAACAAAGTGGAAGAACTATTAAAAACGAAATTAGCGGAATACAATACAGGCTTGAAAGTTGTCAAGGTTATCCTACAAGAAATCAATCCTCCTGAAACAGTAAAGCCTGCTTTTAATGCAGTCAATGAAGCAAAGCAGGAAAAGGAAAAGCTCATTAATGATGCTCTAAGGGATTATAACCAAGTTGTTCCGAAGGCGTCAGGAACTGCAAAAAAGCTAATTTCTGAAGCTGAAGGTTATGCGCTTCAACGAGTCAACGAAGCCAAAGGAGATGCCGACCGATTCGATTCGATTCGGAGGCAATATGACAAAGCTAAAGAAGTAACAAGAAAAAGACTCTATTTGGAAACAATGAGTGAAATACTACCTAGTGTCGAAGAAGTTTATATTCTTGATGGTAAGTCTAACCAACCAATTCCAATCCTACAACTTGCAAAATGAAAGGGGAATCTTAAGTGAATAATCAGACTTTGATCATTCTTGGCCTTGTTGTTGCTATTGTGGTTTCCGTTTCTAGTAGTGTTTTTTATGTTGTTCGTGAAGACGAACAGGTTGTCATTACTCAGTTTGGTAAGCCTATTGGGCAAACTGAAACAACTGCCGGACTAAAAGTTAAAGTTCCATTTATTCAAAAGATCGACCGATTCGATAAGCGAATTTTAGAATGGGACGGGCTAGCTAATGAAGTGCCGACCAAGGACAAAAGGTTTATTTGGTTAGATACTACAGCACGTTGGCGTATCGTAGATGCCTTAAAGTTTTTTCAGTCACTTAAAACGCAGCAGAATGCTCAATCACGTCTTGATGATATTCTTAATTCTGCGGCGCGTGATTTGGTAACAGGTAATAAGCTAGTTGAAGTGGTTCGGAATTCGAATCGTATTCTAAACCTAGATAACCTGAATGTAGAAGAAGAGCAAACCACTGAGCAGATTGAAAAAATTGAAGTTGGGAGAGGTAAAATCGCCCAATTGATTCTGGAAAAAGCACGAACGAATTTGTCTGAAGAATTTGGTATAGAGATTGTTGACGTTCAGATAAAGCGGATTAATTACGTTGATGAAGTCCGCCAAAAAGTCTTCCTAAGAATGATTTCGGAACGCCAACGAATTGCTTCGAAATATAAGTCAGAAGGCGAAGGTGAAGCTGCTAATATTGAGGGACAAAAACAAAAAGAGTTACAACGAATTCAGTCTGATGCATACAAAACCGCAGAGCAGATTAAAGGTCAAGCTGACGCGGAAGCTATCGAGATCTATGCTGAAGCTCATAGTAAAGATCCTGAGTTCTTTGCCTTTATAGAATCTCTTGAGACTTATCGGAAGACGATTGGCGACACGGAGAACACCAAGCTTTTTCTGACAACTGATAGTGATCTATACAAATATTTTAAGAAAATCGATTGATTTTAAAACAAGAAATAATTCTACTAGGCGTGTGCCAATATAACTATTGCAAATTTAAGTTGCAATAGTTATTTATTGAAGCTATAGGACGGCTAGACATAAAGGGGCTTTCTACACACACATGCCAAATAGGAGGTCTAAAACCTTCAGAGGATTTAGGAATCCCAGTTCCTTCCTAGCGTTCTAATAATCTTTATCGTTTTGGGCTTAGTAATGTTCTTTGTTTTTTCAAATTGTTGTGTTGGCTAGAGTTGGCTACGTAGCATAGAAAAAAGTACTTTTTGATCTCAGCTCTTTGTTAAGTAAGCTGGTGCTATTTTGCGATGGTGCTTGGGACAGTTGATTATATAGGGTTCGGGTCAGGTTATACTTGAGTTTTGAATGTCACTAGTTTAACATTCAGGAATATCTAACCTTTTTATATTTATTAAAGAAAATAGCATAATAAAGTTGCAGGGTGTGCCTGCTTATGATACCATTGGTGTATCATTGGTGACCGCTTTATTATAAAGATATGAGACAAGGGCATTTAGTCGATCGTTTTAACCGTATTGCTACGAATCTTCGTGTTTCTGTAACGGATATTTGTAATCTACGGTGTACATATTGCATGTCAGAAGACATGCAGTTCATTGATGAATCTAAGATCATGACGTTTGATGAAATCGAACAGCTCATCCGAGTTGCTGTCAGTCTTGGTGTGGACAAGGTTCGGATTACTGGAGGAGAACCGCTCGTTCGACGCGGTTTATCTGATTTAATATCAAAGGTTATAAAAATTGATGGTATCAAAGATGTTAGTCTAACAACCAATGGTATAGGTTTGGCGAAGCAGGCGCAAGCTCTATATGATGTGGGACTGCGCCGCATCAATGTTAGTCTTGATACTCTGAGTAAAGCGAAATTTCAGCAAATAACGCGTCGAGAGGCACTGGCAAAAGTTTTAGAGGGACTCGAAGAAGCAAAACGGTGTGGTTTTGATCCCATTAAGATTAATGCAGTTGCGATGCGCGGATTTACCGAAGAGGAAGTTGTAAATTTGGTTTCGTTTGCACGTGAGAATTCTTACGAAATGCGCTTTATCGAGTTTATGCCCCTTGATGCAGATGACATTTGGGGACGAAACATGTTTGTACCCAAAAAAGAGTTAGTAGATAAAATCACGAAGCTTTATCCTCTTGAGCCTGTTAAGAGTAGTTCCAAGTTAAAACACGAGACGGCAAAACACTATCAATTTAAGGATGGCTTGGGAAAAGTAGGATTTATTTCTTCGGTCAGTGAACCTTTTTGTGATGATTGTAACCGTGTTCGTTTGACTGCAGATGGCAAGTTTCGGAACTGCCTGTTTGCAACTGACGAAACAGATTTATTAACGGAACTTCGTAAAGGAGCTTCTAACGAAGTGATTGCTAAAATGATGATTGAATCAGTTGCTAATAAGGAAGCTGGACATCTGATTAACTCAGTTGATTTTGTTAAGCCAGAGCGTAATATGTCAATGATTGGTGGATAAGAGGTAAATTAGAAATTAAAGTTTTTGCCATGCAGATGCGATATCAATAAAAAGTAAGGAAAGCTATTTAAATTAAATGAGTGATAATTTAGTTATTAATAATTTGCGTGTAAATGTCGCAGGAGGGGAAATCCTAAAAGGTCTTTCTCTATCAGTGAAATCTGGTGAAATTCACGCGCTAATGGGGCCAAATGGTTGCGGCAAAAGCACGCTTGCTAACGCTTTGATGGGGCACCCGAATTATAATGTTGATTCTGGTAGTGTAACCCTTAATGAGATCGATGTCCTTGAACTTGGACCAGATGAGCGTGCAAAGTTAGGCCTGTTTTTAGCTTTTCAATACCCTACAGCAATTCCTGGGGTAACCTTAGCAAATTTTCTTCGGATGGCGGTTAGTGCTGTACGAATTGTCGATGGTAATGATGCTGCTACGACGTCGCTGGTACCAATGCGTGAGTTTCGAAAAGAACTGCGTGGAAAGATGGAGGAGCTTGGTGTTGATGATTCGTTTGCACGTCGTTATCTCAATGATGGTCTTTCCGGAGGAGAGAAAAAGCGAGCAGAGGTCTTACAACTTGCTATGCTCGAACCAAAAATTGCGATTCTTGACGAAACTGATTCTGGGCTTGATATTGATGCGATAAAGGTGGTAGGGGAAAGTGTCAATCAGCTTGTAGGTCCGAATCTAGGCGTATTAATTATTACGCATTATCCAAGACTTTTGAATTATATAAAACCCCATTTTGTTCATGTTATTTTGGATGGCAGGATCGTTGAATCTGGTGGTTGGGAGCTTGCAGAGAGACTTGAAGCAGAAGGGTATGATGCTATACGCGAAAAACATGGTGTTGAATTCGTACAACAAACAGATCCGAAACTCGATGCTCCAATTCAAATATAAGATCTGAATGCAAAGAAGGTAAAAATGTCAATAAATAAGGCTGAAGTTGGTATTGGTGACTACAAATACGGTTTTCACGACGACGTGGCACCAGTTTTCAAATCTCGCAAAGGTTTGGACAGTGAGATTATTAACCAAATATCTGAAATGAAATCTGAACCGGATTGGATGCGTGAATTCCGGCTCGAAGCGTATGAAATTTTTAAGGCGAAGTCTGATGTTAATTGGGGCGGGCATCTCGCCGCACTCGATTTTAATGACATATACTACTACGTAAAAGCCTCGGATCGTCCTGAGCGTAATTGGGAAGATGTACCGGAAGATATCAAGAAAACCTTTGATCGTCTAGGGATTCCTGAAGCTGAAAGGAAGTTTCTTGCCGGTGTTGGAGCTCAGTATGATTCCGAAGTCGTTTACCATAGTGCACGGGAAGAGCTTGAGAAAATAGGTGTTCTCTTTCTCGATACAGATACCGCACTAAAAGAACACCCTGATCTGTTCCGAGAGTATTTTGGGACAGTCATACCATCTTTGGATAATAAGTTTGCAGCTCTGAATAGTGCTGTGTGGAGTGGCGGTAGCTTCATATATGTACCTCCCGGAGTGAAAGTTGACTATCCACTCCAAGCATATTTTCGAATTAACACCGAGAATATGGGCCAATTTGAACGGACATTGATCGTTGTTGATGAAGGGGCAGAAGTTCATTATGTCGAAGGGTGCACCGCACCAACCTATTCGAGTGAATCTTTGCACAGTGCAGTCGTCGAAATCGTTTGCAAACCGCACTCACGTGTTCGTTATACGACCATTCAAAATTGGGCCGGTAATGTCTATAATCTAGTAACAAAACGTGCTATGGCATACGAAGGTGCCACCATGGAATGGGTCGATGGTAATCTTGGTAGTAAGTTGACTATGAAATATCCAAGTGTCTATATGGTTGAAGAAGGGGCCCATGGTGAGATACTCTCGATTGCCTTTTCTGGAGCTAATCAGCACCAAGATGCTGGTGGGAAAGTAGTACATCTCGCCCCAAATACTACTTCACGAATTATTTCTAAATCAATAAGTAAGAATGGTGGTCGCTCAAGTTATCGAGGGTTGTTAAAGGTTGCCAAAAATGCAACTGGCTGCAAATCGAATGTCGTTTGCGATGCGCTTATGCTAGATTCTGACTCTCGTTCTGATACTTATCCATATATAGAAGTTGATACTGCGGATGTTACCGTTGAGCATGAGGCTCGTGTTAGCAAAATTGGTGAAGAGCAACTCTTTTATCTTATGAGTCGCGGACTTTCTGAGGAGGATGCCTCAACGATGATTGTGAATGGATTTATCGAACCACTTGTTAAAGAACTTCCAATGGAATATGCCGTAGAGATGAACCGATTAATTCAATTACAAATGGAAGGCTCTATTGGTTAACTTGTGCTGTTAAGATTAAGAAGGCTACTGGGCTGGGAGCAAATCAAGTTATGACATCTGGTTTTACTCGTGAATCTGTTGCTCAGATTTCTGAGTTTCAAAACGAACCTCCTTGGATGCTCGAGAGAAGAATTCAAGCTTTTCAAATTTTTGAACAGCTCCCGCTTCCAAAAACGAACGACGAAAGTTGGCGCCGAACTGACATTCGAGGGCTGAATCTCGAACAATTTCAACTGGTTACTTCGAATAAATCGCAAACTAATGGTAGATACTCTGAGCTTTTCTCTGGTGTAGAAGAGCAAGAAAATTCTGGATTAATTGTTCAGAACGATGTATCTGTGATTCATTCTACACTTTCAGATTTCCTTATTAATAAAGGAGTATATTTTTCTGGATTCAAGACAGCACTGGATGAACGACCGGATCTTCTCGAAAACTATCTATGTCAGACAATTCAATCAACAGAAAATAAATTTAATGCAATGCATAACGCATTTTTACAAAGTGGTTATGTGTTATATGTACCCAAAGGAGTAGTAATTGATTTTCCTTTGCGGGTTATTGTTTCATTGTCTGGCGAATCAACCGCTGATTTTTCGCATACATTGATTATTGCTGACGATGAAAGTCAAGTAACTATACTTGAAGAACATCTTTCAGTTGATCAACAAGGACAGGGTTTACATTGTGGTGGTGTTGAAATATTTCTTGGTCGAAATGCTTTTGTCAATTATGCCCAAGTTCAGAATTGGAACAAAAAAGTCTGGAATTTCTCAACGCAAAGGGCTAAGCTCGAACGCGGTGCTAACCTGCGTTGGATTACTACGTCATTAGGAAGTCGCTTGAGTAAGTTAGATCAATTGGTTGAAATGAATGGAGAAGGGAGCCATGCTGATCTTTTAGGGCTAACTGCGACACATGCACGCCAACATATTGATATTCATACTTATCAGAAACATGCTGTTTCAAACAGTACAAGCAATTTACTATATCGGAACGTCTTAAAAGATCGATCCAGAACGGTTTGGCGAGGTATGATTGAAGTTGATAAAGGCGCACAAAAGATCGATTCTTACCAACAAAATGACAATTTGATTTTGAGCAAGCGAGCCCGTGCCGATACAATTCCAGGGTTAGAGATCTTGGCAGATGATGTTCGTTGTACTCATGGAGCAACGGCTGGAAAAATCGATCAAGAACAGGTGTTCTACTTGATGAGCCGAGGTTTGTCTTATAACCAAGCTGAACAGACAATTGTTAATGGCTTTTTTGAATCAGTTTTACAGCGAATTCCACTAGAATATTTACGTAACCAATTACAAAAATCAATTGTAGGTAAACTGCAATTGAATTAATTATTTCCAAAATCTAAGGAGAAAATAAGATGAACCAGCCGAAAATTACTGGATATATGAAGCCTACCTGTGGATGGAGTCAAGGTGTACGAGCTGTTCTACAGAAATACAACTTGGAATATGAAGATCGAGATATCATAAACAACCCAAATAATTATCAAGAAATGGTTGAAAAAACTGGTCAGCCGTACCAACCATGTGTTCAAGTTGGTGATGTGATTTTAGCCGATGTGAGCGGGGAAGAAGTCGAGTCCTATCTCCTTCAGGAAGAAATCGTTAAACCCATTGAGACTGATTTAGATGTAGCTACAGATCGCGGATGTTCCGATGAAGAACATGCTGCTATGCGTGCTGAAGCTGCTACGCAATGGACCAACTTTTCCTCTGAGTAGTACGCTAATTTATCTTCTTTGGTCGATGTAAAAGAAATAGAAATTAGAGTGTGTCAGTTTTTGGCTTTTTTGAGGTTAATATAGAATTATTCAATGAGTGATTTTTTTAGAGTTGCTAAGACAAGTGAGATTCCAAAAGGGGGAAAGAAACTGGTTGAAGTTGATTTTTTACCAGTTGCAATTTTCAATATCGGTGGTGAGTACTATGCCATAGAAGATGTTTGTACTCATGATGGAGGACCGCTTGCTGAAGGTGAATTAGAGAACGAAGAGATCGTATGTCCTAGGCATGGAGCGCGCTTCAATGTTAAGACAGGACAAGCTCTATGTATGCCTGCATTCGAAGACGTAGAATGCTATGAAGTTAAGATTGAAAATGACAAAATTTACGTTAGTGTTGATTGAAGTGAAATGAAGGGAATAACTATGGTTACTGAAGAAATTGTTCTCGAACAGATAAAGCAAATTATAGATCCAGATATTGGCCTAAACATCGTGGATATGGGATTAATTTATGGTGTGGACATCAACGATGATATTGTAAATATTACTATGACTTTAACTAGTCCAGGCTGTCCTGCAGCTCCACAATTGTTGAATGGATCGCAAACTGTTGTTCAACAATTAGATGGTGTCGAAGAAGTGAATGTCAATGTTGTGTGGACTCCACCGTGGGATCCAGAAATGATGAGCGAGGAAGCAAAAGACGAACTTGGAATTTTTTAATAGGAATGAGTATTAGTCATCGAACTGTAATTCGTACAGTCCCTTCGTATGGGGTGATTGGCGCTAATATGAGTCGAGCAACTTTGCTATCATTCTTTACTTGGAAAATCTTGTGTTCCATCCTCCCTCCTTCTATTTGAATTCGATCCTTGTCGTTTTCGATGATAGCTAGTTCTTCAGAAAGAAAGACAGTGTCAGTTTCTCTTAGATCCCAATTGCAATCTCCAACAAATAAAGTGCCGATCTTCCTTATACCAAGTTCGATAATGAGTGGAATGCCTACCCATCCTTCAGTTGTAAAGTTCAATTCAAAACCATCCTTAATTCGATCAATTTCTATGAAGATCCTTAAATTCAAGGCAACCACTTCACGTCTTTTAGATTTGGGTCGGAATACACACTGGATGGTCTCACTCTCAGCTAAATAAGTTTTTCGATCAATGGCAAGACCTGTCATCAGCACGTGACGAAATCCTTGGTAAACACTGCTCATTGACATACTATCGATAGCTATGCTGTGGTTATGAAGCGAGAAAAAGTTACTCTGATTGCCTATGATAGTTGTGCTTGTTTTTCCCGAACGAATGAATGCGATATTCGATTTCTGGTAAAATCTCTCATATTGATCGTTCATAGGTAATCGATTGATCCAATCGTTGTCAATCTCCAACTCTGTTTCAAGAAATTGTCCAATATTAGATGTGACAAACAAACGCGAATTATTACCGAGTTGAAAGTTAGGATTGGGATGATTTAAGTACGGTCTAATTATCCCATTATCAAAACGGCTAAGGTATGCATTTAGCGTCAAATCACCAGCTGTAGCATATAAGCCATTTTGGTCCACAATCGACATTTTTTTCCAGACGGCATAGCCGGAAGGAAGCCCATTTTCAAAACCTGATTCTGAGAATCCTGTGGTGGCTTCACCGTTTGATCGAAATGTATACAGTAAAAAATTGAGGTTCCGCCGCACAAAATCTAATAAGTCAAGTTGGCCCAAACGTTCAGCAAAACTTAAGATTGCAGCATTAACAATCATGTTTGAGGTTGAACTTCGGTCTGGGTAAAGGCCATCGGCACTAATTTCGATTCCATCTTGGATGTACGATCTCGCTTTTCTATTAATTTCTGGGTCATCGAAGAGGTAATCGTACTCAAGAAGGGCTTCAGCAATTAGAAATTGGTGATGATTTAGCAGAACAGGCTCATTTTGAACTCCATTTACGGCTTTATCCAAAAAGTCTTTTACCTGATCAGAAAAATCGTTATTAACAGTTGGGTCTCGTACTAGCCATTTATATGTACGTAATAATGCCAACATAGAAACTGCGGTACTTGGCAGGGAAATTTCGGGTTCGCAGTAAAAACCTCTAACTGTACCATCTTGGTTTTGTGACCTAAGCAAGAATTTGATGGTGAGTTCCATTCGATCGAAGAGATCTTCCCTATAGTGGTAATGAGAGTCTGAGTTGACGTAGAGTTGTGCTAGAATGGATAAAATATTTGCTGCGGCCCATGGTTCGCAAACTAATTTCTCAGGACAACGAAACCCTCCAGAATCGGAGTTAGACTCTTCTAACACTTGGCTGTGTAGCACGCAACCAGCATAAATTTCGGCGAGGTCAAGAATGGATTTGTAATTGGCTCTCGTTGTCATTGATTTTAGTTTTCAATTTCTATGCTTAACTATGTGGGTCTTAGAGTCTGTTTTTTTATGGCAAGTTCGTGATTTTTAAAAACTGGTTGTATGCTTGGTCCCATTTTGCGTGATTTGTTGGCTCAAAATAAATAAGTTCTGATGATTCGGCGATAATTTCTCTGCCTTCTGTTATGGACCCAATGGTACCGCTAGAAACCATCTGCACTAATAGATTGCCAATAGAAGTTGCCTCTACTGGTCCCGCAAGAACCTGACGCTTTGTTGCGTCTGCAGTAAATTGACAGAGGAGTTTATTTTGAGTTCCTCCACCAATGATGTGAATAGTATTGATGGTTTCTCCTTTGATAAATTCAAGCTTTTCGAGTACCCATCGGTATTTAAGTGCAAGGCTTTCAAGAGCAGTACGTGCTATTTCTCCTTTTGTTAATGGCAAATTTTGGTTTGTTCGTTTACAGAAATCCACAATTCGTTTCGGCATGTCACCAGAGGCTAGGAACGAATGATGATCCGGATCTATTAAAGCTTTAAAGGGGTCAGCTTGAGCTACAATTTGTGAAATCTCATCGTATGATATCTGTTGCCCTGAACGTGACCATGTCCGGCGACATTCCTGAACAAGCCATAATCCCATGATATTTTTAAGAAAACGGAAGGTATTGTTTACACCGCCTTCATTGGTGAAATTTAGATCAAGGGCTTGTTTAGTTATAATTGGTTTGTCAACTTCAATACCCATGAGAGACCAAGTTCCTGAACTGATATAAGCCCAACTTTCATGGCGCACAGGAATTGCAGCTACTGCTGATCCTGTATCATGACACGCAGGAGCAATTACTTGTGTAGGCTGGAGACCAGTCTCATCAGTAATAGATGAGAGAGTTGGTCCGATGTTTGTGCCAGGCTGAATAATCTTTGGGAAAATGCTCAGCGGAATATTTAAAACTTCGCATAGATCAGACGACCAATTTTCTTGTCGAGGATTATATAACTGCGTGGTTGTCGCGTTGGTAAATTCCGAAAATTTCTGACCCGTTAGCCAGAAATTGATCAAATCTGGAATTGTTAAAAATGTCTCCGCGAACCGAAGAAGAGGTGAATCAGTAAGTACCATAGAATAGAGCTGATAAATCGTGTTGATTTCCAAGAACTGGCAACCGCTAAGTTCAAATACTGATGATCTTGGCATTAGATCAAACACTTTCTCCAACACACTTGCGGTTCGTGCATCTCGATAATGAAAAGGCAGGCCTATTAAGTGGTCGCTTTTGTCAACTAAACCAAAATCGACGCCCCATGTATCAACGCCAATCGATTCGATGTTAGAACCGTTCCTTGCACATATAGAAAGTGTATTTTTAATTTCTCTCCATATCCCAATGATGTCCCAGTGTAAATTATCGAGAATGCGAATCCCACCATTTGGAAAGCGATGAAGAACCTCTAGTTTGATCTGTTTCCCATCAAAGCAACCTAATATTCCACGACCACTTTCAGCACCTAGATCAAAGGCAAGAAAATCTTTGCTTTTTTTCATTTCCATTTTTCTTGAAGATTATAAAATATTTTTTAGGTGTTAGATAATATAGTTTAATAACCAATTTTTTGTGACAATCTGTTTGTTCAGTAAATGATACTTTTGCACAAAAACATCTATATGAGAACTTCAAAATTATTGACACAAGTAAGATTATAACACTTTCAACCCGTCTGAAACAGTGATTTTTCCGGTTTATATATTATATGTGAACGACAAATTCGCACCCTTTCTGAAACCAATCACGTAGGATTGTTTCCTCAGAATAAGTTCGTTTGGCCGTTATTCCTTTTGCCTTCGATAAATCAATGGTTTCACTGATAATGTGGTCCCCAAAAAAACCAGCTTCTTTGGCTACATTGCCATCAGGGAAAACAATTTTCGAATTTCCATGTGAAGAGCCAGACGAATACATATCAGTAGGATTAGCGGGTGTGTTGGCCATGACGAGATAAATACCATTTTCAGTAGCTCTTGATATCGGCATAGCAGCGTAGGCAGAAAGCTTATTTTCTTTTACTAGACTCGCTTCAGAAGAGCAGAAAAAGCAAATCTGTGCACCCATTGCAGCTGGGAGTTTAACAAGTTCCGGATAACGCACGTCGTGACAGATGATAAAACAGCAATCGACATCTGCCAAGCGCACAATTGGCAATTTCTCACGATTGTTAACGCACCATTTCTCACCAGCAAGGAAGGTTTTGGCATATCTATATTTTAATTGGCCATTCCAATCAAAGATTGCTAAATCATTATACCAATTTCCGTTTTGATAACTTGCTGATCCCACAATAACATTAATATGATATTTTTTGCAGGCTTCACTTATGGAAGATTCTGCTTTTGCAAAAGTAGTTGGTAACATCCTCTCCCAATACTCGGAACGACAGCAATAGCCGAACAAACACCCTTCCGGAAAAGCTATAATGTCAGCCTTGTCTTCCGCACATAATTCGATGAAATTTATTACTTTCGATACATTTTCTTCCACCTTGTCACTAGATAATAATTGACAAGCTGCGACTCTGACTGTCTTCTCGGACATAATAATATTCCTTGTAAGAGTATCGGCAATACAAATCTTGGAGATTAGTATAAAATCCTAATTTGAGGAGAATTTGAGCTAAGAAGGTAAAATTGATTAGTATACTGATTATAACTAATAGATTTAGGGAGGTTCCCACTTGTGATATTAATATCCTCGTGTACTATTTTTAACGGCATTTCAATAATTCGGACTCGCCCACTGTAATCAAGGACAAATGCTAATTCACGGTTATTTCGTTCTCGACGAACAGACACACCTTTCGGTGCAACACCAATTTTGCGGGAAATAATTTTTCTGTGCGTTACCATATCAACGATACTTAGGTCATCCGAAAGTGTATTGACAATATAAAGATATTGTCCGTTTTTTGCTGTAGCAACAACATTTGGAGCGCCTCCTACAACAATATCCATGATATGGTTTTGGCTACGAACGTCAATGACTGAAATACTATTACTCCCTACACAGGCAACATAGAGATAGTCCTCATTTGGGGATAGCACCAGCCCTGCTGGCTGTTTACCGACAGCAATACTATGTACACGCATCGGTATTGATAGGTCCACTACTGCTATTTTATGTTCCCGTTGCAAACTCGCGTACATGGTAGTCCCATCCTCAGAAACAATACAATCAACTGGATAATCACCAACTGTAAATTGATGTACTTCTTGGTTAAGAGTTGTGTCAATGACTGATACTTGATCCAGATCTGATATAGTAACGTAGACCTCTGGCTTCACGGGATTGGCTGCTATGCCAAGATGATGGCAATCGGATGAGCTACATTCCAAGATTATCTGACCAATCGTATTATGTGTATGAGGGTCAATTACAAGAATCTGATTGCTGTTTTCGCTTGTTACATACGAACTTTGATTGGTATGGACAACTTGAGTTGGTTCGTCAATTCGATCACGAATTTCTATCCTCCTTTGTGGAAGCGGGCTAAGCTCAACTCTAAGGAATGCAAATGCCTGTCTAGTTTTGGTAGTTTCCAAACGACTCAAGTATCCATCTGCAGTAACTTGAAGAGAATAGGTTCCTTCTTGATCATAGGATAGCATGAAGTTTCCACTTGAGTCAGATAAAGTCTTGGTCTTATGTCTTATTGTTTTTAAACGGACTCTATTGATTGGTAAACCGTCATAGGCATTACTAACTGTTCCTGTGATACTTCCTAGTTTAACTGCTCGGATTGGTAATTTTAAATTTCCTCCGTTACCAGTAAAACCAATATTAATTATGTACTGATTTGCATCCAACTGAGACCTAAAAATTCGAACACTTACATCTTGTGTTTGCCCTTGGTTTATTATGCCACTGTTAGGTGTCAACTGTATCCAGCCCTCTGGTGATTTTGCTGACCAAGACAAAATTCCTTTTCCTATGTTTTTTATTTTGATTTGCTGTGATTCTGAAAAAACTCCAAAATCGATTTCTGAGACTGAGAAATCCATGACAGCCTGTGTAACGTTAGCAACAATTTTGACGGTCTTGCGCCCAGCATTAGTTCCGCTTACAGTAATAATCGTATTATATTGGCCTGGTTCTAGAATAATTCGATTAATTTGTAGGATAGCAGTCGAAGTTTTCGTGGTAACCTTTCCTAATCGTGGTTTAATTTCTAACCACTCAGCTCCTCCACCAATTTGCCAATCCAAGACTCCTGTACCTGCATTACGAATTTCGATTGTTTGGAAAATATCATTAGGACCAAAAGTAATTGACTGTGGGGCAATAAATAATTTTGGCGCTTCCGGAATATCTAATGTTACTCGAACAACAATAGAAGGGCTTTCTTCTGATTCAATAGTAATTATTGCACTGTATGCACCCGGAGAAAGTTTACGGTCCACATGTACATTGATGACTTGATCCTGTTTGGCTTCAATGGTGCCATCTTTTGTATTTAAGGTGACCCAGTCTTGATTAACAACTGCTTCCCATTTCAAAATGGCATTTCCGGTGTTGCTAATTTGAAGTGGTAGATCTACAGCTCTTTTGCCGAAGTTCATCAGTGTTTTTGAAACACTTAAAATGGGAACGACAAAGTTGATTTGCTCAATATCTGATTGCTCACTTTCATTTTCTTTGTCATCACCGGAAGTTACTAAATAAAAATAAGTTCGATCTGCTGTAACACCTTGATCAAAATATTGTAAGCGAATTGAGTTTCCCAAGAGAATATAATGCCCATTTCGTTCCGTAGCACGATAAATTTTGTAACGAATTACAACGCCTGCCAGATCTTCTGCTAGTTCCCAAGTAAGATTTATACCCTGATTTATTATCGTTGCTTTTAGATTATGGGGTATGGGAAGTATAACCGTTTCCTCGCTAGACTCCTCGCAATTTAGTGATAAGAAAAAGGTGAAACAAAACATAACAATAACAGCTTTGTTCATCAAGGCTTGGGAATTCATATTATGGTTGAATATATGGGCGGTTCTAAAAATTGAGATAATCCAAATTCGTGCTTGAATTTGGTTGGTGGAGTTACTTCAGTTTTCTAACTAACGTTGAGTTATCTTTATTCTGGATTAAGACGGTTATTAACCTGATCTTGCGTTGGGATATTGGTAAGTCCCTTTCCTTCTACTGCAAATGAAGCGACACAATGTGCAAAATTTAAAGCACTTATTGGTGAACCTGTCTCATAATAGTTGATCAGGAATGCAGCTGCAAACACATCACCAGCACCTGTTGGATCTACCTCTTTTGCCGAATAGGCGGGAGATTCTATAATCTGGTTGTTTTCATAAAGTGTTGCACCATTTTTGCCTTTGGTTAACACCACAATTTTAGCCCATTGAATATACATATTTAAATCCTTGGGATTCGCAAGGATGTCCTCATCACTTAAAACGAGAATATCTGTATGTGTTAAAATCATCTCTGCCATGTCCCAACGTTTGGGGCGAACTTGGCGACTGATATTCCACTGACGCATCCATCCCTGCGGGGTTACTCCAATTAGGGAATTCTTAAAACAGTGTATCAATTCAGAGTCGATCTCATTAGCAATCGGGCACAAATAAACGATGCCAGTGTTTTGCAATTCAGTTGGTATATGACTGAGTTGTAACTTGCCACCGATTCCAAGAATTATTTGGTGGCGTTTGCCATGCTGGTCATATTGATTATCAAAGATTGTTGTTTCTATAGAATCATGATATGTGATATTGATTTGATTTAAGATAGGGTCTTGTCGATTAAAATCCTTGGCAACTGAGGTTACCGCATATGTGTCTAAGCCAAGGTTTCGGGCAGTGACGGCAGAATAAGCCGCACCACCTCCAATTGTGTATCCATTTGGTGTTACGTCTTGGCAAAAATGTCCAATGGCTAAAAAATCAGATGGCATTTGATTTCTTTCTCGTTAATTTTAATAGCAATTAGTATAGGTTGTGGACTAGCATTAAATCTACTAATTTTCAAAATTGATTAATTGAAGATAATTTTGTGTGGGTATAGGGAACTGTATATTCGGAGAAAGTCAAGATTAAGATCAAGCTGCAACCTTTTACTATCTAAGGTAATGAGTTTCTACTTCTTTGACTTTGAAGTCTGTCTCAACATATCTGTTTGTTTTGCATACTTAATTTATTGGGAAACAAATCCGTTTTGCTCGACTTGCTGATTGAAGATTTCCTGATCTAAACTCAAACCAAATCCGGCAGCCTTTGGGACATTTACGAACCCATCTGTTATCTTATAAGCAGAGTCATCTATACCGAAAATAGATGCTTGATCCCACTCTACAAACTCAAACAGCTGAATACCCGCGGCAAGATGACAAGATACAAAATTACCGTAATATCCTCCATAGTGATGTGGCGCGGATCTTACGTTCCATTGATCCAGTTGTGAACCAAGTTTTAGCCAAGGCATGAAACCATATCCAAAGATATCGTATTGGATTACATCGACTAATCCATTACGAGCCCAATCTAGTAGGTTTGGTGCAGCTGATCCTTCGCCATCTGCAATTAATGTTTGTAACCCTTCCTTCTGGAGCCAATTCTTTAGGTTTTCATAGAGTTTAGGGTCTTCGTGAAAGGCTTCTTCTATCCAATGGATATGAGCTTCTGCCGTTTCAGCTAGTACCTGTTTAGTCAAATTCAAATTATATCCATTATTTGCATCCAACAAAATTTTAGCTTGAGGGCCAATAGTGTTTCGGACTGCATTAACCACCATGATGTCACGTGTGGTTCCGCTTTCCAACACCATATGCATAGCACCTCTTCCAACCTTAATTTTAAAATTTCTATGTCCATACTTACGTCCTGCTATGGCTTCTGATGCGATTAGATCAGCAGCTTCTTTGTGATCTGTAAGATGGAGATCATCAATGTAAAGTGATGTATCATAGCAAGGTACAGTAAATACATCTTCATCACAAGTACTTGGATTTAACAACGAATAAATTGGTTTATTGGCAAGTTGACCAACTAAATCCCAGATTGGGTATTCAATCCAATGGAATTGCCTTTTAACACCATTTTCTAGGTCAAATATATCCTCTATATGAAATCCTATAAGTGATTGTGCTTGTTCTTTGCTAATGTTAGCCCGACCAAATCCAATAGCACCATTTTCAGCAAAGATAGCGGCAATCGGTGGTTTGACGTGGATACCATGCTCACCCAATCTTGAATTACATCCAGCTTTACGTGGTCTTTTGCCGTGTAATTGGGCCCACTTAATACATTTAATTTTTGTTTTTGGCATGTTTTTCAGTTATGTTTGCATTTATTCTGTTGTAGTAGATAATGATTGTATTGTATTAGGGAACAAAAGACTGTGAAACTTGACAAAGCCTTCAGAAAAACCTGAAGGCTTTGTGTATAAAAGCATTTGTACTATTTCTTCTTAAAGGTCCACCGCTTTGCCGGTTTGAAATGATGTGCTAGCAGCTAGCATCAAACGAAGTGTCTTTAGAGCATCACTGTACGGAGATAGTATTTCTGATCTATCACCAGTTTTGACAGCATCAATGAACACGCGGTCTCTATCTTGGCCTCCAGAACCATCCAGTTCTTCCTCTTGACCATCCTTCCTACGAATGGTATTTGATCCACCAATAGTAGCAACAACCCCGCGGCAAAAGACCTCAAGATAAACTCTCCCCCAAGACTCCATCGCACATGAAGAAACGATATTGGCAACAGCACCGCTTTCAAACTCAATATTTACCATGCTAATATCATCAACATCATAATTAGGAATATCTGTCATACTACCACTTGCCGCAACACCATGTACCAACTTTGCATCTCCTAATACAAAACGAGCGAGATCAAATATGTGAGTTGTTTGTTCGACGTGCTGACCGCCTGATTGGGCTCTTACACGCCACCATGGAACACCTGGCATTCCTCCCATCCAATATCCTAATGCTCCAAGGATTTGTGCTTCCTTCTCAAGTTCCGATTTGGCATGTTGTGCATTTCCTCCATAGCGCCAATGGTAACCAACACTCGTAACCACATCGCTTTTTTCTACATGATCATTGATGATAATCGCAGTATCTAGCTCGCAGGCAATTGGCTTTTCGATAAACATAGCGATCTCTTTTTGACATGCTATTATTTCTTGTGGACCATGTGCGAATGGTGGAGTGCAAATGTATACGGCATCAAGTTCCTCTGAATCGTACATTTGTTGATAATCCGTGTAAGCGTTTCCTCCGAATTCTTCAGCACGTTGCTTTGCACGGTCTTCAGAGACATCACACATAGCGACGAATTTAACGTCATCAAAGTTCTTCAAATTATTCATGTGGGCACCAGCCATGCCTCCAGTACCAATAAATCCTAATCTTACTTCTTCTGCCATTTTTCCTCCCAAACAAAATAGGATGGTTAATATAAACTCAAAATGAGGACACGCAATTCGGCAGAAAGATACCAAGTTATGCCGAAAAGAAATTTGTCCTTACTCATTACTTGTAAAAATTGACTTACTATAACCATAATTTTATATCGTCAGAGAAAATAATTAAACCTTTTTGTGATTTGTTGATTGTGCAAAACAGCAAAGTTGGTTTTAGGCTGATAGGTATCAAAGTGTAAACTGATGAAAAAAAATTGAAAACGGATACATATTTAGATAAGCTAGTAATATCCAAAGGGAATCTTACAGATGACTTTAAATTCCCGAAGAGGCTGATTACTCCCAATTTTCTCTTGGAGGAAGCAATGAGCAAACGGGTTGCTATTGTTACAGGCGCTGCAAGTGGTATCGGGAAGGCAATTGCTAAAGCACTTGCACGAAATAATGTTAAGGTGATTATCGCCGACTTAGACGACGACGGGGGAAAAATCGTAGCTGAATCTATTGGTGGTTATTTTGTATTGACCGATTTGTCTCAGCGAATTGATTGTCAAACCTTGGTAGATTACACACTAACACATCACGATCGGATTGACATTCTAGTAAATAATGCAGGATTTCAACACGTCAATCCTATTGAAAAATTTCCCGAAGATACTTGGGAGAAAATGTTATCTGTAATGTTGACAGCCCCGTTTCTATTGACCAAGTACGTTTGGCCAATAATGAAGAAAAATAGTTGGGGGAGGATTGTCAACATTGCGTCTATCCATAGTCGCGTTGCTTCTCCATTCAAAAGTGGTTATGTTACAGCGAAGCATGGTCTTATTGGACTTACACGTACTGCAGCACTAGAGGGGGGTGCGTATGGTATCACCGTCAATGCTTTATGTCCAGCTTACGTCCAAACACCTCTAGTTGAAAATCAGATTGCTGAACAAACCATTATTCATGATCTATCAAAACAGGAAGTAATTAAACAGATGATGTTGGAGCCAGCCGCTATCAAACGGCTTATTAGTCCTGAGGAAGTAGCTGCTCTTGTTGTGTTCTTGTGCTCCGAGACCGCAAGTGCTATAACTGGTTCAGATTGGGCAATCGATTTAGGCTGGACAGCACGCTAGTTTTCGAAAATAATAGTTGATGGATTCGAATCATTTTTTGATTTCACTTTATTCCTGACTAACAGTGAAGGGGAAAACTCATGTTATGTCTTACCTTTTACCTTTCTTAATTAACTTGTTTTCTAATTCTCTAAAATGAGGTGTTTGGTATTTTATGTCCTCAGATGTCGTAGTCTTAAATCAGGTTGTTAAGCATTTTTATCGAAAAAAACGTCTTCCAAGAAATAGGGACCTTAGTGGCATTCAGCAATTTGCTTCCTCATTCAAAAATTACAAAGAAGTTGTCAAAGCTGTCGATGGAATTTCCTTTCAAGTAAAATCAGGTCAAATCTATGGTATCTTAGGAGCTAATGGGTCCGGAAAATCAACACTTATACGTTTAATTTCTACCTTATTGTTGCCTGATAGTGGGCAAGTAAATGTTTTTGGATATGACGTAGTTAAAAACAGTTATCTAGTTCGGCAAATGATTAACCGTGTTTCGGTGGAAGCCGCTTTTTTCAAAAGGCTTTCAGCTGAAGAAAACCTTGTGTACACAGCTAGGCTTTATGGTATTCCGGTTATGGAGGCACGTCGCAAAGCCGAACATATACTGAACAAACTAGGTTTTGATTCTAAGCGAATGCACGAGGGAATGGAAGATCTCTCACGTGGGATGCAACAGAAGGTTGCTATTGCACGGGCTTTGTTGACCTCGCCTATGCTTTTGTTATTGGATGAACCTACAACCGGCCTTGATCCTACATCTAAACGTGATGTTCAGAGCTTTATCAATGATGTCCGGCATCAACAAGATACTGTTGTTCTGTTAACCACACACGATATGGTAGAAGCAGAAAAACTGTGTGACCAAATTGCAATTATTGATAATGGTAAAATTATTTGTGAAGGAACTGTCAAAGAGCTTAAGTTGCTCATTTCTCAAACCGAGGTAACGTTGGAGGATGTCTTCATTCAGCTGACCGGCAAAACCTTGAGTGAGGAGTAAATTATGTTGAATTTAGCGCGTGAGGTGATGGTATCTTATGCATTTATCGAACGCAATTTTAACTTACTCAAGCGTTACCTAAATTGGGAAATTTTGTTTTTTACTTATTCGATTGTTAATGCCTTAACTATTGGATTGATCATGGTCGAACGTGGGTCAAGTGAAGATGTATTATACTTGGTTATCGGGGCTTTAATTTGGGGGTTTCTGTCAATTATGATGAGAGAGGTCAGCGACGCCATTACTTGGGAACGCTGGGAAGGTACAATTGAATATACTTTTATTGCCCCAATTCATCGTGTAACGCATCTTGTAGGATCCTGCCTATTTGCCATTCTCTACGGGTTATTGAGGACAGGCGTTGTTTTATCTATCATGCCACTGTTTTTTGGTAACTATGTTGATTTGAGTAACTCTAACTGGCTAACGATGATGTGTGTTATTACTATTTCTAGTCTTTCATTTATTGGTATTGGTTTGATGGCCGCAATTTTTCCCCTGTTGTCTCCTGAAAAAGGACAAGCAGCGACTGGTATACTGCAGTCGATTCTACTCTTAATTTCAGGTGTGTATTATGAAATTGATGTTCTACCAGTGTGGCTCCAACCTTTCTCTAAGATTTCACCTGCGACTTATACTTTAAGATCAATTCGTGCCGCAATGTTGGATAATGCGTCTATTGCTAGTCAGAAGCAAAATTTGCTGTTATTGTTGATTATAGGATTAATTACTATACCATTTGGATTCTATATTTTTCATCAAGGTGAAAAATACGCTAAGCGTGTCGGAAGATTAAAGCGAAGTGGCTAATAACTTGCTAATTACAACACAGCAGTAAGTAACTTGCTTTAGTTAAGCGATAGATGTATATCTATGAAATTAAACATTGGTGGTTGAATCTGTTCTGGATTCAGGAAGCTGAACTCTTTAATTATTTTTAAGTACATGTTGGGCGTTGTTCCGATTTCTTCAAAACAGTTTTTCACATCTGGTTATATGATTTTTGTGTGATGTGTAACTAAGATTTGGAACTCTCCGTTAGCTGTTACATATTACAATTGTATCGGTTACTTTTCAAATCAAAGGAAATATTATGTGGTTGCTTATTGACCAAGCATCAATCCGTTTAGGGATAAGTCGGAGGACAATTCAGCGTAAGGTATCACAACAAACTATCAGGTCCAAAAAGGATGGCAATCGCCGGTATGTATGGATTGATCCTATGTTTCTTAGAAAAAATTAATTTTTTTGTGCTCTAAAGAATTTTTTCCGTTCAATATCACTGAGTGTAAAGAAAAATGAGGATAATAAGTATCCGATTTTATGATTTGATACCTACTAATTATTACTGCTGTGATGCATATTCTTTGACTGCTTTTAGTGCTTTAGGAGTACCTATTCTTTTTAATGTCTTAGCTATTGCAGAACAAATGCCCACGTCTTGACCTTGGTGTAGCAATTGTATCAGAGCAGGCACGGCATCCTTTGATCCTATTTTGCCTAATGCTTCTATGGAACGGCTACGAACAAATCCTTCCGCGTCCTGCAATAATTTTATCAAAGCAGGTACGGCATCTTTGGTTCCTATGATGCCCAATGTTCTTGCCGTATTACCTCGAATACCTATATCTTTATCCTGCAATAGTTGTATTAAATCGGGTGTGCTATTTTCTATGGCCTTGACTGCGTCAGGTGTTCCTATTTTCTTGAGTGTCTCTGCTGAGTCAAGAAAAACCCAATTGTTTCCATTTTGTAATGATTGGGTAAGAACTGGTACCGCCCCTTTGCCTCTAAATCCTATTTTGCCTAGTTTCCATATTGCATTAACACGAACTGCTGGATTGTCGTGTTTCAACTTTTTAATTAGTTCTTCAGTTTGACATCCACTTATCCAGATACTAGCTGAACTGATAAGTAAGAACATTTTAAAGTTTCTTGTTTGAAATTTACAATCAATTTTCCAAGATAGCTATTGCCATTAGTAAGAACCTTTTTATCCATGTATGTATCAGTTTGGTAAACGTTTGTTATTTTCGTTCCTCATTTCTGGGTTTTATTTGGGATTTTTCTTGTTGTGTTGTGTATGTTATGCGTATTATGTTAAATCATGGTTAAGATAATATCTTAACCATGATTTAACAAACAAAGAAAACGAAAAGTCCAAGTACAGTAATATTTTCGCTGTCGCTTCGGTCATTTCGCAACCATGATCATTTCAATATGTGGGATTATCGGGCAGATGATCTTCCTTTATCTTGTTAACTTAGTTCGTTTTCCATATTTAATATAAGGTTGTTGAATATGCAGTTGATTTTGTGCTAAAGACATAAACAGTAACATCATATTATACTATGATGATGGGTAACTCTCATTAATACAGCCAACTGGTTACAGGCTAATTTGGTACAAGCCTGAATAGAGATCAAGAATCGTTCATCCAATTTACCATGGTCATAGTATAATATGACTGTAGAGTATCATATAAGATAGGCTTCCGTTCTCGAAATTCACTTGTTATTAAAAAGGTGATTTCCTATATGAAGAATGTGTACTCTCTATAACAAGTTTTAAATGGATTCCTCGTCTTTGTTGTGATATTGTTTGGCTTATATTCCGTTTCATAAATAAACGCGTAGAAAAATAAGGAAAGGATCTTCACCATGGTAGACAATTCTGATAATTTCCGTCCAGCACCGCCTTTGCAGAATCTCAATACAATAAGACAGTTTCCAGAGTATAACAAACAAGACTGGAATGAATTTTCAGAATATATTTACAATCATATCTTGGTTAGCACCGGACAGTATCCGAAGTTGGAAAGCACTCCACTTAGAGCTAAAATCTTTGGAAAAATTGATAGGGAAGATTACATGATTGAAAAGGTGTACTTTGAATCTTATCCAGGATTCTTCTGTACAGGTAATCTTTATCGTCCTAAAGGCAAAAATCCTCCTTTCCCTGCTATCGTTAGTCCACATGGTCACTGGGCGCGCGGGCGTCTAGAAAACACGGAACTTGGATCTATTCCTAGTCGTTGTATCAACTTCGCAAAGCAAGGGTATATCGTTTTTTCATATGATATGGTAGGTTACAACGATAGTGGTAACCAGGTAGAACATAGGCAATTTAATGTGGGAACTCAAGGCGAAATCTGGGGCATTAGCTTGATGGGATTACAATTACAAAATGGTATTCGTGCTATAGATTTTCTCCAAGATTTGCCTGATGTTGACTCGGATAGGATAGGTTGTACAGGGGCATCTGGAGGTGGTACACAGACTTTCATGTTAATGGCAGTTGATCAGCGAATTCAAATTGCAGCTCCAGTTAACATGATATCCGCTCATATGCAGGGTGGTTGTTTATGCGAAAACTCTCCAAATTTGCGAATTGATTTCAGTAATATAGAAATTGGAGCGATGATGGCTCCTAGGCCTCTATTATTAGTATCGGCAACTGGTGACTGGACAAAAGATACTCCGGATGTTGAGTATCCCGCTATTCTGTCGATATACCAACACTTTGAGGCAACCGAAAAAGTGCGTCAAGTACAAATCGATGCCGATCATAATTATAATAAAGCTAGTCGAGAAGCTGTATATGAGTGGTTTGGGGAATGGTTTTTGGATAAATCTGAGCCAGTTGAATTGAGAGAGCAACTCTCCGAAATCGAATCGGATGAAGATCTGCTGGTATTTCATTATCGGTCAGTTCCCTATCATGCACTTAGCATGGATCAACTGACGGAGTCACTCGTTCAAAGTGCCAAATTTGGTATTGAATCGAGAAAACCAACGAATGCATCCGAGCTTAGGTCTTACCAAAAAGAAATGGGAAAAGGACTGTATCATGCACTCGCACTTCAGCCATCGCAAGATTCTTCTGAAGACCTCATGCAGAAATTGAGCAACTCAGGTAATGTGAAGGAAGCTACTTTAATTGTTTACCAGCAAGGTGAGCTTGAAACTTTGAAAAGTCAACTGGTTGACATAGGCCACTCTGTGTTTGCTCTACAACTACGGCCCTCCATCCGGCAAGTAGAGGACCGATTTTTCACAACTTACAATCGAACGGATCAAGCATTATGGATACAAGATATTCTGCTAGCACTAGATAAAATGGAAAAGTGTTTACCTCAAGCAATCCATAACCTTGTTGGCATAAACGGTGGAGGAATATTTGCCATGTTGGCTGCGGGGTTCTCAAAGGCAAATCGTGTTGTTATTGATGTGGAAGAGTTCAATACCGAAACAGACGATGATTTTGTGGAAAAACTACCAATCCCGAGTATTCGTCGTGTAGGGGGGTTCCGTACGGCTGGAGCGCTAATTGCTCCAAGATCGTTGTTGATTTTCAACACTGGGAGCCAATTTCCAACTACCTGGATTTCTGATATTTATCGCGCTGTTGAGAAACCGGATCTACTAAGCATTTCCGAAAGTGGAGAAGTTAATATTGCTGATTGGTTCAGTTTAGACTAAATCTTGTAAATTCCTAGAATAACAAATTTAGCATCCTCAGCCAATTCTGTAATCTGTTGGTTTCTGTCTACTACAATTAGTTTCTTGTTTAAACTTTGATGGTGCTGATAGGGTTTGTTGATTTTTTGTTGAATTGGTGGCTATGGTATATGGTAAGTCGTTTGAACTGGTGGAATAATGTTATTTTAATCAAAATTTGTTTATCCTAGGGTTGAGGTAGTATCATAGTTTATGGAATATGTGTTCACATAGATAGATACTACTGGGCTCTGAGGTTAGTAAGGGTTGATATAACATAAAATGCAATTCATCTAACATACAAGGAAAAATTCATGACTAACGAAAATGCTAAGCGAAATACCCGAATACCTGTCGTATGTTCTTTATTATTATTTGCCTTGATAAACCTGAGTGCTTTTAGTGCAAAAACATTAGATTGGGCTAATTCCATTGAGAAGGGAATGCAAGAGGCCAAAAGGGCTAATAAGCCAATTATGGTCGATTTTTATATAGATTACTGAGGGGCGTGTGATCGGCTGGATGCCGAAACGTTTACAGATAAAAATGTCATCGAATTATCAAAAAAGTTTGTGGTCTTAAAGGTCAACCCTCAAGATACAGATCATCCTGAAAATGCAGAGATGGTAAGGAAATATGGTATTACATATTATCCTACTATTGCGTTCTTTAGTCCAGATAGGCACTTAATCAGTTCTAATACCGGGTATATTCCACCTGGTCAATTCTCTGAATTAATGAAGAAAACACTTAAAGAGGAAAAGGAATTAGAGAGTTTAAGAGCAAAAGTCCAAAAAAATCCGGACAATCTCAAGGCAAATGTCAGCTTGGCGATGATCTACATCAAACGAGGTAATCTCGCAAAAGGACGAACTTTAGTCAACACAATATCGGCACTGGATCCTAAGAACCAATCCAAATTCTTTAAAAAAGTTTATGCGCAAATGGCTCTAGTCAATGTAAATCAGAGTAATATTAAAGACGGCCAGGCTTTGCTCGATAAAGCGTCGGATCTTGATCTAAAAGACGAGTCTGCGTACTTACCCAAACTCCATGTGAATTTTGGTCTTTTTTACGGTCAGAATGGCCAAAGTAATAAAAATTATCTGCAAAAAGCGGAGGAGCATTTCAAAGCTGTTACTAGGAAATATCCTCAAAGTGAATTTTATGAGCCTGCTCAATTGTACCTCGGGATTACTTACTCCCTACAAGGGAAGAATTCGATGGCAATATCACTTCTTGAAAAATTAAGCAGTCACACCCAAAACGCTGATATGCAGAACAGGATAGCTGATATATTGGAAAGCCTTAGAAATCAATCGGAATAGTCTGATCTTGAATGATAGCGTCAAAAATATTACGCTAATATTTGTTTTTTTTTGTAGATTGATTTCCCAACTAGATCCAGGTAGGGTTCAAGGACATCTTCATTTGGTGTTAATGATTCATTAGCACCAAGAACAAAAAAACCATTTGGTCTTAGTTTTTTGATGAATTTTTCTAACAGTTTTAGCTGTAAATCTTGTTGGAAATAGGTGAAAACAAGATTTCGGCATAGTATCAGATCAAAACTGCCATCTGGTAACTGTTGTCGGATGTCTTGTTTGAAGAACCTGACATCTGTTTTAAAGTAATTCTTTAGGATGTATTTACTTTCCGATTGAATAAATGCTTCCTCTCGAAATGTCTTTGGTAGATCTTTCAAACTGCTTTTCGGATACTGTCCCCTTTTAGCCCTACTGATTAAATCAGAACGTTGTTCAGTAGCAACTAGTTGTAATTGAAGTCGCTTTGATATTTTAGGTAATAAGTCTAGATGCCATAGAATCTGCAAAGTATAAGGTTCCTCACCGGAGCAACACCCTGCGCTCCAAGACCGAATCTCAGCCCGGTTTTCTTTAAAGGCATTTTGAGCTAACGAAGGTAAAATTTTGTGCTGTAATATTTCAAACACTTTTCGATCTCGATAAAAGCGCGAGATGGTAATATAGCAAAAGGAGTCTAAGATTTTCCATTCTTCCGCATTCTGCTCTAAATAAGAATAGTAATGGGAACAATTGGGGAGATTTAGAGTTACAAGGCGTTTCTGTATTCGTTTACATACCTGTTTTCTTACCCGATGGAATCCTGTCCATTGATAACCCAATTGTGGGAGGCACGATTGAAGGAATTTAATGCAATCTTGGTCTGACATTTGTTGGCTTTGATATGTAATGATAAAATGAATTATAACCTGACATGGCGTGGCATTTCCACAGTGATGACCGATAGTAGGCTTTACCAAGTCCAATTCGCAAAATACCTCTCTAATTTATTCAGTTTAATATGTTACGATCAAAATATTACTGTTTAGAAAAATTGTAAAAGAATTAATAATGTTCTTGTGAAAGAGAAAGTAGATACAATGAAACGAGAAATAGAGCCTAAAAAAATCATCACTGAAATTCGATTGAAAAATTGTCCGGAGGGACTAGTGCTGGTTGTGGCTGAACCAAAAAACGAGGTGACGGAAACATACTTTTCTGGTTGGTCGACACCACTCTCTCCATGGGGGGGGCTCGAGACGCCGCTCAGCATTAGAAGTAATTAATGAGGAAGGTGAAAACACACTCTGTATTCTGCCAGGATATGAACGGGCCTTGGTTTACGAAACAACTGAGTTTCAAGATGCGGATATAACAGCCCAAATTAAACCGCAAGATGCTAGTTCCAAGCCACACATGGATCGATCTGATTGTACAGAAGCGTTGGTTGGCTTGGTATTCCGTGTGCAGACATCTCGTCAATATTATCAGTTTGGTCTTGAGGGTCAACGGAGAGCAGTGCTATACCGACGTAGTGATGACGAATGGTTTGTTCTATCAGAGCAACCTATTTTAATCGTAGATCGATACGTAACACTGCAAGTTCAGTTGGAAGGTGCAACAATTCGCTGTCTGTGTCCAGAACTAGATATTGATTTTCTGGTCACAGATACAATTTTTGAACGCGGTAAATTTGGTATCCGTTCTCTTGGAGAATCAAAATTAAAGTTTCTAGAAATCAGTCAGACTACTTCTCAAACCAAGCGAGATAAATATCATCGAAACCTAAAACATGAAACGGAGAGACAACTCGGTGAGGAGATCCCAGATCCAGTATTAGTAAAAACTTTTGATCTAGAAAAACTAGGTATTCAACCTGTGTTTTACGATTTTGTCGTACCTAGTCGGAATGATATACTGGTCACATCAAATGGAAGTTTGTCGGCAATGACAGTTGAAGGAGAACTTCTCTGGAAAACTGACGAATCGGTTGAAAATATTGTCTTCTCAAAATCACATGGCCAAGATGGTCGATTGATATATGGCATAGTTAAGACTGAGGGAACAGGTTGGGGCGATCTAATTGTACTACGAGGTACAGACGGCAAAGTCACCGCTCGAGTTCAGTGTCCGGAATTTCATCCAAGCCTTAACATGCCTGATTTGTCACGAACTAGTTGCAACTTTAGCCAAACTGGAGGGACTGACATCGTATTGCGTGAGTGGCGTGGAGATAAGGGAGGAGGAGTCAACCTTTGGGCCTATGATAAAGACTTAAATCCACTTTGGAATTACGAAATGAAGAATACCGCTTGGTATGGACATGGACATGCCCTGCAATTTTTCGATGTTGATGGCGATGGAAAGGATGAACTATTAGCTGGAGGGACTCTGTTTGATGCTGAAGGCAACGTGATTTGGGTACATGATCGGGATCAAGAAGTACTCAACATATATGGAGGACAACATTATGATGCTGTTGCTCTAGGTGCATTTGCTAACGATAAAGCTATTGATCCTGTAGCTTTTCTCATAACTGGGAGTGCTGGTGTCTATGTGGTAGATGCACTGACCGGTCGGACACGAGTTAACCATCGTATGGGACATGCACAAGGTTATACAAGAGTCAAGGTAAGAGCTGATTTGCCGGGCGAGCAAATTCTCGTTGTAACCCGTTGGGGAAATATGGGGATTTTGTCACTCTTTTCCGGTTACGGTGATAGACTTTGGACAATTCAACCTGACTATCTTGGTCAAGGGTCTATTGGTGTTAATTGGGGAGACAGGGAGACACAACTAATTTGGATGAATACATCTGGTCCTGTTCAATCATTTTATGATGGTTGTGGTAAACGAGTCAAGCAATTGGTTGAATTACAACATATTTGGGGAGATCAAATGCCTATGCACGTGAGTGCACGTGTCATTCGTTTGGGGGATAATCCGATGGACCATCTCGCACTGAGTTTCGCAGGAAGAATGTATGTTTTCGGGCCAAAATTATGAGTCTATCTAAAACCAGCGATATCTGAAATTATCAAGTTAGTGATAATCGGAACACAATAAGCGACTCGCAGATATTAAGAGGGAAGCCAAAGGAAACTGTCAGTTTCAAAACAAGGAAAACCAGAGAAAATCATAGAAGCTGTTGTGTTTAGTAAGGGAGGGTTAACCAATTGGCCGTTCAAACAGGTTTTTGGTTTCCATACTGGTATTTGCACCTTCGGAATACGCGTGGCGGAAAAGTGATTGACGCTTGGGCGGCATTTTTTTCAGTAGATCTATTGGTGGTTCCCACCAATGGAATCGGCTGCCAATCGAGTTATACTGGTTAAAAATGGGGATTCTGTCAACTTCGCTGTTCTGCCATTCTTGCGCACTATGGGTGGTAGCTTCTGAAAAGAAGATAACTGATCCCGCTGGGCAGGAGTAAGTGTTCCACAAAGATGAACTTTGATCTTTGATAGATTCCGGTAACTTGTATGCGGCTTTATGGCTTCCATTAACAAACAGAGTTCCACCGTCTCCTTCTTGGACCGGATTCAGCTCCCAAACAGCCCGTGTTAAACCTGAGTACCCTTTGCCTGGAATTGCACGGTAAATGTGCGAGTTTCCTGGCAAACGCCATAGGCCATTACCATTATGTGGACTAAATTTTCCCATGCCCTTTGAACGATACAAGAGAAAGCTAGTTTCGAACCGAAACCCATAGTGCTCTTCATTTGCTAAAGCAGGGTAAGCTAGGAATTCATTACAAAATCCAACTATTACTGGATGATCAACTAAGCGTTCCAACGGTCCCGCAATTGGAGTTCGCATATCATACGACAGAGACTCGGGATCGTTGACCAATCGATAGCAAAACTCTCGCATTCTTTCTAGTTCATCTTCTGTTAACAAGCCGGGAATCATTAGCCAGCCATTGGTATCAAAAGTGAACTTTTGTTCCTCGGTTAATGGTACAACAAGTTCGCCATTGGCATTGGTAGTAGTTAATTTACGATCATGAGGAGGTAGATTTCCCCAATGCCCCCAGTTGTTGTCGAAGATAAACGGTTCGCTGTTTGCTACTTCAGGCTTGATTGGCTTTTCATTTACAGGTTTTTCTGGCATTAAAGTACTCTTCATTAATTGACTTTTTATGTTTACCTACGCATGTGTTGGGAATTTTTGTTAGGCGAAGTGATTTTTATGGATCTGATTTTCATCGTTTGGAAAAGAGTTACATCGTGTTATTTGAACTATTCTACACAAATCTGCTGTTGGTACAGATTTGGAATCATCGGATTATATTTTAAAATATAATTAATATCATTGACATATCAGTTACTCATGGAGCTACTGCTTCTATTCCAAGATGTTCCCTCAGCCAAGGTTTCAGTGGTACATCTATTTCCTGAGGTGATGTATAACCCATCCCTCCTGTACTTGCACCTAATAATTGTTGTCGAATTGGATTGCACTGATCGATTAAATGTTTTACGGTCATGTCATCCCTTGGTCTTAGCCATCGATAGCTATAACCGTAGAAAAGAACTTTTCGAGTAATATTTGAATAGTTTGGGCTTGCAGAATGCCATAGACGACGATCAAAAAAGACCGCTGTTCCGGATGGTACACAGACAGTCAGGGCATTTTCTGGATCTAACGTCTTCTCTTGTGGCATTTTCAATTTGTTAGATTGGTGACTTCCCGGTACAACAGAAAAATTCCCGCACCCTGGTTGTGAGGTATCCGTCAAGAAGAAAGCCACTTTTAAAGATACCCGAGGGCGGGGGTCACCTTGTAACTCTATGTTCAGGCGCCCACTATCTTGATGCCATCCAAGGCGCTTTTTTGGGAGTTCCTCATTTGCAGATTGAGGTGGTGTAATGACCATGTGTGAATGATAAAGTTGAATATTCCATCCAAGGATTCCCCACACTTTAGGAAAAGTTTTAGGCCAATCAAGCAATTCAAGAAAAAGTTCATCTTTACCAATAAAATCGAGCATATTTACTGTTCCATGTTTGGCAATACCATTTTTCTTACGGTACTGTGGAAGAAGTCGGTCAGCTGCGGAAATTAAGTTTTCAACCAACTCCGGAGGTAACGCGTTTTTAATGATAAAAAAACCATCTTGTTCAAATTGCTGGTTTTCTTTTTTTGTTAAACAATAATTTAAACATTCAGCATCCATGATTTTCTCCTTCTTGAACTAGCAGCATAAAACCACAAAGGTCTCATGTTTAGTTGAGATTTTAAAATCAGAACGTAATTCTAGATTAATTGTTTGGAGTTCATAGAAAAGCTCTGCGATAAATTCCATCTTGCGCCCCTCTGTGAATGCCATGACTGCGTATATAATACCTCGGTAGTGCCAATCTTCATTTCCTGCTAGCACCAAACTTTTATCAACATTTTGAATAGTAAACCCTTCTTCATTTATCTGAGGAGTGATTCCCTATGGTATCTCAAATCCAAAGGATTCGATATTATTGCTTTGACCAACATAAATATGTGTATCGGATATTCTTTGGTTGTCTGTTGTGATCGGGAGTTCCGTACCAGATATACTTTTAATTGTTTTTTTGAAGTATTTTTGAAGTTTCAATTGCTTGGTCCAAATCCTCCACACCACAATTTTTGCTTTAGAGTGTCCCGACTCTACGATTATCATCGTTTTGATCGCTTAACTTAGTTTTCTTTGTCTTGCCTTTTAAGAATGTTGGATATGATTCCATACTATAGTAGTCTAAGATCTTCTGTCAAGTGGTCTGGGTTGAAAATACAAAGTAAGTGAGGGGTGGTATACCTTTTTGGGTTTGGCTTGACAAACTAAAGTTTGGTGCTATAACATATCGGTTCACAAACAAATTCGATTGATTTACAGCCTTTACTGATAATTCAATACTTTTTAAGTTTATCTATGAATAATTAAAGTAAGGAAAATGGAGCCGAAAGATATTTTTGCTGAACGTATAAGTGTAGAAGAAGTGGAAGAGGGAGACCAACTTGCGCCCAAATTCGACTCGGAAGGTTTGATTCCAGTTGTAACAACTGATTATAAAACTGGCGAGTTGCTGATGCATGCTTACATGAATCAAGACGCGCTAGCCAAAACAATTGAAATTGGTGAAGCAGTTTACTGGAGCCGGAGCCGTCAATGCTTATGGCATAAAGGTGCTACAAGCGGATTGGTTCAGAAAATCCACGAGATTCGAGTTGATGATGATCAAGACTGCATCTGGTTGCGGGTGGATGTTATGGGAGGTGCAAGTTGCCATGTTGGCTATCGATCCTGCTTCTACCGAAGCATTCCCTTCAGTGAAGAAGCGGAAGGGAAATCGCCAATCACGTTAAACTTTGAGGATATGGAAAAAGTTTTTGACCCCAAGAAAGTTTACGGTGATGCCCCGAATCCAACCAGATTATAACAACAACATGCAAGGGGGAGCTAATGCCCAGATATGATTTTGAGTGTTCTGATTGTGATGTTGTATTCGAAGAGAAAGTTTCGTTGGCAGACTTAGAAAAAGCTGTTGAGTGTCCACTATGTGAAAGTCTAAACACCAAAAGAACTATTGGGATGCCAATGATCTTTAAAAAACAAAATAGTCAATCAAGCAACGTAGCCAGCCAAAACACAACTCGTGGGCGTCACCGCTCTAGCTGTCCTTGTTGTTAATACTTAATTTTTAAGTTAGGATAAAATAGAAGATGTTTGAAGTCTCAGACCCAAATTCCCCTATACCGATTACTATTCTAAGTGGATTTCTCGGTGCAGGAAAAACTTCACTGCTCAACCATATATTACACGGAGATCATGGCCTCCGTGTTGGAGTCTTAGTTAATGATTTTGGTGAAATTAATATTGATGCGGAATTAGTTGCTGGTGTTTCTGGGGACTCAGTTAGTCTTTCAAACGGCTGTGTTTGCTGTTCGATTCGGGACGATCTAGTTGAATCAACTTTACAACTAGTCCAAGGGCCTAATAGACCTGAATATCTTATACTTGAAACAAGTGGGGTGGCAGATCCGGTCTCTGTTTCACTTACTTTTGTTGAAAGCGAATTGAAATCGCTAGTTGAAGTAGATAGTATATTAACTGTTGTGGATGCCGAGAATATACGAAGTTTGGATGGTGATTATGAGGAACTTGCTGAGGATCAAATTAGCTTGGCAGATATCGTAATTCTCAACAAAGTTGATCTCGCAAATCAACTTACTCTAAGTGAATTAAAATCATGGATTCATGGAATGGTTCCGAATGCTCGGATTATGGAAACAACTCATGGGAAAGTTCCGCTTGAATTGATATTGGGTATAGGTCAATTTGAACCTGAGCGTGTTCTTGGGAAAACGCGCTCCGACATACACGTACATGCCGAATCTGGTCATGATCATCACCAACATGACCACGAAGATAATGGCCATGATCATGATCATGATCATACATTGGTTTTTAGCACATGGAGTTATAGTTCTAGTGAACCGCATTCTTATAAGGCACTGCGTCAGGCTGTTGAGTCCTTACCTTCTACTATTTACCGAGTAAAGGGGATTGTATTTCTCAATGAATCTCCAGATCGGTGTGGTGTTATTCAGCTGGTAGGTAAGCGAACCCGTGTATCTGTTACCCAATCATGGGGTGACAAAACACCTTACACCCGAATTGTAGTGATCGGCACTCATGGGGGGGTCGATGCCAGCGAGCTCTCAGAACGTTTTGAATCTTGTCAAGTTAACGACTGAATTTGAAGCACAAAGCACAAATGGATATTGAGATGAAAAATCGAGTTCCAGTTACAGTGTTAACCGGTTTTTTGGGGGCTGGGAAGACGACCCTACTTAACCGTATTCTCAGTGAACATCATGGTAAACGTATTGCAGTTATCGAGAATGAATTTGGTGAAATAGGGGTTGATCACGAACTTGTGATTGGTACAGACGAAGAGATCTTCGAAATGAACAATGGTTGTATCTGTTGTACTGTTCGTGGCGACCTAATCCGAATCCTAGGGAACCTAATGAAACGCCGGGATAAATTTGATTACATCTTGGTTGAAACAACAGGTTTAGCTGATCCTGGACCAGTAGCACAAACTTTCTTTATGGATGCTGAGATGCAAAGCCAACTTGAATTAGATGGCATTGTTACTGTTGTTGATGCTAAACATATATGGCAACATATTGACGAAAGCAATGAGGCTAAGGAACAAATTGCCTTTGGTGACGTGATTTTGCTGAATAAAACAGATCTCGTAAGTCCAGAAGAACTCGGCAAACTCGAAAAACGCGTTCGTTCAATTAATGCTATGGCAAAGATTTACCAAACACAAAGCACATCTATTGAGATTAACAGGATTCTGAACATTGGAGGTTTCGATCTTGAACATGCTTTAGACATTGACCCTCACTTTTTAGAACCTGAGTACCCATTTAAATGGGTTGGGGTGTATCAACTTGAACCCGGAATGTATGAATTAACTAACCGTGAGAATCAGCAAATAATAACAAATGTTTGTATTCTAGATGCTACTGCTAAGTTTGATAAAAAAGAAATAGCGAACGAAACACTAGAAGAAGCTGTATTAGTATTTTCAGATGAAGAAAAAACAATTGATGGCCAATCAACTGTAACAATAGGGAAGGTCTTGAATCAATTGTCGTTTTCTGACGATATTACGTCCCAATGTTACTACGTGGAGATAAAAGAGACAGGATGTTACATGCTTTTTACTGAGCATCATCCACATGATTTTGACTTGGGATTGTATGATGGTAAGGGGAAAATCGATCCTGTTTATGATTATGAATATGGACACCACCATGAACATGATGATGATGTTACATCTGTTGGTGTAAGAATCGAAGGCGACCTAGATCCAAATCGATTCAATGAATGGATTGGACATCTCCTTCAAACAAGAGGTCCCGATATCTTCCGTATGAAAGGAATTCTTAGTTTCATTGGCGTTCCAAACCGACACGTTTTTCAAGGTATTCATATGCTCTTTGATAGCGAACCGGATAAGCTTTGGGAAGGCGAGATACGCCAAAATGAAATGATTTTTATTGGGCGCCATTTGGATCAAAAAGAGTTAGTTGAAGGGTTCAAATCGTGCCTCGTGTAAGTAGAAAAAAAAGGACTATAAGTCTGTGCGAGAACTGGCGAAGTATGATTAGTGACCATGTAATTGATCTCTGTTGGTCTCCTCGAAAGGAGAAAATTGCAGCGGCCGCAGTCAGTGGACCTATTACTATTTTTAACGCTGAAACTGGTGATGTTGATCACGCGTTGGAAGGACATGGTTTTGGAACTATGTCTATAGCATGGCATCCGGAGGAGGACATGCTCGCAACTGCAGGCCAAGATGGGAAAGCGAAGTTGTGGTCTACAGAATCAGGAAATTTGCTCATGGAACTAGAATGTGGTGCGTCTTGGGTTGAGCATGTTTCTTGGAGCACTGATTCTACAAAAGACCGGATTCTGGCGACTAGCGCCGGGAAAAAAATAAAATTCTGGTCTGCAAACGGTAACCTAATAGGGGAGGCCTCGGATCAGCAAAACACAATTTCTGATATCCAATGGAATCCGGAAGAAAACATACTCGCCTCAATTTCCTATGGTGGGATAAAGCTATGGTCTCCTGATATTTCAAACGAACTCCGCATTTTTGATTGGCAAGGATCCGCATTGAAGATTCACTGGAGCCCTGATACCCGTTTCATAGCTACTGGAGACCAAGACTCAACGGTACATTTCTGGTTTGTGGAAACTGGACAGGATCTCCAAATGTCTGGTTATCCAACTAAGATTCGTGAACTCTCTTGGGATAAGAGTAGCCGATATTTGGCTACGGGGGGTGGTTCACAAATAGTCATTTGGGATTGTTCCGGAAAAGGGCCGGAAGGGCGGAGACCAATTATGTTGGATGAGCATAAGGATTTTCTCGTAGATATAGCTTTTCAGCATCACGGAGATCTTTTAGCTTCAGCAGGTCTTGATGGCTTACTGGTAATTTGGGAACCCTTCACCGGCCGCAAACGGAAGCAACCGAAAGCTAGGATTGGTTTTGATCAAAGTCTTACAAAAGTAGCATGGTCCCTTGATGATACCAAGGTTTTAGTCGGTGATGATTCGGGGATTATCGCAGTTTTTACGCTTGGCTGAAAAACTGAGGCAGGATCTTAGGTAGTTAAGATGCGTCGTTCGGCGACTCTCCTTAATTACCTTGAAAAATTAATGTCAATAAGATTCAATTATCAATCTGGTAGTATATCCTGATTAAAACTTTAATCTACTGGTCGAAGCTCGGATGATAATTTCTGAAAACTGTTGATTAGGTCAGTAAGTTTACGTTGTTGGGCATTCACTTTTTGCTGGATACTTTTAACAAGATTGGCGATTGGGTCACTGTCTTTACTGCCTTTCTCTCGGGCCTTATGAATTTCTTGTTTAAGTTTGTAGATTTCACCTGATTTGATACGATTGATTTCCACGTGCAAGTCTGAAAATGAGCCCTTTGCGCATTCAAGTTGTTGTGCTAGGTGCTTTTTCTTCTCCGCGAAAGTTTGGTCATGCAACTCGATTTCGTCGGCTGTTTCCACACTTATACGTTTAAGTGTATCGATATCTTGATCTTCATAGGCTCGGTTGATGACTACCATCATCTGTTTTTGCCGTTCATAGCCCTCTTTACCTTCAGCTGATTTATCTGGATGATAAGCTTTAGCAAGTTCGAGATATAGTTTTCGTACGTGCTTCGTTTGCGAGGTTGAAAGTTTATTTTTGTTGTTATTCTCTTCGATTTCTTTTTCCTGCTTTGTTGCGTCTTTTTCGTGATTTTCTAAGCGTTGCCGTTGCGACTTAAAACAGGATGCAACACGTTCCTCGATTTTTGCTTGGGATACACCTTCTCGAACCAACAGTAGACGTAGCTTATACTCTCTCATTGATAAATTTACCTTATCAAGCTCGATATATGTCCCTGCCACGCGGAGATCATATGCTTTTTGGAAGTGGCGAACTTCAAGTTTTAAATCTTCAAGATCAAGCGTCATTTCTGCAACTTGGTGACGTGTCAATTGAAGCTCAAGTTGTAGCTCTTCAATTTCAATCTGGTCGCGGTTTTTGGTGGGAACGATAGCAGCGCTAGGCATTTCCGATCCTGAACCAGTCACTATTTTCTTCGATAAATAATGCGTCCACGAGTCAAATCGTAAGGTGATAGTTCAACTGTAACGCTATCACCCGGTAAAATGCGGATAAAATGCTTACGCATGCGGCCACAGATATGTGCTAATACTTCATGCTTGTTCTCAAGTTCGACCCGAAAAGTAGCATTCGGTAAGGGTTCTGTAACTGTTCCCTCTACCTCTATTTTATTCTGTTTTGATTTTTGGCTTTGTTCGTTTTCACTTGTGACCTGCTCCGGTGTATTGGTTGCAGCTACTGTAGTTTTGGGCTTTTTCTTTTTTCTTCTGCGGTTGTTATTATGTGGTTGAAAACCACCTGTTTTCTTTTTGAATGGTCTTTTTTTCCTGCTCAATTTTTTCTCCTTGTGCCTGTTACATTTGATTGATTTTTTTGTTTTGTGTCAATGCGAAATGAGTTTCCTTGCGCGGTGACAATTTCTCGGAAATAATTTACAGATTCTTGCAGTAGTAGCTCCACGTCATCTTGGCTTGAACTCGTTGTTATGATATCAATAGGCATTCCTCTATCTGTTTCACGTAGTGCTACATATGCTTTGACATAAACATTAGGGAATTTCTCCATTACCTGCTGCATCAATGGAGATACGCCTGATTCATGTAAGTCAACATATATGCGGATAGATGATCCTGCAGCACTAAACCTCTTTGATATTATTGGGGCAATATGGTTTTCAAAAACTGCCTGCATTTCACGTGGTGGGCCTGGCATCATTACAAGAGTAGATTGTTTCACTTCAACAGAGATACAAGGAGCCCATCCAACGGGGTTTTGGAATACCACAGCTGTTTCTGGCACCGTAGCCATTTTGACCAGTGCTTCACCAACTTCGGAGCGATCGCGAAGTTGGCGCCTCTCCATGTAGTTCTGTACAGTGTTTTGGTCAACCACTAGATCTTTTCCAATAATTTCAGCAATCATTTCTACTGTCATATCGTCTGGTGTTGGTCCAAGACCTCCAGTGGTGATAACTAATCCTGTTTGACGGTGTTCGATTGAATCTTGGATAGCCTCCTTCATTTCATCAAAATCATCACGAATCATAGAAATCCTGCGTATCGTCCCACCAAGTTGAAAAGTTTGTTGGGCAATCCAGTGTGCATTTGTATCTTGAATTTGTCCCAGAGTTAACTCAGTACCGATTGAGAACAACTCTATTACTGGTTCAGATTCCAAATTGGATTCCATTACGCTTTTGTGTCGGTAATAATCTGGCTATTCAACAAATTGAAAGTTATTCCTGTAGCCAATTTCGGATAAAAAAAGGTTGACTTTTGCGGCATTGTTTTACCGTCCAAAGCAACTTCGTTGACATGATTAACGGACGTTGGATTCATTAAAAACGCGATTTGATAATCACCTGATCTAACCATTTCGATTGTTTGGTCAGTGTTAGCTTTGTAGCTAATTTTTTCCTGATCTTTGGGGATTGTAACATCCACACCGAAAAATTTATTGATGATTTGGTCATGTAGTATTTTAACATCAAGCTGATCAAGACGGGGGGCATTTGGATTTGATGGTGGTGCGATAACCAAGTGATAGTTTTGATTACCTGTGTAAACACCGAAAGCCGGTTGCTTATCAGAGAATTTTTCTAACTCTTCTCTTAGTTGGCTAAGGTTGTTATACTTAGTAATTTCAAAATGATCAGTTAATCTTCTGAGGGCTTCCGACACAAAATCCGGATCAAGTTGATATAGAAGTCGATTAATTGGTAATACTGCTAAACCTTTTGATTCCATACGTACCAAATTCATCATAACATAGTTATGGCCTTCAGAACCGTTCCATGTCTTCGATTTTTTTTCGATTTGTGCTTGATTTTCATTACGAAAAGCCAGCGACGTTTCGTACCGATGATGCCCATCAGCAATCAACAACGTTTTGGAAGCAAAAGCTGCCTTGATCCGCCCATTAATTTCGTCATTTTGGATCCTCCACATACGATGTGTTGATCCGAATTTTTCAGTGGTATCAATTAGAGGAAGGTTTAAAGCTGTATAATTTTGCATTTCATCTTCAATAATTCCTTCTAGATCAGAATATAAAAGAAAAATCGGGCTTAAATTTGCATGGGTTCGGCGCATCAAATTGAGTCGGTCTAATTTGGGGGCAGCGAGCGTTTTTTCATGTGGGAGAATCACTCGCTTGTTAAATTCTTCCAACTTTCCAATAGCAATTAATGCTCTTCTTGTATAAGCTTTGCCTTCTGGGGTGTCGAAAGACTGGTCATAAACGTAGTAGCAAGGGGATGGATCTTTTATGAGGATACCGTTACTAATCCAAGATTGCATCTGTTCTGCAGCACGCGTATATTGATTTTCTGTTTCTGTGTCTTGATCAGTAGGTTGGTTTAGGATGAGACGAACGATGTTATGCTGATTCTGTTCTTGGAGTTGGATCCTATCTTCAACATTAATTACATCATAGGGAGGGGCAATAACTTCTGAAATATCATTGATTTTCTCTGGATTGTATCGTAATCCGCAAAATGGTACAACTTCTGCCATAAAGTACTTTCTCTTAATTTAACTATGTTTAATCCCAAAGACGCGTACTGAAATACCGTTCCCCTATATCACAAAAAACGGTGACGATTTTCCCTTTCTTTATGTGTTTAGCAACCTCATATGCAGCTTGCATATATGCACCAGAAGATTGGCCAACGAACCATCCATACTTAGCCAAGGTGTTGCACATATCGTAAGCTTGATCAATAGAGATTGGGATTTTCTGGTCAACGATGCTATCATCGTATATCTTAGGAACAATGTATTCAGGACTTCCAAGGGGTTTTAATCCTTCAATACCCGGAAATTCATCAGGAGCCACACAGCATATTTGGATATTCTTGCTGAATTCTTTCAAACGACGACCCACACCAGTGATTGTGCCACCCGTTCCAACACCTGCCACGAAATGCGTCAATTCCCCTTGGGTTTGGTCTAAAATCTCAACTGCTGTGGTGTGATAGTGAGCAAGCCAATTGTCATTATTCTCATATTGATCAATCATAAAATACTTGTCTGGCAAGGCAATGTAGCGCCTATGAGCCTCCCGCATGGCTTCATCATAACCTTGAATAGCATCGGTAAAAACAATGTTTGCACCATGCGTTGAGATTCGCTTTTTACGTTCTTCGCTGGCATTATCTGGCATAACTAACTCAACTCGGTAACCTAAGACGGCCCCTATCATTGCATACGCAATCCCCGCATTGCCAGAAGTAGAGTCGAGGATAGCCGTGCCTAGTGTCAATTCGCCACTTTGAATTGCTTTGGTAATCATCCTCAGTGCTGGTCGGTCCTTGATCGAACCACCTGGATTGAACGTTTCCATTTTGGCAAAAAACTCCACATCTGGAAACTGATCATCAAAAAGGCGTAATTTGACCAAAGGTGTGTTGCCAATTTGCTCCAGGATAGGGTACTTTGAAAGGTCGAATCCTTCCGATTCGCAAGTTTTCATCTAAAGTTCAATGTCCGATTAAGTTATGACGCCTCAATTGTATCGATTAAACTAGCAAGATAATCGCGGTCACGTTGTAGAGCTTCAAGCTTGTCGTCACCATGCAAAAACTCTATTTCAATATAGTTATTATATCCAATATCTGCTAGTTTCTGAACAATTTTTTCATAGTCAACAACCCCATCAGCAATTGCGCAACCTTGGCCATCAGCATTAGCATTTTGCGCATGTACATTAACAATGTGCGAACCCAGCTTTTCAACTGTTTCATATGGGTCGTCTGCATCCGACCGAAATGAAGGTTGGAAGTAAGTCTTAATTGCTGGCACTCTAACATACTCAAGAAGTTCGAGTATGCTGTCTATACTATCAGTGAAATTATTGTTATGCATTTCCAATCCAAGTGTGAGGTCCCGGAACTGCGCCCAATGTGCTAAACTGGCAAAACGAAAAAAGATTGTTTGTTTGGTGTCAGTTGTTATTGTTTTTGAGCTTCCTCCTTTTGACCACACTCGGACAAGATTTGTACCCAAGCCCTCTGCAATTTTGTATGCTTCTTCAAAATGCTGTTGGTGTCTATCTAGGAGAGGATTGACGTACGATCCATATGCTGAAACTTCTAGGTCTTTACCTTCAATAAGCTTTCTAACATGTGCTATATATTCTGAATCGTATGTCTCTGGCATATGTGGTTCTTGCCCCCAAATCTCAATTCCGTCGAAACCATAATCAGCAGCAATCGAGATCACTTCTTCTAACGGTCGATCTCTAAAAGCAATCGTGCACAAACCCAGTTTCATATATAACTCCTCTATATAATTTATATAGAAAAACAGACACATTTGCACTGAAGACATCATAACATAAATAAGAGTCTCTTTCAACTCTATTTATTCAGCAATATCACAAATATTTGCCTATAATCAAACCTAATTTTTCCTTGATTTCGTCGGGAATAACCTGAGGATTAGTAGCAATAGACTTTTCAAGGGCTTTATGAGCTGGACTATCCTCATTCCCTTCTGGAATAGAGGGAATCAAGAATTTAACAATTTGTTTTGCTTTTTCAACATTAGCCACTAGATTCTCGATAATCATCTCAGTGGTGACAGTGTCGTGATTTGGATGCCAGCAATCATAGTCTGTTGAACAGGCTAAAAGCGCATAGCTGATTTCGGCTTCGCGTGCTAGCTTTGCCTCAGGTCCTGCGGTCATGCCAATCACATCGAATCCAAGTTGTCGATAAAGCCTCGATTCTGCTAATGTAGAAAAAGCGGGTCCTTCCATGCAAATGTATGTTCCTCCTAAATGAGTCTTCGCCTCAACTTTTACAGTACTTTCATAAAGTAAATTGCTGAGAATTGGACAAAATGGCTGAGCGAAGCTAACATGAGCAACTATCCCATTTCCAAAGAAGGTCGAAATTCTATTTTTTGTGTGGTCATAAAGCTGATCTGGTATTACGAAATGCCGAGGCTCAATTTCTTCTTTCAAACTTCCAACTGCACTAACAGAGAGTAACCATTTAACACCAATACTTTTAAGTGCATAGATATTTGCTCTAACATTTATCTCAGATGGTAACAATAGGTGTCCAACTCCATGCCTTGGTAGAAAAGCTACACGTTGGTCTTCAATTGTGCCAATAGTCAAACTACTGCTTGGTTTTCCAAATGGCGTATCGATCTCAACGTTCTCAACTTGGCTTAAGCCTTCCATCTGGTAAAATCCAGAACCACCGATTATTCCGATTCCTGCGGTCATATGTCCCCTTTATGTTACAATCTTATTAGTGTGATTTTTCTTATGGTAGCCTAAGAATATAGAAAAAGACTGGATGTTGAATTATACCATCTTCAATTTTTACTTAAAGTGCAAATGACTTTACTGAACTGTGGTACCTTAACTATTGAGGGGAAATCAGTTGGTGGGTTAGCAACATATATGCGTGTCAAAGAGCTCGATCTGATCTTTGATCTGGGACGGTGTCCAATAAGTTTTATTGGGACGAATCATGTTTTTATCACTCATTTTCATCTTGATCATTACTTTGGATTACCAATCTACGTTAGCCAGCGCTGGATTTCTAACATGCCTCCCGGTGAAGTTTTTGTTCCTGCAGAAGGGATAGAACAACTTCAAAACATCCTTGATAGCATTGCCAAACTTGATAGCCAGCGGACGTGGAATCATCGTCTCGTACCAGTCAAAGTTGGCGACCGAATTCCGTTTCGAAGGAATTTGGTCGCCTATGCTATAGCAGTAAACCATACTATACCTGCTGTTGGGTACTTAGTTTGTGAGGTTCGAGATAAACTTAAACCAGAACATCTAGGACGACCAGGGGCTGAGATCGCTGAATTGCGCAGAAAAGGAGTTCCAGTCACAAACCGCCTCGAGTTGCCTATCATTGCCTATTTAGGCGATACTCAAACAGTTTCAATGGAAACTCACCCACTCTTGGCTCGTTGTCAAATTTTAGTATGCGAGTGTACCTTTTTATTGCCTGAAGATCGACAAAGAGCCGAAAAGACAAAGCATTTCCATCTTGATTCTTTGATTAGTTTAGTCAAAAACTTTAATGGTGATAAAATTGTTCTTACACATTTTTCCCAACGCTACTCTACTCACCTCATTCAAAAACAAATTGAGCAAGCGATTCCAGATCCTGCTCAACGAGCAAAGATTGGTTTATTTATTTAAATAGGAATATTATTTCAACGAATTAAGAATCAAGTAACTAAATTCTATAAGTTGAGCCTAATTTTATCCTTTGTAACCTGTTCTATCCAATAATTGAATAGGGCTTATCTTAGCTATGGTTGGATGAAACTACAGTGTTAAACAGCACGTTTTTTAAGTTTAAAACAGTACTGAAACGGTAAAATATAATGAAGTTTGTTGCGCAAACGGACATTGGTAAACGCCGTCGTTACAATGAGGACTGTTACTTGATTGATGATAGAGTTGGTCTATTTGTTGTTGCAGATGGCATGGGTGGGCACAACGCTGGTGATATTGCCAGTCAATTGGCTATTGATGTATTCCGTGAATGGGCTGAATCGTTTCCTAAAATTGCTCCGTCCATTCACGGAAAAGCAACAATAGTTAACATAATAGATCAGTTAGTTGTAGATGCAAACACACGAATACACACTGAATCAAAGATACATCCAACTCGTCATGGGATGGGTACTACGTTAATCGCTGGCATCTGCCAAGATAATTTGATTTCCTATGCGCATGTTGGCGATAGTCGAATTTACCTGATTCGTCAAGGTTGTATCACCCAAATTACCATTGATCATTCACAGGTTCAAGAGATGGTTGACAGTGGTATTATTACAGCTGAAGAGGCGAGAGTTCATCAAAATCGCCATATTATCAATCGAGCTGTTGGATTACACCAAACGGTTATAGTAGATACAAATCAATTCGAGATTCTAACTGATGATATTCTTCTCGTATGTACAGATGGGTTACATGATATGATTGCTTCAGATCAAGAAATTGCTGAGCTTATTATTTCTGCGTCAGATCTCGAATCTGCGGGGAAAACCCTTACTGAAACAGCACTTGCCTATGGTGGTTCTGATAATATCACGCTTATCCTAATTCACATTGCGTGAGTCTTCCCCCATCCATCATGTTTGAGTTGACTTTATAGTTCCTCAAATGAGTTTGGGATTAGAGACCAGAATTTTTTTTTGAAAAAATGTGCTGTGCTGTATTCAATCATCACCGTGGGAATTAGGAGTAAATATATTGAAGAACATAGATAAAAGTGACCTCAAATTGTGGTATTGCCAACCTGCAAATGAATGGGTTGAAGCATTACCTATTGGTAACGGCAGACTCGGCGCAATGGTTTTCGGCCGTGTTGAAGACGAACGAATTCAACTTAATGAAGATACTTTGTGGGATGGGCATAAATTCAATCGTAATAACCCAGAAGCATTTAATGCTTTACCAACAGTTCGACAGTTGCTTTTTGAGGGCAGAAATCAGGAGGCAACCGATTTAGCTGCGGAAAAGATGATGGGGGTTCCTCCACGAATAAAGTCATATCAAACGGTTGGTGATTTGAGACTAAAGTTTGATCATACTCTGGATCAATGCCGGCAGTACCATAGAGAACTCGATCTCAATGTCGGTGTTGTTCGCACATGTTACAAACATAATTCTGTTTCCTATGTACGCGAAATCTTTTCCTCGGCACCAGATAACGCTATTGTTATGCAGCTATCTTGTGACATTCCAAAACAAATAAGTTTTGTGGCAACATTTTCACGGGAACAAGATGCCCACTGCCAATTAATGAGCAAAGATCATATTGCGCTCGTGGGAGCAATAGGTAAAGATGGGTTAAAGTTTGAAGCCCACATGGCAGTCATCGTAGACAATGGTAGGATATGGACAGAAGATGAAAACTTAGTTGTCGAAAATGCAGACAAGGTTACATTAATCATCGTAGCTTTCACCAGTTATATAAATCAAAACGATACATCGGCTAATCCTCGGACGTTATGCGAAAACACATTAAATTTAGCTAAAGCCAAGTCTTATCAAATATTACGCACGGACCATATATTAGATTATCAAAGTTTGTTTCACCGCGTTGAAATTAATCTTGGAAAAACAATTGAGATGCCAACAGACCAGCGTCTTGAAAGGCTAAAAAATGGCGATCAAGACCCTGAACTGTTGGCACTTTACTTTCAATATGGACGATATTTATTGATGGGAAGTTCGCGACCAGGGTCACTTCCAGCCAATCTACAGGGAATTTGGAATGAACACATGGATGCACCTTGGAATAGTGACTTTCATACCAATATTAATATTCAGATGAATTACTGGCCAGCTGAGGTCTGTAATCTTGCAGAATGCCACCTCCCTTTATTTGATTTGATGGCTGGTCTTGTTGAACCCGGGAGTGAAACAGCAGAAACGCATTATGGATCAAATGGTTGGACAATCCACCATCTCTCTGATATATGGGGTTTTACAGTTCCTGCAGATGGTGTTTGGGGAATCTGGCCCGTTGGTGCAGCATGGTTGTGTCAGCATTTATGGGAGCATTTTCTGTATGGTCAGGATCTCTCATTCCTTAAAGAGGTTGCCTATCCTTTGATGAAGGGAGCTGCTAGATTTATGCTTGATTTCTTGGTGGAGGCACCAGAATGTACACCTGTAGCAGGTAAACTTGTAACGAATCCTTCTCATTCACCGGAAAACAGTTTTATTAAACTGGACGGAACGCAATCGATGTTCACTTATGCAGCAACTATGGATTTGCAAATCACATGGGATCTGTTTACTAATTGCATTGATGCAATCAATACGATTGATGATGATGTCGAGCATAACTTTCGTCAGGAAATTGAGGCTGCGCTGGCTAACTTAGCACCGCTACAGATCAGTAGAAAGACGGGGCGTTTGCAAGAATGGATTGAAGATTATGATGAACCAGAGCCTGGGCATCGTCATATGTCTCATCTTTATGGGTTGCATCCTGGTTGTCAAATCACATTACGTGGGACTCCTGAACTTGCAGCTGCAACACGAAAATCCCTTGAACATCGATTGGCCCATGGAGGAGGGCATACTGGTTGGAGTAAGGCTTGGTTGATTAGTTTTTGGGCCCGATTGGAAGAAAGTGAGCAAGCATATAATAACTTGACCGACTTGTTAACCAAATGTACGCTTAACAATCTTTTTGATACGCATCCACCCTTTCAAATTGATGGGAATTTTGGAGGAACATCAGGTATAGCAGAGATGTTACTACAAAGCCATAATGGAGAACTTCACTTACTTCCTGCTTTGCCTAGTGCGTGGTTAGTAGGCAATATCAAGGGGTTACGTGCTAGAGGTGGGTTCGAAGTAGACATCTCATGGCAAGACGGAAAACTTTTGGAAGCTGAAATTAGCACAACTGTTGGTGGCCCCTGCCGAGTGCGAACTTCTCTGCCAGTTAGGATTTATTTGGATGATCAGGTTGTTGAAGGTCAAAACCTTGATGAGAACTTAATCCTTTTCAATACAGAAGAAAGAAAAAAATACCAGGTAAAGCAAGGTTTTTAGGATATTTACTGGCCTATCTAGGTTTTAAGATATTATAAATTACAATTTTTGTGGTTCATTTTTTGTATAGAGATGTTATCTCTCAGTCCAACTTCCCCGTAACGATACATCGGTTTTTGCTGAAGTAGGAAAGTTAGATTATGTTATGATGAAACGAAGGTGATGCATGACCAGAACAGTTCTTAGCTAGTTTTTAGGGTCAACTATTCCAGTCATGCTGAAGAGACTGAAATCAAATTTCTAGCAGGTTACTAGTTAGAGAAGATACGATCAAAATAGTGGATGTTTGGAACATCTGTATCAAGGATTAAGTACCTGTACTTTAGAACAGGTAGAAAGTAATCAAGAAAATGGCATGATCGATACAATAATCAATTTTTATAGTTTAGCAAACGACTAAATTTTCTTCCCACTCATGAGTTACGTTAATCAATTCATGAGTGTTATGTTAGGCTAATCTTTAAGTACATATAATACCTTACCATTGAAAGATAGAATCAAACAAACTCATGAAAAAAGCTTTTCTCTTTGTCTTTTCTAAAGGGGAAACAATAATTTTTGGAGAGAATCAAATTAATTTATGGAAATAACTAAATCACAGTTAAATCAGTTTGACCAAGTTGGTTTTTTCAAAATGGATCGAGTGATCTCACGAAAAGGGTTCCAAGAAATTCGTGAGAGGATGGAGGATATTACTCAAGGCCGAATACAGTATCCAGGAATGTCATTTCAATTAGATGGCAGTAGTAAAGCATACGATTCTGTTCCAAGGGGTGGAGGGTTTCAGGGGCCGTCTGATAACTATCGAAAGATTCAAGGGTGGGAAAAAGACCCTGTGTTTCTTAAGTACATGCAACACAAAATTTTCAGAGACCTGACACAGAAATTAATAGGAGATAAGGTTTCTATCTATCGTGCTATGTTTATGAATAAGCCCCCACAAAGTGGTACTAATCTTCCTTACCACCAAGATGGGGGCGCAGGCTGGGGATTATCAAGCTATCTTGCTAATCAATTTGTCACAGTTTGGACAGCAATTGATAATGCCTATGTAGAAAGCGGTTGTATCCAAGTGGTTCCGGGTAGCCACAAGCTTGGATTATTATCTGATCAAGGTCACACAATTACAGAGGAGCAAGTTAAAGAGTATGCTTCGGAGGAGAAATCAGCTTATCTAGAAGCCCAAATGGGAGAGATCTTTGTTCTCCATAACTTTTTACTACATAAATCAGGAATTAATCAAACGAATAAACCGCGTCGTGGATTCAGTGTTTGCTACATGGATGGTACTATCACACGGGTCAACACTTCAGAGGACACAGGAGTAATTAATCCGAACTATGAATTTCCTATTATGTTCGGAGAAAATGCGATGAAAGCAGCAGTCTGACCTAGGCCAAGTCAGACTGCTTTAATAGGTTACCTATGTTTTCTTTACTTTTAGCTTATATGCCCTTTTCGAAGTTATATTTTTGGTACACTAATGTTATTTTTATGGTGATTTTATGTCCAAAATACTAGTTACAGAGAATATCGTTGGCAAACAAATGGAGATATTGAAAAGGAGTTTCGATGTTAGGTTCGACCCAGAATTGTGGGAGTCCCCAGATAGATTGAAAGAAATCATTCCTGATTTCGAAGCGCTGATTATTCGAAATCAAACTATCATTACTTCTGAACTTATCACTATCGCTAGTAATTTGAAGGTTATCGGGCGGCACGGGGTAGGAATTGATAATGTAGATCTTAATGCGGCTACCAAGGCTGGAGTTCTCGTGACCTACGCACCGGAGCAGAATGCTATCTCTGTAGCGGAATTGGTGATGGGATTGGTCCTCTGTTTGGCTAGGAAAATCCCGGCTGCAGATCGGAGTACTAGACAAGGGAACTGGGAACGGCAAAACTTTACAGGAACTGAGATTTTTAATAAAACTATTGGAATTATTGGTCTAGGTCGGATCGGTTATCGCGTTGGTATAAGAGCACAAGCCTTCGGTATGGATATAGTCGCGCACGATCCCTACATTAATCAAGACAGTTTAAATGTTTCTGAACTACGTGCATCTTTATTGAGTTTAGAGGATTTGTGCTGCCAATCTGATTATGTTACTTGCCACTTGCCTCTAACTGAAGAAACGAAAAAAAAATTTAATTACGAGATCTTTTGTTCTATGAAACCGACAGCTTTTTTTATCAATCTGTCTCGTGGAGGAGTTGTGGATGAAGAAGGATTGCTTCGTGCTTTGCAAAACAAACGGATTGCTGGTGCTGCACTTGATGTTCGGCAGGATGAACCACCAGGAGAAGATCTGTTTTCTGAAATGGAGAATGTTATTTTAACGCCTCACGTTGCTGGAATCACTGAAGAATCAAGAGAAAGAGTTGTTTCTTGCGTTTGTAAGGATGTGGCTGCTGTATTAAGAGGTGAAAGTCCTGTTCACGCGGTTAATTCAATAAGATTTTGAGATCCAAAACTAAGGGCGATTGCAGATGGATAAGAAATTGAAACAAACATTTACGTATGTTACTCACCTTGAATGTAGTATGGTTGGGGATAATTATGCAACCTACCAACAGCACAATTTATCCAAAGCAGGTAAACCACTACTGGTAAAGTATGATTTAAAGTCTTTGTCTAATAGTTTATCCAGAGAAGAATTGTCATATCGGCCAGAAACTTTGTGGCGTTATCGCGAATTTTTACCTATTAAGAATCCTGAGAATATTGTCACTCTTGGTGAGAATATGACACCATTGATTCACACACCGCGCCTACAATCAGGAAAGGGTAATATCTACATCAAAGATGAAGGTCGTTTGCCAACGGGTTCATTTAAGGCACGAGGACTATGTATGGCAGTTTCAATGGCTAAGGAACTAGGCGTTACCCGGATTGCCATGCCAACAAATGGAAATGCAGGTGCTGCACTGGCTGCTTATGCGTCACGTGCAGGTATTGAAGCTTACATTTTTTGCCCTGAAGATACCCCACAGGTGAACGTTCGCGAAATCGCCGCTCAAGGAGGGAAAGTTTGGTTAGTTAATGGTCTTATTAATGATTGTGGTCGAATTGTGACCGAAGGTAAAGAAAAGATGGCTTGGTTTGATTTTTCAACACTCAAGGAACCTTATCGTATTGAAGGTAAGAAAACTATGGGATTGGAATTAGCTGACCAACTTGAATGGGTATTACCAGATACTATTTTTTACCCAACTGGTGGTGGGACTGGGTTGATTGGTATGTGGAAGGCTTTTAATGAGATGAAAGATATCGGTTGGGTTAATGGTAAACTACCACGCATGATTGCTGTACAAGCCACGGGGTGCGCACCGATTGTACAAGCTTATGAAGACGGGGCTGAACACGCCGAATTATGGGAGGGAGCTCATACTGTTGCTGCTGGGATTCGTGTGCCAGTCGCGATAGGAGATTTCTTGGTTTTACGTGCTATACGCGAAAGTAATGGATTTGCAACTGCTGTGGATGATGAAAAAATCTTGGAGGCGCGTAATGAAGTTGCTCAACAGGAGGGTATTCTTCTATGTCCAGAAGGTGCTGCAACTTACGCTGCCTACAAAAAAGAGCTTAGTAGTGGTCGTATTAACCCATCGGAATCAGCCATTTTGTTTAATTGTGCAAGTGGCCTAAAATATGAGCTCCCGAAAATGTCGCGATTTCTAGATTGCACTCAGCCAGTAATAGATTATTCGAAATTGTCAGACTAGTTTGGCGTAATCTAGAGCATATTTCCGAACTCTGGTAATGACTTCCATATTTTCATTTCTAGTAGGATATCTGCTGGAGTTGCTCTAAGCGACTACATGGAGAAAAGGGTTCTCCAGATCAAAAGGTTTATATATCAAAAAGTGATCTTTTCTAAGTTAAGATCAAAAATCTAGCTTTCGGGAATGGTGGGAAACGAATTTTTTGGCAACCATTTCTACCCACATATCTTCTTCTGGTGGATATTTGGAATAAATTGAGGTCCGCAAGTATGACTCGATCCGAAAATCGTAATTAATCTAATTGGTTTTAAGGTTATGTCTAGCCAAGAAATATGTTTTATGACAGCAGTAGAAATGGTGAATTGTCTTCGTTTTGGTGATCTGTCTGCCCGCCAGATAATGGTAGCCCATTTGGACCAGATTAAACGGATTAATCCAAAGGTTAATGCTATTGTTACCTTGTGTGCGGAGGAGGCTATGAAACAAGCTGCTGTTGCTGATGAAGCGCTTGTGCATAATAGGAAGGAGGTGGGACCTCTTCATGGTTTACCAATAGCACACAAAGATTTAACATTAACTAAGGGTATTCAAACCACGTTTGGTTCACCTGTTTTTCAGGATTTTATTCCTGATCAAGATGGGTTGATTATAGAAAGATTGAAACAAGCAGGTGCGATTACTGTTGGGAAAACTAATACCCCTGAATTTGGCGCAGGATCTCAAACTTATAATGAGGTTTTCGGAGAGACCTTAAATCCTTATGATATAAGTAAAACTTGTGGTGGTAGTAGTGGTGGTGCAGCGGTAGCTCTTGCCTGTGGAATGCAACCTATCGCTGATGGGAGTGATATGGGGGGGTCACTCCGCAATCCGGCGAGCTTCTGTAATGTTGTAGGGTTTCGACCTTCACCAGGCAGAGTGCCGGTTTGGCCGTCTCTCACGGGATGGTTCCCGATATCTGTACAAGGTCCTATGGCACGTACAGTTGCAGATGTGAGCTTAGTGCTGAGTGCTATTGCTGGGCCTGATCCTCGTTCACCAATTTCCATCTCAGAATCCGGTGATGTTTTTAAGCAATCTTTGGATAGAGATTTTTCCGGTGTACACATTGCATGGAGTCAGGACTTAGGCGAATTTCCAGTTGATAAGAGGATTACTAAAGCGATTGAAGGACAAAAATCCGTATTTGAGTCGATAGGTTGTGTCATAATTGATGACCAACCGGACTTTACAGATGCCGACGAAATTTTTAAAATATGGCGTGCGTGGCACTTCGAACTGGCTTATGCTGAACTATTAGAAACGCATCGAGATCAGATCAAAGACACAGTCATCTGGAATATCGAAGAGGGGCAAAAACTTAGCGGGGTAGAGATCGGTCGCGCTGAAATTAAACGAACTCAGTTATACCAGCGAATTCGTGAGTTTATGGAAAAGAGCGAATTTCTGGTTCTGCCTGTTAGTCAAGTTCCTCCTTTTGATATAAGACAACGTTATGTTACTGAAATTAATGGTGTTGATATGGAAACCTATATTGATTGGATGAAATCCTGTTATTACATTAGTATTACTGGTCTTCCTTCTATCTCAGTGCCCTGTGGATTTACTTCTGAAGGTTTACCTGTTGGTATTCAAATCGTCGGTCGTCATCAGGACGACTTTGGTGTCCTACAGCTTGCCTATGCCTTTGAGCAATCAACAGGTTTTTGGAAACAGAAGCCTACAATTGTGGCATAATGCTGTTGAATGCACCCAACGAGAGTTTGTGTATGCATAATGATCGCCAGGTCACTCAATCTCTGAAGACCTATGAGCTCGCAGGTAAACTAATCCCTGGTTGGACACAACTTATAAGCCGACGTGCTAGTCAGTTTGCAAACGGTGTCAGTCCGATTTATGCACAGTGTGCTAAGGGGGCACGTTTTACTGATATTGATGGGAATAGTTATATTGATTGGGTTAGTGCTGTTGGTGCAATTATTTTAGGTCATGCTGATAAAGTCGTTGATCAAGCTGTAAAGGAGCAGATCAATCGCGGAAGTTTGTATTCTTTAAATAGTCCATTGGAAGTTGAATTGGCTGAGGAATTGGTAGATACAATCCCCAGCGCAGAAATGGTTCGATATACTAAAGGAGGTGGAGAAGCATGTGCTGTTGCTGTTCGAATCGCTCGGGGAACTTCAGGTAGAGAAAAAATCCTATTCTGTGGTTATCATGGCTGGCACGATTGGTATCAAGCAGCCAATTACTTGGTAAACCCAGAAGATGGTGAGTTTCCATTTTCGGGAATTGAACCAATTGGTGTACCTCAAGTTTTGGCGAATACGGTCATCCCTTTTGCTTACGGAAATCTGACGATGTTAGAAGATCTCCTTAAAAACAACCAGAACCAAGTTGCAGCCATTATGATGGAACCAATTAGATCTGTACTGCCAGATCCCGGATATTTAGAAGGAGTAAAAGCATTAGCACAAGAACACGATGTTATACTGATTTTTGATGAAGTGTCTTGTGGATGGAGACTGTCAATTGGTGGTGTTCAGAAATACCTTAATGTTGTTCCTGATATGACGGTTGTTGCTAAGGCTATGTCTAATGGGTATCCTATGGGAGCCGTAGTTGGTTTACGAAATGTAATGGAGCCAGCCGATCGAATGTTTATTTCTAGTTCTTACTGGAGTGATAATATTGGTTTGGTTGCAGCATTAACGACAATCCGAGAGCTGAAACAGCGTGATTCTGAAACTCGATTTAAAGAAATTGGAGATAAGCTAATCAAAGGTATTAATGAAGCGATTACTGATCTTGGCCTCTCTGGTATGTGTTCGGGGCTTTATACTAATCCCACCATTAATTTAGATTTACCTGATGATACGCTAGGATCGAAAGTTAACACGCTGTTTATTCAAGAAATGTCATCCAGAGGAGTCCTTTGCTACACGTCATTGACACCAACCTTAGCCCATACTGAGGAAGATATTAATCTTACGATCCAAGCGATTACTGATACTCTAGTAGTGATTCAGTCTGGTTTGGAATCTGGCGATATAGATAGTCTGCTGACATGCAATATTAAGAAAGATCCTTTCCGTCGATTGGTCAGATAAATCTGTACTTTGTTTCTCTGGATATGTACTTGAAAGTCGACTTTTATTTGTTACAGGGACCTTATTGTGATACAATAAAATGCGTTAGTTAGGTGTTTTTTTTATTAAAACATCTGGCTGGTAGCAAAAGCTAAGTTATTATGAAAAGGCAGGAGGTTGTAAACTCGTGGGAAAAAGTGCCAAGGAGCTTGTTGAAGAAGCTAATTCGATGCTTAACGTAATTTCGGTTGAAGAGGCTCAATCGTTGGTTGGAAATTCAGATGTCGTTTTTGTCGATGTGCGAGATCCCGATTCGGTATCAGAAACTGGTATTATTCCAGGAGGAGTTAGTGCGCCGCGCGGACTACTTGAATTTCATGCGGATCCGGAATTTGAGGCTTTCCATAAACCAGAACTTGACCCAAATAAGCATATTGTGGTAACTTGTGGATTAGGTGGTCAAGCAGCATTATCTGGCAAAGTTCTGAAGGAAATGGGTTTTGAAAACGTTTCAAATATTGATGGTGGAATGGCTGCTTGGACGGAAGCAAATGCTCCAACCGAAGATTTCGAAGAATAAAAAAATAAGTTAGTACTGACTTTCAGCGTTGAAGTTTTTCATCTTCAACGCTATTTTTTTAATTAAAATCTCTTTTACTGGGAGGAATTATGGGCGGATTAGGTGAAAAAACGCTGTCGGTTGCAGACGTAATTCAGTCACGACGGACAATATTCAATTTCAAGTTGGAAAAACCTGAAAGAGAGGAAATCGAAGAGGTTTTGGCTTTTGGAATTTGGGCACCCAATCACCGACTTACTGAACCATGGCGGTTTACCATAATTGGTGAAGGAAAGAAGCGAGTCTTAGCTGAACGATATCGTGAAATTCAAGTCGAAAAAGTTGTTGAGTATGCCGATGAACAGCAACAAATAAACGTTGGTCAAAAAGGGTATGACAAATTTATGTCAAAACCTGTTATTGTCGCGGTTTCCTATGTCAAATCAGGTAACGATTTTGAGCAGCGGGAAGATTATGCTGCTACTTGTTGTGCTATTCAGAACATTCAATTGGTTGCATGGAGTCGCGGTATTGGTATGCAATGGAGCACGGGACCAATTACTCGTGAGGTAGAAACAAATACTCTGTTAGGAATTAGTCACGAGGAAGAAATAATCGGTTTTTTGTACACAGGCTATCCCGCAGAAATACCAAAAGCTAGGCGGAAATTGTTCAGCGAACTATTCCGCGTTACGGATTGAAGCTAAGAAAGCTCGAAAGTAAAAATTCCCTAAAAAATATTGTATGATTATCATTTAACGAGCTGTACGGCTCCAATTTATTTGATATTCTTTATTATAAATGTTATCATCCGCAGTTTAGCATAGGATTATGATTTTAAATTAGTTTGATTTAGATGGAGAAAAGTGACTTATGAGCCGGTATACTGGACCGAAAGTTAAAAAGCTTCGTGCCTTTGGCGTTGATTTGCCTGGACTCTCTCGCAAATCGCAAAGAGATCGACCGTATGTTCCTGGCGAACACGGTCAAAGTTTTCGTCGAAAACCATCTCCTTATGGTGAGAGATTAATTGAAAAACAAAAGGTCCGATTTAACTATGGGCTGAGTGAGAAGCAGATGCGGCGACTCATGTCGGAAGCTCGTCGAAGTCAAATGGCTGCAGGCGATAAATTAATGGAATTACTTGAACGCCGTTTGGATAATGTTGTCTTTCGTTCGGGGTTCGCACCGACAATTCCAGCTGCACGTCAATTAGTAAATCATGGGCATTTCACTGTTAATGGTAAAAAGGTAAATATTCCGTCTTATCGCGTTGATACTGGCGATATAATTGCTCCTCGTCAGAAAAGCATGAACTTGGAATGCATTGAGGTATCGCTTGAAAACCCGCCACTCTCAAGCACCGATTGGATTGGATTAGATGCAGACAAAAAAACCGCTTCCGTCAATTCGTTACCGACAATCGAGGCTGTCCCTTTTCCACTGGATATCCAATTAGTTGTTGAATATTACTCGAGACTGCTATAAATGGAGAGAACTAGATCTCCATTACTGCTTTATTGATTTTCTAACTCCATATTTTTGATTTCATCTTCGAGGGTTTTAATTTCTGCTAATATTCCCACGTCGGATTCTAGTTCATAAGCCTTCTGATAAGCCGCTAGAGCAGCTTCAGGATCATCTAAGAACGATCTCTGGATTTGACCAATCCACTGCCAAGCATCGACTTCGCTAGGATCCAATTCTACAATCTTCTGGTAGATATTAAGTGCTTGGTCATAGGATCGGGTGCCTCTCGCTCGTCCCGCAATTGAGGCTTGTCGATATAATAGCCCTATCAGTTCTTGACGTGCTTCTACAAAGTGTTCGTTAATATGGACAGCATCTTCGAGGATCGCAATGGCTTGTTTTTCCATTTTTTCTATCTCAGTTGCGTCAGGTATGTTTTCCTGACCTAAATTTTGATAACCTTGAAGTATTTGTCGATAAGTCCGCGATAATTGCATCCTTGCGAGTTGTCCTACTGCTGCTAGCTCAAACGGTTGGTGGATCATTTGTAGGTCGTACTGAATTGCTTGCTGATAGTGATCAATTGCTTGTTCGAATTGGCGAGCTCCTTGGTATAAAACTCCAAGTAGATAATGAGCCTCAAAATTTTTAGGGTCCTTTTTAATTACTGCTAAGAATTCCTGTGTTGCTAAGGCCCTTTGCCCATTATCCTTATATAGTTCACCTTGAAGCAATCGTAGTTCTGTATTGTTTCGGTCTATTTCTGCTGCGCGAGCCAAATGGTCTAGCGCATCCTTGTTCCAATTGCTTCTAAAGTAAATTTCAGAGATACGTAATCTTGCATGAAGTAATTTTTGGGGTTCTTTTTGACTTTCCATGTGGGTAATGGTTTCCCAATACTTTACTAGTGCTCTAGGCAAGTCCTGTGTCTTGTATAATTGATCTGCTTTCTCTATTAGTTGATCTAAGTCTGGATTTTCTCCATAGTTTTGATTTGTGTAGGAATTCGTTATATTAACAAAAATGATTACAAAGAAAATGAACACAGCGAATATCTCGAAATAAATGAGCCATTTTCTCGTGTTTGTCATTTCGTCAATCATCCTAGTTTCTGAATCAATTTTTCCAAACAAGTCCTTGGTCTAAAAATTCGATGAATCGTTTTTTATTACGTGTTAAGCCTGGGAACCTGGTAATCTCACGATCTTCGGGAGATAGCACAACGTAAAATGGCAAAGCTGTTGTTCCAAATCGATCTATTTCCATCTGTTGATTTTTATCTTTGTCTGCTCCGCCATCTGTAAACAACTCTATAAGTACAAACTGTTTTAAACGAGATGAAATTTTGGGATCCTTAAACATGTTAGATTCCATCCAGCGACAGTTAGTACATGTATAACCAGTAAAATTCACAAACATTGGTTTGCCCGTTTTTTTCGATTGCTTGAGACCTTCCTCGAATTTCATAACCCAATCCAAACTATTATCTGATGTCTCAGTATTAGGTTTATGAGAGCGGCTTTGTAAATCTAGTGGCAGATAAGCATCAATAAGGCTATGTAGAGGATGTCCTGTTAAGCCTTTTGACATATAGATGGCAAATGTAAACAGGACTATGCTGAGGATCAAACGAGGCGCACTAATAGTTTCTAGTTCCGAATCATGTGGTAAACGAAGTTTGCCAATCAAATATAGACCGGTTAGGAACGCGATCACTATCCATATAGAAAGTACGCTAGATCGAGTGAAAATTCCCCAATTCCATACTAAATCTACATTGCTAAGAAATTTGCATGATGCGGCAAGTTCAAGGAATCCCATTACTACTTTTATTGAGTTGAGCCAGCCTCCACTCTTAGGCATTTTTGCCAAATATTGAGGGAAGAGTGCCAGCAAGAAAAACGGAACAGCAAATGCTGTTGAAAAAAACAACATTCCAATCAGTGGCCACAGCCAATTTCCTTGAACTGCTGCAACTAAGAGTAAACCGACAAATTGTACAGTACAAGTGAAAGAGGTCAAGGTAAAAGTCAGCGCCATAAAGAGAGTGCCTACATATCCACCTCTTCCTTCTTGTGTGGATGAAAATTGCCTAAGAGCTGTGGGGAGTTGGATTTCATACATACCGAAAAGCGAAAATGCAAAGTATACAAAGAGAAAGCCGATAAAAAGATTGACCCAAGGACTGGCAGCTAGCTGATTAGCCCCTGAAGCTCCCAGTGTTATGGCTAATATCAATCCTAATATAGTATAAGTAATAATAATACCTGCAGAATAAATGAAAGCTTGAGCGAGTGTTTTCCCTTCTTCATGTTCACCTCGTTTAATAAAATAGGATACAGTAATAGGAACCATAGGAAACACACACGGAGTTAGTAATGAGAGAAAACCCATGGATAGGGAAAGAAGAATAAAAGATTTTATTCCCTTGGCTATGATATTATCCAGGTCAATTTTATCGTCGCCAACAGTAACATCTGTTTCCATCAACTTGTTCTTCTCATTTCTGGGGTTGCCTTCTTCCACTAACAAAGCAACAATCATTTTTGTGGTCTTTGGAGGGTAACAGATGTGTGGGTCACAAGCTTGATATAAAAGTTCTACGATAAGCGAATATTTACCGGGATTTAAGGTGGGAATAAGCTTAATAGGTGTTTCGAATACAACAGTTCCTTCATGAAAATAAACATCAATTTGAAACCCTTCATCATATTTGGTTGCAGGTATCGGTTCTAAAGTTTTGCCAAGAGAACTGACTAAGTTCTCGGGCTTAATAGTCACCTTTGAGGCGACAGGTCCTACACTTTGTTTATTAGCGGCATAAATGTAGAATCCTGATTTAATTAGAGCCTTAGTTTTTACTGTAACTATCTCTCCTGCTCGAGCAACAGATGGGTTGATTTCTGCCTCAGCAGTTACAACGGAGTCGACTGTGGTAAAGGGGGTAAATTGCCCAATAGCCAATGGTGCTGTGGTCACCAAAATCAATAATGCTAGTTGAGGGTACTTTTTTTTATGGATATTCAATTGTACTCTGAACCGATTTCTTTTTTCTTATAGTTGTTGTGTTGATAATTTCTAGGGTTGCACTCTGAATCTCTGCTCGGTATCGTAATCCAGCGGAGGTCGATTGTCGAAGGCTAGATAAAAGTGTAGTTTCAAGTTCTTCTATTGTTGCCCACCGTGCGTCAGAAATTTCCTGTTGATCTATCGGGTTAATATCGTTAGTTGTGGCTTTAGCAGTAAATACGTGGGTTATCCAGTTGACAACTTGATCCTCAAAATAGAAATCGACATATGTCTTAAGGACGTATTTTTCTATTTTGATATGTAGTCCTGTTTCTTCGTAGATCTCGCGTTTGATACCGCTTTCAAAATCTTCTCCAGGTTCAATTCCACCACTGGGGGGGCGATAGATTTCTTCCGGATAACTGGGTTTCCGAATTACAGCCACATTAGAATTGTGGAAGACAAATGGTGTAATATCGTGTGCTCGTCCTTTTCTCATACTCCATTTGAGCAAATCGAATTCGATTTTGTTCATTGCACACGTAGTATGATATGTTTGAGGCTGACCATATTTCTGTTCAATTTTATCTAGGATTTGCTGTGTAATATACATTCAGATACCCGCAACAAAACGACCAGGGTTTAATACATTAGCCGGATCAAGCTCAGACTTGATTTGTGTCATCAGTTGTGATTTCTGTCCAACTTCACCCCAAACATCCATAAGATTTTTTAACCCAAGTGGTGCAATTTCGAGGATGAGGTTACCTTGTATATTAACAGCTTGTTTTCTTAGTACAGTGAGGGTGTTTGCGAGCAAACCAATCTGTTCTTCAGTGAAATCGGACAAAATAAGATAAACTATACCGTTACCAATGTGAGACATGACATATGTGGAAAATGGACTGGTTAGATCTAAAACACTTGAAATAAAATTACCGACATTAGATGGCTTGATATTTATGCGAGAAACGACCGCCGAGTTTGACCCGTTCCCTTCTGGGAAAGCACACAAACTAGATCTTAATTGTGATTGTTTGTGATCTTGGTAGACTTCTTTTTGAACGACGCCATTTAGATTTGCTATTGAATTGATCTGATCAATTTGCCAGGCAACTGTTTTTGGATGCCCGTCAATTCCAATCAGAAGACATGGTTCGAGAACCTCAGTGTCAGGAATGCCTGCAGAAAAAAAACTGACAAATACTGGTAACAACTGCGACTTTACGATCTCCGTGGATGTCCGAAGAGCATGTCCATGTTGATTGAAATTTAGTAGCATGGTTCGTTCAACCGCAGGTTTAGGGAAAAGTTTAAATGATACTTCCGTAATAATGCCCAGAGTGCCGTAGGATGCGATATACAATTTGTTTATATCATAACCAGCAACATTTTTAACGACTTTTCCCCCTGCCTTAATTATTGTGCCATTAGTTTGAACAACACGCAGGCCCAGAATTAAATCTCTTGTCGCGCCATAACGCAATCTATGGGGGCCACTAGAGTTTGTGGCAACAATTCCTCCGACTGTTGCTTCATTATTATAGGGTGGATTTGTTGGTAGCAATTGGTTATTATCAGCTAGAATTTTCTGCACATCCTTCAACAACATACCAGAACCCACAGTAATTGTTAAATCATCTGGTATGTATTCAACAACTTTGTTGAATTTTTTCATTGTTAGCAGGAAATCTATTTGGGGTGGAGGGTTACCAATTGAAAGTTTTGAGCCACTTCCCGCAGGAATAACCGACAATTTTTCTTTGGTTACGTGTCTTAAAAAACTTTGTATTTCGCTGACTGATGAAGGTATGGTAACCTCCTTTGGTATTACACCATCGATCTTGCTAAAGTTTGTGTTTTGCATCTACACCATCTCCTTGTGCCTGCTACATGCTTCACAAAATGGTAGTAAGGAATGGCGAATATGTTGGCATTCTTCACATTTTTCATATAGGTTTTGACCACACGATGGACATGTGTAAGGGGCTTCGGATGTGTCATCTTCTTTTTGCCAAATGGGGATTGCTCCTCGGAACTTACTTGAACTCCAATCAACTTCTTTGCGAAGACCACGGCGAATTGGAAAGTTACAGATGGGACAGAGCCATTTTCGGTATGCTTCCTTATATTGCTTTAATAACCAATCTTTTTGTGGGGAGGATGCTAGCTGAATTAAGTGTCTTAAAATAATAATAACAACAAGAATTGCAACACCAATTAAAATATAATGAAAGAATTCAGCTGGAAAGTATTGCTGCATAATCATACCTGTTTGCACGAAAGTGGCAACGAAAGCTGCGAAGACAAGTGGGGCGAAATCACTTTTTCTTTTGTAAACAAGGAGCCAAGTGACACCGAACAAGAGCGGAATTATTAGTAACAGTTTCAAACCAGCTGTTTTCCATCGATGCGTACGCATTAAGGTATCAAATTTTTCCTGTCCAAGTTCGCGCCGAGTGTCAATTTTTTGCGTTATTGTATCTATTTCTTGTTGTAATTGACGTAGTTTCTCAGTCAGAACAACAATCTCATTATTGGCCTGTTGAAATTGTTGTTGGCTGGACAGATAAAGTGTCTGGCTTTCAGCCAAGGCGTTTTGCTGATCCACAGTAGGTTTCACGCTTTTTTCCAACGCCAGTCGATGCAAGCTTAGTAATTGTTCCATCGTTTCTTTGGAACTGCTCATGCTATTTTTCAGGATTTTCTGGTTTTCCTGTTGGTTCTTAATTTGGGCGACAATAGTGTTTTTTTCTTCGTTTAGCTTTTGTTCTTGATCTTGCAGTGAGTTGCCAATTGCTTCCGTTTGGATGGTTTGCCAGTTAGGCCCCTCAATATTGCCAATGTCAGACAGGATGTGTCCAATGGCCCATATTAAAAGCACAGTTAGGATGGCAGAAAAAGCATAAATCATAATCCGATGCGAGATAGGCCCTATTTGTTTGCCCACATTCATGGTGTGACTCCTATGGTTTCATCAATTGGAAAGATCTTTTTTGGGTTACATAGTTGCTTAGGGTTGAAAATATTTCGAATTGTAACCATGAAGTCCATATCTTCCTCTGAAAAAATTAGTGGCATAAACTCCTGTTTTTCGACTCCAATTCCGTGTTCACCTGAAATTGTTCCGCCAACATCAACACACGCTTGAAGAATTTCTTTATTAACCATATGAACGCGTTCTACTTGATCTGAATCTCTTTTGTCAAAAAGCACAATAGGGTGAAGATTTCCGTCGCCAGCATGAAAAACATTGGCAATCGGAATATCATATTTCTTTGAAACTTCACCAACAAACTGAAGCATTTTAGGTAGTTGGGATCTTGGTACTGTACCATCTTGTGTAATATAATTGGGTGCAAGTAATCCGAGAGCACCAAAAGCATGTTTGCGAGCCGTCCAAAGTTTTTTCCTGTCCTCATCATCTTTTGCTGTTCGCACTTCTCGAGTATGATGGTCTTCCAATATTCGAATTATCTGATCGGCTTCATCCGACATTCCAACTTCGACACCGTCAAGCTCAACAATCAGTACTGCACCTGCGTCGGTTGGCAGCCCCCAACTGAAAGCCGCTTCAACAGCACGGATAACGAAATTGTCCATCATCTCAAGAGCGGCAGGTACAATTCCATCGGCAATGATATTTGATACTGCATTAGTGGCATTATCAATTGTTTCAAAGACACCAAGCATAGTGTAGTATGCTTGTGGATTTCGTGTTAAACGGACAATGGCCTTGGTGACAATACCGAGTGTACCTTCAGATCCTATCATTAGACCTCGTAAATCATAACCTAGGTCTTCTTCAATTGGTCCACCAAACTCAATAATTTCCCCATTAGGCAGTACAACTTCCATTCCTAAAATATGGTTGGTAGTAACACCATACTTTAGTGTGTGCGGTCCACCTGAATTTTCGGCGATGTTTCCTCCAATACTACAAGCCTGTTGACTAGATGGATCTGGTGCATAATGATAACCTTTATCTTGCACCGCTTGTGTCAACATCAAATTAACGACTCCAGGTTCGATTACTGCCTGTCGGTTTTCAAGATCAACCTCAAGAATCCGGTCCATTTTGTTCATAGCAATCATAATTCCTGCGTTTATGGGTAGCGTTCCACCGCTAAGGCCTGTTCCAGCACCACGTGCAATATAAGGTTTATTGTATGTATTCGCAAGTTTTACGATTTTCGAAATTTCTTCTGCTGAATCTGGAAACACGACAACATCCGGGAGAGCCTTGAAGAATTCTGCCCCATCACATTCGTATACTTTGAGTGAAATGTCGTCAATGATTACGTTTTCATAACCTAGTAAATCTATCAATTCTAGGACAAGCGGCTCATCTTTTGACATCAATACTCCTGATCCCAGTTGGTAAAAAACCGAGATACATTCAACCGGTATTATTGAATGTATCTCGGCTTCTATATGTTTATAAAATTAGTGCTGAAAAATCAAGTGATCGTTAAATCATCCTGTTCAATTTCTTTCACTTGTTCAATTAGTTGCTGTGCTGCATGACGAAAAGCTTCAGATTGGGGGGATTCCGGATAAGCCACTGTGATTGGTACACCAAGATCCCCACACTCACAGATTTTCGGATCTATTGGGATTTGACCAAGTAATGGTATGCCAAGATCTTCACTCATTTTCTTTCCACCACCAGATCCAAATATAGCTACTCGTTTCTGATTTTCGGGACTGATAAAATAACTCATGTTCTCAATTATACCAAGCATGGGAACATTCATTCGATTGCACATGCCAATTGAGCGTCGAACATCAGCAAGTGCAACATCCTGTGGTGTTGTAACAATTATTGCTCCCGTTAAGGGTAACGTTTGGCTTAACGATAATTGGGCATCACCAGTTCCTGGTGGCATATCAATTACTAGGTAATCAAGATCATCCCATATAACGTCCCCTAGCATTTGGCGAATTGCGCTGTGAATCATTGGGCCACGCCAAATTAAAGCTTGTTCTTCGCTAACCATGAATCCAATTGACATCAGTGAAATATTATGGCTCTTTAGCGGAATCAGCTTTTTGTTTTCATTTGTCTTAGGTTGTTCCCTGATTCCCATCATAGTTGGAATACTAGGACCATAGACATCTGAATCCAACAAACCAACTTTATCACAAATCTCTGACAAAGCAATTGCAATGTTTACAGCAACGGTAGATTTTCCAACTCCTCCCTTTCCACTCGCAACAATGATTACGTTGTCTACGTGTGGAATCAACTCATCCTGTTCTGGTTCAGCAGGAGGTTGTGTGGGTGTTGGAGTAGATTTGGAAACTGAGGACCCACTAATAACCTTCAGTTCAGGATGTGCTACGGTTTTTGGCTTTGCTTTGTCCTGATCCAATTTGTTCTCATCCTTTTTCTTTCCAAAAAACTTCATATTCTTCCTTTCAAGTAAAACAACGATGCTGACTTAAATTCTAAATTAAACGGTTGCTGACTTTTTAATTGGTATAATACAGACCAAAGAGAATCATCATCTCGTCCGTACTGAGGAATCCAAAGTTAACTTCTCTATTTCGTGTATTATTGTATGTTGCTATAAGTTTAACTCCTTGTCCGGCATCTAGAACAAGTGGAGGGTCCAATTCCAATATAGGTGGGTGTTCCCAATCGTTGGAGAAATAAATTTCTTCACCGTTTCTTTTTCCTCCGTTGATTTCGACTCGAAACTCGGTATTCAGTTCATGGGCATGTGAAAAGAGTTGGAAAATGTGAACCTTTTCTCGGAAATTAAAGGTTTTATGCAAAGTAGTAATTCGATTTGGGGGCAGTCGAATGTCCAGATTTGTGAAAGTGATCACTTCTGCCATATGCTCAACCTGCTTTGGGTCTGCATAGTATAAATTGGCGTATACTTCACCTAATATCTTCGATTTTGTACGATTGACGTAATGTGAGTTTAGGTCAAACCCAGAATTTGCTGGAATTCTTAAAGCGATTCCAGCAGGAAATTTATAGTTCATCTTTGGCCACTGAGTACCTGCAACAAAAGTATGAAATCGCATTGATTGGATAGTGGTCAATATGTAACTTCCATTTTTGTCTCTTAACTCACGGTAAACTTGAGGTTGTGGAATTGGTACGTTTGCTTGAAAACCATAGATAAGGAAATGATGACTCCCAGGTCTCATAGAAATTTCTACCTGATTAATATAGATTGGTTCTGGGTTCTCCAGTGGTTGGTAATAAAAAAATTCACGTTCAGAATCAGGCTGAATTTCAAATTGCTTTACATGTAATTGTTTGCCATCTTTAGGAGGTGGGGGAGGAATAAATGCAGGTTGAGATTGGTATCGTTCTGTGTTCTCCAGCAATTTCAGATCCGCAACCACAGTTGTTTTTGGCGCACCTTCTATAATCCATTTTCTAATGAATTCCAATTCCCCATATGTGAGTGGTGTTAATGGCCGGGGTGGCATAATACTTCCGTAACTTGGGTGGTCTTGGTAGAAATGATCCTCATTCGGTGCATTAATCTTTTCCCATAGAAAACTTTTAGCTAGGCTTTTTGGCCCGTTTGTTCCAACAAGTATCAGGCTATCTGAGCGAGCTGTAGCATTTTTTGGTATACGGTTGATCAATTGACTATAAGCAACATCAGGAGTGAGTATCAGCCCTGATTGAGTGGCTTCAGACGCTCCGTTTTGGTGACATGATACGCATTTTGGAGATAGAATTTGATCTTGGATAACCAGCCAAGTTGCGGCTGATGGAGCTTCAGCTAGAGACTCTTCCATCGTTTCCTCTTCATCACTACTACAGCTAATAAATATCGTAAGGTATACAACAAGCAAGATAACTGAAACTAGTTTTATTTTCATGCTTGTTGCTGACTGCCTTTTCTAACTATCTTGTACATTGAGGACAAATTTCGTAATTTCGTTACTTGCTTTGATAGTTGGTCTGCAACAAAGTTAACTTGATTTAACGTATTGCTGCGTCCTAATCCAAAACGAATTGGGGACCTAGCCAGTTCTTCTTCAACTCCCATAGCCATCAACACACGTGAAGTTTCGATTGATGATGAAGAACAGGCAGAACCTGTCGATAGTGCTATGTTGCTGAGATTTTCAAGTAGGGACAAACTCTCAACAAATTCAAAACTGATGTTTAGGTTGCCTGGCAATCGCTTTTCTGGATGGCCGTGTACATGCATGAAGTCAATATTTTCAGATATCTTTTGATGTAGATGATTGCGTAAATTTGTAAGATGCTTTGCTTCAGCTTCCATCTCAGATTGGGCAATTTCACATGCTGCGCCAAAACCAACGATACTAGGAACATTCAGTGTTCCTGAACGGATGTTAGCTTCCTGACCTCCACCATGATTTTGTGGTTTTATTCGGATTTTAGGTCGTTTACTGCGAATATGGAGCGCGCCAATACCTTTAGGACCGTACATTTTGTGTGCTGTCAGCGACATCAAGTCCACTTTCAAGGTATCAACGCTCGACTCGACTTTTCCAATTCCTTGCACAGCATCTGAGTGAAATAGCACACCATGATCCTGTGAGATTTCTCCGATTTCACTCAATGGATTAATTGTGCCCACTTCATTGCTAGCATAAATGATACTTATCAATATTGTCTGGTCAGTGATAGCCTCTTTTACATCTTGAGGATCAACCATACCATACTGATCAACTGGTAGATATGTAACTTCAAACCCGTCTTTTTCGAGTGTCTTACAGGATTCAAGAATTGCGCTATGTTCGATCTGAGAGGTAATGAGATGGTTGCCTTTTCGACGGTATTGCTGGGCGACACCTTTAATTGCTAGATTGTCAGATTCTGTTGCACCATTGGTGAAAATAATCTCTTCCGGGTTACATCCGATGAGCTTGGCTATCTGTTGTCGTGCCAGCTCGACCGCTTCTTTGGCACGCCACCCGAAAGCATGAGTATTACTTGAAGCATTACCAAACTCACTAGTGAGATAAGGCATCATCGTTTCTAAAACGCGTGGATCTAGGGGGGTTGTGGCATGGTGATCCATGTAAATTCTTTGAAACGTTTTTTCCATTAGCTTCCTCTGTTCATAATGATAATTTTACTGAACCAATATAGTGAAGTCAAGTTCTTAACCCTACCCATCTATCAATTGTGAAAACAGGTATATCATAGAAATTAACTCAAGATCTTATGCGTGTAAAAAACGGTAAAAAGGTCATGTATTACGAAACCTTACCTTTTGAGTACACACAAATGGAATCCATTCACTATGAGACATCAATCAGATTGCAATATCCTCAAAGTTGCCGTTATATTGACCGGCAGCATCAAATGATGTTGAGGTTCCCAACGGCGATTTGCGTGTTCTAGTGATTATTTCATCTTTACTAAGTACTTTTAGGCTTTAATCTCATTAACCTTAGCATCATTTCCTTTCTCCTTTTTCAGCAGATAGTCCTAAGGCTAAATCAGGCTCCAATTTCAGATTTCGCATTGCTCTAGGTCACAATGATATTAAGGATTTTAAAGGCAAACATTTATGGTTCCAAACTCTGACTTCATCTACAGTTCTCGTGTACACTTGGTACACTTTACCTAAACTTTTGTTTATACAGTTCCACCCTCCGATAATAGTTTCACCTTTGGTACCCATGTACCCTCCATTGCTTACGCTTTCTGCTACTTTTTCTCCATCAACATAAATTCTTCTGGCTTTTTTTGAATTATCAACCCAGAAGGTAAGGTTATATAAAGGCGCAAATGTAAACTCAAGTTTTTGCTATTCTTCTCATATTGAGAAAAGATAACTTCTTGTCCTTCAACTAATTTAGATTTTGGCCAAAATTGGACGGTAAAATCTGAATTATTGAAGGAAATGTAATGTGTGGAATAATAACCTACGTCTTACCGTCAAGTTGAGACCCTCTGCCAATCTTTACTTCGATCCATCCGATCTTCCCGTTAATTTTCCCATTGTTCCCTTGGCCAGATCGATCTGTAACTATTTGACCTGCTCCTTCATCAAAAGTTAGAGCTAGAACTAAGTCTTTCGAAATATCTTGTGCTTGTAGTGATAAAACAGATAAAAGTGCCATTAAATAAATAAAAGAATGTCTTAAGCTATTTAAGTTATAATCTCTTCTCTTCACTTTTTCCCTTGTTGAGTTCTTATGGTATAATTAACTTATAAATGATGTTATCATGGACTTGTATTAGTTTCTGTAGTAAACGCATACATTTTTGTTAAAAAACGTTACAAAAATAATAGTTGCTGAAAACTCCGTATTTCTTGTTTTTTCTATTGCCATTTATGCTCCAATTGAATATCCAAATAATTATTTTGTTATTTAAGGTAAATTAATTATGAATCGAACGGGAAGAGCCGTTGTCGCAAGCGGACAAAATTTCGAAATCCGCGAATATCCGGTTCCAGAGCCGGCTCCTGGGACGATTCTGCTGCGTCAGGAACTGGCAGGTATCTGTGGAACGGACTTGCATAACTGGCAAAAAGGGATTGAAGGTGAAATGCTTCTTGGCCATGAGAATGTTGGTATCATTGATGCTATTGGTAAAGGTGTTGGAACCGATTATATCGGAAACTCTATCCAAGAAGGAGATCGGGTTATCCTTGCTCCTAGGGCAGATGAACGTGTCTATGGGTTTCACCCCGACCCCGACGAGGCACCGCATTTCGGGGGAGGGTTTGCTGACTATATATACCTAACCTATTCTGGGACATGTTTCATTAAAACTGGAGCGCCTATCGACGTGGCTGTTTTGACAGAGCCTTTTGCTATTGCTGTACATGCCGTTATGAGGGCTAAAGTAAAGATTGGTGATACAGTTGTGGTTCAAGGTTCAGGAGCGATTGGATTGTTGACACTAGTTTGTGCCAAAATTAGTGGCGCAGCAAAATTGATTATGGTCGGGGGCCCCAGTGGTAGATTAGATTTAGCAAAGCAGTTAGGAGCAGATGTAACCATCAATATTGAGGAATTTTCGTCTGTTGAAGAAAGGACGCAATTAGTTAGAGATCAAACACTGCACAGTGAAGGTGCCGATGTTGTATTTGAATGTGCAGGATTCTTGCCAGCTATTACAGAAGGCCTCGGGTATGTTAAATATAGTGGAGTTTTCTGTGAGGTTGGACATTTTGTTGACGTTGGTTCTTTTGAACTTAATCCAAACCAAATGTTGATGCGGAAAAATCTACGGTTGGAAGCAGTATGGAGTAGCCAGCATGAACATTTTGTTCGTGGGTTGCCAATTTTGGAGCAGGATGAATTTCCCTTTGCTGACATGGTAAGTCATGTACTACCATTATCCCGTATTCGGGAAGGATTTGAGGCTCTTGACGGTGGCTATCGTTTGGGTAATGAGACGGTAATCAAGATTGCTGTCAATGCTCAAGCAGAGTAGACAAGTACAAAAATACGACTATCTTTAGGATACTTCCATGGATCTACAACTGGTTAACGGAGAAAATGCTATTGCTTGGGGAGCGATAGAAGCGGGAGTTAGTGTTGTCACTGGATATCCCGGATCCCCAGGAACTGGAACGTTTAACGCCTTAGCAGAAACTGCTGAAGTATATGGGCATCACACTGAATGGTGTATCAACGAGCGTATTGCCTTGGATATAGTAGCAGGTGTGTCCCAAGGAGGGAAGCGGGCGTTTGTCTGTTTGAAAAGTGTTGGTATGAATGTCGCTTTGGACACACTCATGGTGTTGAATATGACAGGTGTACACGCCGGGCTGGTTATTCTGTTAGGTGATGACCCAGGTGCTTGGGGATCCCAAAATGAACAGGATACCCGTTTTATAGCTCCCATGGCAGAGATACCAATGCTCGAACCATCTACACCTAAAGAAGGACGTGAGATGATCAAGTGGGCTTTCGAATTCTCAGAACTGCTCCGTACCGTTGTCATTATTCGGATTACGCGAAGTTTCAGTCTAGCGGAAAGTCTTCTCCCTCCGATTTCTGAACCAGAAGTGAAGTTGTCTTTGTCACCTGACAGGGAAACAATGCGATGGATTTCTGGTCCCAGCAATGCTATGGACAACCACCGCGAAGTTCACCATAAGATGCAGCAGGCAACTGAACAATTCAGCCATTTGCCTTTCAACAAAATTGAAGGCTCAGGTTCCAAAGGAATTCTTGCTGGTGGTTTTACCTACAGCAAGCTAATGGAAGCAATGTCCGGTACAGATACCTCGGACTTATCGATTTTCAAACTGAGTACTCTCTATCCACTTCCTAGGGATTTGTTAATTCAATTTTTAGGTCAATGTGAAGAAGTCCTCGTTTTGGAAGAAGTAGACCCCTACTTAGAAGACGCAATCAAAACTGTGGGATATGATGCTGGTCACACACCTAAAATACTGGGGAAACGAACGACAGATGTTAATTGGGAAGGGGAGCTTTTCCGGTGGCATATACAGCAGTCACTCGGCACTTACTTGCCTAGTTTCTTACCAAGTCAATATTATACCCAAGATGGATGGGAAAAGGAGAAACCCGCGCGAAAACCTTATTGTGCGGGGTGTCCTTACGTTGAAATTTTAACTACTCTTCGCCAAGTAGCTAAAGATTTGGGACAGAATCCATTTCTTTCTGCAGATCCTGGTTGTGCTATCACTGCGGCACATTTATTGGATACAAAGCTTTGCATGGGGTCCGCAATCGGAGCGGCTGCAGGTCTGCAGAAAGCTGGGATTGACGAACCTGCTATCGCTATTTTTGGTGATTCTGCCTTTTATCATGGTGGTCTCAATGCGCTGGTCCACGCTCGCGCGACCAAGTTGAATCTACTAACGATCGTTCTGGACAACGGTGGTGCTGTCACCACCGGTGGTCAAAGCACACCTAACAACACACCACCATCTTCTGACGATTCGGAAACAACCATTGGTATTGTTGATCTTGCTTCCTCTTGTGGGGTGAAATTTATCTGGATTATCGAAGACGACGATGATACTGAGAAAATGAGTAACGTTTTTCGAGAAGCTTTAACAGTCGAAACCGGACTTAATATGGTTGTTGTTCGAAAATTCTGTAAACCTATTGACGAATAGTAGTATTTCTGTGAAGTTTAATTGTTTCCTCTGGCAAACTTAAGGTTTCCATTGGACTGGTTATCCATTTACCTAATAATTAATTGAGCGTAATAGTTGTTGTTTGTGCTTTTTACTTTGCTTGTTTCAATGAGACTCTATGTCTTATCTGGGTGATCGTAAACTTGTAAGAGCTAAATATTCAAAAGGCATGAGTGGCAATCAGTTTCTATAGAAAGCAACTTCAACGTACAGTCAAAATGTAGGTTCATATCGGAATTAAAAGCGATCGACAGTAATTTTGTCGCTTATTCAATCTGGTTCCAACCAATTCCTTGCCGAATGGCTTCGATTGCCACTTGATAACGCCAACCATCTTGAAAAGTCAAATAACTTTGATGGGGTTGATTGCAAATATCTGCGATGAAATCAATGACTAGTGCTACCCACATGTTTTGGATAATGTCACCAACTTGAGGCAGATTATTAGTTAATGCTTCTGGTATTGCTAAAGAACTCGTCTGAGAATTCTCAGTTTTTGAAAGTGAGAATGATAACATTCCCCCTCGCACTATTAAGGTTCCTTCATCACCATAGAAATACCAACCGTTAGTTTCAACCGATTCGGCAATCCCACTTGTGACTCGCATCATAACAGGAACAACATTTTCTTTTTCTCTTTGAGAGTTAGGTAAGCTTAGTTTCATCAAGGCTGAAAAGGAACTTTCCCCATCACAAATCCGCCATTCCATATTGGTTGCGTCTTGAGGACTGATTTTGGTGTCTCGGAATTGCCGAAAGTCGTGTACATTAGTTAGAACGGGGGCTCGTTCGTGCCTTTGTTCTGCTTGACCAACAACTGAACTTAGCTTCTTATTCGTTATTCTTTCTAGTATTCCTAACCAGTGTGGGAATCCATTGTTAAGCATTCCTCCACCGTGAGATAGGGAGTTCATCCAACTCCAAGATTTTAGCTCTTTAGATTTTGGGTGGGAAGAAATTACATCAATCTGCTGCAAATTACCAACTGATTGGTTACTCAACAGTTGATTGACCCAGGTTACACTGGGATGATAACAGTGAGTAGCTGCATAAGCATGTTTAACATTTGCCTCGTTGACCAGATGATAAAAGTACTCGGCTTCTTTGGCTGTATTAGCCAATGGCTTGTCGCATAAAATGTGTGCGCCTAGCTCGACAGCCAATTCAATCACTGGAGCCCTCAAAATAGCAGGTGTGGCCAAAGCGACAATATCAGGTTTTACCTTTTCAAGGGTCTGTTGCCAATTGGTCGAAGCTATTTCTATGTCTAAATTAGAAGCAATTTTATCAACAACTTCTTGTTTACGAGCGCAGATGGCTGCGACCTTTACTCCACAGTATTGTAAGGCTTTGGTATGGCCTTCACCTGCCCATCCTGCTCCCACAATAATGGCCTTCAAATTCTGGGGTTTCATATTAGTAACCTCTATTGTTTTTTTACAATACCTAGAGTCGATTTGACAAACCAGAAATCCAGTGGACTTTCGTACAATTCGATGATATCAGAGGATCATATTATATTAACGATGAGAAGGAGTGTCAATTATTAGAAATTGGACAATGGCTGTCTACTTGTGAGTAGAGCAAATTTGGATTTTACACTTTGAGTTTCAAACATAATCTAATCAACTCTAAACTTAGGAACCCATTGCAAAAAAATGGATTAGAATTCGTTGGAGTAGGGGATTGAGAATTTATGCTATTATGTCATATTTCTTGCTGGAAATTGGGGGCTCTGGTTAGTGTTTCAAGATTAACCAGAGTACAAGCACAGTACATACATTTCCATTATGGATTCGTTTAGGTAGCCATTTTATTCTTAGAGGCGTCCATATTTAATTATGTTTTATTGAATAATCCTTGGATTTCTTTGCTTGAATGAGTGATTTCAAATATTGTCTCTAAGAAGCGGGTGCAATTAAAAGAATCACTACTGAGTGTATGGATGAATACCTTTAGTGAAACCATAATTCGATTGATGCATAATGAATCTTATTTCTTTTAATAGGTCCTAAATTATGTTAGAATACGCTTTCTTATTCCAATTAGCTATCTCCTAAATAATCCAACCCCCAGAATGGTCTGTAATTCAGAATTTATTGGGCAGGTAACAAGTATAGGGGGCCGATTGTAGCCTCTTAAACACGATATTTATATGGAACTGGATTTAGAATGACCAAAGTATATGATTGCCAACCGACCCTTACTGATTCGCAGGTATTTTCTTTTTGTCGCGACGGATACTTAATGTTGGAGGGGGTTGTACCAAACGAAATCAATCAAAAAACGAATGAGTTTATTGAGCAAAATGGGCATAGGCCACTATTGGAAGAAGATTGGTTCATTGAACAAATCTTTCTGAATTCTGAGGTAGTTGGTGTCATAAGGTCTCTTTTAGGAGCCAATTTTGCATTGCCCATTAAATTGCCTAATCATCGAGCCAAATGTCCTCTGCCTTCCCAAAGTTGGCATCGAGATGGTGGTTCTCGTTACGGCTGTGAATTGAATCACCTGCAAGTCTTCTATTATCCACAAGATACACCGGCAGAATTGGGGCCAACAGAAGTCTTACCAGGTTCACATTTCCTCTTTTCCTTGGGAAGTTGGATGGGCCACTATGAGGCCATACGTGGTTCTGTTTTGACTAGTGCACCAGCAGGTTCAATTTATATTACTGCATATTCGATCTGGCATCGGCGTGGGGTTTCTACAGCCACAGGCATACGTAATATGTTGAAGTATATATATTGGAGAACCACTCCTCCTGAGCATGATTGGATTAAGGAACCTGATTTCAACCATCGCCCACCTGCTAATTTTACCATGCCATCTGTTCAGCAACAACATCGCAATTGGTATGATGCTGCTGAAATGTATTATTGGTTATGCGGTAGTAAGGAAAAACTTGAAGCTATGGTTGGAGACAAAGAATGGCCACCGGGTTATCCTGTTCCCCATTGGACCCCAGAGAACTATCACAATTTCTAATAGAACTGAAAAAACGTTCCGTCCTGAATCACATGGCTTGAAGATCCTTACCATAGTTCCACTAGATTTTCCTCCCATATCTATGCATAGTGAATGACTGATCAAAATCAAACCGACGAAAAAGCGTTTCTTATTGGAGTAATTAATGGCGCTCTGTGGAACGTTGTTACTGCTGTTATCCAACCCGAGCTTGTGTTATCAGCTTTTATTCTTAGGTTAAGAAACTCCGTAGTTTTAACAACTCTGCCTTTTGTTATCATGCGTCTTACGCACATGATTTCAAGCCTACTTATCTCAAATATTGCTGAGACATGGCCACGGAAAAAAATATTCTATGTTGCAGGAGGGAGTTTCCGTGTCATCATGTTATGTCTAATTTCCCTCGCAACTTATACCTTGGGGAAAAACTGGCCGAATCTCTTGCTATGGGTGTTTTTAGTTCTTTTGGGGTTCTATGCAGCTGGAATTGGGTCTAGTAGTATAGGTTTTAACGAAATTATTGCAAAAACCATTTCCTTCCGGAGACGGGGGCAATTGATGGGGCTACGTGGCTTTTTCGGTGGCTTGGTTGGTATTGTGAGTGGTTTCTATGTTAGATTCATGTTGGGTGACGCAGGTCCCTCTTTCCCGCAAAATTACGCCTGCTTATATGCTACAGCGGCGTTTTTTCTTGGTTGTTGTGTCTTTAGTTTCGCGTTGGTTAATGAGCCTGCTGGGTATGTCAACACCAAGCGGGCTTCTGTATATCAGCATATTATTCAAGGCATCAGTATTTTAAAAACGGATCAGAACTTTAAGTTCCAGTATCTGAATAATTTAATGCAAGCGATGGCCATCATTGGGCCAGCCGTTTACTACCCTTATGCTATAAAGTTGCTTGGGGTACCTGAATCATTCGTTGGTAGTTTGCTCATACTTTCCGCTGCCCTTACTCTTCCAACAAACTTTCTTTGGAGCTATATAGGAGACAAACATGGAAATCGCCTTCTTTTGTTGATAAATACTTGTGTTTTTGTACTTTCACCAATCTTGATCCTTCTATCCGGATATTTGATGCGAACACCGCTGGCTGCTGTGAGTTGGAATACGGGACTGGGTTTTATCACCCCAGTTCGTATTTGTCTGATTTTGGCCTACGCTATTTTTACCATGACGAATATTGGAGGAATGATTGGCAGAATGAATTACCTTTTGGAAATTGCTCCCGATGGACGTCGTCCATCCTATATTGCTTTTATGAATATTATGCTTACACCAGCGGCTGCTTTTCCCTTGATTGGTGGAATGGTCTCGGAAAATTTATCGTTCCAAGCGAATTTTTTACTATCGTTTACCCTGAGCTTGGTTGCCTTGTATTATGCATACCGATTAGGAGAACCTCGCAATCAGCAAATAAATGGAAGATGAATGCTAAGCAGTAGCCAATCTCTGATAATAGTTTATATGGGTTGTTAACTCTGTGAAAAAGTAAGATTTAGCTAGTAAGGTTCTCCTGTCCCTTTGCTCCGAGATGATTAGTTATGCTAGAATACGCTAACAATGAACAGATTCTATTTTCAAATCTATAAAGGAGTATTTGTGTGAATCAAAAAACCTATCGAGTTGGTGCTATTGGGCATAGTGGGGCAGGTAATTTCGGTCACCAAATCCATTTGGCCTACAGAGGTCTGGATAATGTTCAGTTTGTCAGTGTTGCAGATCCAAATCCAGATGGTCGTGAAAAAGCTGCCCAAGAGGCTGGGGCAACATCAAGTTATGCTGATTATAATGAAATGTTGATTGAGGAAGATCTAGATATTGTTAGTGTGTGTCCGCGTTGGGGCACCGAGCGTTTAGATATGGTATTAGCCTGCTTAAATAATGGTTGTCATGTATATTGTGAAAAACCTATGACAATGACCTTGGCTGATGGCGATCAAATTGTACAAACTGCAAAAGCAAATAACCTCAAAGTTGCCGTTGCTCATCAAGCCGTTTATTTGCCTCGTCTACATCAACTCAGACAGCTAATCGAAAATGGGAAAATTGGAGAGGTCGAAGTTGTGAGTGCAACAGGGAAACAGGATCACAGAGGCGGTGGTGAAGATATGATTGTACTTGGTACTCATTTGTTTAATATGATGAGATTTTTTGTTGGAGACGTTAATTGGATGTCATCTCACGTAATTGAAGATGGGGATGAAATTGTTGCGTCCTCTGGGAGAGAGGCCAATGAACCAGTTGGCAAAATTGCCGGCGATTGTATTCGTAGTTACTTTGCTTTCAAAAGTGGTGTTTCTGGTTACTTTCAGTCTAAGAAAGATCGGGCACAGGGAGAACAGACTTACGGCATGAACATCGTTGGAACTGAAGGTGTTATTTCCTTGCTAGGTGGTGCTGCTGAGAACTTATCCCTTTATCCTTATCGATATTTTAATCCGACGAACCAAGACCAAAGTTGGGAAATTATCCAACTGGAAAGCAACCAGTTAATGGAAGGGAATCGTCTGGCAGCACTTGACTTGATTCGAGCAATTGAAAATGACAACGAGCCTATTTCCAGCGCCGCAGATGCAGTAGCAGCCTTGGAGATGATTCATGGCGCTTACGTATCCCAAATTTCCGAGTCAAGGGTCTACTTTCCTGTTTCCGACCGGTTACATCCTTTAAATTGATCTGTAATTTTCCTTGTTAGGATTGAATAACATATCTTGTGATGGTACCTGTTGACTTGTTATTTTTAAATGCCACCGCATATCATAAAATCAAGATTAATATATTTTTGTAATACTGTAACAGAGTTATTAAATGGGAAAAGAAACAGTCTGTACTAATAGTTTTTAGGGGTTGTCAAGCTGAGCTATTGCATTTAAATAATTTGAAATTTGTTGTTGGTAACGAACAGGGATACGATCTCTTTCTATTGCTTCAGCATAATTTTGTTTGGCATTCAAATATGCTCTTTGAAATGTGATGTATTTGGGCTCAATACTGCTATCAGAGTTTTGAGACACAAAAACCCGCGAAAGTCCTTGGCGATCAGATGAAATAGTATTTAATTTGAGATCAACATTGTTAGTATCCTTAGGAAAGATAAAATCTCTATCTAACTGTGTTGGTATTGACGTCGGTGTATCCTGGGTAGCATCGAAATTTTGCTTATTGGGTTTCCAACGATTATTGTCCGATTGGGTTACTATTCCTTGTGTATCACCTGTTACAGATTTCTGACTAGGATGGCCACTGCCATCGGCAACGCTGCTACCACTTTGATTCATTTCAATTCCAGCTAGTGCTATACGCCTTCGGCCTTCCCGAATTCGGTTTAGCGTTTCCTCTATTGCCATTAAATGCTGAAGTTTCTGGTCTAGATCAAGTAGTGCGTCTGCCATACGTTTTAACTTCTCAGCGCTGACTACTTCTGGTTGTAAATTTGAGAGTTCGTCTTTGATTTCACTGGGTATATGTTTTTGTTCTAAAGCTTTCGCAATCTTTTGTAATTTTTGTTTGAGTTCATTTCTTTGTTCATCATTCAGTGCATCAAATTGGTTAGCTAATTTATCGAGATTTGAGGCTAAATTCCCCATGGTCGTTTGGGTTACTTCATAAGTAGCTTTTCGGGTTTCTTTGAGTTGTTTGGTTTTAAATTCCCGTTTTTGTCGCTGCGCTTGATCTTGGAGTTGACTCAAGCGAGCTTGTGCTTGTAGGCTCGTTATGTGTTTATCTTTTAATTTATTGATTGTTTCCTGAATTTCTGCGTCCAATTGGTTTTTGTCGTCAAAACCTATGAGATTTTCAAATTGGCTGACGGTTTGATCAATGGCTTGTCTTTCGGCTGTAGTTGGTAGTTTCGGTTGATTTTGCTCCTCATTGATAAAGAAAGAGAGACAAATTAAGGTAATTGGAATTGGAATCAATTTCCATGAAGCCGGCACTTTAAATGGGAAATCGGAGGATAATACAATTTTCTCAGCTTCATTTGCTGCATCATGTAGTTGAGCCTCATCAAAGTCGAGGTGGTCTTTCCTACGTAAAATGCAAACTGATGTACTTAGACGATCTTTCAGTTTCAAACGATCATCAGTAATCCTAGCGACTTGCAGAAGCTCAAGTTTTCGTGAAACAATAACAATTAAGATTCCAGTCAATAGAACAATTAAAGCAATTGGCAAATTAATGGGCAAACGGACAAACCTATTTACTGTCAATAGAATCCAAACCAGTGTTAGCCCACAGATTCCATAACGGGTACAATTATAGATAAGTTGATTATGGTAAAACCGTCGCTGAATTAGAACCAATTTGTTTAGTACAGATGATCTATTGTCCATTAATTTGTTTCTTCTCGTTTAAATTAGTTTTGCCTTTTCTCTAAAAATTTTTGACTATCATTATTTTATCTGGTCTGAAGTTTTTATGTTTATATTTCTCTATATGTTTTTGTTGGGGAATGCTTGTTTAAGTGTTTGTTTTGCAGTCTTCACCGATGTATTCATTCAATACAACTAATACTAGTACCTGTAACTTCCTGTTTAAAAAACCAAGTTTCCTCGATTGTTAAACGCACTTTTTGAACTGCCGAATCTAGATTTATTCTCTTGCCAGCTAAATATTGATGATTTCTATAGGGGTAGTATAACCACCTGCAATATGGGTTTCCAACCATTCTGGATCATCATTTCGAGGTAATGATAATACTGGTTTCCCTTTGCAACTCAAACGGTACAGTAACCGAGCATCATCAACCGAGTTAATATTTACTTTAGCTGGCGGAGAATTATGCAGCGTCATGTAATTGTCCCATAGAGTTATGTCACCTGGCCGATGTAGGTGATCATAACGGAATTGTTCTTGGAGCACATGATCTTCAAGTCGGTCTAAAAAAGCACGGGACTTGCTTTGTGACATGCCATCGACTTCCACGGGAGGCCTTACACGAGGACGCGAAGCCCAGATTGGGCTATGGAACGACTTAATGCCAGAGCGAGGATTGGTGCGAACTAATGGTGCTAACCATCCTTCATCTGATTGATTTAATCGTCTTCGTAGTTGTATTTGTTCTAAGGCGAGTTGTTCTGAAGAAGGTAGGGCAGCAAAAGCAGATGCGGTGTCGACAAATGCCGTTTCACCATTTAAGGGAAGGCGCATTCGTTTCTGCATAAGTTCGTTGCAAGATCCCTCTAAATAAGGGGTAGTTGCGTTAGGTGCCTCCACCCAGTTTTTCCCCAGAGCGTTCCGAGATACAGGTGACTGATGGACCAAGAACATAGAAACATAAATAGGTAATGGTTCATACTCAATGTCTGTATGCCACGAACCTCCAGAACTGACTCGGATAGGGTTTTTATCATCTTGTACTCCGGTAATTTTTCCGCTGAAGTTGGAGACAAGCAATACGGCTGGTGATTGATGAGGTAGGCACTGCAATTGGTTAGGGAATGTTAGATTGACTGCCGATACTCGTCGTTTTTCAAATGGAATCAACTCGAATGCTCCATTACTGTCTCCATCAGACTGTGCTGGTTTCCCTCCGCGTAGGAAATTATTAGGGTGTGGCACGGGGGCTCCCCAGTAATTAGCAAATCGTTCAAAGTGAGCTAGTGAAAAGGTCGTTAGGTCTTGACCTGCTATGCAGATAATGCGGAATTGACTTAAGGCATCTAGCAAAAAAGTAATCTGCTCCGGATTCAATCGACCACACATATTTAGACCAAAAAAGCGTAGTCCAGCACCACTGGCGGCCAATGGTCCTTCGCTATACGTGTCTTCACCAAATAGTCTACGTAATTGTTCATCCCAATGTTGCAGTTTCGCTTTTGGTTGCAGTTTCGCTTTTGGATTCATAATTTCATCTCCATCAGATCGTTCTGTAGTTTTGCTGTTGGTGATTTCAAGCTATATGCTGATGCCAACCAATTCACCTGTAACAGAGCTTTACCTAGTTCCTAAAATCTTCCAATTAGCTTCTAATCCCACTCCGCAGAAAAATCGATTTTAGGCTAAACACTAGGTAATTAACCACTAAGTTCCAAAACAAGAAGACTACTTTAAACTATTTGAGTTTGGGTGAAACTGGAAAAACGGCTATCAAGGTAATTAAGGCGAAAATAGATACATCATTTGGGCTGAGGCGTTCGCATTCAGTTCTGTTTTAACTGTTTATTTAGAGAACGAGCTTGCGATTAAAAAGTTGACTGAATTCTGTGTTTTTAGCCATGGTTTAAGTATTATTCATCAGTTGATTACCTACATCCTGTTTATATTATTAGAGAGTAGGATCTATGATTAATTCGTGAATAATCTGCTGTAGGTATGACTCTTACTTAGTGGGTACTTCATTAGTTCATGTGAACCTTGGTTAATGCCATTTGTTGTTTTAAGTGCCAGAATTGGTTCAATAATAGCTCAAGAAAAACAATAACTGACATTTAAACAGGCGAAAATGATAAGTTTTTCTAATCTTTCAGACGTTCGTTGCTAACAGGAGTTTTTTTATTTATAATATATGTGCTAGTGGTAAAGTAAGAGTGAAACATAATAGCGTTGCTAGCACAAAAGTTATTATAAAACAAAACGGGAATTTATCTTGATTTTCTCAGATGGCAATTCAGAGTTTTAGTAACGCAGGATATATTCCGTAAATACATAATTTCATGGTAATTCATAAAGGGAGGCATTGTGATGGACGGGACGGTTGGGTCAATTTCAAGGAGGAAACTAACGGACGAGAGTGTATTTGCTGAGTTGAGCAACCAAGGATTTTGCGTTTTACCAAGCTATCTGCCAAGCGAACAAGTTAAAACTTTGACAGCGGCAGCACGCCGACTCCATCCGTCTTGGGCTGATCTCCCTTCCGAAGAGTTGCCGTCTACAGGCGACCTTCCAAGTCCAAATGCCTTTCCGTCTAAAAGTGCTGGTTTCCCGTATGAAGAGCCATGCCTTAATCAGATTATTGTGGCTCCAGATACAATAGCTCTTGCGAAACGTTGGTTGGAAACAGAGCAAATCTGCATGCGTGGAAGCGGTTGTTCTGTTCGTTACCCGGGGTTTGTCGATGGCACGGGCCGACACGTGGACGGATTCTCGCTACTTCCAACGAATAGGGCAAGCCGTCGACACAATCAACTCAAGTTTTGGTATTATCTTTCCGATGTTGAATCTGAGATGGCACCGACTTCGTTCTGGCCCACCCAATGGGATGAAGACGGTCCACATGTGGTAGGTGACGAGCAAAAAATTACGGGGCCGGCAGGTTCGTTGGTTGTTTTCTCAATCTTCACCTACCATTCGCGAAACGATTTTATTCAGACGAATGGAGAGCGATATGTTTTCACCGTACGGTGGGGGCGTCGTGACCATCCGTGGGAAGGGATGTCAGAGTACGTGATGTCTGGGAGTAATCCGGCCTTTTCGGCTTTCGTCGGGAACTTAGCTCCTAGTACCCGAGAACTTTTCCATTTCCCGCCTGTTGGTCATCCGTACTATACAGAGGAAACACTGAGCGATTTAGAAAATCGGTATCCCGGATGGGATGCTCATGGTGAATACCATGCCGCCATTGGCACAAACGGCCGTACACAATTGTAGTAACTCATTATGTTTGTAGAAGGGGTATTATATATTTCAGATGTCAGTTTTTCTAATAATACTTTTCGTGATGGCGTAGAGCGTGTGTTTTTTTAGCCAACTAATTTTCTTGAGGGTATGTTTGTTTAGCAGCAGAAGGACTAGGAACACCTCAGTTTGAGATTCAAATGCTAAATGTTGTACCCACATGCATTGATTCCCGATAACCATTGTAGTGCTAGGCTATATGAAACGGCGGGTCGTGTTTTGTCACTACTTGGAATTTATGTTGCAAAGATATCAAGTTTAGAAGGTTTCGTATATCCTGCTTGCTCCGTAGGAGCATCGCACGGCGGTCACGATCGAATCCCTACTTTGATTACAAATCAATTTCCGGATCGGGGTGGATCGGATCTACCCAAAAAACGTTCTCAGGCTCTTCTGCTACAGGTATGTCTAAGTTTACAATTACAGGTTCTTGGTCACTGCGCACGAGAACGCATTCCAAAGATTCATCTTCATTTGCATTGATTTCTTGATGAGGGACATAAGGAGGAACGTAAATAAAGTCGCCAGGGCCTGCTTCGGCAGTAAATTCTAGTTGATTCCCCCACCGCATGCGCGCCTTTCCTTTGACCACATAAATCACGCTTTCTAGGGGGCCATGGTGGTGTGCACCTGTCTTTGCGTTAGGATAAATTTTAACTGTTCCCGCCCACAATTTCTCGGCTCCTGCACTCGCCCGATTAATTGCTGTTGCTCTTGTCATTCCTGGAGTCTGCGCTGTGTCTAAATCGAGTTGGTTACTAGTTACTACTCGAACACCTTGTTCACGCCAATCTGTTTTCTGAGCCATTTTACAAAATCCTCTCTCTCCACTGATACATGCGCAGAGCTGGATCGTCTGTTTCTTGCATCCATTTCTTCAATTTAGTTTTCAATATTTTCAACTTATCTAAATACTTGGGGTTATCGATCAAGTTATCCATCTCGTATGGATCTGTTTCTAAATCATATAGTTCATCTTGGCTTGTTAGATTACATCCGTATTTCAAATTCCCCATTCGGAGTGTTTTCATTGATGTTGCTACATTACCAAGTCCAAGAAATTCAGTAACCACAAAATCACGCCAATGTAATACTTCTCCCTTAATTAGAGGCAAAAGTGATGTGCCGTGGATTTTGCCTTGATCGTAGTCTCCATCTGCAAAATCCAAAATCGTTGGATACATGTCAGCGAGTGATGAGAATTCCGAAATTCGCTTTCCTGCGTGCGATCTGCTTGGAAATCTAATAATTAAGGGAATGTGATGGGTTTCTTCAAAATGATGCCATCCTTTATCCAATAAACCACCATGGCTACCCAATGTTTCTCCGTGGTCAGCGGTAAAAATCAAGACTGTATTTTCCAATTCACCATTTTCTTTTAACCAATCATAGAGTCGACCAATTTGACTGTCAATCATTGATACTCGTGCATAATAATATTTTATTGCCACTGCCCAATCTTTCCAAGTTAATGATTCGTGGTTCCAATGAATTTTCAAGTGATGTGGACCTGAAATATCTCGCGAAGGCCATTCATAATTTGGCCAAGGCGGGATGTCAACATCTTCGTACCAATCCAAAAATTCGCTGGTGGCAAAATATGGTGCGTGTGGCCCCCAAAAATTCAGACTGATAAAGTATGGCAGATTCCGTCTTTTAAACGAACAGGCCATCTCAATGACGTTATCCACAAGATATGCTGGTACTGTTGCGTTTGTTGGTATTGCTAGTTCTCCAATACCGTTTCTAATCATAGTGGTGGGTTCATCCCAAGGTTGTACACTAAGTGTGTGTCCCTTGGAACGTAACCATTCCAAATAACTTGGATACTCCTGTCCAGCTCCACCATGTCCTGCAAAATCCTGTCCTTCGTATCCAATACATGATGGCAAAGAAGGTTTATTCGAGCCTTGAAAAGTTCTGTTTTGGTCTGACCCTAGGTGCCATTTCCCTGTAAAGCCTACGCCATAACCTGCTGCCTGTAATCGTCGAGGCAAAAGTTCAGGGCGGTCTTCCAATTCATGAACACTACACCCGACTTCATGTGTGTTTGATGTAATTCCATGGGTGTGTGGATATACTCCTGTTTGGATTGTTCCTCTCGCTGGGCTACAAACGGGATACACTGTATACGTGTTTTCAAACAGTACACCTTCGTTTGCCAACCGATCAATCTTAGGTGTGCGGCATGGTGTCTCACCATATGCGCCTACACCTGATAAACGGTGTTGATCTGTTAAGATGAATATGATGTTCGGTTGTTTTTTCATTATAAAATATATTCTAATTTTAGTTTAATAATTTTCTCTTTCCAGTCAAGAAGTCCATCAGGCACCAACACATATTTAGGTGATGTATCCACGTTACAATCTCGTATTGATTATCTTATTTTTTAAAACGAGCTTATAGCTCGAAAGCTGACCCAACTTCATAGGTTTATTTTAGAAAAAATATTTGCTAATTTGTGCAATCGGAAATCGAAAAATACCATTTAATATTACTTAGCATTTACATTGAAAGAAGTCATAATTTCTACAGCCGAGATAAAAATTATGGAATGAAGACATATATTGCGTTTCAAATGAGTTTTGGTTGTGTTGTTTTGTAACGAGTTAGAGGTTCAGGGTAGCATGCTGTATAACTGAGATCTTGACACATTATATCATTATTAATTTAATGTTTAAGTTGGAAATATTTGGCGAACTTTGATTGAGTCTACTACAAAATATTTGGCCTCTTCGTACCAGTAAATTAATTTGAATTCGCCATTTGATTTAGATAGACTTTAATCAATTGGTGACACGAATTTCTCTAGTCGATTAAAACTTTGGTTAATCTTAAATGATTTTGGTCAGGAGGAAAAGGTTAGTAAGATCTCATTTGTAGGAAATCTCCATGTAGGTCAAAAAAATAATGGTTGGTAAAATGGTAACAGGGAAGCAGTTTCGGTTAACTTCAGATGAATTGGGTCGATGGGATCGCGACGGTTATTTGGTTCGTCTTAACGTCTTCAGTATGGAAGAGAATGATGTGCTCCGTCAAGTAGCGGAAGATATTGTTGATGGTAAGCGCCCATTTCCCATTGTACACATTGACCATAATGCATTGATTGGGGTAGGTAATGCAGAGCGAACTGGCATCTACGCTATGCACAAAATTCACCATCCAAGTAGTTACTCCACCGAATTTCTGTTTCGTACACGTGATCCTCGATTAACAGATCCATTAGTTGATCTCTTGGGGCCAGATCTTTTGGGGATTAATAACCTTTTTATCTGGAAATCGCCAGAGATAGGGTTAGGATTCCCTTGGCATCAGGATAAGTTCTACTTTCGCAGCCGGTTTCGAACGGAAACAACCGTTGGTACTTGGATGTCGATCGATGCAGCCGATCAGGAAAACGGCTGTCTCTATGTAATTCCAGGTAGCCACAAAAAGAACATTTTTCAGCATGATGATCTAGAAGGACCTCAACAGAGGGAGTTCAAATTAGCACGCGATGTTCGCAACGAAGATGGCGTACCTGTGGAAGTTCCTTCAGGTGCTGTTATCTGGTTCCATAGTCATCTGTTACATAAGAGCATGGACAACCATAGCCAACGTTTTCGTCGTAGCTATGTAGCTCATTACCTCAGTGCACAAGCTGAATGGTCTAGTCCTGAAAATGTAGGATGTGGTCAAGCGATAATGTGGATTCGGGGGCGAACTTACCCCAATAAAGTCCATCAGGTAGAAACCGACGTTTTGCCGATTCCTAAATAAATTGATGTCTCCTCTGTACTTGTGACTGTGCTGGTTGACCGTTCGGTTTAACCTTTTTTATTACTTAGCCTGTGTTGTTTTTTCATTTTAACCCTTTAAGAATCTACAAAGGGAAATGTCCCATTATAGCCTAGCGCGGTAATCGCCGGTAGTGACGAGCTGACGAACGAAATGCCTGGAAACATTGGTGTTTGCTGATAATGTAGTACCACGTTACTACGTAACGGAGTGTTGTCATCCTCTTGTGTCAGTTTGGCACCTTGGTGCGGAATATGGCTGAAGAAGACTACCGCGTCGCCAGTTAGTGGGTAAAGGTGGGTTTGTTGTTGTTTTTCGCACCACTGGTAGAATGGATTATCTGAGTTGTATCCACCGAGATGACGGATCTCTTCGGGCAAGGCGTTGTGGCAGAAGTTATCTATAAAGGTAAGTCTACCTGTTTCAGGTGTGTTGTCTGTTAGGTAGAAGGTGGTATTGATGCAAAGCGGTCGCAATGCGTGGCGAGCTTCATCGGGAGCGTCCCAGTAATACCCGAAATCCTTGTGCCATTCTTGAGTATAGGCTCCAGGGTTAATATGCGCCCGAAAGCTGCGCAACTGGCATTGTCGGCCTAGCATGGCCTTGAGATACGGAGATACCGAATCATGACCAATCAGTACTCGTGCCAACTCAGGTTCCTGTTCTAGTAGACGGTCGAAGGCCACATTGCCGACCTCGTTGCTAATATCCCATTCTTTGTGTTTGTATTTTCGTGTTAGGCATTCACGCCAAGCTTCAACTGTTTCTAAGTCGAGTGCGTCGCGCACAAGTAGATAGCCATGTTGATCTAGCGCATCAAGCTGTGGTTCTAGGCCCTTAATTTCTGCCGTATCGGCGATTAGTTCTCCCATATTTTTCTCCTTTGCCTCATTTGTTTATCAATTGATCTATAAAAACATTCTGTACACTGTGTCGTGGATATATCAACTGAATTTCGATGGTATAACATAGTTTATTTCTGTGTGCCAACCTGAGTTTATAAGAATTCATCCATTTTGCCGTCCTCTACTGAGATCTCGGTTTTCTCGTGTGGCTTGAGCTTTTTACTGTGTTAATTCCAAAAGTGGTCTTTGGCTGTGTGGAGACCGGGATCTGTCAACTTTAGTTTTGGACTAGATTTTACCAGTGCCAACAACTCAAAAATGGGCCGATTTCTCACCTCAAACCCAATCAAGAAAAGAATTTGAGGTAAATCTGACATAGAAGGCAGATTTGGAAACTTTTGCAGGCTGATGGTTCTTTCATTTTACCACAATTCCTGCTCCCTTCCAAGACTTTTGGCTATTTTACAATAGCGTGGTCTACGGTAAACGGGGCTAATGTGTTTCATGACAGAGAATGCTATCAAATTGTATTCTAATCTACTTGATAGCTATGATGCTGCAGTTTGGCTTAGCCGAATAAGGTTCAGACAAGTGTCTAGAGATTGTTTTATAGTTATTACATACTACACCAAAATGTTTTGTTACCTCTCTGAGGCATCTTCGACACTTAATGTCTAATATTGCTGAAACATGTAATCTATTCAAATGTTTAGGTTGGAACTGATGGTTTCCTGGCTTTTTCAGTTTAGGCAAGAGGGCAAATCAATATAACAGAGACCTTTAGTTTATGAGAGGATTTTAGATTTTATTTGTAGTTGTTAGTAGTTGAGTTTAACATCTAACTGCCTAAGCGTTTGTTTTCTTCCTCAAGCCAGTCTGCATCAGCCATTGGCATTGGTGTCAGTTCCTCTAGTCCAGCTTCATTACGCCAGCGTATTAGTGGATGTTCGCGATTGAGCTGTGGGAGGTCAACGCGTGTACCATAAGCTGAGGATTCAAAAATCCCCATTATAATTTCGATGACATGAAGGCCTTCCGCTCCGCTACATTCGTGTTCTCTTCCTTCATCTAAAGCTCGGACATATTCGTCTACAAACCAATAATCACCTTCAACCATACTGCTATTACCAGAAATGGTTTTGGCTGCTTGCTCAAAGCTTTCTGGGTATATGGGTTTTAGAGCTTGCCATTGATCTAGGTTGTTGTTTACAGGCAGAGCGTGAGGGTTTGGTAACTTCCATGCACCTCGTGGGTGCCACATCAATCGCCCTTCTGTACCATAGAGTTCGACCACATGTGCATCCAAGTTCAACTTGTCAAAGCGATGTTGTAGCAGAGTACCCGTTACCCCATTGTCAAATTGTAATGATGCGGTGACGTGGTCACCTGCAATGATGCCGTTTCCACGTGGTGCAGGCAAAACATCTTGTGGAGTAATAGGACGTCCACGAGTAGTAGCATGTGCGGTAACGCTCTGGCAATGGCCTCCAAATTTTATCATAGAGGTTAGTAAATGAGTGCCAATCTCCATTAGCCCAAAACCGCCATAATACCCTTTTCCACTAGCGTATATATAACGTAATTCGCCGATCTCACCCGCCTGATAGGCTCGATTAATAGCTTGTGTCCAAGCACTCAACCTCCACTGATGGTGAACCGCAACTTGGACTGATTTTTTTGATGCTTTACTCATTACTGCATCAGTTTCGATAAGATTCAAACCCATCGGTTTTTCTACTTCAATGTTAACTCCATGTTCCAACACTCGTAATGCTAGTGGTGCATGCAAGGCAGGGGCAGTTGGGATAGCTACAATGTCAGGTTCTGTTTGGCGGATCATTTCGTCCAAATCCGTAAATCGAGCTTCTACGTTAATCTCATTTCCTAAGGTATTTAGCCTATCCTCAAGCAAATCACACAAACCGACTACCTCCGCCCGTGGATGGGCGTGATAAACTCTAGCTGCTGAAGAACCACGGGATCGACAGCCTAAAATGGCAACTCGGTACTGTTTCATTTTTTTCCCTTTGTCTAAGGATTATCGTAGAAAAAACGCGATTTGGAAATCGTTCTGCAATAGTCCAATTTAAAATGTAATCTGGTTGGAAGTTTTTTCCATTCTAGCAAATACAAACCTAATCCCGCAAGCTTTAAGTAGGATCTTGGAAATGGCTAACTATTAGTCCGATTCTAGTTCGGCTGAAACTATTCTTAAACAATCTATTTAGATTGGTTTGGGTTAGCAAAAAGCCACGTAAATCAATATTAATCTACACTATTGAGGTTCAGTCCTCTTTACCTTATATTCACTATGTTAAAATGCTTCTACATTGATCTTGGAGAAATGAAAATTATTTCCAATCACTGCGCGTGTTGAAATTGGTTTTGCTAAATTTCAAACTCTCGACGTTCGCCGGTTTTATAAGACTTACATCATCAATATATCAGCGGGTAAAGAAATGTTGTCACAGTAGTCTAAATTATCGACTAGATGCACATAAATTTACAGTATAGTCTGAAAATAAACAAATTCAAAGTGTCAAAGTACTGTATGAATATTATTTATCAGAACAGCTGGATTCTAGATGGATTTAGGTTAACGCTAGAGCTGGCAGCTGATAAAGTTAACGAGTTATATTCAAAATTTTAATTCAAGATCTGTTTTCTACTTATGTTGCATAACGCCCATGCTTGGTTTAGAATAGTTGATTGGAGATAGCCGTTATCAGGAATCGACGGTCTCAAGGGATTTCTATCGTGTTATGTGGTATGTGACGATTCGAACGTAGAGCATCAAACTAATTGCTTAATTTGGAGGATTACAATGAAAATCGCTGCTATGTTTACTGACGGTTCCGGTGGAATCGTTGACCGGCCCGACCCTCAACCTGTCGAGGACTTTGTGTTGGTTAAAATCCGATCGGTGCCAATGTGTACCGAATATAAAGGTTTTAAAAGGGAACGTGAGCAAGATGCCGTGGGCTTTGGGCACGAAGCTGCAGGTGAAGTAGTTGCAGTCGCTCAATCGGGGCGGGTGAAGGTAGGTGATCGTGTTGTTGTTCAGCCTCAACTTGGTTGCGGGGCTTGCTGGTTATGTCTAGATGGTGAACACATCCATTGCCAAAATGGGAGGCGACTGCCAGAAGGCCAGACAGCTGGGCACACTTATGCTCAATATATTCTCAAGCCCGATTGGTTGCTGTCACCTTTTCCCGAAGACATTAGCTATAAACACGCTGGAATGGCTTGTTGCGGTTTAGGACCAACATTTGGAGCTATGCAAAAGATGAATGTTAATGCCTTGGACACTGTTATGATTACGGGAATGGGGCCAGTTGGGCTTGGAGGCGTGATCAACGGTCATCATCGCGGTGCTAAAGTAATTGCAGTTGAGAGTCAACCTTTTAGGGCCAACCTGGCTCAAGAACTAGGGGCCACGGCTGTTTTTGATCCTAATGATGAGAATGTTCTAGATAAGATTATGGATTTAACTGATGGTTTAGGTGTTGATAAAGCTATGGATTGTTCAGGAGCGTCTCCTGCTCATCGATTGATGGTCGATGCACTTCGTCGAAAAGGGCAAGCTTGCTTTATCGGCCAGGGAGGGGATTTCCCTTTGGGTGCAAGTCGTGATATGATTAGCAAGGGAATAGGGCTACATGGGATTTGGCACTATAATTTATCCTTCTTCCCTGCTTTGGTCAAAATGATCAATCAAGTTGGAGATCAGTTGGATAAATTCATCACCCACCAGTATGGAATGAGTCAAGTGCAGGAGGCTTGGGAACAACAATGTACAGGTAATGCAGGTAAAGTTGTTCTTGATCCATGGGCTTAGGATTTCACAAGCAATACTAATAACGTAAAGAGGGCGAAGAATTAAAAGAATTTTTTTAGTGTGTGCTTGGTTGTATTAATAATTTAGTACTATGTTGATTAAAGGCTTTTTTAACGGGTTCTATTTGTGGCACAAGTTTAAGTCGACTCTCTTGTTGATTTGTGTTTCGGCTAGTTTTAGCAACGATTTAAGCTAGTCAATACCTTGGAGTAGAAAAGGGAAAAAGCACATGAAAGATGCTGGTAATTACATTGTTCCTAAGCTTGCTAAAATCCCAAATTGTACTGAAGTCACGATGGCGGGTAAGAAACTGGTTTTCGGGAAAACCATCTGGCAGCTTGAAGATAGTAACCACTTATTAGGAGATATTTCCGCTCTTCGGCGGCAGATGGACTCGGCTGGTTATTTGTTACTGCGAGGGTTTTTCGATCCCGTTCTAGTGGGCAAAGCTAGATCAGAAATCTTGGATTACATGTCATCACAAAATGTCCTCAACAGAGGTCAAGAGGCTGTTACTATTACGCAGGCAACAGCCTCACCTAACCATCATAGGTTAAGATTTACACATTCAGTGATTCAACAATTATCAGGATTTCTAGAAGTAGTCAATTCGCGCCAAATTCTGTCCTTTTTTGACAGTTTTCTGGGTGGGCCATCAATGTCGTTAGATCATAAATGGTTACGGGCTACTCCGCCAGGGAAAAATACGGGTGCCCACTGCGACGTGGTCTATATGGGAGCAGGTACTAAAGAACTATACACGGTCTGGACTGCTTTAAATAATATATCGTTGAATATGGGGCCATTGGCTGTTTGCCTTGATTCTCACCGACACCAGAAGCTAAGAGAAACCTATGGTGCTAGCGATGCACATGAAGACCTATTGGAAGGATATTTCAGTCGTGATCCTTATGAGATAATAGAAAAACTCGGTTTTCGTTGGGCGTCGACACCTTTTCAGGCAGGTGATATCGTGATTTTCGGTGTGTATTTAATGCATGGTTCCCTGGACAATTTGTCGGATAAATTTCGACTGAGTTGCGATACCCGCTATCAGTTGGTGGATGCTGATGTGGATTGGCGCCACATGGGGGAACACCCTGACCAAATCCCAAAAGCAAAAAAACGTATAAGCATCCAAGATGCTAGAGCTAATTGGGGAATATAACTTAGTCTAGACAACGAACTACCGATAGTTTTCGGTATGTGCCGGAACAGTATTGGAATTTGCAGATGAAAACAAACTAGGAATTAAGCCGCCGAAGCATAGTTATACCGAGTTTCAAGGAGGGTTCCATGATTGATGCAGATAATGAAAAAAGCAGGCTGGTTGATGGATTGCTTCGTGATAAACGGGGCTTTTGGCAGCCGGAAAGAGGGACGGCTCCACCAAGTCCTCTATTCGCATGGCCACCAAGACCAACTGAGGCCTTCAAATGGCTATTTGGCTTTCCGGGGTATCTATTTCCATGGAACGTCATCTATATGGTAATTGCGATGCTGACGTGGAATTACCTTCAGCCTCCTCTGTCCCAGTGTGTCGATTTTCAAGCCAGCTGGATATTTGCGATATATGTCCGAAACCAGGTTATGCTTGTGATTATCGTCAGCGCATGGCATCTAAGACTCTGGTCATTCAAATCTCAGGGGTTCAAGTTTAAATACACTTCAGATTGGATGGCAACCGGAAAACGAAAGTTCCTTTGGAATAACCAGCTTTACGACAATGTTTTCTGGAGTTGTGTGAGCGGCGGCACAATTTGGACGGCTTACGAAGTTCTGATGCTATGGGCCTATGCTAATAAGATTATTCCTTATATTGACTGGCGTCAGAAACCTGTTTACTTTCTTGTAATGCTTTGTAGCATTCAGATGTGGAGACTCTTTCATTTTTATTGGGTTCATCGTCTTTTGCATTGGCGGTTACTCTACAAAGCTGGACACTATCTTCATCACAAAAATATCAACATCGGACCGTGGTCTGGATTAGCCATGCACCCGATTGAACACATCCTCTACTTCAGCTGCATTTTGATTCATTGGGTCGTACCTTCACACCCAATTCACATGTTGATGAATGCACATCATGCTGCATTTACCCCTGCACAGGGGCACGTTGGGTTCGAGAAACTTACCATCAGTGGAAACTATAGTGTTCCCGCGGCTTCATATTTTCATCAATTGCACCACCGCTACTTTGAGTGCAATTATGGGGAAAACGATTTACCTTTCGACATGTGGTTTGGTACCTACCATGATGGGTCTACTGAGGCACACACGCAGATGCGAGAAAAGCGAAGATCTAAACATAATATTCTAACTGAAGCCGATTAACCTTTTTAAATAATGGCAGGAGAATTGGTTGTATCAATAGTTTTAGATGGAGAATCAGCTTCGCAAACTCTGCCCAACAACAGGAATCTGAGTATGTTAGCGTTGGGTCTAGGGGATGTTGATATCAAATTCGGGCATTCTATTCTGCACGCTGTGTAGTAGGTGAAACTGTCGAAGAAAGTTTCTCTAGCAACCAGCTATATCTTTTGTGAGACAGGGCTTAGTTGCACATTTATTCAATATCAGCGCCAAGTGCACCCAATTGTAGTCTAAGGACAATCGAAATAGCCATTCAACTGCTTTACGGCCTTGCCGTTGCTGCTCCCATTGGATAAGGGCCATTGGTCAGAGGGTTCAAGCGAGCATGATCATAGACGGCATCTTGGATTTCCAAGACACGGACGGCATCGAGGATATTTGTCTCGGGTACTTTACCTTCTTGAATAGCGCATAATCCTTCGTTAATTACGTTTCGCATGCGTTCACCATGTCCTAAGTCTTCTTCAAATTCTGTTCCTGTAGAGGTGTTAATTTCAATAAGAGGTTCACCTTTCTTACCATAGAAAGCGAACACTGAAGCCTTACTTCCGATGAAGCGGAAAAAGTGGTCACCACTGCGTCCTCCCTCAGAAGGGAAAGTGTAGCCAGATTCGATGATACCAGTAACACCATCATCACTACGTAACATTCCCACAGCACTATCCTCTATTTTTCGTCCATACATAGAATTGGACATAATAGCTCCCACCACAGTTATCTGGTTTTCACCAACAAATTGCAGGTAAGTATCAATGCCATGGGCCCCCTCGGTTGCCCAACTCCCTCCACCAGATATTGCTGGGATGTTGTGCCAAGCGGATGGTGTGGGGTCGTAGCGCGTCGGCGATCCGTTGTTTAGCCGGCTGTTGTAGAGGACTAATTTACCTAAACTGCCGTCAGCAAACATCTTCTTAATTATCGCTACAATCTTGCTAGCACGGTTAGGCAAGGTCAAGGTGCTGAAAACACCATGCTTTTCGGAAGCCTCGGCTACTGGTCTGAGGCGAGCGGCGCAATCTGCGAATGGTTTATCGACCAAGTAAGGAATACGCCGGTCTACACAGGCCTGAATATGAGATGGTATCTTTATATGTTTTCCTGTGATGAGAGCTGCGTCCGGGCTAACGGTATCTAAGCATGTCCCTACTGTATCAAAACCGGGGCAACCGAATTCCTTCTCCAATTGAGTGCGCGCATCTTCATCTGTATCCATGACACCGATTATCTCATGACCGAGACTATACCCAATTCGACCTATACTTCGTCCATGGTGGCTATAAGAAATGACTACTAGCTTCATTAATATACCTCACTATAATATTTGTGATATGCAGGGCCAAAGGATTTTCAGATAGAACATAATTCACAACTATCTGAAAATTCGGTGAGTGGAGCATATCATCCAACGAATGCCCCGATCTTGTATTCTCGAATGTCAAATTCTCGTTGTTCTTGAAAGGGGAAATCTTACTGCAACAAGCACAAGTGATTACGAATCTGTTACCATACGATCATCTATTTAATTATGTTATGCCTTCTTCTCGGCGCCAGCGTTCGAGTGGGTGCTCTCGGATTTCCAGTGGAGCGTAGACCCTTTCCTTACGTCGGTGTGATTCCCAAGTTAGGTTGATCATTTCCATACTGGCGACTCCTCCTCGCCCACTTGCAATTGGATCACGATCCTCTTCAATTGCATTTATTAGATCCCTGATCATTAAACGTTGGAGGTACAATCTTCCTCTGTTTTTACGGGGTTGTCCCTTTTCGTCATTGTCCTCTTCTTCTATGTAAACTTGCTCCCAGTTTTGTTGGGGGAGGTGACGTTGTCCTCGGTGGATGAACATTGTTGTGCCAACACTTTCTCGAATAGCGATGCGACCTTCAGTACCAATGAGGTCAATGCCGTATCCTTTATCGTCTCCTTGTGTTTCAGCGAGGAAAGCTGCCTCAGCATGGATACCACTCTTGAATCGGAAGGAAGCGAAGCAACGCTCACCTAACACTAGGCCATCGCTATAGTCCTTCGGGTTCATTTCTTGTGCATCCTTTATATCATAAACAGTAGATTCTTGGCCGTTAAGCTGGAGTAAGTGGGCGTGCACCCACTCGACGTCGCCAGCAAAGAGTCGCATCCAATCATAAAGATGGGTTCCCATTCCTATTAAAGCATTACCTGACTTCCGTCCTCCCTTGTCGATGGCTTTGAGGTGTATGAGTTGGCCAATTTCCCCTTTTGTTATTAGGTCAAGAACAAGGTTATTATAGAGACTGACACGCTTTATGTGGTTAATGGCTAGTTTGACCTTGTATGTGTCGCAAACTTGAACCATCTCATCAGCTTGAACTAAGTTGCGAGCCAGAGGTTTCTCACAGAATATATGTATACCTCGCTGGGCTGCCGCTAGAGTGGGAGCATAATGTAGAGGCGATTGAGTAGAGTTGATCACGATGTCAGGTTCAAGCTGGTCAAGCATTTCCTCATAGTCATCGAAAACAACCTCTACACCAAAACGCTCCTTCCAAACATGAGCACGTTCAGGGTCAATTTCTGCACCTCCAACGAGTTGACAACGGTCATCAGCTTGTACAGCAAGGGCGTGATTGTTGCCCATACCTCCTAGGCCGATAACAGCAACACGGTAGATTTTCATGGTATCTCCTTGTAATCTGGTGAATTAATAAAATAATATGGTTCCATATTAAAGTCTAACTTTGTCGGAAATAGCGTTCTTATTTCTTCAAAGAATGTATTCACTTTTTTCTATGCCTTTTATTTTTCAGAGAAAGGTGTACTAGGGTAAGCAAGTTGTTTTTGCAAAGATCTCATGTGATTATCTTGGATGTGATTTCTAATTTTGTATGAATCAACTTTTTGATGACAATACTGGGAGACAAATATGAGCGTTTGCTTGTGCCAAGAGTTGTCGAGTGTTCTATAGTTCTTTTTCGAGGCGTTCAGCTTTGGCTTGTAATTGAGAGATGTTCATTTCAAAATCTTATTCCTAACTGAATTAGTAGAAATCGAGTGTTCTGCAACTTAAGGTTATTTAGAGTCAACCCGACAGCTGATATCATAATAAAAAAAACAGGTTTCGTCTATCACATTTGGGTATTAAGTAAAAAAACATGATAAGGTAATATCGATAGGAGATCGAAACAACTCATTTTGAAAGATGGCTAAGGTATATTGGGATAACGTGTCTCAAATAGTTGACCACTAAGTGTTCCGTAATAATTTTAATGGGCAAATTTAGATTTTGGAGAAGCACGGCAAAAATGACATTATGTATTGTATCTAATGGTTGGTACTCTCCCAAAAACGCATAAATTCCCAAAACTTTTTGGGCTTGACTTGACCTTAATACGAAGGGTTTTCTCGTATGGACAACTGAGACTGACCTCAACACTTTACTCTGCTACAGTGACCATGATAGAATACCCAAGCGGTTCGAGTTCTAGAGCCGAAAATCAAAACTGATATGGTAAATGTCCTTTAGTTGGAAAAGTTATTCCTATCAAATGAATGTTGGAAACTACAGTCAAACCCAGTAGACAATCATTCTCAAGCAGATGAAAGACCTCGTCAAATCTCACCTTCTTGTATTTATTTCAACATTATTACTAGGAACAGGATTTCTGCACAATCAATTTAAAGTGGCTGACCAAGCTTGGTTCCAAAATCATCAGCAGGATACTGAAAGCTTAGTGATAGGAAGAATGGTTAAAGCTAGGCGTGATGGTATATTCTCTTTTGGAGGGCTTACTGGTCAGGTTACCGGTATACAGCAATTAACTACTCACGACACATTGAAGTGGTCCGGTGAAGCTGTCAGTAGTCAGTATCAAGCATATTACCATGGCTTAGATTTCACCTCTTTTAATCCTTATTTTTCCCAAATTGGCTTTCAGGCTATCAGTTTTTGTTTAATAGAAAAACTTATACCGTTGTCCCCTCAGCGCTATATTATGTTGCTGAAATTCTTGAATGCTTACTCTTTTGCCTTTGTTCTGTCGTTAATTATCCTGTGGTTTTATGTGGAATTTGGGTTATTCAGTGCTTTGTTAGTCATGTTAACCACTATGTTTTCTCAATGGATGACGGTTTTCGGTCGCAATCTCTGGTGGGTAATGTGGGCATTCTACCTACCTTGTTTAGTAAGTCTCCACCACCTACGACAAAAAACATCAACTAACATTGCTCTCATATTTATTTATGTTACTGTTTTTATTAAGTGTCTCTATAATGGATACGAGTATATCACCACGACGTTGCTAATGATGGTGACACCTTATATCTATTATTGGTGGATTGAAGGGTGGAATTTCAAAAGTTTAGTTCAAAAATTGTTAGTAGTTGGCACAACAGCCTTGGTTAGCATACTCTCAACTACAATAATATTGGCTGTTCAGATATCATCCGTCAAAGGCGGATTAAACACAGGCTTACATCATATTTTCATCTATTCAGTAGGCAAAAGGACATATGGAGATGCTGGTAGTTATCCTAAAGTTTATGCTGACAGTCTAAAAGCAGATGTAGTAACTGTAGTCAATAAGTACTTGGACGGTTTCATTTTTGACTTTCATCAGATTTTGGGTGGGGCTAGTCAACACTTAAATGTGAAGTACCAGGCGGTAATTGTCGTTTTTGCTTGTGTTTCCTGTTTGGTTTGGTTGTGCCATTTCCTATTTCAACGAAGAAAATTACCTTTGGCAGAGGAGTCACTGAGAAAGTTGATTGGCTTATCGATAACTGTATGGTTTTCATTCTTAGCACCCTTGTCTTGGATGATGATATTTAAAGGACATTCTTATATACATACTCATATGAATTTTATAACTTGGCATATGCCTTTTACTCTTCTGGGGTTTGGGCTACTAGGTGCATTTTTATCTGTATTAGCTACGACTATTTATAATCTTAGGCATAATCGATAAGTTGAATCTTAGGGGTAATGTAGAATAGATATTTCTGATACTCCCAACGGGTATCTTAAGCATCATCTGGGATTAGATTATCTCAACATGGCTATGGCTCAAGTCACTGATAATCCCGCTATCGCTGACGGTTCTTCCATTCATCAGGAGGCTAAACAGCAACTCCATAGCTATCTACGTAACAACATTCTGCCTCTCATGCAAACTGGGAAACCTCTGGTGTTGAACGAGATTCTTCATCGTGTTAATATCCGGAAACCCAAGCTGGTTCAGCAGCTGGGTAAGCAACAAGTTCAGCACATGGTTCAGAGAGCCCTTCAAAGCTAACATATATGCAGGCTTTACAAATGGTAATGCTAAAACGATTTCTACTGATTGCACTATTTGGGATCTTAATCCTGTCTTGTGTTAGTGAGTTAGATCCCCCAACACCAAACCCCTTTGATCCAAGTAACTCTGAAACCAATGGCGATCCTTTTAGCCTGAAAGTTGAG
>PAQF01000079.1 GCA_002709695.1 Candidatus Poribacteria bacterium
TAGTCCTGATAAACTTTTGGTACACTGAAATGCTCGGCAAAATTGTTCCCACTATCTTCAATAGGGTCAGCACAGGCAATAATATCGACGTCATCTGATGCCTGGTAACCTTGGGCATGCAAACGTCCTCTCTTACCACACCCAATAATCCCCGCTTTCATTTTGGACATATAATCTTCCTTTTCATTTTTTGTAATCTTGTGAGATTATATCTACTAGTTTTTTGTTTATATCGCCACGATGCAAAATCACGCGATATTTAAACGTTAAAACTTCATTTTTACTGAGAATGATGGATTCGTAATAAGTTGGTGATGGGTGCAAATCTCTTGTCAGTATTAGTCCGACCGTTGGCATCCAAGGTTTTTTCTGGAGTTAGTATATTATCAAACTGAATGGTTAGACCGCTATAGTATACTAAAAGTTAAGAGGATCCTGTACTCATACCTTGCCCCTAGCACACTTGGTGCTATATCCATCCTACCTGTAGTTACCACCATTAATAACACTTTAACCCCATCTGAAATGTGATCCACTAACCCATAAACAACATTACCCCATGGCAGACTGAACCTAAGTTTGCCTTTTTAAATGTCCAAAATCAGGAGGAGAATCATGTCTAACCCAACCATCTATGACCAAGCCATCAGTGCCGTCATTAAGATGCTGGAGACTGCTGCTGGTACTGACTGGCATCAACCCTGACAAGTTAATGGCAGTCGTAACGTAGTCACTGACAAATTGTACCGTGGTATAAACACGCTGATACTGGTGTCTACACTTTACTGTTTTTCTTCGTGATCTAGCGTTCTGAGTGTATTGTGCATATTTGTGGTAGGCTATGGTAAATATATATCATACGTTTGAACAGTATTGGGGTTGTAGGATTTTACCTAGCAAACATAAGCATTGGTTAAATGGAGACAGACATGCTTTCACTAAAATCAATAGTGTTGGCTGCTAAGTTGACATTTTATTTGAGTTAGTTGTGGTTTCTATAGTTAGCTTAGTGTTTTATCAAGCGATGAAAGGCAGTTTTCTCGCTAGTCTTTACAAGTTGCTTAAAAAGTACCTGGGTTTGACCAATCTGGTGAATGTCCCACTTGGCTATTGAAACCATAGCTAGGTCCGATGGCATTGTGACTTGATCCAGAATATGGCCAAGATTGTCCGCCAATGGTTCGGAATTGGTCTCCCATCCCACATAACCAATAGAATTGATGGGCTACATATCGTGCTTCTCCATGCCCTCCATAGTTAGTCCGATGAAAATCAAAGGCTGGATTTTTGATCCAATCTCTTTCTGGAGACACAGTTCGCCAATAGTTATACTTTAGTAGATGGCGAAGTCCCGTGGCCGTTGAAGCACTTCTCCGGTGTAAAATCGGGTAGCAAGTTAGAAAGATAGACCCTGCAGGTGCAGTAGTCAGGCTGCCTTGGCACCAGTCTATTTCCCGTGAAGTTGGATGGTGATGTGAGCCCGGGAGAATTTCGGTTGGACCCATTTCCACCGTTGTCTCTTGAGGGTAATAAAAAACTTGCAAATAATTAGTCTCCGGGCTAAAAATCGAGTCAGCATCATGATGCCACCCTTGTGCGGGTTGGGGGCAGTCCACTCGGTGGTTACTCATTAAGATGGGTAGACCTACATTTCTGCCTAGTATTGAGCGGATAGCTCCAACCGCCTGAGGATTTAGAATTACTTGGTCAAGAAACCACTGTTCCAATAGAATACTGCTCGGTTCGTGGGTGTTACGAATCCGTTCTAGATCATCAATGACCATATGGTCTGGAATTTGGAATGGATCTATTTCGATTTTACCGTCTAAATAGTGACAGGTACGCTGGTTGATCTCGTCTAGCACCACGCCCTGCAGCATAAGATAGCCTTGGCGGCAGAACTCCAGCACTTGGTTATCAGTCAAAGTTGGATTGCAATCAAAGGTTCTATTTTGCGGGTCATATCTCATAGTCGAGAACTCCTGGTTATTATGAAATCATGTGGCCAGTTTTGAAACATACACTTCCAAAGCTGAATACTTTTACTTTTTCCTTCCAAAATTAGCCTTTGGCCTATATTCGGGGAAAGGTTTAACGTAACCTCAGGTGAGTTTCTATTGTGAGAAACAGTTGCAATTGGCTGTTCTATCGTTATGCTGTAACTTCTTTAGCTTTATTGATTTCGGTTAATAGACCCATTGCATGTAATGATTCCTCCTGATTGTATTGCGGGCATTCGCGCAGACCAGAAGCTAAACATCGATGAATTGCTTCAGCTTGATAAAGAAATCCATGCTGATTTGGTGATCCCTTAGGAATACTTACACCTCCCGGCAAAGGGTATTCAAAATACTGTGTTGGTGCGGGGGCGTTGGCAGTTCTATAGCGTGAGGGTACTCCATTGGCAGGTGGAATTCGAATCGTAATTCGTGTTGGACAATGCCCTGGTTGTTCCAAAGTAATTCGACCTTTGGTACCAATAAGCTCTGTCACTTCTGCCAGCTCGCTGTTGGCTGGTGGGAACGTCAAAATTGCACATCTATTTTCGCCATACTCTACAATTGCCCCACTAGCATTTCGACCTGCAGCTACGATGGCTGTAGGTATCTCTTGGGCCCCGAATGCTAGTGGGGCAGCCTGAATAGCGTAGATAGGGTCGAAAAAATCAGACTGGGTCATTACAACCTCGCCAATCGTACCCACCTCAATGGAGGCACGAGCATGTTCCACTGCAGGGAAGAACCTGGTCCACATACCATCTTGAAGCATTACGCCCTTCTTTGTGGCGGCGGTGTACATGTCGCGCGCATCTGAAACATTCTCCGCTAGTGGCTTCTCGCACAGCACATGTTTGCCAGCCTCAATGGCGAGGAGACTGTGTTCTTTGTGGAGTTTGGTGATGGTACCAACGTAAACAATATCCACATCTGTAGCTGCTGCCATTTCAGCGTAGTTACCATAAGAAGACGTAATGTCATGCTTTAGCGCAAATTCTTGAGCACGGTCAACTGAACGGGCAGCTATAGCCGTTACCGTAGCACCTTCGCATTCACGCAAACACCTAACCCATTGATCAGAAATAGAACCAGCTCCTATTATTCCCCAGCGCAAAGGAAACGCGACATCTACTGACTTGGTCATCCCAAGTCGAACGTCCATTGGAGTTGAAAGGGGGAGTTCACTTGTAGAAGAATTTTTAGTCATATACTTAACACCATACAGGAAAGATTCAGATGGTTCCTAAGAAGCGGAGTGAAAATAATCTTCCTCCGGATTCTATTGAACTATGAATTACTACGTTGTCCTCATTATAAAAGTTTACAAAACTTTTACCTGGCAAAGCTAGGATATAGTTATATGTAGCTCCTGTTTTAATTTGTATGTTTTGTGCATAAACCTTAAGTATGGTATGTGATCTATCCTTTCTAGTTGGACATAAAAAAAGAGACCTGTTAGGGTAACAGGTCTCTTGACACAACAACATGTTAGGAGAAAATGCCATTTCGTCTAGTAGGAGTTGACGAGATAGCTGATACTGCATTTACACAACAACATATTAGGAGAAAAACCGTTTCGTCTAGTAGGAGTTGACAAAACAGCTGCTACTACAAATGATACTTAAACTAGTTACTCAACAGTTGCAGAATGTTCTGTGATACCATGTTGGCTTGCGCTAACATCGCTGTGCCTGATTGCACCAGGATCTGATGTTTGGCCAAGTCTGACATCTCGGCGGCATAATCCACATCTTCTATATTGGAACGTGCTGTTTCTATGCTATTTATGCTGCTGCTCAAGTTGGACATGGTGAATTGCAGCTTGTTTTGTTCTGAACCAAGGTAACTGCGTTCCCTGTTAACTTCATCTATGGCTTCATCCAATGCCGTAACTGCTGTTCTGGCATTATCTACTGTTAATACTTTGTCATCGTTAATGGCTAAGCCCACATCCGTAGCATTCATAATACTGAATTCGTGCTGGCTGTCGATGTCGTTGTCGGCACCAATCTGGATACGCCAATGACCTCTTTGATGGTCTGCAGGAGTTTCACTACCGGCAGCTATACCTGGTTGATCCTGGTCGTATGCACCAGTGGTATTCTGTGTATTGGCTAAGGAGACGGGTTCAGTTTCAAGGCCATCTGCCTTAGTTTGATAAGTTCCATTCAACAGATTCATACCGTTATGTTCTGTGACACTGGCAATTCGTGTTAGTTCACCTTTCAGGGACTGAAATTCCAAATCAATACTGGCTCGATCCGTGTCGTTGAGTGTATCGGTAGAAGCTTGAACAGCCAGTTCCCTCATCTGTGCCAGTAAATCGCTAATATCGTTCAGACCGGCTTCGGCAGTGGATAAGAGGTTATTGGCATCACGAGAGTTTTTATTGGCTTGATGCATACCGCGAATTTGGTTAGTCATACGGGTAGCCATAGCAGACCCGGCGGTGTCGTCGGCGGCACTGTTGATGCGCAAACCGGAAGAGAGTCGTTGAATATTTTTATTAAGCAGAGCTTGAGTGTTGTTAAGTTGGCTGTAAGCGAAAGTCGAGGTCGGGTTACTTTGAAGTCTGAAAGAGTTCATTTTACTTCTCCTAATGTCTTTTAAACGGTTGTTGTTTGTGTGTTTAAACTGCCTTAATTGAGTTCCTACACTCAATCAAGCTGTTTATATATCGGCAGGATATAAAAAAACATTAGGATTTCAGCAAAAAAAAATAGAAAAAAGATGAAAAAATTAAAAATTGTCCCTTCCAAGAAAAACTGTACATCCCAAGCGATGCCAAAAGTCCCAAGATGTTTTGGGAGATGACTAAGGCTTGAAGCAGCAATATCTCTACTTATTAAACTTGAAGTACTGGTAATTTCGGCAGTTTCACAGAAGTTCGATTCTCCCTCTGTAGAAATGCCATTTGTGCTTGTTGATTTACCTAATATTGTCATGTATAATCGATTTGTTCGTTGAATTCTCGTCTGCGTTCGGGAATGGTTGCGGCTTCTTTCAATCTCAAATACTTTAAAGGAAAGGGGAAATGTTAATTAATAATTGCAACCATAGCGTAGCCAAAGGTTGATATACTTTCTTTATTATCCGTCGTTTGCAATCCCTACTTTCCGATTGAAGAATGTATTCTCTATTGATGATGATTTCTGGCCTTAAAACGACCTTTCCCAAACACTTTCTAGAAGATGCTGTTATTGCTAAGTCGGATTACATAGATCGTCCTATGGTATTTGGTGAACCAAACCCTCCAGAGGGATTTGCAGGTCCTGACCAAAGTGGCAGACATTCTTTTGGAGTTTACGTTCCCAACAATAGCGAAGATATTTCGATGGAACAGTGGGTTTTTCACGAGATGTTTCATCTTTATAATCGAAGAACTAAAGAATACCAGCCATTCATAGACAAGGCCTTTGCGAAAGAAGAAACTTTCATTAATTTAATTACCTTTGCCGATCTTGCAAAGACTAAACCACAGCAAGAAGCCATACGTGAATGGTTTGATTATGTTGGGGCCAAAAAGAAATCCCTCCAAGAGATTAGAAGCATATTGAATGTAATTAAACACTGGTAATAAACATAATCAGAGATAATAAAACTGATTAGGTAAATTGAAGCAACGATGGTTTTAAGTCAACTCAACATTAAATTTGGATTTACAAAGTTAGGAGGTATTAGACATGAGTTTATCAAGTAAAGTTGCTATTATTACCGGAGCAGGCTCCGGTATTGGCAAACGGACAGCACTAGCCCTTTTACAGGCAGGGTACTCGGTCACCTTGGCAGGACGACGTGTTGATCCATTGGAAACCACCGCTATGGAAGCGGAACAAACCGGTTCCCAAACATTGGTTGTTCCCACTGATGTAACAAACCCTACCTCAGTCCAAAACCTATTTTCAAAAACCAAGGAAACCTTTGGTCGCCTTGACGTGCTATTTAACAATGCAGGTATAGGTGCTCCAGGTATACCATTAGAAGATCTGACCTATGATCAATGGAAATCGGTAGTCGATACCAATTTGACTGGACCATTCCTGTGCACACAACAAGCATTCAAAATCATGAAAGCTCAGGATCCACAAGGTGGCCGCATCATTAATAACGGTTCCATATCGGCCCATGTCCCAAGACCCAATTCTTCGCCCTATACATCGACCAAACACGCAATGACAGGACTGACAAAATCGACTTCTCTTGATGGACGCAAGTATGATATTGCCTGCGGTCAAATTGATATTGGCAACGCTGCCACGGATATGACTGGCAGAATGCAACAGGGAGTGCCACAAGCCAATGGGGCCGTAGCCGTCGAACCCAGAATGGACGCAGAAAACGTAGCCCAAGCTGTCGTCTACATGGCAAGTCTGCCATTGGATGCTAATGTACAGTTTATGACTGTGATGGCTACTCAAATGCCTTACATTGGACGTGGGTAAAGAGGCCAACTTGCCTGCCAAATTAAAAGAAACCTTGGTGGTCTTTATAAAACAATCAAGGAAAACAGACTGTGAGTTTAGAACCAGAAATCGAAAAAACGAAAAGTCTATAGGAGAAAAACTTAATCTTCACATTTCCCTTGATCATTCAATATTGGAAGTTTATGCTAATAGCCGCCAGTACATCCCTAGCTATCCAATACGGTCGGATAGTGTAGGTATAAGTCTGTTTTCAAGCGGTGGACCAGTAAATGTTAAAACAATTCAGGCTTGGGATATGGCTCCAGCTGATAACTGAGTGCTGCGCAGCCATATTTACTGTATATAGAAGTAGATATGGTCTGTATGCTATTGAAGATCATTTCGGGCAGGCAAGGAAACTCGGTTATCATCAGTGTAAAGTCCAATTTTTTTTACTGGTATCGGTTGAAAACCAGTATTGTAAACGTCAGAATCGTTAGCCAATTGAAATTGGTCTGGGCTATCTCCACCCAGAGACTCTGGTAGCTGGTCAATCAAGTTTTGTCGAAAGGTAACGTAAGATCGAGCTTGATCTTGAACACCATCCCATTTTCCTTTCTGTACTATGTTATTAGCTATCAGGTTCCCTTTAGGTGCTGCTGGTTCGTCTTCCCAAATATTAACCAGCTCAGGATATTGCTTTGCCCATAGTTGGTCTTGGTAAGGCATGGCTATCAATCGCTCTTTCATAATCTGATCGACATGGTAACCAGCCCAACCCATTGCCCGGGCATCTACATGAAGTGCCGGATTGCAGTCTATAAAGATATTGTTTTCAATCTTGCAATCACGACCTCCACCAATAAAGGCTGCTCGGGTTACTTTGTAAAACAGGTTGCCATAGATATTGGTTCCAGAAAACATATCGTCCAGATAAACGCCAACGCAACCACGTTTCTCAAAACCATCAATATGATGCAAGAAATTATGGCGGATAATGGTTCCACGCATGGTCCAGTCCCGTCCGCAATAAACTGCCCCGGCATCATTAGATTCATAACAAACACGATGAATTTCGTTAAATTCGATTAGATGATTGTTTCCGCTAAATCCGATTGCCATGTGAGGAGCGTGATGAATTAGGTTATGTGTAGCACGGTTGCCTACACCATTTAGCGAAATTGCTGGTTGGTAGACTCGGTCCCAACGGCTATAATGATGGATGTGATTGTTTTCAGCATAATGCTGGGCTGATTGAAGTTTGAGTCTATCCCCGCCTGAAAGCGAAATGCCCCCTTTTCCTGTCTGATAGATGTCGCAACTCTGTACACCAATTTTGCTTCCTCCGGACACCCGAACGGCCCAACCCCCAAGGTTTCGAAAAGTGCAACCTACTAAACAATTGGATTCACCACCAGTGATTAAAACACCATGCTCTCTGGCAGCTTCAAAGATAAATCCCTTTAAAGTAACATGGCTAACATTTTCCATCTTGACCATGGTGTTAATTACTGAAACAGTGGCCTGATTTTCTTCCAATGGCGATGGCGGCCAAAAATAAAGGAGCGATGTTTTCCGATCAAGGTACCATTGCCCAGGTTGGTCAAGTTCAGCTAGAATGTTGAAGGCATAGAACCATTGTCCTGTTCGGTAACCGTAACTGTGATATGGAGGTTTAACCGAAATAATTCGATTTTCTGTGTCAATTGATTCAACTGCATGCCGCTGTTCCGACCAATCCCAGAACCAATAGCCATGAACCCAAATATCATTTTCGTCTGCCCAACGTTCAGGTTGATCACTGTGATACTTGAATTTTCCAATTTTATCACCTTTAGTACCACGGACATCAACCGGGTCGCCACCCACCAATTCTGTTATTTTGATAAATTCCTGATTAGGCCATCGAGATAGCGTCATCGGCTGATCGGCAAAAAATAGTTCCAGCCCACTGCCACCAGCCAATCCAAAATTGTTTATCCCCAATTGCCCCAAATCGGTTTGTTTTATATGTTCTATAGCCTTCGATTGGAGTCGGTTTCGTATTTCAGGATCAGAAACAGGTTCAAAATCAGTAATTAGATGTCCTCCAACAAGTCGTACTTCCTGCCCTGATTCAGCGCTGTAGACAACTGGAATACTTTCTTCTCCCGAATCTTGATCATACAACTCAAAAGAAGCAGGTAATTGGTATATACCACCACTTAGTACAACGTTTATTCCTTGACCTTTCGATCTAAGCTCTTCCCAAGCGTTGGAATTCTTGATTTTTCGAATCGTATTTCTAGCGCCTTCCAATGACCCCAGAGGACCATCTGTTTTCAAAGCATTAGGTTCAGGTAGATAACCAGACCATAAGTCATTTCCGTGGCAACTGACATGTATTACCAACTCATCTTGTTTCGTTCTAGCTCTAGTATTGGATACCGGCATCTTTTCCCCTTCTTTTAAAAGCTAATGTTAATAATAAAAAAATGTAACTAGTATAAGTACAAGAAAATATCTAATTTTCAAGATAGCTATCCGCCTGAGAAATCAGTTAATCAATTTTTATTTCGATTGGTAAATCGTGTCGGTCTCCCCATTCCTTCCAAGAACCAATGTAGTTACTTACCCTCGGGTATCCTAAGAGACGTAATGCTAAATAGGAATGAGCTGAACGATATCCACCTTGGCAGTAGCAAGCTACACGTTTCTCAGCAGTGACACCTGCTTGTGTGTACATTTTTTGCAACTGAGAAACTGACTTGAATGTCCCATTTGGGTTAAGGTTTTCTATCCATTCGATGTGAATTGAGCCCGGGATGGCGCCAGCCCGAGCTGCACGAGCAACACGAGCATAATGTTCATCAGCTGAGCGAGTGTCAAGAACCACTAAATTTGGATCGTCAAGTTGACCTAAAATTTCCTCAACATTTATATGCGTGTCAGGCTGGGGGGAAATTGGTAAACCAGTCAGGTTAGGAGGAACAACTGGATTGGTATCTATCACACCTCCAGCCTGTAACCATGACTGAATACCACCATCAAGTACTTGAGTCTTACTGTGCCCTAGATACTCGCAGAACCAAAGCCCTCGTGCTGCACACATTCCAGAAACATCTTCATAAAAAACGATGCTTCTATTGAGATCAACACCACGACGTGCGAACAGAATACCAATCATTGACATAAAGGCTTTAAATGGTTGTTCTCTAGTGTCAGTCAAGCTAATTGAGAAAAGATCGAGAGGGACAGCATTAGGAATATGCCCTGCCATGTATTGATGTACTGGACGAGTATCCACTATGCAATGTTCTGATGCCTGTGTGATTAATTCTGTAGCTGAAATTAACAGTTCGCTGTTAACATACTCTTTATTCAAGATTACCTCCTAGGTTAGATCTTTATCACCGAGAAACGAGATGCATAATAAAATTGCATGCTAAGGTCTCGGGCAAACAGAGATTAGCAAATGGACCATTTTTTAAGTGCCATCAAACAGTAAACAATACTTTAAAATTGAAAACAAAAAAATTATTATTTTATAATTAAATATTCATTAAAATATAAAAACTTGTATTTATTTACAAATAAAAAAAAGGCGATTACAAGCAAAAGGTTAAGTAAATTTGTATTTATTTTCAATAAAAATGCAGTAAATATGTGTTTATTTTATACTCCAATCAAAAAAAACGTTGTCAAAATCTACCTCAAAATCGTTTTTTGAGGCTCACACAAGGGTAAAGTGCCCAGACAAGTCGAACTTCTTCATATACGAAGTTTTGAGGGGGCTTACAAGGAAATCGCATTTTTAAATGGATACTAGTGTCTTCTAAGGTAATATGAGTGAATACAAATAAGCATGAAGAGCTTCGTAGCGTTATATTTTTCTAACAGCAAATAGAAACGGCAGTAAAGCAAAACAAATTGGCATTGACACTTGGCAGTTGCACTGAAAAATCGTGCAGGTTTTAAAAAGTTAATACTAGTGAGTAACTGCATCATACATATGTTATCCGAAACTAGGGAACAGCGTTTATGGCAAGCAAAAGAGAGCCTTTAAGAATTGGTCACACATAGATATCCTGGAATGCTGATGGAAGCTAAAAAGAAGTTGTAATTAACACTCGCGAATATGCCACAAGACAGAGGGATCGCACCCAAAACCCGTACTTAAGTTTGAATGTTTTATACATATAAACTTAAATGAAACCATGTTAAATTACTGTATTTTACTTTCAATGTATAAAACATAGACTTAAGTAAAACAACAAAGCGAGGAACTAACCTTCTAAAACCTATAATAACAGGAAAAACCGCTGTTTCAATATTTGGCTTACAGAGGCTTCGGCTGTACTTAAGTTTGTATGTTTTATACATTGAAAGTAAAATACATCCTCGTTTTTTAGTTGTATTTAAGTTTATATGTAAAATACTTGTATTTAAGTTGAAACTTAAATACAACCTTGGACGTAATGAAAAGTAGAATCTTTTTTATTGAACAATGCATTAACAAGGGGATCTAATGGAAGTAAAGCGGATTGGGTTGTATATTAGGTGTTCCACTGATAAACAAGAAGTTGTCTTGCAAAGAGAACAACTCTATGAATATGTAGACTTTATACGTAGAAGGAACCAAGATATTGACTACCTAACCCAAGAATTTGTTGATGAAGGTGAATCAGGAGGTAGCCTCAAACGACCTCAGTTTACACGTATGATAGAAGCTGTCCAAGATGGTCGGCTCGACTATATTATGGTAACAAGATTAGACAGACTTTCACGGTCTCTACAGGACCTCCTCAACACTACGACAACCCTGAAAAATCATGACTGTGATTTTGTTATTACTGACCAAAATATTGATACATCTACTCCCCAAGGGAGATTGCTTTTCCAAATCATGGGTGCTTTTGCCGAATTCGAAAGGGAAGCAATTCGAGAACGCATGCAACATGGACGCAAGAAAGCCGCCATTGGAGGAAGTAAATCTGGCAAACCATGCAATCGCCCTAAACTGGATGTAGATGTGGATGGCATCGCTTACAAATTTGAGAATGGCATGAGTATGAACCAAATTGCCAAAGAATACGAAGTCAGCATCACACTTGTTAGAAGCCGCCTTCAAGAGCGCGGATTACGCTAAGACATACTCAGACTTCATTAGGGTCTGGTGCATTATTTTCTATTATTTGAGAAGCAGTCAGATGTTGCAAAAGAACTTGGCGACATTCATCTTCCGACGTAATATCTGTCAGATCAATGTTACTGAGTTCAAGTGCATCAATTAACGCTCGTATAATTGCAGTACGTTTGACAACCTGCCCCGAATTAGCACGAATGTCATTAGCAAGCCCATCGAGAAACACAACCTGCCGATTAAGTAATGATGTTGTGACTTTAGTCCAATCCTCTTGTTGGTGAAGTGGTGGGCGCCCACGATTGGACTTTTTAGCTGTTGAAGCAAAGATGTCGTCAGGTGTTTTTCCTACCTTTGTCAATTTACTCCCTCCTTTTTAAGCATCCTATCGAGAATCTCAATAGTTAGGTCTGTATATGCTTTAGACCCATTTGACTCTGGGGCATAGTCGTATATACTTTGCCCAAAACCTGGTGCTTCAGCCAAAGCTGAGCTAATGCCAATTTCAGTGTTAAATACAGTGTTTTTGTAATGATCACGAATCATGTGAATTAGTTCTTCTGTAGCGTTGGATCGTCTGTCAACCATTGTTAATAAGATGCCCAGAAATTTAGCAATCTTACCAATACCTTCTTGTGTTTTTTCTACCGCTGAGAGTAGTGTAACAACCCCTTCAAGAGCCAAGTACTGTGGACACACTGGCACTATAAATGCATCGGCAGTAACTAATGCGTTCACTGTTAAGATAGACAGTGAAGGTGGACAGTCAAACACAATATAAGTATATTCATCCAACAGACTTTCGACAGCATACCTCAGTTGATTTTCTCTGCCTTTAACATTAGACATAATTACGTCAGCGTTCGCTAACTCCATTGATCCCGTAATAAGATCTAAGCCATTAACAGAAGTTCGTCGTACGGTTTCTTGAATCGGAACTTGATCAAAAAAAACATTCCCAATAGAAGGAGTCAAATCTTGCCTTCCAATGCCAAACGAAAAGGAAGCTGAGCTTTGGCTATCTAAATCAATTATTAAAACACGGGCATCTCCAGAGGCGAAACGAGCTGAAAGGTTGACGGCAGTCGTTGTTTTCCCAACTCCACCTTTACTATTAACAACTGCAAGTGTTTTCATAATACAAATTTAATTAATCTTGGAATTATTTTTTCTGGGGATAAAGAATTCATTATTTTTTACATATTTAATTAAAGAATTAAAGGCGTGTGAAATGTTTTCATGTTAGATCAACTGGATTGAAATTTAATATTAAATTAATTACGCTATGCTCGCCATATCGTTGAAGCTATATATCTGGCCCCATCTGGTTCATCAGCAAAATAGTAAACCGTGACTATATTACCATCTGCTCTTTGGATCGTACGTGGATACCCGATATCATGACTGCCCCCATCATCTCTGAGGATAATCTCTTTCCCCCATGTAATACCATTGTCATCGCTAATTTTTGCCAACATACTGTACGGTGCATTTCTATAACCATATGTCATACAGAGACGGCCGTCTTTCAGTTTTGTCATTGTTGGAGGGTTCCCACCAACACCTGTGTTTTTCACAGGGCGATCCAGGTATTGCCAATTATGCCCATCATCTTCAGAAACATACAGATCTACGTAATTCTTGGCCTGTTCCCAATTTTCATTATCTTCTCTTGTTCGCACCGCCACTAGTATATGAGATTCAGATAACCGAATGCTAGCTGGCATAATTTCAAAACCAGTCGGTTCTTCGCCAATAGCTGATAATAATTGAAACGATTTCCCTCCATCAGATGTTCTGGCACAAAACACACGACCTTCCTTGCCATTAGATTTAGCTGCGGTCAAAAAAAGGAGACATGTATTCGAACCTGTAACTAGATAATCTGTTCGAGCTGCAATCCCGCGAAATCCAAACATAGGAAGTTTGAATGGGCCTTCCCATGTATGGCACCTATCAATTGAAGTATAAAACCATGAAACAGCACCACCAGCCACTCCAGTTCGAGCACACATAAGCGCAAAATCAGGATGTGCAAAATTGATGCCTCCACTAGAAATGCCTAGTCCTTGGTTAAGCTCTGAAGACTCTCCAATTTCTAAAGATTTTTGAACATGCTCGTCTGCTGACAACCCTCTACCTCCTGGTGTTTGACACGGCATTTCCTGTACTTTCCATGTTTCACCTCCATCGAGACTGCGAGCTTGCATCGTAACGAAAGGTCTACTCCTATCACGGGTATGAAATCCAGCGTCCGATTGATGATAACCGAGTGTAAACCCAACAACAATTTCATCATCCCATGACCATATCCCATAGTTAGCTGGCCAGCCTGCATACCGCCCTTTTTGATTGTAAATTGTCACATGTTCGAACATATTTTTTAGATTACTCCATTTGATAATAAGGTTTGCTCCGCCTAAATATTGTCTTCGAAACCCACCGTGGCGAGTGCTAACTTATGAAACAATTTTTTTTAAAGATTAAGCTGGAAGCTAAGGTCAGCTTGTACTTCATATCATCCCACGTGAACGAAGATAGCCGAAGCTCAACCTCGCAGATTCTAGAGGTGGCCGAACACAACGGTCTTGCTCTACTACATACCACTCAACCCCTGCATCTGGTGAGACAGTAAAGATATTATCCCAATCCAAAATACCATATCCTACTTCCGCAAAAGGACAATCTTGATTTTCCGGGTCTGGAACGCGATCTTTAATATGCAATCGAGGCAAACGTCCAGCATATTTTTTAATGTACTCAACAGGATCTTCTCCTCCTGTTTGTACCCAATATGTGTCTAATTCTGCTTGAATGTCAGATGCAGGTATGGTATCGAACAAATAATCTAATCCATATTTACCGTTAATCTTGGTTTCAAACTCAAAGGCATGATTATGGTAAAGGATACGTAGCCCCGCTTCTTTTGCTTTAGCACACCCCTCGGTAAGAGCTTCTATTACGGATACCCAATCTCCATTATATTGCTGAAGTTCACCACCAATGCCACACATCAGGGTATCGATTCCTAATTCCTTACATTGGTCAGAAATCTTATGTATATTATGTCTCATTTCTACAGTTGAAACTCCACTACCAATTAATTTCAGACCATTATCAGTAAGTAGTTTGAGAAAATCGACATTGCTCATTCCTGCGGGAGGACCGCCTTCAACGCCCTGATAACCTATCTCGGATACTTTTTGGATCGTCTGAACCGGATTTTCAGCCAAGTCATCTCGAACTGTATATAATTGCAACGCTATTGGGATTTTTCCCATTTAAGTCTCCTTCTTCCACCATTATTTTATATTAACACAGTCTACATTCAATTCCAACAATTGACACGAAATACTACGATTACTATAATATGAAAATAGAAAAGGAAAACATTATGAACGTAGCGATGATGCTAATTGGATTAGTAACAGCCTCTGCACATGACCTGATTCTATCCAAAGCACAGCATTATTTTGCTGATAATGAAGGCGTTAAGATTCACTACGTTGTAGTAGGAGATGGCCCATTGGTAGTAATGATCCATGGGTTCCCTGATTTCTGGTACTCTTGGCGAAATCAAATGGCAGGATTATCAGATAAATTCCGAGTAGCAGCTGTTGATCTACGTGGATACAATCTTAGCGGAAAACCTCAGGGGGTCGAAAATTATACTATGTCTCGATTGGTAAGTGACATTTTGACCGTCATCCAGCATTTAGGTGAAGAAAGAGCCATCGTTGTCGGACATGATTGGGGTGGAGCAATCGCTTGGGCTATTGCCATGACCCAACCCAATATTTTGGAAAAATTGATTATCTGCAATTTGCCTCATTTGAAAGGGTTACAAAGAGAATTAACGCGCAACCCAGAACAACAAAAGCACAGCCAGTATGCTCGAGATTTCCAACAACCCAACGCACACCTAAAACTGACAGCAGAAATTTTAGCTGAGTGGGTTACGAATCCAGACACCAAAAAATTATATATTGAGGCTTTTGAAAAGTCTGATTTAGAGGCAATGCTGAATTATTATAAAGCTAACTATCCGAAGCCGCCATATGTAGAAAATGACTCTCCAGTTGTCAAGGTGAAGTGCCCAGTTCTAATGTTCCATGGGTTAGAAGACTCGGCATTGTTGCCAGGTGCACTGAATGACACATGGAAATGGATCGACAACGAATTGACACTAATGACGATTCCTGATGCAGGGCATTTTGTTCAACATGACGCCTCAGAGCGTGTCACTCAGGTCATACGCCGTTGGCTTCTTGAATAAGAAGGATTATATATGTTAAACAGATGTAATTTTTGTGGGCATCTTTCCCCAATGGTTTTCGTACATGGTCATTATCAATGTACAAAGTGCCACCAAGTTTGTATCACTTGTTGCGAAGGAAGTTCTAATTGTGAAATACAAATTCCTATGGGTGAGGGAACTCAAAAAACAAACATTCCCATTGATAATGTAGCAAAAAAACGAAAATCTGAAACTCAGGCTTGAAAAACGTAGAGAACATTCTGATCTAATCAGGCTTGACTATGTTTTGATCAGTTTCGATCTACTTTTGTCATCTATTGTTGGACCTGAAATGGATCAGCATCTTTTCACCTGTTGCCATTAATGCCATGTGCAATCGTTCCAAGCCATTATTCTAGAAATATGGTCAACAACCTACTCTCATAATTTAGGATCAGCAAACAACATTTCTTTAGCGGTTTATAGTGTTTTCTAAGCCGTCCGCTCCCATAAATACTACAAAAACGGCAACGGGCTGATCTGTTTTGTTAGACGCATTGTGCCATACGTCAGCAGCACCTACCCATGCCTCTCCTTTTGAAAAAGTATGTGCATGTATGTCGCCATCTGTCTCAAATTCGATCGTGGATGTTCCTTCCATAACATAAGCATGGAGTGGCACCATATGTTTATGCCAACCCGTTTCTTCACCTGGTTGGAGGACTCTAATGACACTTGTAACTTCAGCCGGCTGCTGAGTGGGATAAATTATTGGTTGTTCCAAGACATTGAGCCGTTGAGCCTCTAGCAATTTTTGTGTAGTCAAGGATGGGTTTTTCGCACAACCAGAAAACAAAACTATTAAAGTCAATACTATGATCTTTTTCATCTGAAAGTCCTTTTTTAAGATTGATAAGATGCTCAAAAAAACGCCACTACCTTAGACGAGAATTCAACTCTTAAGTTGGCAATTTAAGCATTCTATCACAATTGCTGTATTGGTGGGCAACCTAATTGGATATTGGCAGAAATCAACTGTTAATCCCACATCCTCTCCTTTTATACTTGATCGTAACTCACCCTAAAATAATACTTAGATTAAAGACCAGAAACAAAAAGCTCAAGCTCAAATGGGTGCTTGTTCTTCAATGGCCTTGCCCCTCTATGCTTCACTTGTAAGTCTAAACTCTCGATTAAAACCCTCAATCCTACTATCGTAAGCAGGATCAGACGATTTTAAAACGTGCGCGTCTTTGGATTTATAAAAACCTGCCTCCTAACTACATATACATAATTAAGAGAATCATCGAAGCTGCCAAGCCTGCCAACAGTACGGAGATGTAGCAAACCCACTTCCAGCACAAATAATCATAAATGTTCCATTAAGGAAAATTATTATGTGAAGGATTCACTTAACTTCTGGATCAACTTTATCAGAAATGAGTACTCCTCCACGTGACCAATGGTCTCTCTCAACCTCTTCAATGACAACCATTGTGCCATCTGGTTTGGCATCACAAATATCAACCATTACATTGGTAATAGCTTGAACCAATTGACGCTTTTGATCTTGATTCCTACCTTTCAACATCTTAACCGTAATAAAAGGCATATTCATCTCCTATCATATAAATTTGCACAGTAGCCCATCTATTATTGATCATGACATGTACGACTTCTGTCACCATAATCGCTTATTTCCTCTAGTATAAATCAATGAAAGGAAGGAGGTGTCCTCGTCCAAATAAATCAAGATTAATGAGTTACCATCAATTCTTCATCTACCTTCTTCAATTCCAACTTGATAAAGCCTGTCTTTGGCTACTGTGTTTGAAATTATTTTATAACTGTCTTAGGTTATAAAATAAATACCAGTCTCATTTTTTGTTTCTTTATCAATGTCATCAACCTCATCCTCTGGATCTATGAGCTCCTGCAATTCTTCAACACCTATATCATCCGAAATTTTTGTTGTGTCCATTACTATTTCTATTTTGAGGCCTCTTTGAAATGTCAATTCTAGCAGTTAACATCCCAGCTTGGTTTCAGATCCGGAATTAAGGGACTCGTTAAAACCGGATTTATAAAACGATTATATCCAACCTTTTGCTTTAGCTTCTTGATATCCTTTAGCTCGAAGTTGGCTAGCAGGATTGTCCAGAGCACCATATCCCCATTCATTAAAATCGGTACGGTTACCATTGTAATCGGTATGTGTTTGATGAATAATAACTTCCAAGCAATCAAGATCCTTGGCCATCTTCCAAGTTTCAGCTTTGGTTAAATACATCAGTGGTGTGTGGATCTTGATCTTGGAGTCCAATGCTAAACTCAATGAATCCTCCATGGAGTCGATAAAATCCCGACGGCAGTCAGGATAACCAGAGTAGTCGGTTTGACACACCCCTATCACGATGTTGTTGATGTTCTTATTATAAGCTAAGCCCGCAGTGACACTTAAAAAAACAGCGTTACGCCCAGCTGTGAAAGTCGATGGAAGGTCCGAGTTAACAGTATGTTGTTCAGAAACATCCTGCTGAGAGTCTACCAATGAGGAATTGGAAAAGACATCCTTTAAATTAATAACAGTATAATTAATACTCAAGTCACAGCAGATTTGCTTTGCTATGTCTAATTCAATAAGGTGCTTTTGTCCATAATCAAAACCAACAGTATCTACATGATCAAATTGTTTTAACGCCCAATATAAACAGGTTGTGGAATCTTGTCCTCCGGAGAACATTACAGTCGCCTTAGACACATCAATCTCCTTTAATTGATTTATTAATGCTACAAACTAAAACCAAAGTTAGTGTTCCTTAATTCTCAAGAACGGATTGATAAACCGAGTGTTTGAACCATTACTATCCTGCTCATAATTAATTCAAGTGAATTATAGTTTTTGGCTTTTTTGTTGGGATAGCAAGCTTCTTGTTAGTACCTAACCTGGCACTTTTTCAATTGGATTTATGTCTCTTGAAAGCAAAATTTCTTTTTTTAAACTCCACGTTGATTTCCCCACACATCAACGTGAACCCTCGGTGAATATCGGTATCCATGTTGCTTGCAGAGTTCAATAATCCACTCTTGTTTGCATTGTGTTTCCTCAGCGATGATACCTTGTGGCATCAATACAATTATCTCATCTGGAATCCCAATTTTTGATTGTAAACATTGAACTTCTCCTAGATCTTTTGGTGTTTCCATAACAAACTTAAGTTGACAAGTATAATTATCTAGAAATTTGCGAATTACGTCAGTTTGGATTCTTTCACGTTGATGCATTTCGAAATAACGATTACCCGGCTTTGGATTTGAGTTTCGAAGTTTTGGGCTCATCGAGATCAAGTGTGCCCTGACGTCTGCGTAGACTGTGGCATTAGTTTCAATGGTAATATGATATCCGTCCTTGTTCAACTTATCACAGAGAGTTACCAATTCCTCGGTTTGAATGAACGGTTCACCACCGGTGATAACAACATGCTTACAGTTATATGTGGCAATTTTCTCTGCGATTTTATTGACGGAAATATGTTTATCTTCAGGTTCCCAACTGGTGTATGGTGTGTCACACCAAATACAACGAAGGTTACAGTAACTGGTACGAAAGAATACAGAAGGCACACCAATTAGCATTCCTTCACCTTGGATTGTATAGAATAATTCGCTGTATTTCATTGGTTGACCTAGAGTTTGAAATCCATGCAATTAGGTTGCCAGACTTGCCGAAATTTTCAAATCCACGTGTTTTCTTATTATTTACCGAAGAATATTGAAGATTATAACTGAGATAACAGTTGTGTTAAAGAGACATTTATACCTAGCTTGCTAAACAGAATGATTACTTTAAGACAATCACCTTCTATGTGAATGTAGATTATCTGTTTTTTTTAGCCTATAGAAAATTAAGTGCCACTAGTTACCTTTCTACCTGCACCGGTATTTCTTTCAGAATTTCTCTCGATTTTGTCTAACGTCTCCCTTCTTTATTGCCTGTGTTCTAGTCTTAGGCCTGTCTGCCTCTTTACCCGATGTTATGATCATGTTAATATTTTTCAACCGGTGCTGACGGTTTTCTCTTCAATAATGTAGAGTCAAAGCTCAATAGCCCTTTTAGTAAATAATTGTTTGGAGATAAACTTAATGAAGTCTTTTTATCTTGTACTTCCTCTTGTGTCAGTCTTAATATCAGTTGTACTTGCGGAAAAAAAATCCGATTCATCAGACGAGAAAATCATGCTTAGTCTTAAAAAAACGGCTAGAGATTACCCACTAAAAGTAATGAGTTTTAATATTCGTCTTAACAATCCCGAAGATGGGTTTAACACCTGGTCCCATAGGAAGAAAATGGTACAAAGTATGATTCTTTTTCACCAAGCTGATCTAATTGGTGTTCAAGAGTCACTCGATGAACAAATGGACGATCTATCTATTTTGCTTCCCAACCATCGTTCAGTTGGTGTTGGGCGTGACGATGGGGCCAAAAAAGGCGAGTATTGTGGTATTTTTTACAATTTTAATCGTTTTAATCTATTAGAGCATAACACAATATGGCTATCCGAAACACCAGAGGAACCAGGTCCAGGTTGGGATGCAAGTTTGAATCGGATATTGACTTGGGCTAAATTCCAAGACATCTATACCAATCAAATTTTTTTTCACTTCAACACTCACTTTGATCACAGAGGGAAAATAGCTCGGCAAAAGAGTGCAGAATTAATGCTTTCGACCATTACAACACTGAATACAGAAAGAAAACCTGTTTTGGTAACAGGAGATTTTAATGCACGACCAGATTCTGTACCCTACCAGATTCTGACAAGGAGTAAAAACTTTGAGCCTATCAAAGATGCAAAGTCATTGTCAATACAAGCTCCTCATGGGCCTGAAGGAACATGGAGTGGATTTAGCTTTCCAGGAAAACCTGGAAAAAGAATCGATTATATTTTTATTAAACATAATATTCGTGTGTTACGATTTGGGACATTAAGCGAATCTTGGGAAGGTCGATTTCCTTCAGATCATTTACCTGTTTTTGCTGAAATAGTTCTTAATGAGATTCCTAGTGAATGAGGAAACCCAAAATCACTGCAAGAATCACAATGAACTGCAGTTTACTATGTCTAACCTGAGCAACAACATTCAGAATATCGAGGCCTCACGATCAAGTGTCGAGAATGCGGACTTCGCCTCTAAAGCAACAGCTAAAAGTCAAATACTAGAGCAATCAGTGACGGTGATACTGTTCCAATCCTCATCTTTATTGCAAAATATCTTAGGATTTTCAAGATAAGCCTTTTCCTAAGAATCTGGCTGATCACAACGAATATCCTTGGGTTCTATGTGCCCGATTGACGTGAGTAATGCCTACCAATACCTCACCGCGTAATATTGAGATTGTTTTAGGAAATATAAAATTGCTTGACACTAATATATATATATTCTATTTTAGTGATATGTTGGAGAGGTCATGTTCATCAATCAATAGGAAATTTTGCGAGCTCTTATAGGTTACAGTTTAATCTCGTATTTTTAGAAGATGATGTTAAAAATATTCACTTACTATCTTTTAGTGCGTCCAACAATTGCTTTTCTGGCTTCGCGAGTTCTTGGGGGAATAATAGCATTTGCCTATCTGTCATTTGCCTGTGAAGCAGAGAACCTCGTCAGCTTTAATAGGGATATTCGTCCAATATTGTCTAATCATTGCTTCGCCTGTCATGGACCAGATGCTAATGCTCGCAAGTCAGAACTCCGACTGGATATACGTACAAGTGCCTTGGATAAGAAAGCCATTGTCCCAGCTGAACCATTCGAAAGTGGAATTGTAAATCGCATCTATCACGAGGACCTGTCGAAACGAATGCCGCCGATAGAAACCAAACAACCACTGTCTCCTGAGCAAAAAACTCTGCTACGGCGTTGGATTGCGGAAGGTGCCGATTACAGCGAACACTGGGCTTGGATTCCACCTCGTCGGTCCTCAGTTCCTACAGTGGAAGATATGACATGGCCACGCAATGAGATTGATCATTTCATCCTTGCTCAACTAGAAGAAAAAGGGTTGAGCCCTTCGCCTGAAGCGGATCAGCGTACTCTCATTCGACGGTTGTCACTTGATCTAACAGGTTTGCCTCCAACGCCCAAAGAAGTTGAAAATTTCATTATTGACTCATCGGATGATGTCTATGGAACCCTCGTGGATCGATTGTTAAAATCACCGCGGTTTGGTGAACGCATGGCGTTGCACTGGCTTGACTTGGCTCGCTATGCAGATAGTGATGGATACCATGACGATACAGCTCGTGCCATGTGGCCTTATCGCGACTATGTGATAAAGTCGTTTTGTGACAACAAGCCGTTCGATGTTTTTACCCTTGAACAGATTGCGGGTGACCAAATTCCAAATGCTACGCGTGAGCAGAAGGTGGGTTCGGCATTTCACCGAAATGGACCAACATCAAGTGAAGGAGGTGCGAATCCAGAAGAATACCGCGTGAAATATGCTGTTGACCGTGTAAATACAACTGCGACAGTTTGGCTCGGTGTGACTCTCCAATGTGCAGAATGTCATGACCACAAGTTCGACCCGTTCACCCAACGGGAATTCTACCAATTCCTAGCGTTCTTTGATCAAGTACCGGGTGATTACCTCTTTCGAGGTCTTTATGCTCCTCCATCAATCGAGTTGTCCTCGTCTGCACAGGAGGCCGAACTAGCGGCGCTGGAAGCCTCAATTACAGAGTTGAAGAAACAAGCTAAAGCGAATGTGAACTCCGACGAGATCGTAAAACAGAAATTGTTAGAAACCACGGAGCTCTACGATGAGTTTCGGGCTAGAATTCCCAAACTACGTATCATGCAGGATGTGAAGGAGCGTACTCCAACACACATTTTACTTCGTGGCGATTTTCGAAAGCGAGGTGAACTAGTTGAGCCTGGAGTTCCAGCATTACTTCCTCCTCTTACTGGTGGGAAGCCATCTCGCTTAACATTAGGGAAGTGGTTAGTCGATCCGAAGAACCCTTTGCCTGCTCGTGTTACTGTAAACCGATTCTGGGCTATGTTGTTTGGAACTGGTATTGTTAAAACAGGGGAAGACTTTGGTTCCCAAGGTGAATGGCCTAGCCATCTAGAATTGCTCGACTGGCTCGCGGTCGAGTTCATCGAATCTGGTTGGGATGTAAAGCATATATTAAAATATATCGTCGGTTCTGCGACCTATCGACAAAGTTCTATTACAGACGAAGTTCGAAGAAAATACGATCCGGAAAATCGGCTTCTGACACGTGGCCCTCGGTTCCGCTTACCAGCAGAAATGATCCGTGATAATGCCTTATATGTCGCCGGGCTTTTAGTAGAGAAAAGGGGTGGGCCTTCGGTCAAACCCTACCAACCACCTGGACTATGGAAAGAAATGGCCTACGGTGACTCGCCTGGAAAAGCCTACGAACAGGATCATGGGGATAACCTTTACCGCCGTGGCCTCTACACTTTTTGGAAGCGTTCAATTCTTTACCCCGCGTTTGCCGCATTCGATGCTCCCATCCGTGAGGAATGTACTGTTAGACGGCCACGTACTAATACTCCTCTCCAAGCATTTGTTATGCTCAACGATATTACTTTTGTCGAAGCTGCTCGTGTTTTTGCAGAGCGGATTTTGGTAAGGGGTGGATCGAATTTGGAAAGCCGAATTGATTTCGCCATGAAAACTGCGGTAGCCCGCTCACCATCTCCTATCGAACTTTTAATTTTAAAAACATTGTTGGCAGACATGATAGACCATTACCTTGCACAACCAAATGATGCAGGCAAGATTATTGCTGTTGGTGAGTGGCCGGTTTCGGATAACCTTGATCCCATCATGCTAGCAGCTTGGACATCAGTTGCTCAAGCAATCTTGAACCTTGACGAAATGCAGACGAAAGAATGACCCAATGAATAATCTATTTGATAGCCTTAGGAATCATCTTACACGCCGTGCATTTCTGCGACGTTGTACATCAGGAATTGGTTCTATTGCCCTTACATCACTTTTAGCAGAAGATGTCCCCGCTGTGGGACGAGGGAAAGAAGGATTAGGCGTCCTTGGGAAACCCCATTTCGCACCAAAAGCAAAGAGAGTTATCTTCATTTGTCAAAGCGGGGGGGTTTCGCAGTTCGAGACCTTTGATTTTAAGCCAAAGCTTATGGAACTCAATGGTCAAGCGATGCCCGCCTCGCTTACCACTGGCGAGCGACTTGCACAGATCCGTGGTCACAAACTTACTATTTGTGGGTCTCCTTATGCATTTACTCGTCATGGTCAATGCGGCGCAGAGATTTCCGAACTCTTGCCATATACTGCGGATATTGTCGATGATATTTGTATTGTACGCACTTGTGTTTCAGAAGCAATCAACCATGACCCTGCAGTTACCTTTCTCCAATGTGGAGGACAACAACCAGGCAGACCTACAATGGGCGCTTGGCTTAGCTATGGACTTGGCAGTGTCAGTGAGAATTTACCAGCTTTTGTTGTACTTTGCTCCGGAATGAATCAAGGGCAGAACCTGCACACACGTTATTGGGGCAGTGGATTCCTTCCATCTGAGCATCAAGGTGTTATGTTTCGTCCGACAAGTACCCCTGTACCTTTTGTGAACAACCCTTCAGGCATTGATCGCAACGCCCGTCGCCGGTTACTCGATAGTGTTATGAAGCTGAATAAGCTTAAGCGCGATGCTGTAGGAGATCCGGAGATTGATACACGCATTAGTGCCTACGAGATGGCATTTCGAATGCAGTCCTCCGTACCTGACTTGATGGATATATCTGGTGAACCTCAGCATATTCTCGATATGTATGGTCCTGAGGTACACACTCCGGGGAGCGCTGCGCGTAGTTGTTTACTAGCACGGCGGCTTGCTGAACGAGGTGTTCGTTTTGTGCAACTCTATCATCGTGGTTGGGATCAACATGGAAACCTCCCACAAGAGTTATCCCGCCAGTGCAGGCAGACTGATCAACCCTCGGCGGCCCTTATCAAAGATCTCAAAATGCGCGGTTTGCTTGATGATACACTTGTTATTTGGGGTACGGAATTCGGACGCACACCGATGCTTCAAGGAGAATACGATGCTCAAAGTTACGGTCGTGACCATCACATGCTTTGCTTCAGCATGTGGATGGCAGGTGCGGGCATCCAACCTGGTCTTACCTACGGCGAATCCGACGAATTTGGTTATCGCCCTGTAAAGGATTCTGCCCATATCCATGATTTGCATGCCACTTGGTTGCATCTTTTGGGAATTGACCATGAAAGACTTACTTATTCTTTTCAAGGTCGTGATTACCGGCTCACGGATGTACACGGAGAGGTGCTGAAAAAGTTGTTAACTTAGACCTAGACTTCGAAGTAAAATCTTGAGAGCCTTCTTACATGCTTAAATCGAAGAAATTGTGACCTACTCAAATGTTACCCTTCGAATATGCATGCCACCAGCAATACGTTAGATTGTTTTGAGGATGGTTTTGTGTTACGTTTATGATAGAGAAGCTAAATAAAACCTAGAGGCATTCATTGAGGATTAGGATCGAGTCCTTAGTGTAGGAAACAGTAACTTTACCTCTCAATTCATTATAAAAACACTTTCCAATTAGAAACACAAGGTTTTAGGGTTCGGTCATCCCAATATGCTCTTGTCCTTCCCAAATCCCAAGGAGCAGAACCAACAAATTCGCTTTTACAGCCATTTAACTCGATTGTTCCTTCTTGGAGATCCAAGGTCACGATGCCGTAAATTGAATCTTGGTAAGGAACCGTGTATTTGATCCATGGATACTGTTCGTCTATCTCTTGACTATAGCGAACTTCTAAAAAATCTTCACCTATCCAATAATAGGAAGCACTGTTAATTTGAGAATAAAGAATATTGTTGATCCAACGAACATAATCACGGTGATGATGGCCCGAAAAGCAGGCTATCACTTTCCGGAAACCTGCCTGGTGATTAACTTTTTCTAGTAAGTTGCGAACCTCGCTGCCGTTTTTAATGCTACCATCCATTTCACGTTCAATACTTTGATGCACGAATACTATGGAGAAAGCATTTGTTTGTTTTAAATTTTCGTACAACCACGAAATCTGATCAGCGGCGATATAGCACGGATAACCAGATTGGTGTCCTACTGGTATATCATTCCCATCAAGTACAATAAAATGTACCCCTTTGTGGTCAAAAGAGTAAAATCGAGAATTCATTCCCCAATAATCAATTGTTTGCTGATGAGTGAAACCACCATCTGTGTCGTGATTTCCTAAAACATGGTAGCTTGGTTTTTGGAATTGATTCCAGATTTGAATAAAATCTCGATTTTCTGATTTTGGCACACAGAAATCCCCTAACTGAATAATAAAGTCAACTTGTTCTCGAACCATATGATCAATAAAAGACTGTAATCGAGAGTCAGCATCGTGCATCACATCTTTGTGGATATCGGCAATAATACCAAACCGAACTTTCATTGGTGATGGTTGATAGTGAGTCAATTTATTATTATCCTGTCTTGCTAAATGTACTGAATCTAATTTAGGGTCAAACTGTAAATAGAAAATTACCTATATCGTAACCAGTGACGGCTATACTAACCTATATTCAAATTTGTTGTTATATTCGTCATGGCTTTCATATTTCGAGCTGAAACAGCTCAATTTATATGTTTCACCCTATATTTATGAGTTAAGCCAATACCTCTTGCACAATTTCACCATGGACATCGGTTAAACGATACCGACGGCCACCCACTGTTTCAAGGTTTTGATCTGTTCAGAGGTCAGTTCTAATTTTGAGGATGGTGGTGGCATCACTCGCATTGGATCCTCAGCTACAATACGGACAATTAACTGGCTATTTCCAACATCTCTGGGCTGAATAACCGGGTTTTCAGTCCAGAGCGTACTCTCTTTCAAATCTAGGCGTAGACTGGCTTGGCGGGTTCGTTGGTCAGGACCATGACATTTGAAGCAGTTGTCGGACAAAATTGGCAATACGTCTCGATTGAAAGAGATCTCGGCTACAGACAACGAAAACGGTACCAACGAGAGATATAGGATTAGTAAAAACAAACAAAACCTGAAAAATCCTGGGTTGTGAAACATAGTTTTTCCTGTAAATTTCGGTCCTGAACCCAATGCGACTTCAGTTGGCACAAGGCCATTCAATAAATGGCGATGACTGGCAATTGTCATTCTACATGAAAGTCAGGGAAAAATCAAAACCACTTATCATTATCCTTTTGTTCAGGACGACGGGTCCTAAGTATCGATCCTAATAATATGCATGGGCGTTCTGATTCGCTGGAGCGATATCACCAGAGTTTTTATATAGTTGGGAAATCCTAGGGTTAATACGCAAAATAACATGTCAACCACGAAGTTCCATACATCACGTCGGATAATTAGCAAAAGATCAGATCCCAAAATTTTATTGAGCAAAAATCGAAAACCAAGTAAGATAGCTTTCGCCTATATCATAAGGTCATAAGCGGAAGCTACCGAAATTTAGCCATTGCCCAAACAGGGAATCAATTGAGGTGTGTTATGAGAGAACAGCAAAAGCAAAACATTATCCTAATCCTAGCTGACGATCTGGGTTATGAATGTCTCGGTTGCTACGGGGGAGAATCCTACAACACCCCTAATCTTGATGCTATGGCTGCGTCTGGCACACGGTTTACTCATGCCTACGCATTACCGTTGTGTACACCTACTAGGGTTCAGATAATGACTGGGAAGTATAATTTTCGTAATTGGAAAGCTTTTGGTATTCTCGATCCAGATGAGAAAACATTTGGTCATTACATGCAACATGCTGGGTATAAAACTTGTGTCACTGGGAAATGGCAACTTTGGAGCTATAACCCCCCTAGTTTTGAACCAGAATGGCGAGGGCAGGGAATGCTGCCGGAAAATGCTGGTTTCGATGAGTTTTTTCTTTGGCACGCTGGTCACACTGAGGATAAGGGTTCACGGTACGCAGATCCTTTGATTTTTGACAATAACGGGCTCCGTCAAGATACAAAAGGGAGGTATGGTCCCGATCTCTATGTTGAGTACCTCCTTGACTTCGTTAAACGTTATCAAAATCAACCATTTTTTGTTTATTATCCGATGGCACTCACACATGGACCATTTATGCCTACGCCAGATAGTCTTGAGTGGATTGAGAATCGTCATAAAAGTAATGTCGGAAATTTTAAATACATGGTCGAATATACGGACAAGATAGTCGGCCAAATCATGAATGGACTTGACGACTTGGGACTTTGTGATAACACACTGGTTATGTTTATCGGTGATAATGGGTCGCCTACTGAAGTTGTCTCAATGCTAGGTGACCGGCCATTTAGAGGTGGTAAGGGTAAGTCCACTGATGCGGGAATTCGTGTTCCTCTAATAGCTTCTTGGGGTAACAATGAGACTGGGACTAGTGTCTGCAATGATTTGGTGGACTGCAGCGATTTTCTGCCTACAATGATGGAGATTGTTGGAACTTCTCTTCCATCCCAGGCTATTTGTGACGGTCGGTCTTTCCTTCCCCAACTGGTTGGCAAAAGACCAAACCCAAGAGAGTGGATTTATGCTTGGCATAATCCATTGCCAGGTTGGGCCAAAGAAGGATACTACTTGCAGGAATGGGCTCAAGATCAAACATGGAAACTCTACGACGATGGCCGGCTTTATAATCTCGTGATCGATGTTCTTGAAGAATATCCTATTGAAGAGGATACTGAGGAATCAAAAACCGCTCGAAAGAATCTTCAATCGGTTCTAAATCGTATGAAGCAACAGCAGTAAGAGCCTATTGAAATCGCTAGTCATTCAAACATCCTGGATACTCACTCACAAAGAACCCATTACAATAATGAACTAAATTGCTACTGCATTGAAAAGAGGGCATAAAGATAACGTACAAGTCTGGTATATTGCCACTAAAAACCTAAGGAATACCATGATGGTAAAATCGATTGGTCTTTAGACAAAACTTTTATGGTCTTTCTCAGCAACTGGAACGATCAGACCAACTTTTAAGGAGAAACTTGTCTGGGCAAGCATAACCCTGGGGTCGTCACTTTTATGGTAGAACTGTTACTGAACCTACCAATCTCATGGATCAATGCCATTTACAACTTACAACGGGTGCAAAAATCCCATTATTACAAGCAAGGAGGATAGCAAGATCACGCCAACCAAGTGATCTGCTAGAAAGAAAGGATCAATTTTATGGATAAAAAAACGGAGTAAGACAAGAACATGACCAAATCAACTGGCCAACTTGACAACCTAACTTCGATTGATAATTGGCAATCGATTGCAAACGGTATCTGGAGATGCGAGCTCGGCGACATAAGCAAGGAGCAATGCTATAGTAATCTCGCTGTAGCACCGCCTCGATGGGACAGAATAAATGTACTCTCCCCTGCCGACTTCCCCTTTGTCAGCGATGTTCCATCCTACCAAAACAAGGACGGGAAGATCACCATTCGTATTCCTGCTGAAGCAGATGAACAGCTCTATGGGTTCGGGCTTCAATTTGACGGGCTGAAGAAAAACAAAACAGTACTCACTTTGAATACAGACCACTGGAATAAGGGAGGTGGTCGGACCCACGCACCAGTCCCTTTCTATATTTCAAGCAAAGGGTATGGAGTGTTCTTCAATACTGCGCGTTATCTGAAAGTATACTGTCAGATAGGCAATCGCAAGGATTCTCCGAACAATCCGGTACCAGTCGATCGCAATCCAGTCCCAGAAACTGAATCGATAGATCCCTGGCAAGCGGTTCCCCAGGGCGATGCTGTGGAAGGGCACATTATTGGCAAAGGGATGGAAATTATCGTTTTCAGCGGTGCCAGTATGCTGGACGTGGTTCGACGCTATAACCTCTACTGTGGGGGAGGGGTTTTGCCGCCTTTGTGGGGGCTAGGCTTCTGGCACCGCGTACATGCCGCGTTTGACGCCGACCAAACTGAAGCGGAGGTAGCAGCGTTCAATGAAAAGCAGTTCCCTCTAGATGTTGTGGGGCTCGAACCTGGATGGATGAGTTCTTCCTATCCTTGCACTTTTGAATGGCAGAAAGCACGTTTTGCGGAGCCTGATGTGTTGGCCAAACGCCTCTTGGAGCAGGGCGTCCGCCTAAACCTCTGGATCAACCCCTACGTTTCTCCAGAAAGTCGAATCCACGACGAGATATATCCGTACTCGGGGTCACATATGGTCTGGTTAGGACTAGTTCCTGATTACTACATGCCTCAAGCCCGACGGTTGCTGGTGGAACAGCATACCAAGGAGCACTTGAATATCGGTATCAGTGGTTACAAAGTGGACGAGGTTGATGGGTATGATTTCTGGTTGTGGCCGGACCACGCCACATTTCCTTCTGGAATATCAGGCGAAAGTATGCGCCAAACGTATGGCTTGCTGATGCAGAACCTGCTCTATAAGGATCTGTTCAAGAAAAACAACCAGCGCACCTATGGCAATGTGCGTTCCAGCAATGGTGGGGCTTCCGGCTACCCATTTGTCATTTACAGCGATTCGTATGACCATGCTCAGTACATTAGGGGAATTTCAGCGGCCAGTCTTTGTGGGGTTTTATGGACTCCTGAAGTACGCAATGCGGCTACGGCACGAGAATGGCTCAACCGCATGCAGACCGTCTGTTTCTCCCCCATGGCCAAGCTCAACGCTTGGGCCACTGGTCTTCATCCATGGAGTTTCCCAGAGGTGGAGGCGGCAGTCCGCAAGGTTATCCAACTTCGCATGCGTTTGTTACCGTATATTTACAGTGCTTTTGCTGACTATCACTTTAACGGTGTGCCGCCGATGCGGGCCATGATGCTAGAAAGCGAGGCAATTGACATAAACGGAACCGTAGTAAAGGGAAAACTGGATAGTGAAACCGATCCTTATGCCATGAACACGGTTATGGAAACAACGGATCAGTTCATGTTTGGTCCATCAATTATGGTTGCGCCCTTTTACGGTGACAAAGCCACAGAGCGTCAAGTCCATTTGCCGTCTGGAAAATGGTATGACTTCTACAGTGGTCAGCCCGTTGGTTCCCATACAACCTTTGTGATTAAAGCCGAAGTGTTGAATGACCAGATTCCCCTGTTTGTCAAAGATGGGGCACTCATTCCCATGCTGAGCAAAAACTTGCTGAATACACAAGGAATTCAAGGCTGTGATCTGGAGTTGCGTCATTACGGTACTGCAGATGGTACCTTTGAATTGTACGAAGACGATGGTAAGAGCTTTGATTACGAGCAGGGGGCTTACCGCATCCGCACCTTGTCTGTAACAGAACAGGGTTTGACGGAGACCCTGAGCAAGGATGATGCGGCCGCCTTGTTTGGATCTGTTTCACTAAGGCGTATGAGTTGAGCGTAATCAGTCTGTCAAACAGGAGTAATTATACTATTGTCAGCAGAGATTACTGTATCATTAGACGATGTAAACGATTCATAGAGATCTCAATGCTGTTGTTACTCACTATCATATTTATGTAAAAATATCCGGTTTACTCAGCATGTGAATCTTGAGTTGGAAGTCCAAAGCCATACTCTTAGTCTATAGCTAAGTCTGTAAGTAGCCCAAATAACGACACTAGAAGCATCCGTATAATTTACTCCATTTATTTGGATATATAGTAGTTTATATTTCAGCCTTTTCCATTTTTTTTGCTTGTTTTCTCAAAAGACAAATAGCTGTTTTTAGGAAAAGAAGTATTTAATCTAACTTTTAAATACCTAGCATAATAGTAAAGGAATACCTTAGTGACAGGAAGGATGTTATCAAGTCACCAAGCTCGTTTATCTGTAGGAGAATTAGTTCCCTTATTGGCTATGGTGATGGCGTTATCTGCACTTTCGATCGATATGATGTTACCAGCGGTCGCAACAATTGCAAAAGAACTAGGGGCAGCTAAAGAAAATGATGCTCAATTGGTCATAGGAGTGATGTTCGTAGCTTTTTCAATCGGTCAGTTATTCTATGGGCCTTTGGCTGACATAATCGGTCGCAAACCTGCGTTTTACCTCGGTATCTTCATCTTCATCATTGGCTGTATCATTTCCTACCAAGCTGCCAATTTTCAAGCCATGTTGTTCGGGCGTCTACTACAAGGTTTAGGTGCCTCCTCGGCTCGAATTGTATCACAAGCAATAATTCGTGATCAGTATGTAGGAGAAGATATGGCTAAGATTATGTCAATGATAATAAGTGTCTTCATTATTGTTCCAGTTTTAGCTCCTAGCCTCGGGCAATTGATTCTGAAAAGGTATAGCTATCGGGCAATTTTTTTGTTTTTGCTTATCCATGCCATTGTAGTTGTTTTCTGGTTAGGTCTGCGACAGCCAGAAACACTTACAATAGAGAATCGAAAAAGTTTTGATTTAGGCCTGCTCTTAAAAGAAATTTGTTTGGTTTTGAAAGTGAAGTCAACTTTTCTTTTTACTCTAGCTCAAGGCTTTGTCTTCGCTAATATGGTGGCATTTCTAGTGTCTGCACCGCAGATCTTTGCTGATATTTATCAAGAAAAAGAGCGTTTCCCTCTTTTTTTTGCTGGTTTAGCGATATCTGTTGGGGTGTCTTCGGTGTTGAACTCCCGACTAGTAAATAGACTAGGTATGATGAGGTTAGCATCAGTCGGACTTGTGATTATGATTAGTTTCTCGTCGCTGTTTTTGGCTTATATATTTTTTGAGCAGGGACATCCTCCCTTGTGGGTAACTATGCTTTTTTTGAGTTGTCTTTTCTTTCAGTTGGGTTTCTTGATGGGTAACTTGAATGCTATGGCAATGAAACCCATGGGGGACAGGGCCGGAATAGCCGCGACTGTTATAGGAGGGATATCTACATCAATTTCGTGGGGCTGTGGAACCATTGTCGGCCAAAATTACCAGAAGACGATAGTTCCACTAATCACTGGGTGGTTCTTGCTTAGTACATTGGCATTTATCGCAATATGTCTTGGAGCAGTTGTAGATAGAGAATAAATCCATATTTCACTGTAATCAATATGTTAATTATTTTAGAGAATAACCAATAGAAACAGTTAATTTGCAATAAAAACTTTATGCGATACTTTTAGGTCTTTCATTTTATTTGTTAGTAGTTAAATCATTCATTATGTGTAGCAAAAATAAACTATTATTTTGAATCGAATATTCATCTGCCATATTCCTAGTCATAGTTAGCAGCAGGTTTCCAAAGTATTTCGTCCAATTTATCGATGGACACTGGGAGTTTAATAGAACTTCCCTGTTGCAAACGGGTCTATACAGATTATCCTGACTAAGCTTGTGAGCAACTTAGGATGAGCTTCAGCTTCTTACAAAAATTTGATCATTAAAATACATTCTTCTGATTTCTAATCTTTGGTTGAATAGGAGCACGATTGGTGAGAGTTTTAAATAGATTTTCCGTTTGGTTTTTATTTATTTTTGTAACAAATGGTTTGTATGCTCAAGAATTTTCAGAAAGAAGCAAGTTAATTGGAACAGAACTTCTCTCTTTAGTTTTTGGTGGTTACCTTGGTCATTACAGTTCTATTTTCAATGATGGTAAATACGAGGTAGGACTTGGAGTCGGCTATTTTAATCCAGAAGGCGATAATGTTACTGCCACTGGCATTTACCCATCATTACGCATTTATCATAATGGTAAAGGCAAGGGAACGTATTATGAGTCAGGTCTTGGGGGTGGGAATTTTAGTTGGGATTATCAAATCGCTTCTGAAACAGTAGCTAAATTGTTGTTTTTCCCATCAGTGTATATAGGATATAGAGTGAGCTGGAACTTTGGACTTGCCATCTCACCATATATAGGAGTGAATTATGTAATAGGCAAGCTTGAAGCTAGAGATGGAACTGTAGCCAAATTTGGAGGTAATAGGCTTGACGGTGGTTTAAGCCCAGCATTAGGTCTTGAACTAGGATACATGTTCTAATGAAGTAGATAATGTAGCATGAGGGGCCATTGAAAGGAATATACTACCTTCGTACTGGAAAATCATCTGACGCTATGTATGTAGGTGCTACATACACGGGGGGATTGGCCGACTTCGCCTGACTTTGGTGTAGGCTTTCTATACCAATTTCTAATCCGCTACTCACAGAGCGGCGTCGCCGACCTGCGCCATGTCAATGCTATGTAGCCCTGGCAGGTGTGTATGCCAATCCATACAGATGGGATAATTAGCCGGATAATCGGGAGCGGGCAGACCAATAGCTCGTTGGGCAACTAATTGTCGATCTCCAATAGCAGTTATGGTCTTCCTTAGATAATCCATCCGTACTATTGTTTCACTCTGATAAAGGCTAATCGCATCCACATTAGCCTGATATTGTTTGTCCATCCAGTCGTAAACCGGTTGCGGGTGGAAAAAACCGGTATTTTGCTGCACCCGGTTTTCAATTAGTTTCTTGGATCCTACGCCACCAATACACATCTTGTTATGCCGATGCGCAACTTTTACATGATAAGCATGATAGTGTTCAGGATCGTCTCTGCAAATAGGAAATGGGCTTAACATCAGCCCATCAATCAGATCCTCAGCACACCATCTTTCAATATCCAACCCATAGGCAATCATCAACCAAGGCGCGTTATCTGGAACACGAGGGATAATGGGGCAGGGCGACCCTAGCCTCCGTTCCTGCTCCTGTACTGCGATCCTCAAACGCTGCATAAACTTGGTTAGGACATCGGCCCGATACTGAAACCAGGCCCGAAAGTCATCGGGGTTGTGGGATTGGATCTGCCGTGGATCGGTCCCGTGTTTTACCATGAAAGGTTCGACCAATGTAGGATGGTACATTAGTATAGGGATCTGCCGACAATAATCGAGCACTAATCCATCGACGCCGATACGCTGGATTTCTAACAGTATGTCGATGCGTTCCTGTTGAACCTCTTCAGCAGCGTAACAGAGTCGATGTGGTACTGGATTACCCAATTTTGTCTTTTCGTGCAGGTGAGGATTGTCGTAGGCGAAGCGAGAAGTTACGCCGGCATAATCGGCTGAGCCGTAATGGCGGTTCATACCCAAGCGGCCCAGTATCGGCATGCCACGATCTCCACAAAGAGAGATGGCCTGTCGGAGCGGACAGATCTGTTCCATAACACGTGTTACAAATGACCAATCCTGACCGCCCACCAAATGGCTGTCAACACATTGCATGGTAACATGAGGGAGATCCGACCAATAATCTACCACCGAACGCCCACAGTTCCACGCCAAATGGTTGATGCCCCACTGCTGGTGCAAATTGATGCATTGCTCAATTGCTTCGGGCCCAGGGCAGGGTTGATCATAGTTAGCATAGTAGCACATCCATTCAGGAATTCCCAGTACCGGACGGTGTGGGGTTTGGGGGGCTACTGGAACAGGGTTAAACTCAGTTTTCATAAGAATGATTTACTAGAAATAAGATATGTTGACTTTTACCACTTCTTTTGGTGTCAAATTGTTTTCCTCAGGAGAAATCAAACTGTAGGTTATCCACATATGGACAGATTGGCATGATACAGTACACTCTTCAAATTTATCTGCCTCCCTGCTACACTAGAGGTTATTTTATCGCTGTGACTGTTGGTGCTAAGAATTCCCATTGACAGATTCTATCATGATCATGGTTTCTAGGTAAAGAGGCAGGTCGATCTAAGACTGTAGCATAGACAAAACCATCCCACTCAGACCAATGAGGATGGGTTATGCAGCTTAAGTTTTAGACTCTAGTAGTAAGAGATACAACACTTTACTATACTGTCTCGGGACCTACTCTCACACACTCTACCATAATACAGAAACCAAAGAAAAATAGCCGAAATCTTAAACTTGGTAGTTCTAGTCGGCTATGGTTGCCCCTTTAGCTAACCCTGTTTGCCACTCGTTTCCTTTTTTTCCAGCATACAACATGTAGTAGTAGCCATCCATATGAAAAACTTGTGGTGTTAATAGGCCATCTCTATCCCAAGTCGCTGAATGGCGGTCGGGGGACAAAATGGGATTTTGGGGGTTGAATTCAAAATTAAGAAAGTCTTTGGTCCTTACATGGCCTATTCGCCAAACTTTACCATCTAACCCACCATAAAAAATATGGAAATAGCTCGGTCCAACCAGAATCTCTGCTTCACGGACACCACAACTATCCCACGCCTGACCACTACCGATGAAAATTGGATTGGCTGGGTCTTTGCTTACATTCGCAGGATTGGTAGTTGGAGCAGTTGCGCGGCAAATATTAGGAGCATTGGCCGATTCACCCGTATAGATGATGTGTATTGTGTCGTTAACCACTGCAACAGACGGATGAGATGCCCCTTGACGTTCATATTCGGCAGTAGCAGCAATTACTGGCGACTGGACAACTCTCTGCCACTGACCAAAGTCCCCACTTTTACACACTATCAGTCCCGTCTGTTTAGGTGGCCGTTTTTGCCGGCCCAAATAGTAGGCATATAATTTATTATCAATCGGATTCAAAAATGGAAATGGATATTCAACAGTAAAATCGTCAAAGCCAAAATCAGCTGGCAGCAGCACTGGATTCCTAGGGTCGTGTTCAACTTGCCATGGTCTCTTGGTCGGGGCTGTGCTGTGCATTAGCATCCAGTAGTTATTCAGTTTTCGTCTGGCCCATAAATAATGAACAGTGTCATCAATTACCATAGCATGGGCGGCTGCTCCCCATTCAGGTGGTTGACAAGCCAAAATCGGATTGACATCATCAAGAGGCTCAAAAACAGCGAATTTATCAAAAGGAATCGGTTCTTTTGGCATTGTGTCGAACGTAACATTAACCATTTTATTTCTCCTAAAAAACTAAGTGTAGGTTATAAACGATAATAAAAATGTGATTAATTGGATTGGTTGTTTCAGGCATAGGTTCGACGATGGTAATGATGGTATTTGTTAATGATAACGCATCGAAGCAATTGAGGAAGTTGGTCATTTCATGAGGATCTGTTTTTTTAATCGTATAGTTCAGTCTAAACACTAAATCTTCCGGCAGGTCATCGGTCGGTAAGAAGAAAGAGAATGTTTCTCATGCTTGTAACAAACAAATTCTGAATTCAAGACATCCCAAGATAATAGTAGATCTCAGGCAAGCTCTGTAGCTTCACTACAATTGTAAAGCAAGACTGCCCTTGTTTACCGCTTTGAGTCGCTGGGTATGGCTTAGCCTGTCAAAGAACTGACTAGTATCGTAGAGGAAGGCGTATTTTCCGTGGCGATCACAGCCCCTCTCAAGGGCAACACGATTGATCTCTTCGATGTTGGGATATCCACCCCAGAGGATACCAGCCTGACAATAGGATGTATCAATGAAGTAACGTTTGTAAACACTTCCTCCAGATTTAGGACGGCGGGCGTGTTGCAGTGCTGAATGAACGATGATAATGGAACCAGATGCTAAGTTGTCAACGGTACGGGAGCCGGGCAGATCTTTAAATTGGAACTGGCGAAAGGCATCGTTGTTCATGACTTTTTTATGCGTACCAGGCATAACCAGAAGATCGCCGACTTCACCGTTTAAGCCGTCCAGATACATAAAGACATGAACCATCACGTGTGAGCGGTTGGTTTGGGGGGGTTGCACATAGTCGTGATGCCATTGGGCACCACCTTCACCGGGCAGATGCAAGCTTGCATGGATATGGTGATGAGTGAATTTTTGCCTGTCCATCAGATCGGCGACGCGATCTACGACACTCGGTTCAGAGGTTAACGGACCTAATTCTGGATAGGTCATCAGAATCGGTCGTTCACCTTTTTGGCGATCTACCATGAGTTGGTCAACGTCTGCTTTGAGGCGCTCGTTGAGGTCGTGGTCCAAGAGACCTTCGAAGATAAGGTAGCCTTCTTGGCTAAAACAGTCAATGTCATCAAGTGTCAGATGGTTCATAAAGACTCCGGAAAATTAACTATAAGAAATTACTATAATGTTCTACGAGCACAAGATTTCTGCAACTTTTTGCGTAGTCAAGAATACATAAATTCTCCTTCATTTACTATTTTTTCCGGTCGTTGCCAAAAACCAGACATCTGGGAAGAACTTTTGACGTGCCTCAGGCAGACCGCCGATCAATACCGGATTCATGCATGGCTTGGGTTTCATGGAAATGAAACCATAACATGATTATAAGCAATCAGGATGGCAAAGCGGCGGTTATCTGGATTTTTCCAATCAGCCCCCCCGTATGCCGTACGCCTTCTGCAGAACACAACGAGACTTCCCGACGGACATCCATTAGGTTTCCCAAACTCCTGAGTGAGGATGGTCTGCTAGCCCAGACCATGTCCCATCCTGAACTGAGTCCAGATTGGCTTTATCCGAGCCTGAAACCAAGCACGTTCCACCCTGTCCTTTTTTGACTTCGTTCAGTTCCCAAACAATGCGTGTCATGCCGATGTAGATGCAACCGTTGTAAAAACGATATACAAAGGGAGGTTGGAGATTCATCTCGCCTACATTTGGTTGCTATGCTCCCCCGTGTGTTCAGCAGAACGACTGGAGATGAAGACACTTTCGAGACAAATACATTCCCGTCTTGGATCGATCACCTCCTGTGAGATGTCCATGACTCGTGGGCGGTCAATGAAGAATTCCATCGGTCCGACAATCGGTGTTCGATGATGTTCAGGAAAGCTTTCGCGATTTTTTGCGTAGATCTCAGTGTGCTCGCTCACTCTGTTCGGATTTCTTCGTTGGTAAGGACATTTGGGATAACGAAAAAGCCCTTGAGCTCAAAGAGAAACTTTTCGTAATCAGACATGGAATAAATTGTAGGTGGCTCAGGGTAAGCCGAGCCAGGGGAAGGTGCAGTTGCATTTATTCCACTCATAGAAACCCTCCGTTGCAAGGTTCTAATCCCGGTAGTTTTTCACCCAAATTTGTCAACATAGCTGGTTTCTGATGCGTGTGCTCCTAGTCTCTCAGGTCACCGGACCATCGTAGTGTGGGGCGATTTGCCTAGAATATACCACAATTATAGTTGCTAGGTAAAGAAATAGGATATAATGAAACATTTGATTTGATACTAGCTAACTACTAATTTGCTTGGTAGAAAACTTCGGTTTTAACCAGGATATAGACTAACACTAACCTGAAGCTTAGTCATGACCAACGTGGGTGGTTCATGCAACTTTGGTTTTAGAGTCTAGCTGAAGGGTATTGCCATGTTTGAAGATGGAAGAATACCAATACAACAACTAATTTATGAACTAATGGTAAATCGGTAAAAACCGAACTACTCACAGTAAAAGGTAAGCGGACCTATTGCACGTCTAACACACAACGGAAGGGGTTGAGCTATAATATTAAGATTATACCAATCAGTACACCAATCAGAAAAATTGCCCACCATTCTTATAGGGGCGGCTGGGATTGTTTTGGAACTGGCAGATTACGTTGGCGAACTGGCAACCTGTACTTGCTAGAAAAGCGGAGTTAAAAATATGTAGAGAAATGTGGTGTCTGATAAAGCATATAATATCGTAAACACCCGTTCTCTAAAAGGACTTAGAACTGCAGAACCAGAAGAGCAAGTAATTTACTTTTGGAAAGGATCCAATGTAATTTTAATTGTATACTTTTATTAGTTTTTTTGATGTTTATCCTTACACTCTTCAATCGTGGATGCCACTTTATCGGCTAAGAAGACTAATTAGCAACGATTGATGCCTAAACCAAGCAAAAAATAACCATAATGAGAATTCTCGGCCGTTAAAGTCTGAAATGGCAACCCGGTCAATTGGTCAATCTGAAAGGAGCAATAAAATGAATTTGACCAAACAGCCTCCTCGTCGCCCGACTAACTTATCTATGGCTGGAATTGTGGGTTTAGCTCGTATGACTGACAAGGCCCGAGCCTATAACAATGAAACAATAGGCCAATATCTGTATGGAGAGGATTCAACTTTGGATCGACGCATCCTCAGTTTCCTGGGGCTGACAGCTGTAACCTTCGCTCAGGTTACAGACGACGGGCCGTACGCAGGTAATTCGTGGAGTATAAAAGATGATACTAAACTAGAGCAATGGGTAGCTGAACGAAGCAATAAATCATTGGATGAGATTACCGCCTTTAACCAATCAGAACTAGATCGAGTACCTACTGACGATTGGCAAGTTCAATTATTGAAAGAACGGATAGACAAATATGCACCCAACCGAACAAATATCAAAACAGTATTACAGTCAATAGAACTCGATGACTGGGGGGGTTGGGAAGTCGATTTGCAAGTGTGTCCGCCTCGTAGTCCCTATAACCGAGATGTAGCAGGCTTATTTGGCCTAGCTCGAATGGCTGACAAAGCGCGTGCTAGTCGTTGTCAAAAAAATGGCGACTACAAGTACGGTGAATCATCAAGCTTTGATCAGTACCTATTGGAGCTTATTGACATAGAGGCTGACCAATTCCAACAAGCAGCGGTGGCCAATCCAAATGATATAGAATTGGCAGAATGGGTGCTGTCGTATACCAACATCAATAAATTGGCCTTACCTCTCTATAACCAACAAGCTAAATCTTTTGGCTTACAAGCACATTTAGAATCTGATCCCGGTAAACCCTATTTTGCTCATTTCCATCGAGAGAATTTCGATAAAAGGCGAGAAATCGTCTCCTCAGGAGATACAACGATTCAGAACTGGCTTGACCTGATGGATTACGATGACCAGAAAAGTTTCGGTATCATTGATCTAGCCCGACGCCCCCCACGAAGTCCTTACAACCAGGATCTTGGTGGTATAGTTTACTTGGCACGTTTAGTTGATAAAGGTCGAGCATTCAATAGCCAAACACTCGGTGAGTATTGGTATGGCAGAAACTCTGGCAATGACCTTCAGCTACTCCGTTTTCTAAACATACCAGTGGATGAATTCACCGAACAACTGCAAAAATTATCCACAGATCAAGAAGTACTAGAATGGGTAATGAAACAAGCCACTATAAACGAAGAAAAAATAGCTGAATTTAACAAAAAGTTTCAAATGGTCAACTTCGAACAAATGCTCTCAAATTATGGGCCTAAAGAGAAGCGACGTGAGTTGTTCGCTCGCGATACAGTTAAGCTTTTTGGTTTAGACCCGGAGGCAGTTAATATTAAGATCTTCTTCGATTTAATGGTTTTGTCAGATCAAAAAATCTTTCAATTTCCTTAGTAGCCGCATCATTTTGATGGCAAATGAGATTTCTCCACCCTATACATGAGTTATCTTTTGTGCAGGTTTCAGTAATGGGACTAAGAGCTCAAGTTTTTAGAAAATGATTCCAGACATTGCCCACTTTATAGAACCTACCAAGTTATGTATTAATCTCCTGAAACAGCAAAGTTTGTCAAGAAAGGAAGAAATTTGGAAAAAGCAAAAATAACTCTGCATCGTGAATTTAAGATTGGACAAATAGATGATCGACTCTACGGAGCTTTTATCGAGCATCTAGGCCGTGCTATTTACGGCGGTCTGTATGAACCTGACCATCCATCCGCTGATGCCGATGGGTTTCGACAAGACGTCCTTAATTTGGTCAAAGAGCTTAATGTGCCCATCGTTCGATACCCAGGTGGCAATTTTGTTTCTGGTTATAATTGGGAAGACGGTGTTGGTGATAAATCCAAACGCCCTCAACGTTTAGAACTAGCATGGAGAACGGTGGAACCCAACTTGTTTGGGACTAATGAGTTTATTGATTGGGTAAAAAAAGCTAATACCCAAGCGATGATAGCAATTAATCTTGGAACTCGAGGTGTTGATTCCGCTCGTCAGCTGGTTGAATACTGTAATCATCCAGGTGGTACAGATTGGAGTGATCTACGTATTTCTCACGGTTATCCTGAACCTCATAAAATTCCGATTTGGTGTTTAGGAAATGAGATGGATGGCCCGTGGCAAATCGGTCACAAAACCGCTAGTGAGTATGGCCGATTAGCACAGGAGTGTGCTAAAGTCATGCGATGGGTTGATCCAACCATCGAATTGGTAATATGCGGCAGTTCACATCGTGGTATGGATAGTTATATTGATTGGGAAGCAACTGTTTTAGATTATACCTATGATTTAGTAGATTATCTCTCTTTACACACCTATTTTGGAAATCGGGCCGACGACACCCGTAATTTTTTAGCCATGTCAGTTGGCATGGACACTTTTATCGAGGAGGTAATTGCAACCTGCGACTATGTGCAGGCTAAGAAGCGAAGTTCAAAAAAAATGATGCTGGCTTTTGATGAGTGGAATGTATGGTTTCATTCTAACCAAGCGGACCGAGAAATTGACCCCTGGTTGGTTGCTCCACCTCAACTTGAAGATGTTTACACATTTGAGGATGCGTTAGTTGTCGGCTGTATGCTAATCTCTCTGATGAAACATGCCGATCGGGTAAAAATTGGCTGTATGGCCCAACTAGTCAATGTTATTGCTCCCATTATGACCCAAACAGGTGGAGGCATTTACCGTCAAACAATTTTTTATCCTTATTTGGATGCATCCTTGCATGGCCGGGGAATCGCTCTCAGCTTGAACCTAAGTTCTCCGGCATATGAGGATGCGACGTTCGGTCAAGTGCCATATCTGGAAGCAGTAGCAATCTGGAATCCAACCCAGGAGAAATTAACTTTGTTCGCAGTTAATCGAAATTTGGAACAAGAACTGCCATTGATAGGGGATCTGAGGGATTTTGATGATTACCAGCTAACCCAACATTCAGTGCTCAACCACCAAAATCTAAAAGCAACAAATTCATTCGACCAACCTAATAATGTTAAACCTGTTTATCAAGTTGGCGGTCAATCAAATAATGGTGAGCTCGCAACCATTTTACCCAAAGCTTCTTGGAATGTGATTATTCTGCAGAAAACCAAGATACAAAATTGAAACGGCAATCATTCCCACGAGAGGGTCTTAACTTAGCACTATTTCTGGCAAAGCTGTGTGGCAAAACAATTCTGGGCGAGTTCGGCTGTCGCCAACAAGCAAAAAGACTCTCGACGAATTGCCATAAGTCCTTGTTTTTATAGTACACCCAAAAGGATAAAAAAAACCCTCAACCCAAACTGGTACTCAGCATCGTCCTCGTCTTGTCGGTCAGCCGGATGTGCGGCGGGGACATGCCCGAAAGCAACACAGAAGGGTCGCTCTCCATATGCGTCAGTGGGTGGAGCTTTGTGAGCGCCGGGTTCGCAGAGTAGTCTTTGTCCTCCCGGGGCTCGTTAAACCAACACGGCGAAAACTCCACAATGCGCTTCTGCCGCTCAGTGAGTTCGGGGTCGTTGGTGTCGTACGCGACGTCGCCGTGGTGCATGCCAAAAGGAACATACTTGTAGAAGAGCGTGCGCCGCTCCCCGCTCCCCGCCCACGGAATTGTACCATGTTTAAGCTTCTCAGTAAACAAAATGCAGTCTCCTGCTTTGGCGAAGACGCGGTGCACCGGCACATCTTCATCCCAGTTTGGCAACTGTGACGTCCACTGGGTATCGCACCAGTTCCGCTTCCAGTCGCCGTCAACGTCCAGTAGTTTCTGCTCATTGGCCGGCTTGTGTGTGCCCACAACACACCCGAATCCCCCGTCATCGGGTCCGACGGTCTTGAGTTCATACACACAGGTGATATGAAAGCTTTCTGGGCCTCCGTGGAGCGTTCCGCCTTTGTCCTCACCGTCTGCCGGTTTCCGGCCAGGCTTATAGTGTATATTGTCGTGATCTAGCCGGAACAAGGGGCGAAGCTCTGCCGGCATGTGTGCAGGGGCATGTCCCCAAGACGGGTCACCGAGAATCTCTTCCAAGATGGGTAACATGGTCTCGTTGTCGATCAGGTCCCTGTAGGCTTGGCTCCAAAACCTTCTTCCCACGTAGGTGTTGCCATGCCGATCCGTTGTCTGGTAAGTGTCGCGACCCCGGATGGAGAAGCGGATCTTTTTATCGGTGCCGCCCTTAGACTGTATCTCCTCCCGCTCTTCGATGTGTTGGTCGTATACTTCATTGAGCTCGTCGAGCTGCTGTTGATTGAGCACGTCGGGCACGACGACATAGCCTTGTCGTGCGAATATGTCACGCATCGCGTCGTCCATCTTCTAATCTCCTTTACTTGTAAGAACTACAAGGGACATTTCTTGCGCATGGGATGACCGGTAAGAATTTGAGTAGAAAATAGACATTTGGTTCTCCAAGAGAAGATAAATTAAAGACAATGGAAATTGTAGCAGAAAACGCAAAGATGTCAAGATCATGAAATAGAATAACCGATAAATACACTTATCGGTCGTTATCAATATAGACAGCGAGATATTACTACAAAAACGCTTGCCCAACCCATGTTATTGAGGTTGATACCTCAACTACGACTCTACGCCTACTACTCAAATTCAGAGGCTTTCTTACCCACAGTAGGGGCTAAATGTTAGTGCAGAATTTTTGGGTGTGTGGCGAAATTGATCAATTTCAGGAATACTATGTTGAGGTGTTTTAAGTTGCCTGCGTATTCTCCATATATGGGCACAAAACTCCGGGGACTCAGGTCGAATTTTGTCAAGCAGAATGGCCGCACCTTTTTTGCCTCTTCGACGGTAAGAACATTCTCAACGATTACGTACCCTTGATTAATAAATCGCTGGCGGTAGACTCTAATATCTTTTTGGGAACATGACTCCTCCTATGAGTATTTACATCGTGTTAAACAAATTATAGACCTTGTGCACTTTGTTTGTGGCATAGACATTGAGCAAACTGTGTATCTAGAAATAGAAGATAAATACGTCAACCACATCAGTTGCCTTGTGAACCTCAAGTTGTAGGACTAGGTTAGATATTCTATCACGATTGCGGTGGGGTGGTTTAGGCTGACTGGCAAGAAATACAGTGCTATGCTGTTTTGGCATCGCAATATTTACTACTCGCAGAACCTCGGATGAGAAACTGTTGCATGGGGGGACTGGCACAGTATTTGAACAATGACAGCGATGGCTATCTTGGTTTCATGCGAGCTTCATGCTGGGACAAACTAGTATAAGCCGATCAAATCTTTAAGTAGGCTATTTGGATCAGTGCGTTTTTGGTTCTCATATTCTTGACTGATCCAACGTGCTCCTGATGGTTTTCCGGGATTCCGATAAGCATATACAATCGTCCATCGAGTATTACTATCAGGTCGACGAGCTGATACACCATGCGCAGCATGCGTCCACATCAGAATTACTGTACCTGTTGGAACAGACAAATGCTCGATTTTCAATGGTTGCTTCGTAATTGGATGTTGCTTACCTAACATCCAACCTGACTCAAGTTCAGCATCCGACTTAGCATGCATCTTCGTGTCTCGAAATAGGTGACTGCCAGGGACAACAGCCAACCCTCCATCGTTGGCCTCAAAACCATTGACATAAAAGAAAATACGGATGAAACCCAAATGGGGGTGGTCTTCAGCATATCCATGGCTATGCCAGTGACATCCTTCATTGCCACCTGAGCGGTTAATGGTAGCACAATGATCATAACGAACTTCTTTACCAAGCACGTGGCTTACCAGTTTCAACATCTCCGGGTGAGTAATCAAACTTTCCAAAAATGCATTATACTCAGCAGCAAAACGTCTAAAACGGTTAGGTTCACAACCTTCTACACGTTCCAAAGATTGAATATGGGCTAAAGCTTCTGTCAACCGTACTTGGACATTCTGGGTTAATAAGCTTGGATACGTTAAATGTCCATCCAAATCCATACGTTGGCGTTCCATTTCAGCAAATTGGTAGGGATGGAAAAGTTGATTAGTCATACGTTTATTCCCTTTACAAATAAATCTTGATTATCCTAACATGAGAGATGTCAAAGTCAAGGCCAAATCAGCTGAATAATCATTGTATACTTCGTAAGAACGGTAGCCTGCTAGCAGGAATTGCTCACGCCAATCGGGCGCATAGCAGACACAGTAGAGGCTTATCGTGTCAGTTAGATCCGGCCCTATCTCAAGAGTGACAACTTGGCGTTTTTCGTTAGTTATTGGAGATAACATCTGATTTAGCTTGCGACTCAGATAAAAGAAGACTGATACGTATTTCGTTGGTTTTTATAAAATGTTTGCTGGTGTAGTACCATTGGGCGAATGCAAATGTGAAAAAAACTGTGATTATAAGCAGGGTAGCAACTTGCAAGTCCATATCTAAATAAAACTTAGAATCTCTCGAGTTCTCCCAGAGTTTATTGATCAGCAGATCCCATTTACCCTCGGTTATGTCATAGCCCGTCTGATCAAGTGCTTTCCTCCATTCTGCAATCCTATAAACCTTAGGATCCATTTTGCAAAACTGAAATACCATTTTCCCAAAAAAATAGATGGCGAAAGGCACAGGAAAAAACCACCATTTATAAACAAACTTTCTATCCGTATTTTTAGCCAATTAATCACGCCTTTTAATACATACATTTCCTAAATAGTTAAGATATAAATTCCGACTGACATCGTCGAGTATCTAGGCTTGCTGATCTAACATATCCTCAGAAGATAATTGGTAACATATTCAATGTCTGCGTTGAGCACTCTGTCCACTAGCAAGCTATCGTTGTCTAACATACAAGAGACTTTTGACACCTACAGATAGGTATTATATGCGGTATCGTCCAAGCCAACAAACTTAAATTCGTGAAACAGGCCGATTCCCTTGACAATCGTAAAGCCTTCGGGTAATTCCCATTGTATACCCTAATCCCGTCGCCTACCTTCCCACTGAGCAGCTTTTACACTGTCTTTACCTGCGATGTCCCAAAGCGCCATTTCAATAGAGCTGACGACCTTGCCCCACGGCTTAAACGCATTTGCTCGCCAGATGCGGCGCATGACGAATTCTACGTTTATCGGATAGCAACCAAGGATCATATCTTTGTAATAAGGAATTAAGGGTTTTAAAAAGTCTTTATTCTCCTCAATTTCGCCGTAACCATCGATTCCCTTATCAGTCACCAATCGGATTACGATGTTACTGCTGATAATTGCGCTTTTTACATCGGTAATTTTAATGTTGACTCCTCCTTTTGTCATATTTGCCTATTTCATTGTTGTTGCATATTTAAATATTTGACCAATAAAAGCCAATGATATCAATATCATATTAAACACATGCAAATAGTAGTTATTTGAAATAATCAGCATCACTGGAAATACAATTGTCAGGATGAACAGAATTGGTATTTCAACCATTTTCGATTCTAGGCCAAAGGTCATACCTTTTACTTGTGGATAAAAAATGTATAGCAACAAAATGATCACACCAATCAGGAACTGGGCCAAATAAAAAAGATCTTTTTGGCGGAAGTAAACTTCTCTCAAGTCGACTGTCCCATCTGTTTCAAGCACACTCGAATTTGGTAATAAAGACTCGATAGCGGTGGCATAGATTAATGTAGTTAAAAACAGAAGCATATAAGGAATATATATGCCTTCAATATTACTAAAGTAACCTGGTGAGTTAAACCAAAGGTGGATCATCTGTGTTGTTGTTGCAAATAAGATACTGATCAACAGAAAATCAAATTTAACCTGATCTTTTTTTCTTCCTATAAGAGCAAGTGTATTAATAAATCGGCTTAACGAAACTCCAACCACAATTGACAAAACCCATTGCATCATTGAATAATCCAAAACCATTGGTCTAATTCCTCGACTTTATTTATTGTGCGTTTATTTAGAAAAAGATTAAACTAATTTAAAAGAATTGTAAGTTATCGATTAAGTCTTAATCAATGACAAGTTCACGGGTGCAGAATAGAAAATTAGAATGATGTCGAAGAAATATAGGATAGGAATTTGTGGAATAGAGAATAAGCAGTAGATGAAACGAAAGGGTGCCAATAGTTGCTGACACCCGACTGATTACCCCGTACACTAGTTATCTTTTGCGCGGGTTTGAGTAATTTTCAGCTAGCTACCAGAATTGGATCAAGAAGCATCTAGAAATGCTAAATCAACTATAAGTAGGTTTTTTGTAGGAGGACTTTGCTTAATTTCAAACCATACCAAATGTATGTTGGTGTTTTCCATATAGTTCCAGTAATACTGATGATACTATCTGCCGAACTTGCCAAACACTAAACCGAAAAATAGCGGTTTGGTTTACTAATAAAGGCCTAAGCCGCCATACTTGAGAATAAAGGTATCGTATGTATTTACCATATTACGGTCGTCAATTTTCATCAATGAATTCGAATAAAGTAGGTTGATCATCGTCCTACATCATAAAGTAATTCGAATGGTCGTTCGCGACATTCCGATGTTACATCAAAATTCAAGCAATATGTATTATCATCTTTTTTTATCCACATTGGTTTCACTACTTCTCCTGTAAAGTTAGGAAGTTTTCCTTCCAAGATTCGATCGTCGGTCGCATCAAGAAATTTGTGCAAATTAGCTCTCAGATTAGTTTCAACTTCGGTCAATGTGGAGTTGCCGGATAGATTCCTCTTTTCCCACTGATCTTGTTCTAGGTCATAGAGTTCGAATTTTGGCGATGGTTTCCCGAAAAGTGGCCAAGACTCAATGACATCCAAGTCATTTGCATAACGACCGAGGTAACCCGAATCCAAATAGCAAGGACTTTCTGTGAAATTCCAGATCAGCTTATATTGGTTCGTTCGTATGCTTCGGGCAGGGCAGTAATGCAGCTGCTGCGAACGTCGTGTCCAACTCACACCACCAAAGATTGCTTCATCAGGCTTGTAAGTTTACCCATTTTAAAGTGATTTGAAGCTTCGACCATGGATGCCATTTGGGGTCGGAATGCCAGTAAGCTCACACAGGGTGGGAAAGAGACCTATATTGCTCAGTAAGGTCTCACATCGTAAACCCACTTTAAAAAGTCGCGATATCATGCTGAGTGATAGCTGTATCTGGAAGAACTTCAGGCACTGGCAAGGTAAACAAACGTTCGACATCAAATTCTTGACCAAATGGACGGTGAATTAAACCAAAAGAGAAATGTACAAAGAATGGCTGACTAGAACTTTCGGCATACTCGAAGAGCTCTTGTGCAGCACCTTGTATGGTTGGTGAGGTCAATGTTTGAGCATGAAATCCAGCCTGCTCAGGTGTAACCGGAACCTTGAGGTCTTTACTAAGTATTGTTTGGTAGCCATTTTGTAAGAAGTATTGAGCCATGAATAGTGGAGGATCGCCCGAAGGTGGCATTTGACCGTAAACATCATGAGTATGTGCATAACGACTACAGTATATGCACATACGACTAGGGATACATTGTGGAGAAGACGCGAAGTAGTTCTCGAAGCACACTCCTTCCTTGGCTAATCGATCGATGTTTGGGGTTCGAATCCAATCTCGGCCATAACAACCCAACCAATCTCCTAGGTCGTGACAGTCGATCAAAACAACATTCAATTTCATCTTATACCAATTCCTTCTTGGCATCTTTATTGAGAGTCAACATATTATATAGAACCAATCAGAAATCAGGAGGAAAACTAAATATCGAATTTACGAGGAAAAAGACTAGTGGGAAAATAAAAATGGCATCAACACGGTGCTGATGCCTGCCTGCTTACACCGCGGGAGTTGAGCCTGTGAAGATCTTTATGTGGTCTTGGCACCTGTTATGCTTTAACCTAAGTTACAAGATCAGGTTGAGCCTCCCTTTACTTTGCTTGCTTCGTCTTCCTATTGAGGTTATGATAATTTTTCAACAAAGATAGTATCAAAAACGGACTAAATATTTTCACCTATGATGATCTTTCTAAATAATTGGATTAATGACTTAAGGAAGAAACTAATGTTCAAACGAAGTGTTTTCTTTGTCAGTTTAATATTATTAATCTCAACTTCTGTGTTTGCTGTAATTGATGAAATAGCAATCTTTAATGAACAGATTGCTTGGTCTACACTGGATGCTTCCGAAAAAGCTACGAACTATATAGTAAAAAATGTCAAATCAGCTAAAAGTATTAGAGTTCTGAACAAGGTTGAAATCGCAGATTTTGTAAAAAAAACATACAAAGATAGAACAACCGATGCAATAATTCTTTTCGGTTATTTGCCAGAAACTATATATGAACCTGGGAACAATCAAAAAGATGATTCATTGATTGAAAAATTTATTAATGGTGGAAACATCGTCGTAAACACTGGTGATTACATTTTTTATGTAACTAAAGGTGGAGGGAAAAATGGAGAAAACGGGCTAAAAACGATTACAAATAGTAACTTTGACTGTATCTTGCCAAATTTTGATAATTACATTTATAAGCCTACTGCCGGTGGCAGGAAATATGCCCCGAGCTTACCTGATGAATACAACTCTAAAAGACCAATGAAGAAAGATCAGATAGACGCAGACAAAAATTGGGAAATTGAGATAAGCTTTGGCACAGCGACTGATGGAATTTCTTTAGTAGATAACCAACGAGACTTATTGTATCGGTTATTTGATCCGGTGGTTGTAAGAAGTACGAAGACTGGGGGGCGCTTTGTTGTTTTAAGACAAACACCGAGAGTCGCTCCAGATAGAGGACCTGTGATTAGTGAAATCATTGATAACTATTTTGGCTTAGCAGCTAATACACCAACTGCTTTAGACCAAAATGACAAAATTACTATTACCTGGGGAAATCTTAAATCAATATCGAGGTAAAAACGAAAGCATAAACAGAATTGTTAATATCAGTGTAGCATACAGCTGACCGATAAAAGGGATTATCAGTCAGCTATAATTTCCCTTTAAGATCTTTATTACACATCAAATTAATTTGATGTTTGCACTAACCTACCAGTCAATGAAAACCACGCATAAAGATAACGAGTATAAGAAATAATCAAGTATAAATCTCTTCTTTGACCTCCTCCATTTCTTTACTGTATAATATATTTCCGTATGCATACCTAACTGTGTGGATGGCGGTTAAAGGTTCGGCTACAAAAGCCATTCGCCAAGTCAAAACAACTTCTTATCCAGTTAGTAATTTGCAAAAGGCAAAACGAAAGTGTTTTGCCTTTTTGCATTTATATTTTTAAAACTCTTATTGAATTAGGATAAAAACATTATGTCTATTTATTTTCGAATTAGTCTGTTTCAGTCGGCCATTTTCTTGTCTTTATCATTGCTCTTTTCGGTTCAAGCAACCGGGTTTAATGTTAACATTGACGGTGTATTAAATGATGTAGCATACCAGAAGGTGTCACCCCTCAATAGTACCGATAAAATTGGTGTGCTATATCTCGTTCCTATGAAGGATGACTTATATATTGGAGTCGAGGTCGAAGATGCCAACATCAATGTGGCCAATCCACAGAAATTCTGGCAAGGTAGCGGTATTGAAATTTGGTTTGATTGGGGAAATGAAGATAATGTAACCTTCGATAAGAACGATCAACAGTTCTGGTTTGTTCCCGTCAAGGGAAAAGGAAAAGAAGGATATGCTGGTCAATGGCATCGAGCACAAGACAATATCAAGGCTACTATTTATGACTATGCTAATGAAGGGGATTTAGTCGACATGGCTTTTGTTGTCAATAAAGGCAAAGGATATACAATCGAGGCTAAAATAGCAAAGAAAGCAATGGCAGGCTACACCTCAAATGGGACAATTGGTTTTACCTATTCGGTTGACAAAGGGGGTGCAAAGTTTCAATGGGACAAGAAAAATTGTCCTAATGGTTTTTGGGAAAATCCTAGTATGTGGCCAGACCTAGAGCTGTCTGAGGTTCTGTCAGTTGAAGCCTCAAAAAAATTGTCCATTCGGTGGGGGGATCTGAAGTTGGGACTATAACGAAAATCCCAATTAAATTGTAGGTATCTAGTTTTACCAGATTAAGGAAGGGTAGCAGTGTAAGTTGGGCACGTCGTTCGCAACTTACACTACTATCCTGCCCGAAGCATACGAACGAACCAATATAAGCTGATCTAGAATTTCACAGAAAGCCTCTGTTATTTGGATTCGGGTTACCTTAGTCGTCATGCAAATGACCTAGATATCATTGAATCTTGGGCCACTGTTTGGGAAACCACCCCTGGAATTCGAGCTTAATGACCTAGAACAAGCCCCGTGGGAAAAGCAAAACCTAGTCGTATTAGCCGAAGTAGAGATCAATCTGAGAACTAAGCTGTGGGCATTATTTGATGGAAACTGGCGACCATATCCTAGGTGGACAACTCCCTAGCTTTACAAATGAAGCAGTAAAACCAATGTCGCTTGAGAGCGATGATGGTACATACCAAGTAAATTTTGAGGGGACATCGGAATGCCATGAACAACCGTTCGAATTGCTTTATCAGGAAGTATGAAGGCAATAATTTCTTTGGAGCATTTAAAAAAGAATAGCTCTGAGTTCCTATATTCAGTTAAACTTGCCGCGATTAAGCCAAAAGAAATGTGTGTCTGGTAATTTTTTTCGGCTGATTGAAAAACTGAGCTCAGAAATCGGATGCATCCTTACAGCGCGATACATACATAGTGGTATTGACCCGACTGCCTTTGGAGGCGATTCTACACCGTTTTCTGATTCTATACTTTACTTCTATCAGGGCCGGCCATCTGGGTAACCCACAATCTCTTCGATTAAAGCATATAAGGAAACTTTACGGCTTTCAAGAAAATGCATGATGTTGATCGGGGAACCTATCAGACACGTGCAGACTGATTTCCACTACGTTCCATCCTTAAATCTACATATTTTGACAGATCTTGCAAAGCAATGACAGTAAACCCATGGTCATTCAAGAAATCCATATACACTTTAAAATCGTCCGGGGGAGTGTTAACCCAAGGATGTTCCAAAGCAGGTACTCCGTGAAAGGTTAAGACTGCTACTTTTCCATCCTTAGCCTGCTCAACTGCCCACACGAAATCATCGAAACTCCAATTTGGACCAGACATGCCAGTAGTCGGTATTAGCAATCGATGATGAACGTTAGGATCATAAGCTGGACCACGTCCACCCTCTGGTTCCATCCCACATATTGCATCTCCGCGTCGTGCAAAGCGCACCCCTTTTTTTGCTAGCACCTCTAGCGATTGCGGACTGTGGATCGCTGCTGGATAACAAAAGGTTTCCGGAATAGGGATATTATATTGTTGACAGCGGGCATTTATATATTCTAGGTCGGTGAGGAATTCTTCCTGTGTTTGTTCGTTTACATGTGTGTGGTGTCGAGTATGGTTACCTATCTCAAAACCAGATTGATGCAGTTGGTAGACTTCATCCCAAGTTAAATAGTGTTGCTTGTTCGTCAGGAAATTGAGCCCTTCAGTGATATAGAATGTCGCACCAAACCCATATTGTTTCAGTAATGGAGCGACATAAGTAAAATCAGATTTATTACCGTCATCGAATGTTAAAACAACTAACCTGTTTGGTATAGGAAGCAATGGCATTTGGTACTCCTTTATTTTCAATTTTCCCAACCCTCGCTATTGATTTTGTGGAATTTGCTAGCGTTTCCCCCCTTCCTTTGGTTTGGCCGTTTGCCAGTGCCGAAAAAGTGAGGAGACCCTAGGGCTGATCTTTACACCTTTAGCCTGAATTCAACTCTCACTAACTTTGGCATTCTATCACAATTGCGGTTTCGAGGTAAAGCGATGAGGTATTGGTAGGAATCGATCACACTAATTGGGCGCATAGCCCCCCAAAGCAGAGGGGTTGTCGTCTCAACTAGACTTAGTAGTAGGTTCAAGCTTATTTCAAGAGTTCCAAGACATTCTGCGAGATAGCTGATGCTTGGGAAAGCATGGCCGTCGCTGATTTTAGCCAGAATCTGGTTTTTAGCTAGATCCGCTGTTTCAGCGACAAAGTTCGCATCTTCTATGCTTGATCGTGAGGCCTCAATGTTCTGAATATTGCTGCTCAGGTTGGATATGGTGAACTACATCAGTAGCAGGAGCTATTCTAGCATCATCGATGATGGCAACATGTGTGGTATTCTGGACGTTAAAGGTGAAATCGTTACCATCAAGTTGAGCATAAACTTGTTTTAGTTCGATGTTGATGTTATTCCCAATCGAGATCGAAATTGAAGAAAGCTAAAGCCCTTACAAATGTGTATTTCCTTAGACTCATAGCAAAAAAACTCCATTAAGATATAATGATTCAAAATTGAATCATTATATCTTAATATTGTGAAAGCGCTAAGATCAGCCGGCTAATTCCTGCTATGGGTACAGCAAAATGATGCGGCAACCTATGCCAAATGGGCAGGCAAACGGTTACCAAAGGAAGCGAAATGGGAGTATGCTGTTCATGGGGGATTGAGTGGCAAATGATATTCGCGAGGTGATTATCCTCCCAGTGGGAAACAGGCTGACTTTGCCGACAAAAATGTGAATCAGTATCTTAGAGACTTGGACCCAAACTTTGACTGATCAACATCCTGCGGCGTGGAACAACAGCAACAGTTACTGTACGTGGCTTGAGGTTGGCTATGAAAGCTCTAGACACTGAGAAAGAATCGCCGTTTACAGAAAGGACTTTATGAACACAACCAGCAAACCCAACATTATTTTTTTTATGGTCGATCAGATGGGAGCCAAATGGCTGGAAGCGGCCATGAACGGCATCTGCGACCTACCGAATCTAAGACGCATCCAGAGCATGGGCGTAACATTCACCAATGCCTTCTCCAACAACCCAGTCTGCTGTCCGGCTCGAGCGGGCATTGCCACGGGGCTGACCAGCCGCGGCCACGGCCTGCTCTCTAATGGCTACCGGCTTAATCCCGACATCCCTACCTTCATGAAGACACTGCAGACGGCTGGTTGGCGAACTGGCGCATTTGGCAAAATTCACTTTTATCCCTTTGACTCGGAATACTACCCGTACCCAGACTACCGGGAGTATGGCTGGGACGTTGTCCATACTACCGAGGACAACCGGACCGGCGAGTGGCACGACTGGATTGAAAAGAAGCATCCGGAACACTATGAGGCGATGCTGGCGACCCCAGCGAACTGGAATGCTCAGTTGCCATATTACAGTACCTATGGCGAAGAAAAGGTAAACTTGACCGATAGAATGCGCCGGGCAAAGGAAAAGATGGTATGGTCTAAAGAAGACGACGGAGGGAATAAAACCCTAACCGAAGGCTACTATCCTCTGCCTTTCCCGGAAGAGATCTCCCAAACCAACTGGATCACCGACCGAGCTCTAGACTTCATCAACGAAACATCCATGGATCAACCCCTCTACACTCATATCAGCTATGTACAGCCCCATCCCCCGTTTCATCCACCGGAGCGATTCCTAGAGATGGTCAACGAGGATCTCATCCCTGACCCTGCCGGTTACGGCACAAACCACTGGAATGAGCTTGACAGACTGCCAAACTGGCGCTACTATCGCAAGCTCTACTTCGCCGATTTTATCCACATCGACGAACAGATCGGCCGTATTCTCGAGCGACTGGAACAGACCGATAGGATGGAGAACAGCTATTTTGTCTTCGTATCCGATCACGGCGAAATGCTCATGGACCACAATAGGGGAGGCAAGTCTGCCAATCATTATGATGCCGTTATCCGCATTCCACTGATCATCACAGGTCCCGACATGAAAACAGGATATGTCTGCAACGAATTTGTTCAACACGAAGATATCTGCCCAACTGTACTTGATATGGACAATTCTCTCCTCACTAATCATCCACGAACATTAGTTAGACATAAAATGGGCACAGGAATGCCTCTATTTTCCGGCCGTTCCCTTATGCCTCTGTGCAGAGGAGAGGAGGTGTCAGAATGGAGAACATCCGCCTTCTCAGAGTCGTTTGGTTATTTGTGCGAAGGTCCTGATTGTGATGCTATCGTCAAGCATCCCTGGAAGAAGACCTTGCGAACAAAAGACTTCCGCTATTCTGTGTCGTCGGGGCGTGACGATGGGGAAGAACTCTTTGACTTGAGAACGGATCCAGACGAATTGGAGAATCTTGTATATGCACCTGCCTACCAAGAAGCCCGGCAGAATTTGAAGAACGAGATGTTGCACCGGGTCATGCTTCAGGACTACCCTCTGCCACCGCGGGATCTGCTAGTGATAGGGGCTCATTAAAATGCTGATCAATACCAGGCGATGGGCCGCAATTTCGACGATTCTATACACGTTGTTATCCTCTAGAAGGATTGCAGTATTTTAAAAAACCCACATCTTTACATCCATTTCGTTATGTCTGATATGCTTTGCTTATGCAAAAGATATGCCTGAGATGCAGAATACTAAAAAAACGAGTAAACATACCTTGCCAACCAATTTCAAACATCGTAGTTATGGGTTAATTTTCATGTTCTTTATCTTTAAATTGTCGCTCATGCTTTGAGAATCTAATATTTTTTTGACTAAATGAATTTCATGAGTTAATGATTATACTGTCCAGATGAAATTTAAAAAGTTCAACTGGACATCATCAGAAACACAAGCACTGTTTTTTTTAGACTTTCAACTTTCAGCAAAGGAACCTGAATAGGCGTCATCATTATTTCATATGTAATCTGGAATACAGTTTCCAAAACGCCATTCCTAACATCACTTCAGCCTATACCAATAATGACTAATATCACACACTCAAGGACAAAAGACAAACCAATATCCTAAGATATTGGTTATTTCGATATTTATTTTTTCTGTTTTTATTTGGTTATCAAGCAAAGGACATATAATATACCAGAAACTGGAGATGGAAAACCTAATCGAAAATTTAAACAACAAAAAGCCTGATGTACGTGCGTCTGTAGCATTTGCATTAGGACAGATGAGGATACAATCAGAACAGGCAATTCCTCTGTTAGCACAAGCATTGGGTTGTCCCAAATGCAACATAAGGAGCTGTTCGTCTTAATATGGCAGAAGCATTCGGTAATATTATCTGCAGTAATGCAACCAAGTAAATTTTATCAACCAGAAATTTGCAATCAATGATAGAAAAATGAGACTCTCATCTTCCTGTACTTCGATCCTAAATGCTTCTTATTTTCAATTACTATCATCCCTAATATTATTGGTATTATCAATTTATCAACCTGTCAAGGGACTAGCAGAAGATAAGCCAAAATCCTTTCTAAATGGTACTGTACGCGATCAAACCACCCAGCAAGCCATTGCCACAGCTACTATCACAGTTATCGGACAACCAAACAAGAACGCTACCAGTAATGAGAAAGGTTCATTCTCTTTGCAAATGCCCATTGGTACCTATTCGATTCAGGTATCTCATCCTAGTTATAAAACTATTGTCAAAACTGATATCGTTGCAACAGCTGTGCGAGTACGACCACTAACAATCGAGTTAAGGCCTTTAATCTTTCAACTTGAAAGTGTAAACGCAACAACCAATTTCTTTCTACATAGACCAGATATCTCAACTAGTGCTCACAATTTTAATTTCGCAGAAGTGCGACGGTCAGCTGGCGGTTTTGAAGATATACACCGAGCTATGCGTTCAGTGCCAGGAGTTACATCTGCTTCTGACAATCTTAATGCTTTGGTTGTGCGAGGAGGACATCCTAGGGAAAACCTAACCTTACTCGACGGTATTGAAATCCCTAATAGTAACCATTATGGAGAACCAGGTTCTGCCAGCGGCGGGATTAGCATGATAAACCTAGATTTTGTGCGTGAATCTAACTTTTATACAGGGGGTTTTTCCTCAAAATATGGGGATAAGCTATCTTCTGTAATGGACATTAAACTTCGAGAAGGCAATCGCGATCGGATCCAAGCCGACATTAATGCTGGCTTTGCTGGCTTTGGCGCCATGCTGGAAGGTCCCTTTCCTAATCGTCAAGGCAGTTGGATGGCTTCCTGGCGCCGAAGTTACTTCGATTTGTTAATGGATTTAGTCCCTGATTCATTTGGTGGTACAACGGCTATACCTAACTACAGCAATTTCCAAACTAAAGTAACTTACGATTTAACTCCAACTAATCTTTTGTCTATGATCAGCCTAGGTGGAATCGATCAGATACGAATTATGAGTTCCGATGATCCCTTAAGCCGGGGAACTAGTTCTGCCTATCGAGACTCTTACCAATATACGCTCGGATTCAACTGGAGGTGGCTGTTTGCTGAAAAAGGATACTCAAACCTTACGTTGGCACACTCTTGTTATCAATATATGATCGATGTAGGTGATTCCAAAGGAGCTAAAGCATTTACCAGCGATACGTTAGAAGGAGAGACACAACTAAAAGGCGAAATCAACTACGATCTTGCCCCTCAACATCAGGTAATACTTGGCACCTCTACTAAATTGGTCAACCTCAACCACAAATTCAACTCCAGAGGCATAGATGTTTACAATAACGAAACAGGCCGGGTTGTACAGATTGGAAATCTTGACATTGACCAAAAAGAAAGAACTTACAAAGCCAATGGTTATTTGCACTATACTCTTCGACCAATACAAACACTAGATATCAAACTTGGAGCTCGTACGGACTACTATAATTTGACAAAGCAAAGGCATTTGAGTCCACGCCTAGGCTGGAGCTATCAACTGACGACTACAACTCAGCTCAATATTGCCTATGGTACTTATTATCAGACTCCTGCTTATTTTTTTATGATGTGGGATAAACAAAATCGTAACCTGCAAGATCTAAAAGCAACTCACTACATTCTAGGAATAGAACATTTCTATGCTAAAGACTTGCGATTCAGCATAGAAACATACCGTAAGAACTATGACGATTACCCTATCTCAAATTTAGAAGGAGCGACTACCTTTTCCAACAACGGTTCTGGATTGGTGCAGGGAATTGATCTCCTTTTGCAAAAGAAATTATCAAAAAAACTATATGGACGAGTTAGTTATACTTATTCTGTAGCTCGTTTTGAAAGCCCTGAGCTTGGTGAATTCGATTGGGATTTTGATATCCGCCATGTCGCCAGTATAAATGGTGGTTATAAGATATCGGAGCACCTCGAGTTTAGCCTTCAATGGCGATATATATCGGGAAAACCATATACACCAATTACAGGTAGTTTTGAGCTTGTTCCAAATTCAGGTGATTGGGAACCAATCTATGCTGATGCTGCAAATTCTGGTCGTTTGGATGATTATCATGCCCTAGATTTTCGAATAGATAGGAGGTTTCATTTTACCCATTGGAATCTCGTTACTTACCTCGACATTTCTAACCTATACAATCGCAAAAATATTTGGTCAATTGAATGGGTTAAGCAAAAAAATCAAACAAGGAAAACTTACGGATTAGGCATAACACCAATCGCTGGGTTTCATATCGAATTTTGATCCATTTTGGCATCGGAAGGTTGGTACTCTATGTATCATCACAGACCAATAAACCACACTTTTGTAACAAATAATTCATGCCTAAAATAAGCATATAAGTTTGTTACTTAAAATTAGGAACGGATGGTTCTGCGGAAATTCGATAAAAGCAGACAAACACAATATGGTTTGTTTAATCTACTTTGGAATCCATGCTTTCAGATATAGGACGTTACTTAGTACTTAGTTAGAAGATATAATTCGGTCAAAGACGATTTTGCCAGTAGATCTACATATACAAACTATTCGACTTACACCACTTAGCGTATCAGCACCAGTTGGTAACACATGCATAAACCAGAAATTCTCACCATAATCAGAAGATGTAAGGGTATCTTCTTCCATCAATTCTTGAGTAAAAAACGGCTTGAATTGATCTTCTGTGAGCGATGAAACTAACTCTTCTGTAATTAACTCAGTGTTAATTTTCCAACCACAATCAACAAACCACACACCCATACATTTAGAATCGCCAGAGTTTAGATGGGCTCGGACGATTTTGATAGCTTGGTCTTTCGAAAGTTCTGCGGTTATCGACGAATATAGCAAAATAAATAATTTCTTCTTGAGTCGTGAAAATTCCTGTTCGACAAATGTCAATAACGTCTTAGAAGTTTCCCGCTGAAGAATTTCAGGAGAGAGTATTGGGTCTGTTTCCGCACCAACCTGTGCAGGAGACGCCAATCCACGCTTCAAAAAACCAAACCCCCTAGAAGGAGAACTAATTCTATCCATGAGTTTCTGTCTTACCCGTCGCTTGGCGTCGATCGAGGGAGTAAAAACTTCGTGTGTGTCAAATTTGTATTTTTGACATGCAAATTCAACAATGTCTCTTAATTTATCCCAATCACTTGACTCTTCCAATAGTTGGAGATATTTATGGTTTTTTCCTGGAAGCTTTTCACCTTGAACCCAACGAGTATAAACTTCCAGTGCTTCTGCTTGATCGACCTCATTTTCAAGATTCGGAATGTATGGTTTGAAAAACATAAGTTAGCATTACCCACAGTTAAAGAAGCATCTCTTGTTTCAGATAAGGGAAACGATGAATTGTGGAATTGGGTTCCAATTTCTTTTTAGAGTTAAGTGTAGCTCAACGATGGTTTTTTCGCAATCTGTGGATAATCTGGTGGGTACTCATCCACCAAGTCGCAGGATGATTGAAATTATTTTCTTCCGTCGGCCATCCAACCCAGTAAGTCGTATCAAATGGCACGAGTTTTCGAGCTTGCGTAATAGGAATAACAACCTGCTGATTCATAAAAATCTTCATTGCTTCAACAAATAATGGCTCAATTGCTGAATCGTTCAATGGCAGGATCCCTATTTTCTCGACTATTTTGCTGTATTTATCAGCTTGATTTCCACTCCAACGCACAAAATTATTATTACCAGGTGTCCGACTTCCAATAGGTCGATAGAACTGTTTAGTATAACGATTCATTGAAAACCATGGTTCATTGACTGAACCACACGCATCCCAGTCTAAAACAGCTTCAAAGTTGCCAAAGGCCTTATTCTCATCCCAGGTGGAACCAGCAATAGATCGAGTTGTTGCATTAATGCCCGCGACACGAAACTGTTCCACTACGACTTCTGCAATTCGACGTTTCTCTATGGCAGGTTCCCATGTTTGAATGTCCAACGAGAGTTCTTTGCCATCTTTCTTATAAAATCCATCTTTATTTAACTCCCACCCCTGTGATTCAATTAAAGCTTGCCCCATCCTTATGTTACTCTCTTGATCAATCCAAAGATGCTGTATAGCATCAATATAAGACTCCATAGTTTTGTACTCAACGAATATAGTCTTAGATGGTACAGAAGTGCCTTCATATGCAATGTCAACCACTTGTTGACGATCAATTAGCAGACTCAAAGCACGTCTCATATCTGGTTGACTCCATGGTTCGACCAAATGGTTGACAGACAACTGCCTTGGGCACGGATCTAACCAAATATAAGGCATTTGACTCTGCCAAGCAATGATGTTCGGATTCATGGCACGAATGGCTTCAAATGCTCCCAGCGTAATATCACTTAAGCTGTCAATCTGACTATCAATTGCAAGCATAGACCTGTTTTCTTCTGACCCAGTCACAGTCCATATCAGTCGTTTTGGAATAGGCATATCCTTAAAACCAACCTTAGTTCCCCACCAAGTTTCATATCTATCGTAAACAAACTCATTTTCACTTGCTTTAACTAACTGATACGGTCCTGTACCTAATGGCCATCCCTTTTTAGGTTCATAGAAATCAAAGGTAAACGGATCTTGACCCTTCCACACATGTTCAGGCAGGATGACAATGCTCCCCCCAACACGAACTGAAAAATAATCTAATTGGAACCGTGGGTTTGGTTCTCTTAGATTAAACTGCACAGTAAGATCATCGATCTTTTGAACACTGTCAACCCATTGTTGCATATTAGCAGCATCATTTAAAGATTGGGACTCATCGTTTAAAAGCAAATTTATGGTCATCTCAACATCGTCAGCATCAAAGGCTTCGCCATCAGCCCAAAGGACCCCTCGACGAATAGTGAGTGTCCAGATATCAAGATTCGGATTAGGTACGAAACTTGTACCCAACCAAGATTCAATTTCCCCCGTCTCATAGTTAAGGATAAAAAGTGGTTCCCACACAGCCTGATGCATCCCTTGGCCACGCCGAACCCCAGGCACCAAGCAATTGAAGTTAAGTGGGTTGGAAATCACCCAACTGGCGTCAAATATAACCGTATTTTGACGGGAAATATCATCCATAGAGTAGCCAGCAAAAGAAATGAGAATACTACTCATCAGAACAAATCCTAAAACAACAGAAATACGGTGTTTCATAAGCAGTTAACCCCTAAACCTGAAGATACTAACCTTTTCTTTAATTGACCATAAACGTGATAAACAGTAGAATCGCATCAAATCCCGAAATAAAGTATGCTAGTCAAGACGACAGCAACCATTGCATCCGATTTTCTGGAGAGAAATGTGCTGCCTAACTAGTTCGGCTCCTACTAAATTGTCTCCTAGACAGTATATCGCAAAATCAAATGGGCTGGATATACTATTTTCTGAGCACATATTATTCCAACCACTGTGAAGTAAACCAAATTAGCGTAATGATCTACTTCATAGATAATAAAAGGCAAATTAAATGATTATCGATGCACATCAGCACGTTTACTACCATAACCTAACTCCAAAAGGGGTAATTGCAGAAATGGACACATTTGGTATCGACGTCACCTGGTTATTAACGTGGTATCTACCATCATCAGAAGATGTCCCTTCTACCCATGAAGCGTTTAACCCTTTGAATTTCCGATCAGATGGCACACATGCTGGATCCATACTTAGTGAGGTGTTACAAGCCAGGGATGATTATCCTGATCGCTTCGTAGCGGGATATTGCCCATGCCCTTCCGAAGGTAGGGCATCTGAGCTATTTGAAACTGCTTATCATATGCATGGTGTCAGGGTTTGTGGAGAGTGGAGTTACCGGATGTTGCTGGATGATCCACGCGCCTTAGAACTCTTCCGAACCGCGGGCAAGCTGAAATGTCCAGTAATATTGCACATGGATGCACCATATCTGCCAAACGAAAATGGTAGCCAAGTTTATCAAATCAACTGGTATGGTGGTGGAATTGGAGCCCTGGAACGCACGTTACAGAATTGTCCCGAAACCATCTTTGTTGGACACGCCCCTGGTTTTTGGCGCTACATCAGTGGTGATGCTGAGCAAGATCCAAACACCTATCCAAAAGGTAAGATTGTTCATGGAGGTGAAGTTCAGCGACTGCTAGACACATACTCTAACCTTTACGCCGATTTATCAGCTGGATCAGGTTTAGGGGCAATCAGACGTGATCCAGAGTATGGGCGAAAGTTTATTATCCATTATTCAGATCGTCTGCTTTTCGGTCGTGACGCTCCTGGGCAGGAGCTTCAGACTTTCCTTCCAACACTCAATCTTCCGTTGGAAGTCAGCAACCAGGTGTTTTTTCAAAATTCACTGAAGTTAGTTCCTTTTTAATCATTTAGATAACACAAATCAAAACCAAAATAAATATGTGGATATCCCATGCCTACGTTATAGACTTAATGCCTTCGCTTTACCTCAAGACAATAGTCGTAATAGAATAACTTATCTGAATTCTCAGTATATCGAGCGATTCGGTCTTATGTTTGTTTGTCGCTACTCAACGGTACGAGTCAACAATCAAATGGATGACATTTCAACGTTGTCGCTTATAGAAGTTACATCCACATCGTAGGAAAAAGGTGGGGAGTGGACTAAGGTTGAAGTTGCAAAGGAAAGGAGAAACACATGAAATTTTGCGTTATCGGGGCCGGTCGAATGGGTTCTCTCCACGCGGCAAACATAGCAGTTTCTGATCGTGCTGAACTTGCCTATATCGTGGACAGCGACAAGAGTCGTGCTGAAACACTGGCCAAACGCTATGGTGCGCTAGCCGTAACCAGCACCGACGAACCATTGTCTAACTCTGATATTAAAGCGGTTGTCATTGCATCTGCCACGGACACGCACGCGGATTTGATTGAGGCATCAGTGAAGGCTGATAAAGCCATCTTCTGTGAAAAGCCAATTGATCTCAGTCTTGAACGAGTAAAGGCTTGTGAGCGCACGATTAATGGTTTCAGTTTACCTGTGATGATTGGTTTTCACCGACGATTTGATGAAACGCACAAGGCGGTACGACAGGCGATTGAGACAGGAGAAATAGGTTTCGTTGAAAGCATCAACATCATAAGCCGTAATTCATCGCCACCGTCCTATGACTATATCAAAACCTCTGGTGGACAGTTTTTGGATCAGATGATTCATGACTTCGATTTGGCTCTCTGGATGAGTGGTGCCGGCGGCAAGACAAAGGTTTTCGCCATGGGAGCTGCTTTGTTCGATCCTCAGATAGGTGAGCTCGGCGACACCGACAGTGCACATGTGCTACTTGAGTTTTCGACAGGTGCATTCTGCAAGATTGAGTGCAGTCGCCGGGCCAGTTACGGTTACGATCAGAGGGTCGAAATTTTTGGATCGCTTGGCATGGTTTCCTCTGGAAACCTTCACAATTCGGCTATTGAACATTGGAACTCAAAAGGAACCGCTGCGAAAGCAACCTTGCGCCCAGATTTTATGCAGCGGTATTTTCTCTGCTACGCTGTCGAACTCGACGCATTTATTGATGCGCTTGAGGGGGCTACTTTGGCCGGAGCCGATTTTTCGGCCGGTCGGCGCGCCCAGCAACTCGCTGAAGCAGCCTGCCAATCAATGATATCTGGACAGGCTATATTAGTTGAATTGGGATAAACCTTTACGCTTATTATATATTATTAAGAAGGGAAGAAAATCGTAAGGAAATTGAGCTGTGTATTATTATGTTTTTGGCTATTTCGTTTGCAACAGCGGGTATTTGGGAGGAGAATTTTGATGATCGCATGCCTGAAGGATGGAAGACAATCGTTGGTAAATGGAAAGTGACCAAGAAAACACTAACACAAATTACCAATGAGTCATACTGCAAAATTATGTTTGGTGACGTAGCTTGGAAAGATTATAGTGTTTCGGTTGATATAACAGTTGGCGAAGGTCAACATCCATGTAACTGTGTTGGGTTACTAATTAGAGAAGATCAAGAAGGTGAAAACGGTTATCGTTTCTAGATACGTACCGACCAGCATAAGGCCCAAGTTTCTCGTTGGGTCAACAATAAGTTTCAACACCTCAAAACACCAATACCCCTCCAAGCAATCAGGCCAGCCAAACCAGTTCCTAGATAAGCCTTGGTAACGAATTAGTGAAAATTAATGTCGCCGGGTATACTTTTACGGTGTCTTTATGTTCTAGGCAGAAGTTAGCCGATATTAGATATAGTACACGGGTTTTGTGGGCTGTGTGTACATGTTTTGGATAAATCTTAGATTCCTGTTATCCGAACGTAGCCAACTGTCAAGGTAATCAGGTTCAGTATTTTTTGCTTATGATTAAGCTACCACAGCTTAGGAAGGCAACTTATCTATATTGAAATACCAAACTTATAGCTATGGGGATTTTGCATAGACTAATGCCATCATACATCGAATCAACGCCTTAGTTAGAATTCAGTCTAAACAGGAAACAATTTGGGGCCTAACCAACATGTTTGAGAGATATAGATGAAATCTTTTATACCAGCCTTATTGGTAGGCACTATATGTTTAGTATTCTCCTCTGATGGAAAGGAAGTTCAGGGAGGCAATTCGCTGAAACCATGTCTTCCATCTGAGGGAGGGAAAGGAAAGGTCATGAAAGACAAAAGTGCAAGTGGCAATGATTACACAATGTGTCTTACATTGAATCAAAAAGACATAGGATATCGCGGTATCTGGTATTACAATCAGCCATCGGGAGATGAATATGTTTATAAATACAGTGGAGGGCTAGGCACTTATTGTGCGAAACATCGCCCTTTTGCTGTGTATCGCCCCGAAGTCGACAAAACTTTTTTCTGCTACGGTGGTACACCTCTAGACGCCTATCTCAAACACTCAAAGGAAGACCTCAATGGTGACCAGCCTTTCTCACGTAAACGCGAAGGGTTCTTGCTTCATATGATTTCCTACTTTGATCACAAAACCGGGCAGGTTCCACAGCCGACCATTCTTCTTGATAAAAACACAGCTGATGCCCACGATAATCCAGTGATCTCGATTGATGACGATGGTTATATCTGGATTTTCTCAACTTCTCATGGTCTCTCTCGCCCTTCTTACATTCACCGTAGCAAGGAACCTTACAACATCGATAGTTTTGAACAGATCGATGTCACATACCGCCTAAATGGTGAAGAACGGCCAATGGATAATTTTTCCTATATGCAAGCTTGGCAACTACCAAATCGTGGTTTCATCAACTTCGTCACACGCTACAAAGATCCCTCAGACCGCACCCTCTTTTTTATAACCAGCTCTGATGGTACTAAATGGTCCGAATGGACACGCCTGGCAGCGATCGAAAAAGGGCATTATCAAATCAGTACCTGCTCTGACCAAAAAGCCGTCACTGCCTTCAACTATCATCCGACCCCTAAAGGCCTAAACTGGCGTACGAACTTGTATTATCTCGAAACACCAGACTTTGGACATACTTGGCAAAATGCGGCTGGAGAAAAGGTCAACATTCCACTCACAACATCTGACAATAACGCACTTGTGCACGATTATGCTTCCGAAGGCCTCAAAGTTTATCTCAAAGACATTCGCCTCGATCCAAATGGAAATCCTGTCATTCTTGTCATCACCAGCAAAGGATACGAATCCGGTCCTGAAAATGCCCCTCGTACTTGGACACTTTTACAATGGACCGGCAATGGTTGGAACATCTGCCCCATCACCACTTCCGACAGCAACTACGACATGGGATCGCTGTATCTCGAAACTGATGGTACCTATCGCATTATCGCCCCTACCGAAACCGGTCCTCAGGCATATAATCCTGGTGGCGAAATGGCCATGTGGGAGAGCCACGACCAAGGTTATACCTGGAACTATGTCAAAAAACTCACTCAAAACAGTGAACGCAATCACACCTATGCCCGCAGCCCCGTTAACGCTCATGCCGACTTCTATGCCCTCTGGGCAGACGGTAATGCGCGACAGGCATCCCAGTCCCTCCTCTACTTCTGCGACAAACAAGGTAATGTCTACCAACTGCCTGAAGAAATGGATAGCGACTTCGCAAAACCAATCCTAATTAATTCAGATTGATTCATCGACTACTCAAAAGATTAAAAGCTATTTGCCTGTAAAATCCAACAGTGATCATTGTGGTTGATCGGATCGACCTAGACAGTCAAATTACCAGTACCTTCTTGGCGGCAGATGCCCCTAATCTGGTCAGGGCCAACAGCCGGCAAGAGCTGAAACAACTGCTGGCTGGAGATGTTCGAAAGATTATCATTACCACTATTCACAAGTTTGGAGAGGACAAGAAAAGCAAGCAGCCCACCGGGGCTATCAATCAACGCTCCAACATCATCGCTTTAGTTGATGAAGCCCCTCGCACTCAGGAAGGCGAACTGGGATTTTTTATGCGAGATGCCTTACCTAATGCGTTCCTTTTTGGCTTAACTGGTATGCCTATCAATCGCTGAGGCAGGAACACTTTCACTCATTTTGGAGCTGAAGAAGACACCAGCGGCTACATGAGTCGTTATAGTTTTGAGGAATCAATCCGAGATGGCGCCACTAAAGAACTCCATTTTGAACCTCGGCTGCTGGACCTTAATATCGACCAAGAAACTATTGAAAATCAAAGACTTTAGATTTAGCTGACAATTCATAGTGTAGGTGTTGGGAAGGTTCTGGATAATCAATGGATCTGGTAACTTCCAACCTGTTATGGTAAGTAATAGTCCATCCTTCCGCAAAAAATTGCTCAGTAATGGACGTGCCACCTGTTTTAGGTATATGGATGTGTAGTAATCTAATATTTCCCTGAGTGTAAATTGGCATTTCACTATCGATAATCTTAATTATCGAAATCCTGCAAGATACACTGAAACTGCCTTTGCTTTTCGTTGCCTGTGTTAACAGCGATGGCGGTAACGATTTATCTGCCTGAAGTTGCCTGTATCCAAATTGCGTAGTTAAAGTTACCGCTGAAACTTTGGCTGATAGTGTAATAAATTGCTCCTCTACAAATATAGCAAGAGGTGATTTTGAGACGACACCTGAGTTGGTTATTCGCAGTTGATTAAGGCCAAAAATTGTACATCTGTTTTTGGGTAATAATACTTATCAAGCTCCATAAACCGCCAGTTACAAAATCGCCTAGGATCAAGCCAAAAGCAAAATAGCGCAATTTACGCATCGCTTTCAGACCAAAAACTTTGAGTATAGTTAACTTGACGGTCCAGCAAACCAACATACAAGTCCAGAGATAGGCCATTCCCCAATCGCTGGAAATTAGAAAGCCAACCGGATGGAGCGGAAACCAGAGGAAACGCGTTCGCATCCACATCAACGCTACAGAAAACCCGAAGCCAGCCGACAGTCCTATTAGCGGGAAAAAGTTAGTTGATGTGGGCAGAGACAACCATCTTTGAAGTCCATTGAATACCCTAGCTCCGAACTGCATCCCCCAACCGCTTCCACCGAAGTTAATTGCACCATGTTGATAATAGAGGTGAAGCATAACCCAAAACACTGTCACCGACGCCACGGCTGAAACTCCAACCAGTGCTGGGTATAGACGCCGACGAGTATTAGAGGTTACCATTTTGAGTCCCTCCAACTGATGAGGCATCGGATGACTCGTAAAACTGCGGATGGACCAACGATACAGTGTTAAGGCCACCAAGTTGGATTTGCCCAATCCCCTGCTACCAAAAAATTCAATCAACAGTTGGTCGATCTGAATATGCTCCATAGCATGAGCTGGAAAGCCCAATTCAGCTCGCATTCTCGTTAGTACAATTACCACTATAAAATAGATACCGAAAAAAATTGGTACCAACCACATAGACATACCAATCCGAATGGAAAATAGACTGAGTAAGGCAAAACCGATAATTAGACCTAATATAGCTGTCCGGTACAGGGTCGATTCGTCTGACAAGTTCTGAACTAGCACCTGATGGACAACTGACCGAAAATGTTGCCAACCCAACAAAACCAAGGATAAGAAAAGGCCTACAGCCGCTCCAAAACACTGACGATCAACATAAGGAAAGCCAGGCATTTTAGATAATCCAAGTGCATTAGAGACAACCAGTTGAGCTTTGTAGAACAGGAAAAAAAACCAACTGGAGAATAATAAATCGGTGGGCATCAAAAACCCGAGCCCTATTACAAAAGGATAAAATGAGACACTGATACGTCCAATAGCATTCCATGGTTTTTCGATGAAGATATGCCCGAATCCCTGCCAACCACCAAACCGTTTAATCGGAATCTCAGGTAGACTTGGTAACAGAAAACTCAAACCGTTGAGCAAACAAATAACAGCCGAGATAACGAAACCAATCCAGACAATGGGATTTGAGAGTAAGGTTTGGGTTTGCCCAAGCAATTGAAATGGAAGTTGAGCAATCGGATAAGCTAGCCGTTCATGTTCAACCCATTGTCGACGCAAGATGATATTAAAGCAAAGCATCATTCCCATCAGTAACACCATAAACCCAGACCAAAAAAGAGCCGGTTGCAACCAAGCAAAAAAATGTGAGGAAGTGTAAAAGGTCGATTCTCCCAAATAATAGCCAGACAAAATAGATTTGTCCTGTACTGTTAACCAAGAGGGTAAAGCATCCCA
>PAQF01000080.1 GCA_002709695.1 Candidatus Poribacteria bacterium
CGGGGACAGCACCCAATTTAACCTATACACCAAATGCAAACTATTTTGGCACCGATACCTTCCAATTTAAAGTTAATGACGGAACAAACGAAAGTAGCTTGTCTACTGTCACTATTACTGTAACACCTGTCAGTGATATACCTGTAGCAAACGACTCTTCTCGAGAAACTGCAGAAGACAACGCAATCGCAATTACTCTTACGGCTACCGATGCTGACAACGATACCCTAACCTATACCTTTATCACTCAACCCAAAAATGGAAATCTGTCGGGTACAGCGCCCAATTTAACCTATACACCAAATGCAAACTATTTTGGCACCGATACCTTCCAATTTAAGGTTAATGACGGAACAAACGAAAGTAGCTTGTCTACTGTCACCATCACTATTAACCCCATCAATGACGCCCCTGTAGCAAAAAATTTAGCTGTGTCAACCAAAATCAACACATCCACGTCAATTTCACTCTCCGCTACAGACTTAGACACCGACAATCTTACCTACCAAGTAACATCACAACCAAATCATGGTAGACTGTTGGGTGCTCCCCCTATTCTCACGTTAGCCTATACCCCTAATACCGATTACAGTGGAACCGATAGTTTCACTTTTAAAGCCAATGACGGATCCAAAGACAGCAACATAGCCATTGTAAATATCAAAGTTAACACCCCACCAGTTGCTACCGATGTCACAGCAGAAACCCAAGAGGACAAAGCTGTGTCAATAACTTTGAACGCGTCAGACAATGATAATGATCCAATTACATTTTCCTTGGCCACTTATCCCAAGAATGGTACCGCCTCCATATCCAGCACTCACCTGACTTATATACCAAAGACAAACTACAATGGAAAAGATGCATTCTCGTTTCTAGCTAAAGATGCTAGTGCTATCAGCAACACGGCTTCTGTTAATATAGATATTATTGCCACAAACGATACACCTAGCGCTAATTCCCAATCGATTACCACCTTAGAAGACACAAGCACTCCTATTACCTTAACAGCATTCGATATTGATGGCGACAAACTCAACTATTCAATTATATCAAATCCGGACCAAGGAACATTAACAGGTAAATTGCCTAAACTGACCTACATCCCCGACACTAATTTCACTGGCAATGATACTTTCACCTTCGTAGCCAGAGATGCAGTTTCTGTAAGCCCAACCGTTACTGTTGACATCATAGTTAAAGGAATAAATGATATTCCTACAGCCCAAAACCAATCAATTACAATACTAGAAGATACAACTAAATCCATTACCCTCAAAGCCGAAGATCCGGATAACAGCTCAGTTACCTATACCTTAGTCACTTTGCCAACAAACGGTATGCTGACAGGCACTGCCCCAAATTTAACCTATACACCCAACCCAGATTTCGACGGCAGTGACACATTTACTTTTGTCGCCAAAGATACGGATTCTGTTAGCCCAATTGTCACAGTTAGCATTGTCATGGAAAAAGTGAATGATGCTCCGGTGGCGAACAATCAATCTCTCATAGTGGCAGAGAACTCCAGCAACAATTCAGTTACACTAATCGCAACTGATGCGGACAATGCGTCTTTGACTTTTACTCTCGTGTCCTATCCAACCAATGGCACCTTATCGGGAACAGCACCCAATCTAACTTACACACCAAACTTGGACTTTAATGGTAATGATACATTCAAGTTTATCACTTCCGACGGTACGCTTGTCAGTCAAATAGCAACTGTGAACGTTACAGTAAATTCTACGCCTAGTAATAACCACGCTCCGGTAGCCGAAAATCTAGCGATTACCACAGCAGAAGACACACAAGCCTCGATCCTACTTCAAGCAAGCGATGCAAACATCGACTCTCTAACGTATACAATTGTATCTCACCCAATCAATGGAATTTCCACCGGTACACCTCCCCACTTAACTTACACGCCGAATTCCAATTATAATGGCACCGATTCCTTAGTGTTCAAAGTCAACGATGGAATAGTTGACAGTAATATTGCCACTATCACTATCACTGTGACACCCATCAACGATTTGCCTGTCGCTAACGCACAGGATATAACAACCTCAGAAGATACAAGTAAAGTAATCACCCTGACAGCAACTGACATTGATAATGAGACACTTACCTACATTATCATCTCAAATCCCAGCAACGGAACTCTATCTGGTACATTGCCGAACTTGACCTATGCACCAATTCCAGACTTTCATGGCAATGATTCATTATCTTTCATCGTGGATGACAGCAAAGGACTCAGTAGCGAAGCAACTGTCAATATCACTATTGTTCCAGTCAATGATGCTCCAATACCCAACAGCCAAGCCTTAACTATATCTGAAGATACCACTACTTCTATCACTTTAACTGCCAGTGATCCAGATGGAGATAACTTAACTTATATCGTTACCACCAATCCGAATAAGGGGACTCTATCAGGTACAGCACCTAACCTAACCTATATACCAAATCCCCAAATCAACGGCAATGATACATTTACTTTTATCGTCAATGACGGCAATGTAATCAGTCATGAAAACACCATAAGCATACAGATTGAGGCTAATAATAATCCTCCCACAACCAACAAACAGACTTTAACCATTCCTGAGGATAAAAGCACTCCAATTACATTGACCAGCAACGATAGCGACAACGACACATTAGCTTACACTGTAACAGTTGACCCAACCAATGGCACTCTATCAGGTACAGTCCCCAATCTTATTTATACCCCCTATCCACATTTTAATGGGGACGACACATTTTCTTTTGTTGTTAATGATGGACTTGCCAGTAGCGAAATTACCAATATCGAATTAAAGGTCATACCAATAAACGATGCCCCCATAGCCCATTCACAAGCTATAACCATATTAACCAAAGATGAGATCTCTATCACACTAACTGGCGATGATTTTGAAAATGACTCACTAACTTACGTGATTTTCTCTCAAGTAACAAAAGGTATACTCTCAGGTAGCCCGCCAAATCTAAATTATATTCCCAATCAGGACTTTATCGGTACCGACGCATTCACATTCAACACCTACGACGGCCTGTTATCTAGCAATACCGCAACCATTAGCATCACACTGAACACAGTGATTCAGAATTCTCCACCTGTAGCTAAGACTGACACCGAAATCACGGTTATTGAAGACCAACAAGCAGCTATTAAACTAGTCGTTACAGACATCAATTCTGACCCGCTAATTTACACAATCATTTCACAACCACAAAACGGCACACTATTCGGCACACCACCAATACTAATCTATAAACCAAATAAAAACTATAACGGAACGGATAAACTAATCTTTAAAGCTAATGATGGTAAACTTGACAGCAACACAGCAACTATCAACATCACGGTGATACCGGTCAATGACCAACCAGTAATCGCACCGGACGTAGCTTTAACACTCCAAGTTGTTGAAGATTCAACCAATGTTCCAATCAATCTAGTGGCTATTGACCATGATGAAGATGAATTAACCTATCATATTGTTTCACACCCAATTAACGGAACTTTATCCGGGAAAGCACCAGAACTTACTTATACCCCCCATCCAAATTTCAGCCAGAACGATGCATTCTCCTTTAAAGTAAATGATGGTACAGTCAACAGCGAAATCATTACTATTACCATCATAATAACTCCAATCAATGACATACCAACAGCATCAGATATAACTAAAGTTTTTGCTCAAAAATCGATTGACAATCTGATCAGGCTTAACTGCAAAGATCTAGATGCTGATGAGTTAACCTATGCGATTGTGTCCCACCCCAAAAATGGTGAACTTTCAACACTGAATAACAATCTGACGAAATACACACCAAACCCTGATTTCGTTGGTCACGACACCTTTACCTTCAAAGCCAATGACGGTCAAAATGATAGTAATTTAGGAACTGTAAATATTACGGTATCAAAAGTTTTGGAAACGATTATTGACCTGAGTCAATCAAACTATCCACCGATAATCATACCTGTGCCTGATGGTGACGTATCAATTAAAATACCTGAGCTACTAAACCAAGAAAAAGTTTCTGTATCTGTAAAAATTGCTGAGGTTACAGAACTGCCATTGGAATTCCAAGAACGCGTCAAAGGGACGGTTTTAAAAATTGAGCTTAACAATGAAACAGGTGAAAGAATTTCAGAAAACTTCACCAAACCAATAACGATACATATACCAATTAATCCACAGCTACCTGATCCTCCAAATACAATAGCTTTGACCACTAAAATTGGAGATCAAATAATAACTGAACTAATTCCAACCATGGTCATCAAGAGTTATCCAAATCAATTCCTAAGAGGTGAACTTAAGCACCTCAGCTACGTTTTCGGAGTTTCTAACAGAGCCCCCACAATCGCTGGGCAACACATTTCTGTTAATGAAGACATAAACGCAAGTCAAATCATACTAAAAGGAAAAGATGCAGATAGAGATTTATTGACCTATATTATCGTTGATCAACCAATACAAGGCACACTGTCTGGTTCAGGAGAAAATTGGGCTTATACCCCTAATAGTAATGCATTTGGTTCAGATAAATTTACTGTGCAGGTCAGCGACGGTGCTAACAGTAGCGGTTTAGCTACTATCACAATTGACATCCAACCTATAAATGATAAACCGATAGCCCACAATCAACAAATCGGAATGGACCAGATCACAGCAGTACCAATTGCCTTAGCTGGAGAAGATATAGATGAAGACCCATTAACATACATTATTGTATCCTCCCCTGCGAAAGGAAAATTATCTGGGTCAGGACGAAACCATATTTATACACCCAATCAGGATTTCGATGGAATCGACAGCTTTACATTTCAAACAAATGACGGCAAATCATCAAGCGAAGTAGCAACTGTCACCATCACAGCAGGAACAATAACTCTGTCAGCCGAAGGATATCAACACAACGTGTCAGTTCTTGAAGATTCATCAATTACAATCAAATTACCTAACCAGCATGTAACTGATAAAGAACCAACATACGAGATCAGGTCTTTTCCTCAATATGCCAAAGAATTTTCCCTGTTGAGGACAACAGTGATTTATCAACCAAAATTCAATTTTCACGGGATAGACACATTCACTTTGACACAGGAAACAATCAAGACCAAAATGACACAACTCAACATAAAAATCAAAATTTTGTCATTAAACGATATACCTGTTGCCATAGACCAAGTAAAACCAGGCGTGGTTTTTACAGTTGATACAGCTCCGGTAACTCTAAAAGCAACGGATTCAGATTCAAAATTCCTTATTTTTGAGATCGTTTCTCCACCTAAACACGGCAGGTTACATGGAACCATTTTTGGATTCAAAAACCCCGAAAAGCCGATGGGTGTATTCGCGGACCAAAATGGGATGGGGGTCATTCCTGGCCTAGTCTATAAACCAGACGAAAGCTTTGCAGAGCATGATTCGCTAACCTTCAAGGTCAACGACGGAGAAAAAGACAGTAATGTGGCAACTATCGAATTCGTAAGACCTTATAATATATTCTATCTGGCAATCCCATCAGGCATTAGCCTAGTTCACCTCCCCCTTCGTATCCATAAAATAAATGGGCAACCACAACCGATCAAAACTGTTGGCGATTTGTACGATGCATTGGGCGAAAAAAATCTGAATTTCATCACCTTCTACGATACCGAAGCGAGTACATGGCGCAGTTACCTCGGAGAAAGAAGTCGAGGAAAAAGTTCAGACCGGCAAATAACACAGGATCTAGGCTTAATAACAGTTATGAAAAAAACCGTCAACTTGAAAATTGAAGGTATCATTCAACAAGTCGAAGGTCGAAGTTATATCGACGTTCGACAAGGGATCAATCTAGTTGGAATACCCATTAAGGACGATAGGACTAAGCGTGTTAGCGATCTGCTTCAGCATGAGGGACTGATAAATAACATCACTTCAATTATAGTTTCGCATCAAGGAAACTTCAAAGTCGTAGCACAACCAGAGGATGAAGGAGACCATCAGCTCACAGGAGGACAGGCATTCATAACGGTAGCACAGAACGACGCGTACGTTAATTTCCATGGTACCGCCTGGTCCAATACGATGGAAGACATACCATCTGCCCCTCAAATCAATTTTGCAACCAACTCAATTGAGCAATCACCAGTTCTAGTCATAGATGGTATTCTTACTGGGGATTTATCCGACCTGAATCAAAACGACATTCAAGTTACAGTCCGAAATCTCTCTAATGGACTTACGATATCAACCGGTGTCTCTAATGGTAACTACAGCCTAACACTGATGGACCTACAAAACCTGAATGCTGTTCAGGTTGGGGATTTATTGGAAATCAGGGGTAATTCCAACTCAAACCAAGTCAGTATCCCCCCCATAAATTATAATATCACGACAAAAGATATAAGTGAACGTCAGATTAAACCTAGTCCTCTTGTCCTTTATCAAACACCAACTCAAACTATACTCTTGTCCAATTATCCAAACCCCTTCAACCCAGAAACTTGGATTCCTTTCCGACTAGCCGAAGCAACAACAGTCTCATTCTCAATACATGACATACATGGAAACATTATCAAACATGTCGACTTGAGCCATTTAAACGCAGGAGTCTACGAATCAAAGGATAGAGCAATCCACTGGGATGGACGAAACAAATCAGGTGAGCATGTGGTTAGCGGTGTGTATTTCTATACACTTCATGCTGGAAACGTAAAAACCACACAAAAGATGATTCTGATGAAGTAATGACCTCAAAAATTAATCATAGCATCTGCGAAATCCTTATCGTCGGTTGGAAGCCATACCCCTTTTTTAGCGGTTTAGCCAATTCAAAACGGACAATAGATGATTGCTCCTGATCAGTGGACAAAAATAATGATACCCCCAAACCGATAGAAGTAGCAAATTCGTTAATTTTCCAGTGTCTACTACTATACCAAGCTTGACCAGCATCAAAAAAGAAGCCAGCTACTATCGGCTGGTTCGCTCCACACTTTTGATTGAATTCAATATTGAACAATATCTTATTTTCCCCTTCAAACGTTTTAAACCCGTAACCTCGAATTGTATTTAGTCCTCCAAGATAAAAAAGCTTCTGGCGTGGCAACCCCTGTGGAGAAAAACCAGCCTGCAGGCGAAACTTGAGATTCTTCTGACTGGATAAAAGTCGATAGTGAACCACTTCCAAATGGAAAAGAGTAAAACCTAATTCACTACCAAAACCAGTTTGCTCAACTGAACAATGACCTAACCATCCTTCTGAGGTCAAGTAATGAGGAACAGCCTTCGACTGAAAAAACCGAACACGGGAAAATTTATAATCTCGATTGTCAAAACAATAGGATAATGTGATTGACTGTAGTCGGCCAACATCGATTCGTCGATTACTAGGTTTAGGATGAACCCTACCCCACACACCAGGCTGAAGATCCTCCCTGTTTCTATCATAAAAGAGATTAAGCCAATTAAACCCATCATCAGAAAACAAGCTATCCCAATTATAATTATACCGGTTAAAAAGGCTCCAATCGGTCCATTTGAAAAGATTCTGATGGTTTTCTGAAGTGAAAGCGACTTTGAGCATATTAGAAGATGTTAATTTTTGCTTAAGCCATGCGTGAAAACCGTGACGTTGAAAATAATCAAGTGGTGCGGAACCAAAGACAGCAGAACTTACCAAGTTTTCTCCCGTTGACAACCCTCCGTAGTTAAGTTCGTCAGTGACATTATAGAAAGTTGTCCCCACAACCAAATTATAGTGATCGAACCACCACTTCTCAACTCCCAATTGATAATTTAACCGCCGACTAGCAAAACCATAGCCAATCGAGGCAAAAGAACGGTATGTCTCATCTATTACCGGCTTAACTTCAACTTTACCACCCACACGTAAACCATGAACACGATTATACCCAGCAAAAAAATGAGGGCTAAAGCCATAATTCATCGGTTTCTGCTTTACAATTTCTTGTTCCTCAGTCTCTATATCAGTTACTTCCGGTTCAGAGTTATTGCTACTACCCATAATTTCAATTTGACCAGTTGATTCCAAGCGAATCAGATGTCTTCCGTCATTGATGACGAAATGTTTGGGGTCGATACTACCTTCATCAAAAATTTCCAGGATGGCAGCAAAACCTTCAGGCACCCCCAGATGAATACCGCCACCAAAAGCTTTAATGTCGATCGATGCAGGCTGCATATCCAAAATTGTGAGGTGAATATGTCCATTGTCAGTTCGAAATTTATTTTGAGTATTAGTTAAGTATATCTGAGCATCAATACTCCCATTTTCTATACCAATGTAATGTTGCCCAGTTGTTTCATGGAGCTGAATGTCCCCAGTTTGAGTCTGGAGATCCAGCTTTCCTCGAATACCAAAGACCTTAACATTACCCAAAACATTACGAACAACAAGCGAAAGATCCATAGGCGTTTCAAATTTGCAATTCAGTGCCAGAGACTCCTGATCAACGATATCTTTCGATCTGGACATTGGTTTAAGCGTCAGAGTATCTCCATTTTTCACCATCTCCATTGTTGCAAATTCTGGATAGGTCACAATAATATCGTCTCTATCAGTTGCAATGATCTCAACATTACCTCCTAACCTTAGGTCGATTTCCATCTGATAAATGTCATCGAAACTAATTTTTTGCGTCTGCATCGCCATTTGCGCAGAAATAGGACTTATGAAAATCAGGATTACTCCCCCAATTATCAGTATTGATGAGTATACAGTAAATCCAATTTTCAACTTCAACACCTTAAATAATTGAACAAAGTTATTGAACAAAATGAACGAGTTCACATCATACATTAACACCTTGTGGTTCAGCTCAGTCAGAGATCATGGCAACATCCTTCGACACTTAATTCGCTGTTCATCAGTTAAAATTTCAAGCACATCAAACATAGCAGCTATTTCACAGAGACGCATACTCGCACTTAAAGGATGTAATTTCTTTGATAATAACTTCAATAACAGACCTATTAAGTAGAGTACCACGCATCTCAATCTTCAAATCAATCTCTTTCATACAGACCTCAGCTTTCTGCCCAATCATATCACGTGTAAAATTCAAACGAATCTCAGTCAGATTAGACTGTTGCTGATCTGTTAAATCTTTTAGCTTCAAATCGAAAAACCTGCGAATAGGATCCTGTTTACGTAATCAACGTCTCTTTTCTCGGTTTTGATCAAAACGATACGGGCGTGATGGCTTTATTTTTCTAGACTTGGTGTTACTTTGGCGTGTCATTTTGCGTTGTACTTGTAAGTTGTTCTTGTTAGGAGATAAGTTTGCTGCACTTTCGGTTTTTCGCTGGCTAAAGTAGTATGCGATAGCAAGACAATCATGAACCCTATTATTAAGAACCACACAGGTACATTTTATTCTCATAGTCTCTTTCCCTAACAAATATTTACTATTATTAACAATAGACGTAGACAAAATTAGCGGGTTTACTCAGGAAAAATTTGATACTTACTAAACCATACAGTAACTCAGTGAACTCAAGCAAATTTTCAATTTTTGGAGCCGCTTTAACATTGACACTCGACATCGCCAATGATATCTTTGGAAGGTAATCCAAACTGAATTCTCGTTTACAATCCGATCTGTTTTTTTCTCGTTGATCCCATTTCTAAACTTTCTAAATTTTACTATTTATTACTGAAAACATACTCAGGGGCTTTATTATGAACCATATGAAACAATCCATTTTGTGTGTTGATAGCGACGAAGAAATATTAGTAGATCTAAAACAACATTTGGAAACAGTAGGGTACCGTATTTTTACCAGTAACGATGGGGAACAAGGACTTAAAATTATCAAAGAAGAACGACCAAATGTCATTATCTCTGAGAAACACATCTCGTCGTTTTCAGGAATGTTTCTGCAAGAAACCCGAAACATTCTGCCGGATGCCATGCGTATCCTCTTGACAGCACAAACTGATCTTGATGAAATCACAGATGCAATCAATCTGGGAGCAATTCACAAATTCATCTTCAAACCCTGGCAACCAGACGCACTTCTGGAAATGATTCAAGAGGGACTGCAACAACAGAAACTTGGTGTCGAGAACCGGAAATTAACCCTGCGACTTGCCCGACAATACAAGTACCTGAAGGAAAAAAATGCCTCGCTGGAAGACAAACTAAAGGGAACACAAGGTGAACTTGATAAAATGATTGAAGAAATGGACAAGGCAAATGAACAAGACGAGATATTTGACGATGAAGAAGCAACAGAAACACAACTTCTCGAAAAAGCAAAACTAAGGGTTAAACAATTGTATGATGAAGTCCAAAATTTACGCCAAGCGACTGATGAATACAAAGCAATCTTTGACACCCTAAATGGCATCATGGAATTTTCTAACCCAGAGTTACACAAACATTCAAACCGCGTGGGAGCATACTGTTCCTGGTTAGCAGAAGGACTAGAACTCGACCCAAAAGATGTTATAGATATCACCCAAGCTGCTATTCTACACGATATTGGCAAACTAGAAATTGACCAAGAAATCCTTGAAAAACCGATAGAAGAATTATCTGCTGCTGAAAGTATCATCTACAAACAACACCCGTTTTTAGGTCGAAAACTTATCCGCCGCGTCGCAGGATTAAGGGAATTTGGAGATATCATCCAAGGCCACCACGAACATTATGACGGGACAGGTTATCCGGATGGAATCCAAGGTCAGCCGGCTTCTGCCACTGCACCCGAAATTCCACTTGGATCTCGCCTCATTGCCATCGCCAGTGATTACGACAATATGCTATATTCGGAAGTTCACGGCGAAAACTTGTCTCATGAGGACGCTCTCGAAGCCCTAAAAGAGGGAAAGTCTACTATCTATGACCCCGAATTAGTTGATAAATTCGTAGAAGTTATGGAAGAGGAGGAAACGAAGGAAAAGTTGGAAGAGCTTAACCGGCCAATCCGAATAGCTCGCATTGAAGAAGTAAAAAGCGGGATGACGGTAGCCAGAGACGTCACCACTATCAGAAATGGGTTTTTGCTGAAAGCGGGTACTGATATTGAACGGAAACACTTACAGAGCCTTAAAGAATACGAAAAAAAAGGAGACCCTCCAGTAGATATCTGTGTTTACACAGGCTAGTATAGATGAAGGATAAACGGGATGCCTATCCATTATAGCATTATAGACTTGGAGTTGACCCACCCATTTAAGATCTCAAGGCGCCCCACTGATTTCCTTCGTCAAGCGATCACTGTTGAGATTGACGGTGGAATTGGTGCAGCTACTCCAACCCACTTCTATGGAGAAACGGTCGATACAGTACAAGAAGCATTTGAGATTTTCAACCCAATTATTGATCAATTTAAAGATTTGGATGCAATTCAATCGGTTATGTCCAAGCTTGATGACACACTAAACGGGAATTATGCGGCAAAATCCGCCATTGACCTGGCCCTCCACGATCGATTAGCAAAAAGACTTGGTATCCCACTCTTCAAACTCTGGGGAGTTGATCCCAGCCAAACACTACACACCTCTTTTACTATCGGAATCGATGAACCAGAACAAATGCAACACAAGGTTGCCCAAGCTAAGAATTTTCCAATACTCAAAGTCAAGCTTGGAACAGAACACGACCTGAAAATTATCAGTAAAATTAGAGACATAACTAACAAACCAATATATGTTGATGCTAATACAGCCTGGTCTCCCAAAGAAGCGATATGTAAAATTGAACAACTCGAATCCTTCAACGTCGCTTTGATTGAACAACCCACCCAAGCTAAAGACCTGTTAGGACTAAAATTCATCCGTGAAAACTCCAAACTGCCAATATTTGCGGATGAGAGTGTCAACAGATCGAACGGAATTCCTCGATTAGCAGGTATCGTTGACGGAATAAATATTAAATTATCAAAATGTGGTGGACTGCTGGAAGCAATCCGAATGATTCATGTAGCACGTAGCCATAACCTCCAAATCATGATTGGCTGTATGATCGAGAATTCAATTTCAATTACTGCTGCCGCTCACCTAACCCCATTAGCTGATTTTGCAGATCTTGACGGGAATCTACTGGTTTCAAACGATCCCTATAGTGGCGTAACTGTGGATCGAGGGAAACTGGTCTTACCTGACCAACCAGGCATAGGCATCGTAAAGCAACAGTCCTAATATCTCAACACTGTGAATTCTCCATTTTTTTATGCTATAATAACTTACTCCAAATAATTAATAATCTAACAACATTATAAAAAATTATCAGGAGTATTTGATGAACAAGGAGCGTTTGCTCAAAGACTGTGGTATTCGCAACATTGGGAACGTACACTGGAACCTTTCTGTTCCCAAATTATATGAAGAAGCCTTGAAAAATGGCGAAGGGGAAATAGTTTCTGAAGGTCCCTTTGTAACCAACACAGGCATACACACAGGGAGATCCCCCAACGACAAATTCGTTGTCAAAGAGGATACAACCCAAGACGAAATCTGGTGGGGAAAAGTCAACCGACCAATTTCCGAAGAAAAATTCGACCATCTCCACCAGAAAGTCCTTTCATATCTACAAGGTAAGGACCTTTATGTGCGTGATTGTTACGCTGGGGCGGCTCCGGAATACAGAATTTCCGTGAGGATCATCAACACGTTCGCTTGGCATAACGTGTTCATTGGAAGCCTACTACTACCCCCCGAAACAAACAATTTCCCAGAAGATCATCAACCAGATTTTACTATCATTGATGTCCCAGAATTTCAGGCTATTTCTGAGGTCGATGGTACTAACTCAGAAACGTTTATTCTGGTCAATTTCGCCAAGAAATTAGTCTTGATCGGTGGAACGAGATATGCTGGGGAAATGAAGAAATCAGTTTTTACTTATTTGAACTATCTACTTCCAAAATTAGATGTTTTCCCTATGCATTGTTCAGCAAATGTTGGCGATGATGGAGACGTTGCCATTTTCTTCGGCCTTTCCGGCACAGGAAAAACGACACTCTCATCAGCTCCAGGCAGAGCCTTAATAGGCGATGATGAACATGGATGGAGCGATAACGGTATTTTCAATTTTGAAGGGGGTTGTTACGCTAAAACAATTCGCCTTTCCGCCAAAGCAGAGCCAGAAATCTACGCTTGTACGAAAAAGTTTGGCACTATATTGGAAAATGTTGTCATTGATCCAGACACGCGACTTCCAGATCTGGACGATGGTAGTTTGACAGAGAATACACGCGCCGGCTATCCAGTCACTCATCTGGAAAATATTGTACCTGAAGGTATTGGGAAACATCCTAACAACCTGATCATGCTTACTTGTGACGCCTTTGGGGTCATGCCTCCTGTAGCCAAGTTGACCCCTGAACAAGCAATGTATCATTTTCTCTCCGGTTACACAGCAAAGGTGGCAGGAACAGAACGTGGACTTGGTAACGAACCCCAAGCAACTTTCAGCTACTGCTTTGGAGATCCGTTTATGCCGCTAGATCCATCAATTTATGCCAATCTGTTAGGAAAAAAAGTAAGCGATCATCAAGTAGACTGTTGGTTAATTAACACCGGTTGGAGCGGCGGAGCCTTTGGTGAAGGAGAGCGGATGGAAATTGCCTATACACGCGCAATTGTGGATGGTGTACTGTCCGGACACTTAGCGGACGTGGAAACAAAAACGGATTTGGTATTTGGTTTCGAAGTACCTGTATCCTGTGAAGGCGTTCCATCTGAAGTTATGCAACCAAGAAACACTTGGAAAGATGGCCAAGCTTACGATACACAAGCAAAAAAATTGGCAGCTATGTTTCTTGAAAATTTCAAGCAGTTTGGCGACAGTATCAGCCCAGAAATTATTGCGGCTGGTCCAAAGCCGTAATCTAAATCATCAAAAAAACCGCCATTGAAAACTGATTTCTAAAAGCTGTTTAAACAAATGGAAGGAGCGGCAAAATAAATCAGTCAAAAGGTTGTGCTATAATCACTGGTGGCACGGGAGCTCTTGGAACCTATCTTGCGAAAATGTTTCTGCAAGATGGGTTCCAAATAGCTGTCACCTACGTCTTCGATTCTGAAGTCGATCCGTTTCTTGAGCACACAATCGACTTCGAGCAGCAAGTCAATTTGCATCAAGTAGACGTCACTGACCCAATACAAGTTCAAAGATTTACAGCTACAATCATCGACCAGTTTAAAGGTATTGATGTTGTCGCAAATATAGCAGGAGGATTCATCGGAGGACTTTCCGTTTCCGAAATGGATATGGAGAAATGGGATTTCATGATGGATCTCAACTTGAAATCCGTCTTTCTAATGTGCAAAGCTGTATTACCTCATATGGTCGAGCGTGGTAGTGGCAAGATCGTCAACGTCTCTGCTCGGGCGGGTTTAGCAGGTGCAGCAGGAATGGGAGCCTACTGCGTCTCAAAAGCAGGCGTTCGCACTCTGACGGAATCAATTGCAGAGGAAGTAAAAGACAAAGGGATCAACATCAACGCCATTATGCCCTCGATCATCGACACTCAGGCCAATCGCCAGTCAATGCCGAAAGCTGACTTTTCGAAATGGGTGTCACCACAAAAAATTGCCAAAGTTGTCCGCTTTCTAGTTTCCGAAGATGCACAGATCATTAACGGCGCTGCCATTCCAGTTTACGGTCAAGCATAAGAATACTGACAACCCTACTACACGATGCCTCAATGCCTAATTAATATTAACCACGTTAAGCTTGTTTTTCTTTTTGGTATAATCCTACCAAACTTCGCTATTGCGGCATTTCCAGATCTAGGCGTAGGTGTTCGGCCTTTAGGAATGGGTGGTGCATATATTGCCGTTTCAGATGACAGCAATGCCACATTTTGGAATGCTGCCGGACTAACACAGATTCAAGGAAGTGAATTCTCGGCTAGTTATTCGGTACTTTATGCTGGACTAAATGCAAAACTCTTCAACCAAGACACCGATCGACTCGGCTATCATTTCGTCAGCTACGCCCAGCCAATCCTGAGTCCTAGCAACGTTGTTGCTGCCAGTTTGCTTTTCTTCGATTCCACTTTTTATCAAGAACAAACCTATCTGTTCAGCTTTGCCAAGCAAATTTGGCCAGCAGTGCGAGGTGGTATAAATGCCAAATATCTCCGCACTAACTTTATTGAAACTCCATATATCACCACCGATCCATTTCTAGCAGAAATTGATTTAGACCAATCAGCCACAACCATGGACCTAAGCCTATTGTATGCTTACAGCGACCAAATCAGTATTGGTATAACTGGTAACAACCTACTCCCTGCCGATATTGGAGTACTGGAAACAATGCACTTACCCATAAAAGTGGGCTTTGGTGCTGCCCATAAAACCCCAAAATATACTCAGGCAATCGACTTTATCTGGCGTCAAGGGAAGATTAATGGTCAACTCATTAGGGCGATACGCTTTGGATTTGAGCGTTGGTTTCTAAACCGCCAAATTGGAATACGAACAGGTTACAATGTTGACACTGCTACCATTGGTGCTAGCGTAGCTTATGGCGAAACATACCAAATCCAACTTGACTACGCCTTTATTTATCCGATTAGCTCTATCGTTGACACAATGGGATCACACCGATTTGGATTTTCTATCCGTTTCTAGCAATATTCGCCTCACCAAAGCCCGAAAACCTGACCTAGAAAATTAACTGCTAGCAATCCGCTTCAAATTTCTATCAAAAGGTGGACCTACAATTCCTTTCTCTGTCACGATAGCAGTAACCAAATCCGCGGGTGTAACATCAAAAGCTGGACTGTAAACCTCAACGCCATCGGGTGCAGTTCGCTTGCCAAAGCCTTCGGTTATCTCTTCAGCCCCACGTTCCTCAATCGGAATCAAATCACCAGTTGCTAAAGAGAAATCAAGCGTTGAAGTAGGAGCTGCTACATAGAACGGAATCTGGTGTCGATGCGCCAAAACAGCAACACTATAAGTACCAATTTTATTGGCCGTATCTCCATTAGCCGCAATCCGATCAGCACCAACCACCACCCGCTGGATCCGCCCCTCCTTCATGACTTGAGCAGCCATACTATCACAGATTAAGGTGACTCCAATTCCAGCATTCATTAACTCCCATGTTGTCAAACGTGCTCCTTGTAACAGGGGGCGCGTTTCATCAGCATAGACATGGATATGCTTACCATCATCATGAGCAGCAAACATAACAGCTAAAGCAGTTCCATAATCAGAGGTTGCTAATCCCCCAGCGTTGCAGTGAGTTAGGATTGTATCACCATCATCAATTAGTTCTGCTCCATATCGACCGATTGATCGACACATCTGCTGATCTTCAACAATAATGGCTAAGGCTTCCTGTAACAGATGTTGTTTCAAAACGCAGATCTCAACATCCTGATATTCGTTAGCTGTTCGTTTCATTCGGTCTAAAGCCCAAAACAGGTTGACCGCTGTCGGTCGAGAAGTAGCCAAATAATCGGTCACCCGATTAAGTTCAACTTCAAATTCTTGGAAAGATTCGGCTGTTGAATTCCAAACGCCAAGGACGGTACCAAGTGCGGCAGCCACACCGATAGCCGGTGCTCCTCGAACACGCAACATCTTAATGGCTTCCCAAACAGCACCAACGTCATCACAATAAATCTGTTTAAATTCATTTGGTAAGAGTGTCTGATCTATCAAACGGACTCTTCCATCCACCCACTCAATTGTCGGTGTCGGCATGTTACCCTCTCAATTTTTGTCAAACTTAACTATTCAACACAAATTTTAATCTGCACATTCCCTAAATAAAATTCTACTTTATATCACTATAATTAACAATAGATCCTTTTTTGAAACTAAAGAGAAAAGCAAACGAAACACAAGATACCACCATACAGATTAAAAACATGTCTAAAATAGCCGCCAAAAAAGTCCTTACCCAAAATAAAGGTAAGGACTTTTGTAAAACATTTTAACGATTAAGAGTATCTTATTCGACAGATTTAATACGGCTCCAAGTTGTACTCAATTTCGTCTTTGGAGAAACTGCTGTATTGAGACCAGCTTCCACCAAAACAATATAGTTCCTGCCAAATCCAGCAGCCGGTGCTTCAGAATTACCAGGAATTTCCACTTTCCCAACAGGAACAGATCTCTTCCACAAATTAAAAGTATCCATGTTAGTGTCAGTAACCTTGATAGTTCCTGCAGCCATCTTATAATCTTTCGCTAACCAAGCGGGAGGTTTTCCTCCTTTTTCCACGTTCCCACGGCTATCATAACCAATCCAAATGATGGACGGGCGATCAACAGTGAACGTAACAAAAGCTTTACCTTTGGATCTCTTTTGGCCGTTGCCAGTCATAATCCACTGGATACCAACCATATCCGCAGGCATTTCAACAACTGTATAATCACGATCAATATAGTACTTGACACCTTTTTTTAGACTCTTCCCAATTTTGTATGGCGACTTATCCGCTACCTTCCTTTGCAACAGAGACAACCACACCATCTGGGAAATGGCAAAAAATATCACCAACACTCATATCATACGAAACGAAATTTTTCAGCGTCTGCTGTGAGCATTGCTGATTGGGATTTCTCTTGCGAATGTTGAGTGAATTGTTTATACTAACCAATGTGTTTCGTCGACCACCTCTACTCTACTCCAATCGCTTTGTGGTGCACTACTCCAAAGTGGAACGGAACCCTGATGAACCAATTACTTGAGTCCCTCAATCCAGTGCAACTTGAAGCTGTACAACATAACGAAGGACCATTGCTTCTGCTTGCTGGAGCGGGAAGCGGAAAAACGCGCGTCATTACCTACAGGATTGCTCACTTAATCCAAGATCATGGTATTTCCCCCTTTAATATCCTAGCGGTCACCTTTACAAATAAAGCAGCCGACGAAATGAAGAAACGAATCGATCATCTCGTCGGTGATGTCAGTCAGCATGTATGGGCATCTACTTTCCACTCCAGCTGTGCTCGAATTCTGCGGCGAAATATCAACCAAATCGGCTATGACCGGTCCTTTACTATCTATGATTCAAAAGATCAAATGATGTTGATCAAAGATGTATTAAAAACGCTTCAAGTGGATGAAAAACTGAACCAGCCAAAAGCAATTCAAAACCGGATCAGTATGGCTAAAAACAGGTTTATTCGTCCAACCGAATATGGAGAAAAGATTAGCAGTCAGTTTCCAAATAACCCCTTTGAAGAAGCCATGCCGGTTTATTACGAGCAATACCAAAATCAATTGCGTGACAACAACGCACTTGATTTTGATGATTTGATTATTCTGACAGTGGACTTATTTAATCAATCTGCCGATACTCTGGAATATTATCAGGACAAGTTTCGCTACATTATGGTCGACGAATATCAGGATACTAACCACTGCCAATACCTGTTAGTACGAGCATTAGCGGCAAAACACCACAATATCTGTGTCGTTGGTGATGATGACCAATCGATTTATTCATTCCGAGGTGCAGATATAAACAATATCCTTGATTTTGAGAAAGATTATCCGGAAGTCACAACAATGCGGTTAGAGCAAAACTACCGGTCAACCAAAAATATTCTCGACGCTGCTAACGAGGTAATCGGCAATAACAATATTCGGAAATCCAAACGTCTCTGGACTGGAAACAAGGCAGGGACCTCAATCGGTCTATACCGAGGATTCGACGAAAATGACGAAGCAAATTACATCATCAAAAAGATCACTGAACGAAGGAAGTTACGAAGCACAAAATATAACGATTGTGCAATTTTCTACCGAACCAACGCACAATCTCGTGCCCTCGAAGAGGCACTACGTTACGAAAATATCCCTTACCAAATTATAGGCGGCCACCGATTCTACGAAAGAATGGAAGTCAAGGATATTCTAGCTTACCTGAAATTGATTATTAATCCTGCTGACACAGTTAGCTTAAGACGTATTATCAACGTTCCACGCCGTGGGATTGGGGCAACCAGCTTGGGACGGCTTGAGGACTATGCACGACAAAGAAGAATTTCTACCTTTGAAGCCATTGAACAGGTAGAGACAATATCAGCGATCAAGGCTGGAACACGGGAAAAAATCCACAAATTTGGTCAATTGATAAAATTGTTCCAGCCTTCTTCCTCCCCATTATCAGTAATTATTGACCTGCTTGAAGAAAGTGATTATCTGGAGCAATTCGAAAAAGATGGTTCAATTGAAGCTCGCAGTCGTATCGAAAACATTCAGGAACTAGTCAGCGCAATTGCCAGATACGAAGAGATTGACTCAGAGGCAACAATAGCCGGTTTCCTAGAATCAGTCACACTAGCTTCAGATATCGATGGTATGGCAGATGAGAATGATGTAGTCACCCTGATGACATTACACAGTGCTAAAGGACTAGAATTCCCAGTTGTCTTTATGGTTGGTGTCGAGGAAGGACTCCTACCCCATATCAACTCAACTGGATCAAAAGAAGAATTAGAAGAGGAACGTCGTCTCTGTTATGTTGGTATCACTCGTGCGCAAAAACAACTCTACATTGCCAACGCAATGAGAAGACGAACAGGGCGAAATTTTGAATCACGCGTTCCTTCTCGGTTTATTGACGAAATTCCACCCGATCTATTTGACCAAATATCTGAATATCAACCCCCTGAGCGGAAACTAGTGTCATCTTTTGATCCAGACGAAGAAGAAATGGATGGCGGTTACTTTGTGGGTCAAATCGTGTTTCATGTCAAATTCGGTAGAGGCCGAATCGCCCGAATTATTGGCGTAGGCGGCAGCGCCCGAATTACGGTTCGTTTTGATCGATCTGGTGAAAGAACTCTAATGGCACAATACGCCAATTTGCAAATAGCCTAATCAAAGGAAATTATATGTCAGAAATTACTCCTGAGGAAGTCGAGCACATTGCTGACCTCGCACGACTCGAATTCAGTCAACAAGAACTCGACCAGTTTCAAGGCAATTTGGAACGGATTCTGGACTATATCAGCAAGCTGAACCAGTTGGATACCGATGATGTACCTCCTACCTCACATGTTATTCCAATTCGAAACGTAACCAAAACGGATGAAGTTATCCAGCGATACAATCGTCAGCAAATTTTGGCCAACGCCCCAAGCCAAGAAAAAGGATACTTCGAAGTCCCTAAAATAATTGAATAGGAAAGGAAAAAACTTGCCTCCACTGAACCAGCTCACCGCTCATGAATTACATCAAAGGTTAAAATCGCGAGAAATTACTTCCGTTGAGTTGACAGAATCAGTGTTTGACCGAATCAATAACGTCGACGATTCAGTCAAAGGTTATATCACACTTACCCAAGATATGGCTCTCGAACAAGCAGCCATCGCCGATAAAGCCTTTGATCAAGGTGACCAAACCTCCCCTTTAACAGGAATCCCAATCGCCTTAAAAGATGTCATCTGTACCCAAGACGTTTTAACCACCTGTGGATCCCGAATTCTGGGAAATTTTGTATCTCCATATGACGCAACTGTCATGCGAAAGCTTAAGTCACACAAGACTGTGATGATTGGGAAAACCAACATGGACGAATTTGCCATGGGTTCCTCCACCGAAAATTCAGCTTTCTTTACCACTAGAAACCCATGGAACCTTGATACTATCCCTGGAGGATCAAGCGGTGGGTCGGCCGCCGTTGTAGCTGCAGACGAAGCTATCGTCTCGCTTGGATCAGACACCGGCGGGTCCATACGGCAACCTGCGTCGCTTTGTGGTGTGGTGGGGATGAAACCAACCTATGGTCGTGTATCCCGATTTGGGCTGATAGCCTTTGCTTCTTCGCTTGATCAAATCGGGCCATTAACTAAAGATGTAACTGATTGTGCCATTACTCACAACGTTATCTGTGGGCACGATAAGATGGATTCTACCTCTGCGAATTTGCCAGTACCTGATTTCACTACCAGTTTGATTAATGATGTTAACGGTATTAAAATCGGCATCCCCACTCAATACTTCAGTCAAGGTATCAACCCAGAAGTTGAAAAAAACGTGAGATCCGCAATTGAGTTGCTTGAAAAACTAGGTGCCAGCACGGAAGAAGTTTCTCTTCCACATACAGACTACGCTATTGCAACCTACTACATTATCGCTCCAGCTGAAGCCAGTGCCAATCTTGCCCGCTATGATGGCGTACGCTATGGGCTGCGCACCGAGCATATCGATAACATAATCGATATGTATAGAAAGACAAGAAGCCAAGGATTTGGTGACGAAGTCAAACGCCGAATTATGTTGGGTACTTACGCATTAAGTTCTGGATACTACGATGCCTATTATCTGAAAGCACAAAAAGTCCGGACACTAATTAAGCAAGATTTTGACCAAGCGTTTGAGAAGGTTGATGTCTTAATTACACCGACTTCACCAACTCCCGCTTTCAAAGCTGGCGAGCGAACAGACGATCCATTGCAAATGTACTTGTCAGACATTTTTACGACTCCTTCCAGTTTAGCTGGACTGCCTGGTATCTCCGTACCGTGCGGTCTCACGGAAAATGGCCTGCCAATCGGACTACAAATTCTAGCAGCACCTTTTGAAGAGGAAAAAATATTCCAAGTTGCTTACACTTTCGAGCAAAATACCGATCACCATCAGAAGAAACCAAAACTTTTAAAAAACCAAGACCCCTTATCAATGGAAATTGATCAATGATGACCAATCGAGTTGGTACTGTCCTAATAACGGCATTTATTAGTTCTATCATTAGTGGCGTGTTATGGGCAAAAATGCTATCGATTTCGACAACTCTAGCTGGAATATCCTCTATTACTGTCGGAATTATCGTCGGACTCAGTGTTCTCTTAACAGGAAGAAAAAGAAAAACCAGTTATGGCCTAATTGCTTCTGCATACGCCATCATTGGCCTCACGTTGGGAAAGTTTCTGGATGTACGTTGGAACACGTTTCAACGAATCCAGCGCCACCTGATGGATCAATACGAACTCTCCGCTGAACAAGCAGAACCAATGGCACAAGCGCAGTTTGGAGGATATTCAACTTGGGAACTGATGGCCGACCAAACGGCACGTTGGGACATATTGCTTTACGCTGCGGCCGCCTATTTCGCCTTTCGTATTGTATTTGTTCGTTTCCTGCACAATGTCATTAAAACAGAGGAAGATTAAATGTTACCGGCAAAATCATCAAGACCCAATTTTTTACGACTATTACTGTTTATTATAGTCTGTCACAGTTTCTTTTTCGTCTTCACTGCAGTTGGTTCAGAAGATAGTCCTGATGACGAAATCTTAGAAAACATTTCATTGCTAGCTGAAGTACTAGCACGGATTGAACAAGAACACCTTGAAAACCCAAACCCAAAAGACTTAATGGAAGGCGCAATCCGAGGAATGCTGAGGACACTCGATCCATACAGTCAATTCTTCGACCGGAAAAGTTTTACTGCGTTTCGAAGTGAAACTGGTGGCACCTACGGTGGATTAGGTATGGAAATTGGCATTAGACGGGACCGTTTAACAGTAATATCCCCGTTCAAAGGAACCCCAGCTGACAAAGCCGGTCTCAAAACCGGAGATATAATTAGTCAAATTGACAACAAGTCAACAATCAACCTAACAGTCCATAAAGCAGCCGAAAAGATGCGGGGTGAACCAGGAACTTCAGTTACCTTAACAGTTCTTCAGGAAGGAGAAACAGAACCAATTGAAGTTAAAATTGTCCGAGACGTAATTCGGATTCGTTCGGTTGAGTCAGAAATCTTAAAATCTGACATTGCCTATATCAGAATTAACCAATTTCGAAAAACAACAGCAGCTGACGTTAATCAGGTTTTTGCCAAATTTGAGCAGAAGAACCTCCGTGGTTTGATCTTGGATCTCCGTTCAAATCCGGGAGGCTTACTCAGTTCTGCGGTGGAAATCGCTAGTAACTTTCTCGAACCAGAGCAACTGGTAGTCTATACAAAAGGCAAGAGACCACGTAAAAACCACGTCGCTCTGAAAGGCGTAAAAAAGAAAAACTATCCACTAATCGTCCTAGTAAACGAAGGTAGTGCAAGTGCATCAGAAATTGTAGCCGCGGCTATCAAGGATCATGGTAGAGGCCTGCTGATGGGGCAAAGAACCTTCGGAAAAGCTTCAGTCCAACAACTCTTCCCACTCAGTGGCGGCGCTGCTGTCAAGTTAACCATCGCTCATTACTACAGTCCCAATGGAATTGACATCCACAAAGCAGGAATCACACCAGACCTAGAAGAAACATGGTTCAGTCGGTCGGAAAGGCAAATGCTACTTAAACTGCGTGATCATCAAAAGATTGACAACTTTGTGGAGGAAAACGGCGACGACATCCTAAACCAAATTAGATCAGCAAAAAAAACGATGAAAGACGATCAAGATTCGGAAGCAACCTTACGCAAATACCGCCAGATAAGCGATCAACTTCTGAAAGATCAAATTACTATCAGTGAGGCCGGGTTAAAATTTGCGATTGCCCGTCAAACGAAAAACGGGATTGACGATTTAGAATACGATCCACAAATAGCAGCTGCTATCCAGCAATTCAATGTTATGAATATAGGATCAAAATTCAATCAAAAACAGCTCGATTAATTTCGATCAAACACAAAAAACAACAATGACTACTACCGTACATTGGTTAATTTCCCGCTATGTGCAGGCTGCAGAACCCAAAATCCTCTTCGTTTCCAACCGAGGAAACAGCAAGGATATTTGGATTATGAAATCCGACGGCCAAGCACCGAAGAACCTGACTAAAAGCCGCAAAACAAACGAAGAAACTCCAACTGCCTCACCCAAAGGTATCCACATAACATTCTCTGCAGATGGGGGTAAAAACAAGGCCCGCTGGACATATATTATGTCACTTGATGGCAAAGGAAAAACCAGAAACATTACAAAAGGTGAAGGCGAGAGCAATCCAGTTTGGTCACCTACTGGTACTGAAATCGCCTATACAGCCTTAGCAGGAAAAAGTTTATCAATTTATATTTTGAGCCTCTGGAATTGGACGCCACGAATTAGTATCAAAGCAATTGAAACAACCGAGCCGTTTAACGTAACTGATGCTCCACCAACTGATACTCACCCAACGGCGAAAAGATTGCATTTAGTTCTAAACCGAGACGGGGATTTGGAGATCCATACCATGGATGTCGTCCTAGACAAACCTGATCCAGAAAACCCACCGGGCTTACTTCAATTGACCAAAAATGAGGTGGTCGACTGGCAACCAAATTGGTCACCAGATGGAACCAAGATTGCTTTCAGTTCCAAGCGTGATGGTAATTGGGAAATATATGTCATGGACGCCAACGGTCAAAACCAAGTCAATCTTACTAACAACCCAGCCAAAGATATAACGGCTACGTGGCTCAGCCAGACGCTGCCGGAACAGGCTGTAGACGCTAACGATAAATCGGCAACCGCATGGGGTAAGATAAAAACGGCAAAGATTCACCAGGAGCAATAGACTGAAATCACTCATCTCCTAAAAACTTTATCATACAAGGTCAACCTAACTAAAAAATAGTTGGACAAATAAATATGGCACTTAAATGGGGAATTTTGGGTTGTGGTGATGTAGCGGAATATAAAGGAGGACCACCGCTTTACAATGTCGAAGGTTCAGAATTGATAGCGGTAATGCGGCGTGATGCGACTAAAGCAGAAAGTTTTGCTGAACGACATGGTGCTAAACGCGCTTACACGAACATTGAAGATCTCCTATCCGATCAGGAAATCAATGCAATTTATATCGCCACTCCACCTAATCTACATTGCCAACAGACAATTCAGGTGGCTGAAGCAGGCAAACATATCCTTTGTGAAAAACCGATGGCGATGAGCACTGATGAGTGCAAGCAGATGATTGACATCTGTCAGAAAAATCAGGTGACATTAATGATTGCTTATTATCGCCGATTCTATCCAAATATACTCATGATGAAAAAATTTCTGCAGGCAAATGTCATTGGAGAAACCATATTAGCACGAATAAACCACACCAGCTACTACAACCCTACCCTTGACGAAGCAGGAGCCTGGCGAACAGACCAACCATTTAGCGGCGGCGGGGTTTTGATGGATCTGGGAAGCCATCGTATTGATCTGCTAATTCACCTGTTGGGTGATATTGAATCAGTGCGTGGATATGCGGACCCGCTGTATTGTAATTCCGAGGTTGATCACTCGACAGTGTTCACACTTCGTTTTCAAACGGGTGCACATGCCGTGGCTAACATCAACTGGAACATTGGTGTTCCCATCGATGATATTGAAATTTACGGAACTGACAGTTTGCTTCGTTGCAACTCGCTCAACAGTGGCAACCTGACACTCGAAAATGAAGATGACATCCAAGACTTCACTCAGAAACCACTAGAATATACACATACAGGACTGATCGAAGATTTTGTCAACCACGTTCGTACCGGCGAGCCAATCTGTTGTTCTGGCAAGGAAGGCTTAAAAACTGCCGAAATCATCAGTCAACTTTACAGCCAACAATAAAACTGGCAATATTATTCGAATAGAGGGATCGGAATACCCTAGCTTAGAATAATGAATCTGGATATTGCCAAACACATGGCAAAGGTAAACCATTTAACATTAGACTATCCATCCTCGCACATTACTGTCTGCCGATCACCAGATGAGTAACAGATCACCATCATCACTGGTGCCCAACCCGTATTAGAAGCCTTATGTTTAACCCCTTGAGGAATTCGCATCATCATACCGGGTTTCATTGGATAGACCTGATCATCCAACAGATGATCACACTCACCGGAAATGATATAGATTAATTCTTCACAATTGGGATGATAGTGGAGGGGGTTTGATTGGCCTGCGTTGATATACACAGTGCCAAACGTCATTTCTGATTCAGAATCAATTTGATCATTGCAAAGCCATTTGATAGCGCCCCACGGAAACTCATCTGTCTCTTGTAACTCTACATCTGTTATTGTCGCGTCCATTTTAGTCCTGTGTTCCATGCCACACAAACACTATGGCAAAAACATCAATCGATAAAGTTTTATCCATACGAAACTAGCATAACTTCAAATCGATGTCAATAGACATAGGAAATCGACGCACATCACATATAATTTTCAACCTGTTTCTAATATACTTTCGCTAATCAGATCCAAAATTTCCCGAAATTATTAGTTCAGTAAATTTACGATGTCATCTGATTTTGTGTTGGCTTGAGCCAACATAGCAGTCCTAAACTGGGTTGTAATTTGATCTTTTACCAGCTTGGTGACTTCCAAGGCAAAATTCTTATCTTCGACAGAAGAAGGTTGCATCCCGCTATCTCTTGTCGTTGAAGGCGAGCTAGACTCCGTTGACATTGACAAATTCAGCATTGGCCCCAGATAATTTCTTTCACTGTTAATTGCGTTAACAGCAGTTTCAAGCGAATTCGTTTCAACTCGTATTTTCTGCCGGAATTGATTTTTCAGCAAAGTCTGGTGTTGCCTTCTAGTCTCTACCTGGTATGATTTCAATTCTTGACGATAATTTGCTGCACTTCTACGCCGTTGCTGACTCCGCTTAGAAGCAACAAGTTGCTCTTGTTTTCTCCTGACTTCAGTTTGCTGTCTGCGGAATTCTCGACGTTCCCGAGCTTCTACCAACGCTTCTTCCTGATACGAACTCTTAATCCTATCAGTTCTAGCGACCGCAAATTGAGCTACATTAACGCGCGGATTAGACGACACTCCAAGTGATTTATTTCTAACAGTTACCATTTGATATCTCCCTTTTCCCAACTTTCTCTGGTTATCCTATAACCAGACCGAAACACACCAGAGTTAGGGCATTCAGGCTTCCAAAATACAAGCCTGCTGTTATATCGGCAGAAATGGCAGATATCTTTAATTTTTAATAATTAATTTTGTTTAGTTTTTATAGGAGTCGCTAACTTCTTCCCATTGCCTTGGCTGAAAATAACACAGATTAAATCAACAACTAGCAACAGCCAAAAGACATTTCGGATTAGTAGCGGAAAAACAGCAGGGGAAGATCAAAGAAATAAGACAAGGAAGGAAATGAGATGGATAGAGGAAGCTATTTTGAACTGAGAAGTTTAATTTCAAAAAGGAGAATTCAAAACTGATTTCAGAGTTACCAGGTTGTACCCCTTAATAACCTCTCGTATCAAAAGGATAAAACCGATTACTCATCAAACAGTTATTTTAGCAAACTAAGAATATTCTGTGACACGGCACTCGCTTGCGACAGGACCGCCGTGCCTGACTGCGTTACAATCTGACTCTTAGCGAACTCTGTTGCCTCCGAGACATAATCAGTATCTTGGACAGTCAATTGTGATACACTTTGCCGCGCACTCGTTAGGTCCGAAACGACAAATTGGATTTGGCTTTTTGCTACTCCCAGCTTACTCCGTTCAGCATCTATCATTTCAATCGATAAATCGAGGTTATCAAGCACCATCCGAGAACCATTCATTGACTGCAGGTTATCAGATGATATCTTCAAGCCATCTTCTGTAGCATTGATAATACTGAGAGTTAACTGCTGATTTTCATCAGCATCAAAACCAATCCGTAAAGTATTGTCAGTAAACGAACCATCCAGAATATATATTCCATTGCGCTCTGTTTGACTTGCAATGCGTGTAATTTCGCTACCGAGCGCTCGAAATTCCATATCGTTTTCAACACGGCCAACGTCAGTCACGCTCTCAGTCACTGATTGCTCTGCTATTTCCCGCATTAGAGTCAGAATCCCCCTAATTTCAATTAGTCCGTTTTCTGCTGTTTTGATCAACTCATTTGCTTGCTGGGCATTGGTATTCACCTGTTTCATCTCAGCAACTTGAACCTCTTTCTCGACCGCGACAATAGTATCAGAAGAATTACCCGATGTACTGCTGAGATCTAAGCTGGACGATAATCTGCCCAAGTTGGTGTTTAAACCAATTTGCGACCTGAAGAAATTTTTGTACGCATTAACTGCACTCGCATTATGTTTCATACGTGATGAATTCATATCTGGCTTCTCCTATTCATACAACATTACCTTCCCGTTTATCACCACACCGTCATCCACATTACACTGCTACTTAGACTAAAGCTTATAGGCCGAGGCCAATGCTAGATTACTGCTGAGTCTGAAAGCGATTTTCCTGTTTTACCTGATTAAACTGAGGATGTCCTGCGAAATAGAGGAGGCTTGAGCTAACATAGCTGTACCAGATTGAGCCAATATCTGGTTCTTGACCAAGTCAGTCGCTTCAACTACAAAGTCAGCATCCTCTATACTTGATCGTGAGGCTTCGATATTCTGAATGTTGTTGCTCAGGTTGGACATGGTGAACTGTAATTTGTTCTGCTCTGAACCAATATAACTACGTTCCCTATTGACCTCATCGATAGCGTGATCAATAGCTGTAATAGCAGTTCTGGCCTCATCAACTGACAGAACGTTATCATCTTCCAAGTCTAGCCCATTGGCTGTAGCGTTTGTCAAGCTGAATTCATGCTGACTGTTGATGTCGTTATCAGCACCTATCTGCCCCCGCCAGTGACCTCTGATGTTATCAGGAGGACCGTGTGGGTCGCTGGAAGCACTCGTGCCCGGTTGGACCTGGTTATAGATACCTGGCCTTTGATCTCCGACGTAACCATCATCATTGACAGCATTGAAGAGAGACTCTGGTCCGGATCCGTCCCAGGTTTCACTGCCTTCAGCCGTTCCGTCAGCCCCACCAGTTGCTATCGACGCGAATCCACTCATAATCTCTTTAACATCTTCATCATTTAGGGCTTTATGAAAGATAGCGACTTCATCCATTGCACCGGTGAACCAGTTTCCACCAGGATCAAAGACGCCACCGCCGCCAATATTTACATTGAACGGCGATGAGCCAAATGGGCCTCCTCCATTACTTTTGACAACTTCACCATCGATGTAGATTCTCATGTCCTTCTTAGAGGCAACCCCAGCTACGTGATGCCAGTCTTCGGAGGGTTGACCGTGCTTCCACTGTGCTCTCACATCTCCCGCGGGTGTCCATAACCAAAGCGTATTAGGATTGTCAAAACCAAATTCCGGGGAATCATTTTGTCCAACTAACCCCACGCGATTGGCGGTTATCTTTTCTGGCTTGACCCAAGTTACAATCGTAAATTCTTCGCGAGCATCAAGAAGTTTTTCTCCTGTTTTGACATAGGTATCTTTTCCATTAAACTCCAATGCTTTACCAAATCTACCTGTCACCCACTTGGGATTTTTTACCAACGTAGCATGATTTCCATTTCCGGACAAATCTTTGGTTTCACTACCAGTGCCTTCATCAAACAGCCAAATACCAACAGCTGAGGATAGATCTACTTTAGATACTCCACCAGCTGTTTGATAGGTGCCATTAAGCACATTCATACCGTTATATTCTGTCACATTGGCGATTCGGGTCAGTTCGTCCTTTAAAGCTTGAAACTCTAGATTGATACTGGC
>PAQF01000081.1 GCA_002709695.1 Candidatus Poribacteria bacterium
GTAAAAAAATAATGGCTGCCGATGTGCTCAAAATCAAAACAGCTGAAACTGCTAACAAAAAGACCCTATCTGTCAAAGCAAATGATGCTGTCGTCCACATTAACAATGCTAAAGTAACAATAACAAACATAGAAGCAGGAAATGGTGTCATACATGTTATTGACTCCGTTTTAATTCCTTCGAATCATTAAGCAAAGCAGGTAGGGGAGTGAGACCAAAAAGTCTCACCCTACTACCCATTAAATTTTGTTAACCCTTAGTTTTTGCCTGCCAGCAATCAACCTGCTGGCAGGCTTTTTATTAGTTTATATATTCGTTTTTTGAACGCAAACAAGACTAGTTATACACATGAAGAAATGCAGATACTTTGCTTACGCTAAGGTTCTCAGATAGACAGGTTGATAACAAAACTTTACGAGAATGGAATAACAAGCTATAATTACCTACATACAACTTAAATAGACTAGAGGTTGGTCCTACCAACTATTTATTAATCACTCTCTACTCGAATAAGCATTGACGTCAGATAAATAATGAACCTTAGCAAAAGAATCGATAAAGCCCGAGATGCTTTCTCCAAACGCGATAAAGTTGCCGCGGCCAGCATTCATGATACTTCCCAGGAGATGGCTGTTGAGGAACATGGCGGCGCAGGTGCCCAATACGTTGGTGATATGATATATGGTGGGTTAGATGGAATCATCACCACCTTTGCCATTGTTAGTGGGGTAGCTGGAGCGCAATTAGAATCGGGAATCATCATGGTCCTCGGATTAGCCAATCTCATCGCTGATGGCTTCTCAATGGCAGTTGGAGCTTACCTCTCTCTTAAAAGTGAACAAGCTTACTATGATAAAGAGAGAGAACGGGAATTATGGGAGGTTGAAAATTTTCCCGAAGGCGAAAAACAGGAAATGCACGAAATCTACCTCCACCAAGGTTATACTCCAGAGGAAGCAACACAACTGGTTAACATAAAAAGTCGTAATCCTGAAAGATGGGTAAATGCGATGATGATCGACGAACTGGGGATGATACGTGACGACCGAAAGCCAATGTTAAGTGGCTCAATCACTTTTATCTCCTTTGTCATTGCAGGAGCGGTTCCATTACTTATTTACTTAGTTGGATTATTTGTTGAGGTGCCGTCCTCTTTCGAAATCTCAATCTTACTTTCTGCTCTAGCACTTTTTGGACTTGGCGCAGCTAAGGTACGTATTACACGGCAAAATCCTTTCCAAAGTGGCTTTGAGATGCTGGTGGTGGGAGGACTTGCATCAGGCGTTGCCTACGCTATTGGAGCACTTCTCAGGAACTTTATTCCCGCCTAGACACACAGAACTGAACTGAGCGTAAACACCATAACAAGCTCGTGACCAATGCTTATCGCCCAAGTCATCCCCTTACTAAGCCCCCTTGCTCTTCTACGAACCAGCTATATAGATTTTGTAAACTTATCTTAAGTCTTTGTTCTAACCTCAATTAGTGAATGAAGCAACAATACCCTCGTGTTTGGTCTAGATGTAGCATTAGCTGGTTTTTCCTAACCCCTAACCCCTTTCCCTTCTCCTTAAATTTTACTGACAGGCTTTAGATAGTTTTAAATGTTTTTTGTTTTGTCGAAATTGTGTTTCCTAGGAAAAAGACTGATGTTGCCCACCATTTCCCTCAATACCCAGAATAAGAGAGCATACACTTAGGACGGATTTACCCCCAACCAGCCACCACGTCTACATTCCAAGAATAATGTCTAACTTAATCCATTTTGTCTAATTTTATATTGACAAAATAAGTAGACAATGATACCCTTTACTTCGACAAACCAAATCAATTACGTCTAAATAAAGAGAGTCCGCGTGAAATCCAAATTGGTAGCCCGCTTTATAGCACTAAGTCTTTTAATAGTTTCAAGCAGTTTAGATGCTCAGAACGATGTAAATTCCAACATACCTCATACATTCAAAGACAGGAAAGAAGCCATGAAGTGGCTAGCTACTTATGACCGACTTGCACCCAAAACAGGGGATGTAGCACCTGATTTTGTTTTGCGAGACATAAATGGTCAGAACCTTCTGGCTCCTTCCAACTTTAGAAACCAGAAGCCTGTGGCTTTAATTTTTGGCAGTTTTACCTGACCATCATTTATGAAGGAGGCTGTAAGTCTTCGTCAACTCTACAGTAAAGACAGTAGCGACATACAGTTTTTAGTTATTTATATCCGTGAGGTACATCCGATTGATGGATGGGACGTTTATGCGAAAAATAGGCTGTACACACCAAAAACTATTGAGAAACGTCGGAAAACAGCTAAAGCTTGCCGTGAGACAATGAAGCACGAAACTCAAGCATATGTTGATGAAATGGACGATAAAGTTATGGTTGCCTACGCTGCGTGGCCGGAAAGACTGTATTTGGTTGGGAAAGACGGCCGTATAGAAATCTCTTAATCTTCAAAACAAGAACAAAAGGAAACAAGCGATATGAGAGTCAATTTGAGAGACACATCTTCTACTCTTAAAGGGAATTCTACAAGTACCAAGCTAGTACCACTAACTGCTGATTTTAGTTTAGATAATGGCAACGAAGGCGTGGATACTCTAGTGGATCACACACGGCAACAAACGCCAGCAGATAATGAATTCAATGCTCTTAAACATTGGTTGTCTAATGTTGCTCAACACGAACTTTTATCCAAAGAGGAAGAAATTGAGTTGGCAAAACGAATTGAGCAAGGAGATGAATCTGCACGTGAAGAGCTTATTCGAGCCAATTTGCGTCTGGTTATTGCTGTTGCATCCAAGTATAAGGGTCTGAATGTACCATTGGAAGATTTGATTCAGGAAGGCAATATTGGCCTCATCAAAGCAACATCAAAATATAATTATGAGCTTGGATATAAATTCAGCACTTATGCTATTTGGTGGGTTCGACAAGCCATCTTGAGAGCACTTGATAATTATTCGCGGACGATTCGGGTTCCTGGTTATATGAATTCTAAAATGAATGCGTTGACGTCGTTGCGCAACTCTTTGTATCAGAATTTACAGCGTGAACCCACAATAGAAGAACTTGCCCAGCATAGTGGTATTTCTCTGACTGAAACCAAAGAGATATGGTCGTCTAATATAAACATGTCATATTTAGATTCAGTTTATGAGGAAACAGAAAAATCAATAGTTTCATTTATCGAGGACGAAGATTCTAATCCCGAGCGAAACCACATACAAACTTTGATTAACCAAGATTTGACTCAGGCACTCTTACAAAAGTTACCTGTTAGAGAAAGGGAAATTCTTAAATTGCGTCTGGGTTTAGAAAATGGAGAAGAAAAAACCTTAAAGGAAATAGGACAAGTGTTGAATGTGACTAGAGAACGTGTCCGCCAGATTGAGAGTGAAGCGCTATCTAGGTTGAGGGAATTATATGACGAGAACGGAGATTTTCGTCAGGCCCAATCTAATAATTAAAATATTATGCAGGAGAATTCTCGCCACAAAATTAATTTTGAAGTGTTGGAAAAAGTAAGATCCATATCTCGCCAAGATCGACTTTTTTGATAAGTAGCTTCGAAATTTGACAGTTTATTTTGAAATATAAAAGGGGAGTGTAATTAAATGTTAATCCATCAAACAGTCGCTCAGGTCTTTGATATTGACCGAAGAATCCATGATGGTGATGAACCTTGGATAGTTGGGCCACAAAATGAGGATGATGTCTGCATTTTAGATTCTAATAAAGGTTTGGCTTTAGGCGATTTTATTTGCAAAATTTACAGCCCGCTTGGAAAAGATATCGTTGTCCAGAAATATTTGGAGCAGTGCGTTATCTATAGGGAGAGACCAAATATATTGAGAGGAATGCGGAATTCAATATTAACATATCTCGAAGTAACCAAAAACCAAGAGAGGCATCAAGATGTTTAAATTATGTAAACGTTTTAAACCAAAAATAAGTACTTAGGTAATCTTCATTACCTAAGATCAAGATCTCTTTAATAACAAGAATTATAAGGAGAGTCTCAATCTATGCACACGTGGAAACGCAAAATTATAATCACAACTTCCGCTTGGACCATTTTATTTTTTTTAGGTACAATCAGCCGACTATGTGCTGACACGTGGGTTGATGCGACATTTCACTTCCATGATGAAGCACGTGTGCTTGCGCAGACATTAAAAAACAGTATGCGAGTGGCGCAAGCACCTGCCATTGTTGATATAAAGCCAGTATATCAGGTAGGTGATGTACGCGAATTCTTTGCTTTTGACGTCCGGAATAGAGATCAATATTCACTTAATGCCTCCTGCCAAGCTGTTAGCGATAAAGCTTATATTTTTGTAGAAGAAGGGAAGACAGTCTCTTTTGAAAGAATCGAATCACTACTGAACGCATTCGATAGAATATACGACGCTATCACAGATCAGTTCGGTCCCTCCCCTGACAGCATTGATAACGATCCAAGAATTTATCTGTTGCTACTAGACATTATCGCTGATATCCAAGTAGATGGAGCTTCTGTGATGGGGTATTTCAACCCTATCAACCAATACCGTAACGTTGAAATTCCAAACTGGATTGGATATCGAAGCAACGAAATCGAGATGCTTTACATCGAACACACTTCACTGTCTCGTATTCCAGACGTTTCTGAAAGTATTACAGCCCATGAATTTACGCATCTGGTTCAGTGGGGACTTGATCCAGAAGAATCAACATGGATTGATGAAGGAATAGCTGTATATGCCGAATCCGTACTAGGATATGATACGATTGGCCGCGTTTCAGCCTTTGAGGATAATCCCGAAACATCTCTTTTGAATTGGTCAGGCTTAATGGCAGACTATGGTGCAGCCTATTTATTCTTTGCATATATATCTGAGAGATTTGGCGGAGCGAATTCCATTACTACAATTATGAAAAATGAAGCACGTGGTATCTTAGGTATAGAACAAGCTCTAGCTTCAAAGGGAACCCCCATCTCTTTTCGCAGTTTGTTTTCGGATTGGTGCGTTGCAAATTACCTAGACAAACCTGAGGCAGGTGATGGAACTTATGGTTATTCCACTCTCAGCATTGATTTGAAACCACTTACAGTAGAATCTCAGTATCCCATAGAGCGAAAAGATGCTACTGCAAGTGGGTGGGCAGCTCAATATATTGTTTTTGAAAAGGAAGCTAACGACTTCCTGAATCTCACCATTTATGGCAAAGCTGGACAAAATACGTTTTTCCAGATGATTAACACTACCCATAAGGATGTTAATGTATTACCTATTGAGTTAAACGACAATGGCAAAGTGACTACCCTCATTCCACAAGGAACCCGCGCACCTATCTTGATGGTCACTTCACAACCAAAACCTATAGCAAGAAGATGGGAATGGCTACTGAAAAGAAATGATTTAAGCTATGCATATTCTGCGAATATACAACAAAGGGAAGACGTAAGATCGGCAAGACCTCTCCAAGGAAAGCTGATCACTACGTGGGGTGAATTAAAAAGTAGCAGGAGGTTCTGACAAGATAAGAATTTAGGACTTACAATTAATAGCCATACTGTTTTTTTGCTCATGTTCATGCCAAAAGTTCGACTGCCCCAACAAAAATCTTGCCAAAAAATCATGAATAATGATTTCCGTTCTCCAGTTATCTTGTGGTTTCGTCGTGACTTACGATTGGCTGACAACCCTGCGTTATGCTTTGCCTGCGAGCAAAATCAACCAATTGTACCTGTTTATATTTGGTCGCCTGAGGAGGACGATGTTTGGCAAATAGGGGAAGCAAGTCGGTGGTGGTTGCATCAGTCTTTAGAAAAATTGAACAAATCGATCTCTGGTTTGGCCTGAGCACCCCAACCATCACTTCTGCCTTTGGTTATCAAAATTGGTAAGAGTTTAGTTGTTCCTTCAAAACTGATAATGGAAACTAGGGCCAGTGCTATCTACTGGAATCGGTTATATAAGCCTGTAATTTATGAAAGGAACCGGTTAATTGAACGTCAACTGCGATCAGAAGGAATTTTAGTAAAAACATTCAAAACAGGATTACTTTACGAACCTTGGGAGATTAAGACAAAATCTAATACCCCATTCAAAGTTTCTACCCCATTTTGGAAAAGGTCTTTACAGTGTGTTTCATTATCACCACCAAGACCACGTCCATCTCAGATTCAATTGACTCCCCTGAAAGTTCAGTCTTTGACTGTAAAAGATCTGGAATTATTATCTAATATTAATTGGTATTCCAACATACAAAAATATTGGCATCCTGGAGAAGTTGCAGCAAAACAAAAACTCGACATTCTTTTAGATTCAACTTTGCTTGAGTATAATAAAAGTCGCGATTTCCCAGAACTGCTAGGGACTTCTCTCCTCTCACCCCATTTACATTTTGGAGAAATTAGTCCTAAGCAAATATGGCATGCTGTTATCCAAAAGGAGAAAACGAAAGACATAAATGATTTGTCAACTAGCGGGAGTGCATACTTGCGTCAGATTAGTTGGCGTGAGTTTGCTCATCACGTTCTTTTTCATTTCCCCTATATAGAAACGGAATCATCAAACTTCCGAATTCTTAGGATTCCCTTGGTAGAAAGGCAAAACTGGCTATCCAATAGTAGATGCGGTCATGCGTCAACTTTGGCAAATAGGTTGGATGCATAATCGCGTACGTATGATAGTAGCCTCATTTCTTGTTAAACATTTACAATTGCGCTGGAAGTATGGTGCTAAGTGGTTTTGGAACACCTGAGTAGACGTTGACTTGGCAAATAACACTTTAGGATGGCAATAGGTGGTAGGATATGGTGCGAGTGCTACTCCGTATTATCAGATTTTCAATCCAATTTTGCAGGAGACTAAATTCGATGCAGGCGGCAATTATGTCAGGCAGTATTTGCCTGAGATAGCTCGACTTCCGAATGAGTACATCCATCAACCTTGGCTGGCTCCTCCTTTGATAACCAATCTTGGAATTGAATTGGGACGCACATATCCTGAACCATTAACCGAACATAATTTTGCCCGAAAAAGAGCACTTCGTGTACATACAGATTTTCGAAATGGAAAATAATACTGTACGAAGCAGTATTTGTTCTTAACCTACTCTTAATTATTTTGGTATCCAGTTAGTTCAACGTAACCAGTACCTCTGACCAACTCTTCTTTGAAGGTCCCTTTCACTCTGACTGCCCCCTCCCAATATTTAAAACTACCCTGGAATTCTTGGTCTTTCACCATTGGTTCGACCTGTATATCTATCCGAAATCTCTCCAGTCTAATAACCCAGCCTGACGGATAAATATTGCCACTTTTAGGGCTCTTCCAACGAGACGTCTGTTGCACAACAAAATCAGATCTGCTAATTTTTTCTGTTGGTTGGTCTGGTTGAATCAACGATCCTTGAAAACCTTTCCAATCTGTACCATCCTGAAATCTCAAACGGGCAAGCATAATCGCAACATCATTATCCAACTGTATGGAAAACCAATCCCAGCCAACAATTCCTTCGCTTAGTGAACTAGTTCCGAATTCGTGGTCCATCCAACTCGTTCCAGTAACGTTAATCTGTTCCTTGTTGATCTGAATAGTACCGACACTTTCTAAGCCAATTAAACTGTAATAATGGTTGGCATTACCAACCTCTGGTCCTTTCTGACTCAATCCTTTATTACCATGAAATACCGGGTTACGTGTTTGAGTTAACGTTAGATCAATAACAACGATAGGATCAGTAGCATCATTAACAGCAAAGAGATCTATTGTTTTGTCTGTTTTTTGTGTAACTGACCAATCTTCAAGCCATATAGAATAATTTGGATGGTCAACCTTTGTCCCTGCTAATCCAATTGAGCCACGGCTATACCTTTCGAAACTCCGGTATTTTTTGTGGGCAACATCGGTTACCGCGAAATGAGCCATATACATTTGATTACTAGCAAACTCGGAGGAACGGCTTAAGAACTCCGGGGCTAGCGAATTACGAAAGAACGTTAGTTGGTATCCATAATTGCGCCCGTCGTAGGATTGTAGATTGCCAGTATAATACCACCACTCAGTTTTATAATCTAAGTGTGCTACGTGATCGCGAGGAAACTGAAATTTCATTGGCTTTGTTGCCCTTTTGAACCTAGGATCTGCTTTCCCACTAAGCAGACTAACGATGTTTCTTTGCGTTCTATAGCCTGATGTAAATCCTTCTGACAAGTAGACTAATAGCAAACCGCAAAAAAAAACGAAAGACTTGATTATAAATTTAGCTATCATATCTATTACTCACTTCGAAGTGCATCAATAGCTGGAATACGGCTTAGTTGCCATGCAGGATATATGCCAGCTACTAACGCGGAACCAACAGCAACAGCAAATGCCTTCAAAAATTCTGTGGCCTGTAGATGCATTTGCAATGTCCAGCCAAAAGATCTGAGGTTAATAATATAAATTAGAATTACAGCAAGTACTGACCCCACTGGTATGGCAATTAAGCCAGCACTAGCTCCCATAAGTCCTGTTTCCAATAGAATAAGTTTCCATAATTGTCGGCCTGTTACTCCCAGAGCACGTAGCAACCCAATTTCTTTTCTTCTTTCAAGTTGGAGGCTCATCAATGTACTCAATATCCCAATAAAAGCCACAATCATTGACAATACTTGCAGAGCTATAGTCAAAGTAAAGGTGCGATCGAATACAAGCATCGCATTTTGTCTAAGGGCACGATTAGATTGAATTATCACCTGATCTTTCCCTGCCAATTGGTGTCGAAGTCGGTTAATTATCTCATTGATTTGCATCTTGGGATCTGTAATCAAGGCAATAGAACTAATGTTTCGGTCATCCCAGAACAGGCGATATACACCATCGAACATCGTTACCGATGGACGGACATCGAAATCATAGGCAACAGCTACTATTTCAAATGAATGCCTCCCTTTATCGGTAAAGAGCTTAATTTGGTCTCCCACCTTTATATCAAATCGAACTGACAGCGGTTCATTGATTACGATTCCTCCGGATTCGACCATTCTCCAAGTATCATTGACGTTCCCTAAAGCTGATTTATACCTCCGTTTGTTACCTGCTACGTCAGCACTGACAGCTTGTAATTGGACAATTCCAATGTTATCGGCATCAACTGTTATTCCACGGTTGGTCAAAATTTGTTTGATTCCGGGTACTTTTTGCACCTGATCTATCAGTTTCGGGTCAACTAAGGACGTCATACTACTGGCAACACGTGGAGTAGAAATAAAAACATCAGCTTGTAAGAGATCCTCCAACCATTTTGCAACCGTTAGGCGGAAGCTGCTGGTCATTAGCCCGACACCGATGATAACACTAACAGCTACCATTAATGAAGTGATAGCAACCGAGGTTCGACTTAAAGATCGAGTTATGTCGCGTACTGCCATACTACCGACAAGGCCAAACCCACGTTTTAACACCTGTTGGGCTAGGCGCATAATAATCAAAGTTGTTAAGGGAGTTAATAATGAAAAGCCTACCAGAACCATGAATACACCACTAAAAGTAATTGCTAAGTTCCAGTTTGGGATCATAAGAACACCCCCAATCACCAAAATCAGAGTTCCAATGATGCTGACCCAGATTAGTGCCATGCGTGTTTTTTCTTCAATATTGCTGCGTCGGAGAGCATTTGCGGGGGAAACATGTGTTGCTTCATACGAGGGCATGAGCGCCGCAAACATCGAAGCCAAAATCCCAATGAGACTGCTTTTAATTAATACATACCAAGTGATTTCTATCGTACGAACATTAGTAACGAAAAAGACATCGTTGATTGTACGAGACACCATTTCCACCGTACCTTGGCCCAGTAAGATACCAAGCCCCACACCACCGACAGTTCCAAGCCCACCAAGGATTATGGCCTCTACCAAGATCATGGTAAAAACTTCATTTCGTGTGGTCCCGATTGCTCGAAGTGTTGCAATAGTTGGTCGTCTTTGAACAACACTGAAAGTTACAGTGTTATAAATTAAGAACATACCAACGACCAATGCTAATAAGCTGAGTGCAGTCAGGTTAAGCTGGAAAGCAGATACCATTTCGCGCATAGAACCGATTTTTTCGGATTGATGTTCCAAACGTGCATCTATAGGTAAAATGTTTTTGATCTGTTCAATAACGTAGGATTTAGAATTCAGGTCCGAAATAATCAGATCAATCCGATCAATTCTCCCTGTTTTGCTGAGGATTTCTTGTGCGGTTGCTATATCCGTAATAAGCAGATCATCAAATGCCGATCTAGTCTCGCTGGTCGTAGCCAGCAAATGGCTGACCACCAGTTGCTGGCTACGACCAGAGAAATCAATGTAGAAAGTATCATTAATACCAAGATTGTAATGATCTGCCAAATCTTTACTAATTATAACCGTATTTGGTTGAATCATAAATGTACTGAGGTCAACCTCACGCATCAGGTCAACACCAGTAGGATTGTTAAACTCAGAGGCTGACAAAAGATCGACACCAACAAGTTTCATTGGTTGCTTGTCTAGATCCTTGGCGATTACGTATTCCTCAATAATTGGCGTACTCAGCCGATAACCCAAGTCACGACGAATTCTTAAATAAATTTCTTGATCTAGCCCATTTGTCCCTCCAACAATCTGATGTGTTATTTTGCCAGCAACTGACTCTGTACTGTATATGAAGGCCTTTTTTACAGATTCATTGGCAAGATCAATAGCAAGAATGATCGCCACCCCCAAAGCAACACCGATAATAAAAAATGTGCTTTGAAACGGTTTTCTCCACGCATGGTGCCACGCCAATCGAAATATATTCTTTATCATCAATCCACTCAGTTTTCGACAATGGAAAGTTTGCCGTTAGCCATTTGTAACACACGGTCTGCGTGGCCTGCCAGGTCATGATCATGAGTAACGAGGATTAAAGTTTGGCCGAAATCGCGTACAAATTCCAGCAAAATTTCGAAGACTAAATTCCCGGTTTCTGCGTCAAGATTCCCAGTTGGCTCGTCAGCTAAAATGATTGATGGATTGTGTACCAAGGCACGAGTAATAGCAACCCGTTGTTGTTCGCCACCACTTAACTTGTCGGGATAGGTTTCAAGGCGATTTCCAAGACCAATACGATTCATCAAAGAAGTTGCAACCTCAACCGAAAAGTTGCCATTTAATTCTAAGGGGAGTGTGACATTTTCCAAGACATTGAGTGTTGGTATCAAGTTGAAGAACTGGAAAATAATGCCAATGTGGCGTCTACGGAAGAGAGTTCGGTCTTTCTCTGTAAGGTCGGAGACCGAAATGTCCTGGTCACCGTTACTGATAACAATACGACCTTGCGTGGGTACGTCAATTCCTGAAATTAGATTTAGTAAGGTACTTTTTCCACTACCTGACTTTCCAAGTATACATATGAATTCTCCTCTGTGAAAAACTTCATCCGCTTGGTCGAGGACAATTAGATCTTTTTTTGCCTCCACATAAGTTTTACTGACTTTTTCGAGTCGAATATGTATCTTATTTTTCAACGGAGAGATGATACTTTCGGAATTTAAGAAGCGAATTGAAATATTGGGAATTCAAAAATCACCATATCAGGATATTTTCTACAATTTGTGCAGGGTATTCTTTTTTGCAACTTCTATTTTTAAGATAGTACAAGATGATGAGGATAAAACAATAAACAAGCGTAGTGTGGACAAGTACTTAGCTGAGATGAACCAACCTAAACGGGATAATCCACGACGTTTGAGGAATTTGTCGGAGGATTTTGAAGTGCATTTGGCACAAAATCTTGCTCCACAACGACGGAGACAAAAACTCAAGGTATAGGAATTAAGAGAATTAATTCTTTATAAACAAATCTTTTTGAGTTTAAATGTCTATCATTGTGTTACTTGTTCAGCTAAAAGATTATCGCTATTTCTGAGTTGCCTCAATACTTGGCGAAAATTATTTAGATCAGTTACTCTTCTAGCGCCGATTTCATCCCAGATTCCATCGTAAGCCTCAGCCGCTATCCCACCAACAATAATACTCACTAGTTCAGATAAACCATAGTATAATTTTTGTGCTTCATGTTTAAGTTTTGGGTCGTCCGGTGGATAAGTAACACTCAAAGCCACAGCTATTGCTTTATTTAGATGGGCAGCCGCTGCGATTTCTTCTGCGGGCAAATTTGATCCTAAATAAATTACCTTCCAACCCTCAGCCTCTGCAACCAAAGCAATTATAAAAGCGCCTATATCGTGAGCTTGCCCTGTAGGTGTTGCTACAACAATAACGGGAGCAGACTCGGTAATATTGAACACTGAACGCATCCCAACCAGAAAGTTCCGTATGACTTCAGACGCCAAATGCTGGTTCACAATTCTCAAAGACCCATCTTGCCACCGGTTCCCAATTTTTTCCATCAATGGTGTGATCACAGCTTCAATTAGTCTAGGTTGGCTTAATTCAATAGAGGCTTCAATTAAAGCTGTTTCCAAGGCTGTCGGATTCAAATCCTCTGTCGCTTTGTAACACAGGTCTAAATGGTACTGTGAAACGTTGTTGCTTTGCCGATTTTCTTCCAGTGGAATTATTTGAGGCTGAGAAGAAAATGACCGATCTATCTCTTTGTCCTCTTTATCGTGGTTTGATTTCTCTTCAATCAAATCCAATATCTCATCTCTGGAGAGGCGGGCGATTCTACTAATTTTCTGTCCAGCTTCAATTGCTGCTTTAAGAAGTTTTAGTCTTTCGATATCCTCTTCAGAATAGAGGCGATGGTTTGTTGGTGTCCTAAATGGTACTATCGCAGCGTATCTCTTTTCCCAAACCCGAATTACATGTGCTGTCAATCCTGTTGTTTCAGACACAGCTCGCATTGGATATCTCTTTGGATCCATAGCACTCCTTAAACAACTTGCGTAAACTAAGCCAGGAAATACATAGACAAAAAACTTTTTGTTTCAAGATCCCAAGAATTCTGCAAGAATCATCTTGTCTATTTAAATGCCCCGGTTTTTGCAAACATAACATTTATTATAAGACCATCTATTTTTAATGTCAAATTAATAGTCCTTTGTTCCAAGGCCAGGTGGGCCTTCACACCTATGTCTACCTTTTTCCAAAAAATGTCTATTTTATATTGACAATATACCTAGACAAAGGTACCATATGTTTTAAACTTGGATATCTAGACAGCATTTGGGTTTAAATTAATTTGCAGTTCATTCTTAGAAATTACTTGGGAAAATAGGACCAAATACTAATGAATACAGGCGCCACTGATATTCAAACTTCATTGGAAAATTCTGTTAAAAACGAAATCCAGCCTGCCCAACAAAATCCGAATGCAAAACGGCAAAACATAAATCCTATAAAAAATGGTAAGGACGAAGTATCAGATATCCATGTTGATGCCCTCACCTATTGGTTGCGCATGGTCACGAAGCACACCCTTTTATCGAAAGAAGAAGAAATTAATTTAGCTCAACAAATTGAGTCAGGAGACCAAATAGCCCGACAGAAGCTTATTGGAGCAAATATGCGACTTGTTGTTGCTGTTGCTTCAAAATATTCTAGCCTAAACATTTCAATGGAAGACTTGATTCAAGAAGGAAATATTGGTCTTATCAAGGCAACGGAAAAATATGATTATCGACTTGGATACAAATTTAGCACTTATGCCATATGGTGGATCCGACAACGTATTCTTAAGGCGATTGATGACCATTCACGCACAATCCGTATCCCTTCCTATATTATTTCTAGGTTAAGCAAACTCACCGTTGCTCGCGACCTTTTATATCAAGACTTACAACGTGAACCAACAGCTGAAGAAGTTTCGCAATCCACAGGATTTTCTGTTGAAGAAATCGAAGAGGTATGGTCATACAACCTTAACACAACATCCTTGGATTATATATTGGAAGACAGAGAAGAAACTGTCAGTTCATCTATAAAGGATGAAGCATCTGATCCAGAAAAGAATCACATCTTATCATTGGTTAACCAGAACCTAGCTATGTTCCTATTAGGTAAACTAAAAAAAAGAGAACGCAAAATTATCAAATTGCGTGTAGGGTTAGAGGACGGGCGGGAAAAAACATTAAAAGAAATAGGGAAGATACTAAATCTTACCAGAGAACGCGTGCGACAACTTGAAAGCGAAGCAATATCCGAACTCAAGAGGATGTATGATGAAAACGGAGATTTTCGCTGGGGTTAACTTTTAAAAATGGGAGGGTATCTGCTGAACCCATCTTCGATTTATCAAAGATCAACTCATTACAGATAAAACGAGTATGGCAAAGTTAGGATTGGTTCATCGCTGCCACTAGCAAGGATAAAAAGGAAATTAAATTCAGCCAAGATGCCCATCATTATTGAAAGCAAGCACTAACACCCATAGAACAGGAGAATCGAAATGTACGCAGAAGTCAAAGATGTTGAACAATTGTCACCAAATATGATGCGGGTAGTGCTTGGTGGAAGAAAACTAGAAAACTTTACCTCAACGGACTTCACCGACCAATACATCAATGCGTACTTTATTCCTTCAGGAGCACCATACAGTGTTCCATTTGATCTGA
>PAQF01000082.1 GCA_002709695.1 Candidatus Poribacteria bacterium
AGTATCAAGAACGTCACTGGAACACTGGAAGTAATTAGCACCCAACCCATTGCAGGTGAACGGCATATGCATTACCAAGGAGGGAAAACGGCGATCAGTCAGCTGGGCCAGGTGATTGCATTATAGTTTATCAGTTGATAGCTTGATGATAATGACAAGGCAAATTTTTGGTTTCTTGTACTTAAAGATTATAAGTTGATGCCAAGAATAGTAGAATATTTTTACTCCTGAAAGTCAATGGTCGATTAGGGTAGTTGAGATGATTGGCTCCAACTATTGGTAAATTATGTTATTGAAGAAAGGAATAAACTCTGAGGACTAGTTATGGCTACAGCAGCAGGAGCAAAAACGCTTTATTTCCCAGAAGTTGGACCGCAATGGCAAGATTGGGTTCAAGTTATTAATGTAGGTTCTGAACCAACTAGGGTTTTGGCTATTGCTCGCCGTGCTGACAATGGTCAACCGGTATGGTCGGAAGAGAAAACGCTTGCTTCCTTCGAAGCATGGGTGCCAAATGTTGAAGCGATCAAAATTAATTCTTCAATGCAATTTAGTGCCGATCAACCGATTGTGGCTGAACGGCATATGCACAATAAATCAAATGTTATTGATCTAATCGGTGCGGCAGAGGAATATGAAACAGTTGGTACTCGCCTTTTTTTTCCGGAAATCTCCTCGGGTGCTCAGGATTGGTTTCGTTTTCTCAATGTCAGTGAAGCAGACGCGGTTCTTAGTATGATTGTTAGGGATCGGTCAGGCAAGGTTATTTGGCAACATCAGCATACTATTAAACCCTTGACTTCGTGGAGTGTTAATGAAGATTTGATGCCGTCGGCAAACGGTACAGTTGAGGTAATGAGTACTCAGGCAATTGTTGGTGAACGTCATATGCATTACCAAGGTGGGAAAACAACGGTTGGTCAATTTGGTCAAGTGATCACGGATGGAGCTAAGACGCTCTTTATTCCAGAAGTTGGTCCTGTCTGGAATGATTGGGTAGTTGTAGTGAATCTTAGTCATCAAGAAGCTAAAGTGTCGATGGTCGCACGCCAAGATCAGAACGGTCAGCCAGTTTGGTCAAAAGAGTCAACCCTAAACTCATTCCAGTGTTGGACGCCTCCCATGGACGAGGTCAAAATAAAGTCTTCAGTTGAGATTAAAAGCGATCAACCGATTGCTGCCGAGCGGCATATGCGGCGAGGCACAGAAATCATTGATTTACCTGGGGCGTCGGTCGAAGGTGGGTTTGTCGGACGTCGATTGTTCTTTCCAGAGATCTCTTCTGGTGCCTACGATTGGTTCCGAATTCTAAATATCAGTGAGGCCGATGCCTTGATTAGTTTGGTGGTACGAAATCGGAAAGGTGATGTTACAAATCAAAGACAAGGAACGGTAAAACCTTTTCACTGTTGGGATTTTGACGATAATACCTTAGAGAATATCGTTGGGACAGTAGAAGTAATTAGTACTCAACCGGTGATAGCAGAACGGCATTGCCATTATCAGTCTATTCATCAGGGCGCGGTTGTTGGAGAGTATGGTGTTGTTATCGGTGAATAGAAGTGTGAAATTCAGCTGTTATTGAATTCTTTATCAGTTGATTATTGAATAATGGCTATGGTATAATGGCTTTTCTCTGCTTCACCATTATGTTATAGAGTGAAGCCATAAGTCCAAAGGGAGGAATAAAAATTGCCTCAGTATGAAGCGCTTTTCATCGTTACTCCTAGTTTCGATGAGGGTGGAGTGGCAGAAGTGTCAGAAGCAGTCAAAGAATTGGTTGAGGCTAATGACGGTCAGGTTTTGTTTGTTGATTTGTGGGGGAGGAGAAGGCTAGCTTACCCCGTTCAAGGGCATGGTGACGGTTATTATGTTTTGATGGTGTTTAATGGTGAATCAGAATTGCTAGATCGAATTAATAATCATTTTCGGATTACAGAACCGATTATCAGGCATCTTGTTGTAACGTTTGAAGGGGATCTAGATAAATTAATTGCAAAACAGCAAGAAACGGTTGCGCAGGCTTCGAGGCGAGATTCTCAGGAGGCGCGAAAAGAGCCTGAGCCTTTACCCGATGTCGTTTCTGAAGACGAAAATAACAAAGAAAGCGAAGAATAGTTTTAGCACACGTGGAGTTTAGAATTTGATAGGAGACCAATTATGGCAAGCTACAATAAGGTGATTCTGATGGGGAACCTGACACGAGATCCTGAGTTGAAATTTCTGCAGAGTGGTACGCCTGTTGTTAATTTTGCTGTGGCGACTAGTGAGTCTTGGACAGATAAGCAAACTGGTGAAAAGAGAGAGGAAGTTTGCTTCGTTGATTTAGAAGCTATGGGGCGTCAGGCCGAAGTCATCAGTGAATATTTTAGTAGAGGTAAGCCAATATTGGTAGAAGGTAGACTTAAATTTGATCAATGGGAAACTGAGGATGGTCAAAAGCGGTCGAAACATCGTGTTAGAGTCGATCGTTTCTCATTTGTTGGGGGGCGACAAGATGAAGATGCCGATGATTTTGGGCTTGCTAAGCCAGGAAGTGAACAATCGTCTTCAGGTCAACCAGATGATAGTACAGATGACGATATACCATTTTAGGTATTAATGGATAGTTGTAGTTGGTACCAGATGTAATGATTGAGTTGAGGTTTCACCTGTTTGGTAGTTTCAACCTGAGTGTGGGGAGATTTTTAAGCTAATGAGGTATAGAAGAAGGCGTAAAGTTACGCTTGCCAGTATTGATTACAAAGATGTAGATTTACTTAGAGGTTTTATCGACGATCGTGGGAAAATTTTACCGCGGCGGTTGACGCGTCTTAATACTAAGCAACAGCGTCAAGTAACAAAAGCGATTAAGCGTGCAAGAAGTATTGCATTATTGCCTTTTACAAGATAGCAAAGGAGTAGGTTTTTAATGGAAGTTATCCTGAAAAAGACGTTTGGAAAACTTGGAGCAGAAGGTGACATTGTGAATGTTGCTGACGGATATGCAAGAAATTATTTGGTTCCAATGCAAATCGCTGTCCGTTCAACTGAGCGGAATCGTCGAATATTAGAGCACGAAAAGACAGTTTTGGCCAGTTTAGCTGATAAGACTCGGGGTGTTGCGGAAGAGCTCGCTGGACGAATAACGGAAGTTACCTGTACCTTTAAGCGGCGTGCTGGTGAAAATGATCGTTTGTTTGGTTCTGTTACTTCGGCTGATATTAGTGTCGCGCTGGTGAAAGAACTTTCAATTGAGATAGACCGTCGTGATGTTCAATTGCAAGAACCAATAAAGGATCTTGGTGTTTTTACTGTACCTATCCAACTCCATCCTGAAATTACATCAGACCTAAAAGTTGTTGTTGTTCGAGAAGAAGACGAGTGACACCCGATAGGTGTTTTAAGCAATGTAGTGATTAAAGTCTATCATCCTCTTTTTAGATTTTAGAAGGTCAGGTTGTGCGTTCTGATTCCACCGATACACTCCATGATCGTCAAGCAGAACGGGTTGTACTTGGTTCGATGATGACGGATCCTGCCATTATCCCTGATGTGGTTGATCTTTTCGGGATGTCCTCTGAAGTTTTCTTTACCACTGATCATCAGCTTATTTATGATGCTATTCTGTCTTGTTATGAACGGAATAATGCTACTGATTCCCTCCTTGTGGCAAATGAACTACAAAATGGCGATAATATCAACCGAGCAGGGGGTGCTGTCTATCTGTACGATTTGCAAGCTGAAATCGTTGAAACGGAAAACACAAAATATTATGCTGAAATCATACATGATAAGTATCTTCGTCGCCGAATGGTTCAAGCCAGCCAGCAACTGCGCGAATTAGCGCGAGATCAGCAAACTGAATTGATCGAACAAATTAACGATGCTCAAGAAGTGGTCTTTGGCCTCAGCTTATCGAATCAAAGACGCGGATTTTCAGGTATTTCATCAATCATAAAAACTACCCTCGATGAAGTAGCGGATTTTGAGAGTGATGGGGGGTTATCGGGTATTCCTACTGGATTTCAGGATTTTGATCATTTGACAGCTGGTTTACATCGTGGGGATTACTGGATAGTTGCTGCTCGGCCAGGGATGGGCAAGACAACTTTCGCCCTAAATATTGCTCAGAATATTGCAGTCACCGACAAAAACCTTCCAATAGCAATATTTAGCCTTGAAATGCCACGTAGCCAACTTGGGCTACGTATGCTTGCTGCGGAAGCCCAAGTTGACTTTGGCAGACTTCGCACAGGAAATGTCCTTGATGAACATTGGACACTTTTGGCTGAGGCCTCAGAGCGTTTTCTTGATGCTCCAATTTTTATCAATGATGAGCGTGGATTAAAAATGCAGGCTATAAGATCAGAACTCCGGCGCTTGAAGGGTCAACATAGCGAATTAGCAGTGGTTATTATTGATTATATCCAGTTAGTCTCAGGTTCAAATCGTTATACTGGTCGCGAGCAGGAGATCGCTGAGATTTCTCGGCATCTAAAGCAATTGGCGGGTGAATTAGAGCTCACGGTCATCGCTTGTTCTCAATTGAGCCGCGAAGTGGAACGCCGTCCGGATAAACGGCCTTTATTGTCAGATTTGAGGGAATCTGGGTCCATTGAGCAGGATGCAGACTTAGTAGCCTTTCTATACCGAGATGATTATTATAATGAATTTAGTGAAGATGAAGGGATTGCTGAGTTGATTATCAAAAAACAGCGAAATGGGCCGACTGGTGTTGTTGAGCTTGAATTTCATAAGGAACAAATGCGTTTTTCAGATAGTTTTAGAAGTATCTAGCCGATGAGAAAGCCGGCAGGAATCCAGTCTGATCTCGTGTCGTGGATTAATAAAGTTGGTGCTCATGTTGTTGATCTGATTAGTTCAATTGGATCCGTATCGATTCTTATCTTTTCTGCCTTCATCCTCTCGTTTCGTCGTCCATTACAGTTTAATCTTATCGTTCGTCAGTTATTGTTAATTGGTGTTAATTCTTTACCAATTGTCTTGATTTCAGGCCTTTTTACCGGCATGGTCCTTGCGACTCAAGGTTATCATCAGCTTAAGCAACTCTCTGCTGAAGGTACTGTTGGTGGTTTTGTCAGTGTTTCGGCAGTTCAGGAACTTGGTCCTATCATTACAGCTGTTGTTTTGGCCGGACGGATTGGGGCTTCGATAACAGCTGAATTAGCTACTATGAAGGTGACTGAGCAGATTGATGCTTTGGAAGTAATGGCGACTGATCCGATTAAGTATTTAGTTGTACCAAGGTTTGTCGCTTGTACCATCATGTTGCCAGTTTTGACGAATTTTGCCACTGTTTTTGGAATTGCTGGAGGTTGTTTGGCGGTAGTCGGGCTTTTTGATATGAATGCCCGTTTCTTTCTCAAACAAGCGTCGGGTTATATGTTTATGAGTAGTGTTTGTGTTAGTTTGATTAAAGCGACTGCGTTTGGCATGGCTATTGCAACAATTGGTTGTTATAAAGGGCTTTCTGTATCGCCGAACGATGGGGCAGAAGGTGTGGGGAAGATGACCACAGGCTCAGCAGTTAATTCGATTTTAGCGATTCTAGTCATTGATTTTTTCCTGAATCATCTTTTGTACACGATCTTAGGGATGAAATGATTTTTATTAAAGACATCTGGAAAAGTTTTGGAAAAAAAGAAGTTCTGCGAGGTTTAAGCTTGCAGGTTCCTGTTGGAGAAACACTGGTGGTTATGGGACGTAGCGGATGTGGAAAGAGTCTCCTGCTCAAGATGATTGCTGGTTTGTTGCGCCCGGATCGCGGCGAAATTTTCTATGATGGTCAGGGACTTAACAATCTACACTGGAAAGATATGAATAGGATCCGTAATAAAATCGGTTTTTTGTTCCAGTCTGCGGCTCTCTTCGATTTTATGACAGTTTCTGAAAATGTTGGTTTCATGCTTTCGCAACATGCCAAAATGTCAAGGCTGGAAATCGAAAAGGTTGTTGCCGAAAAGTTGAGTTTAGTTGATTTGAGCGGGACAGAATTACTCAAACCTGCCGAATTGAGTGGCGGAATGCGAAAAAGGGTAGGTCTTGCTCGTGCAATTGCTTCTGATCCAGATTTGATTCTTTATGATGAACCGACTACAGGGTTAGATCCGATTACTTGTGTTGAAATTAATAATCTAATAAATGATTTACATGAGACATTAGAGGTAACTTCAATCGTTGTAACTCACGATATTGATAGTGCTTTTTCTGTTGCGACACGCATGGCAATGATTCATCAAGGTAGGACTATCATTGACGGGACACCTGATGAAATTATGGATAGCACAGATCCTAACGTGCACGAATTTGTTTCTCAGGCATCTGTAACCAATCGGTATGATGTGATGGTATGAGGGTTAAATATTGAATTGGTGGAATTTACATTTTCAGGTTGGTGTTGTTGTCCTTTTTAGCTTTATTTTATTTGTTTTTTTGTTGTTAAGTACTTCTAATTCTCCTTGGGGGGCTAGTGGGGATATATTGGAGGTTCATTTTGATTTTGTTAATGATCTCCGTGTTGGAGCAGATGTACAATTATCAGGCGTTTCAGTTGGTAAAGTTACAAGTATCGAGTTGTTGGATGATGCTAGCAAAGTGGAAATTAAATTTAGTGTTGAAAAAGGGTATAGTCGCCTACGTAAGAACCTACAAGTAAGGATTGGGACGATTGGCTTTGTTGGCGAAGCATATATTTTGTTAATAAACGGTGGAGGAACAAATTCGTATTTAACTGAGATGGATATGCCTCTAATTGGTGTGAATCCCGTTGGCTTGGATAGTATACTAAGCAAAGTTGATGGGATTTTTAGTGACTTAATTCAGATAGGACAGAATGTAAATCAGGTCGTAGAATCAAATAAAGTAACGGTTTCTGAGAGCATTGTTCAACTGCAAGAATTAATAAAGAGAACGAATGGGTTGTTGGATCAGTTTGAAACCACAGGCCGGCATACGATCTCAGATTTGGGTGATTTGGTTGACGATGTTAGCCAAGAAACTCAGAAAACTTTCGTCAGATTCAATAATCATCTTGATCAAATTAGTGGCGAAATTTTAGGTGTTACTGAAAATGCTGCCCGAATTACCCGTGATGTTGCTTTGTTGGTAGATCAAAACACAGAGCCGATTCAATCAACTGTTTCGGAATTGAAAACTGCCTCCAGTCTGTTTCGCCAGATGGGTAAACAGATTAATCAGGATGTTGCTGATTTAATCGGGCAATTTTCAGGATTAATCGCTGAAAGTCAGAATGTGATTGAGGTTGAAGCCCCAAAGCTTGATCGTTTTTTGGAAAGAGTCACAATTTTAACTGCAAATTTTGACCGGTTAAGTGATAATTTAGCTGAGGTTGTGCAAAAGGTACAGGATGGTGATGGTAGTGTCGCACAGTTTTTGAATAAATCGGATGTTTTTGGTAATGCACGTGAGGTTCTACACAATGCTAACGGAACACTTACGTCGTTGCAGGGACTCTCGCGGGAATTAACAAATCAATCCAACAAAATTAAACTACCACGTGTTACATGGGATTATGAACTTCGCTACCTTAATTCAACGCAGTATCTTAGTAATGAAATTGCTGGGTTGTGGTTACCGACCGTTAGAAGCCGTTTGCGTTTAGGATTGGCAACACGTAAGGAATCTACTAAGTTTGAGTTCCAGTATGGATACAATTTGACATCATACTTGAGAGGACGTTTGGGGTTTATGCATTCAAGGCCAGGGATTGGGCTTGATTTGATGTTGGTTCAAGGATCACTTGGATTGTCTTTTGACGTTGAGCGGATCACAAGTCCTAGGCCAGACTTTGATAGTGAAATCTTTTGGCGTGTGCTTCCCAATGTACATTTGGTTATAGGTGCTGAAAACCTAGCCTCTGAATTTCGTTATGCTGCTGGATTCCGTCTGGCTGGCAGAAAATGGTGATCTGATATGGCAAAACAACGTCATCAGTATGTTTGTCAGCAGTGTGGTTATGTATCCCGTAAGTGGTACGGACGTTGTCCTGATTGCCAAAAATTTAACAGCTTAATTGAAGAAATTGCTCCGGTGAACCATTCCTCTGATTCGCAACGTCGAGGAATCGCGATTTCGTCTAATAAACCTCAGTCAATTGCAGCGATAACTGCCAGTGACGAAGATCGTTTAAGAACAAATATTAGTGAACTTGATCGTGTATTAGGTGGAGGGCTTGTGCCTGGGTCTGTCGTCTTAATTGGTGGGGATCCGGGTATTGGGAAGTCAACTCTCCTGCTCCAAATGTGTAGCCAACTTAGTGAAACTCATAGTTCAGTGCTTTATGTATCGGGTGAAGAATCTGCGCCCCAAACAAAGCTGCGCGCAAATAGGCTTGACATAAACTCAGATTCATTGTATGTTTTGTGCGAAAACAATTATGAACAGATAGAGTCTCACATCTCAGCTTTGAATCCACAGGTGGTGGTGGTTGACTCAATTCAGACTATATATTTAGCGAAAATTCAGTCTGCGCCAGGAAGTGTAACCCAGTTACGTGAGTGTACTGGGCATTTGCTTTTGCTCGCTAAGAGTAAAAATATCCCGATTATTTTGGTGGGACATGTTACAAAGGAAGGAGCGCTTGCAGGACCGAAAATTCTTGAGCATATGGTTGATACCGTACTCTATTTTGAAGGGGAACAGCAACAGCTTTATCGTGTATTGCGTGCTGTTAAGAATCGATTTGGGTCAACTAATGAAATCGGGGTCTTCGAAATGGTAGCCAATGGTCTTAGTGAGATCAAGAATCCTTCTGAGCTTTTTATTGAAAACCGGCAGGAAAATTCATCTGGATCTGTAATTGTGTCAAGTGTGGAGGGGTCTCGCCCACTGTTACTTGAACTTCAAGCGCTTGTTTCTCCATCGAACTTAGGTATACCGAGAAATACAACGACTGGTGTGGATCGTCATCGAATAGCTCTTCTCGTTGCTGTTTTGCAGAAGCGTGTTGGTTTTAGTATAGGTGATTCTGATGTGTTTGTTAATGTGACTGGAGGGATGCGGTTGAATGAGCGAGGTATTGATCTTGGTCTGGCTTTGGCGATTGCATCAAGCCATCGTGAAAAACCTATAGATTCCGCAACTGTCGTTCTCGGTGAAGTGGGGCTTGGTGGGGAAGTGCGACCCGTTTCACATATAGAAAAGCGCCTGCAGGAATCGCAAAAACTGGGTTTTACTCGTGTGATATTTCCCAAGTTTAATCGGAAAGGGATGAAAGTGCTAGATGGAATTGAACTTATTGGTGTTAGCGATTTATATGAAGCTCTCGGTGTTGTCTTTTAGGATATGTTTGGTGCTGTAAATTCTAGTTTCTGAGTTGATTCGAATGGAAATTTGACTCATATTTTATTCAATGTGTCATCTAGTGCTTTACCTGCCTCGATAATGAAGACGATTGATTTGATGGTTGTATACCATTAAATTAGCTTCTTGAGATACTTACGCACTTATATGTTTGGTGGTCAAAAAATTAGGATGGTTGTATTTTAATTCGAACTAACAGAATTCCATGCTTTGGGTAATACGTGTTTTATTTATAATAGTTAGTATAGTTTTTGGTACTATCATTTCGGGGACTTCTGGTGGAATCGTTGCGTTTTTCGCTGTTGCAGTTTTGATTGGTGTTGAAAATTGTATTACACAATCACGGATCGATGGCATATTTGATTGTCTCGTTGGTTTGGCAGTAGGCTTTGCTATTGCTGGATTGCTAATCTATGTAGCCTCAAGGTTTGTCGAGCTTAAATCTTTAAGTTCGAGTCCATTTTCAATGCTCTTTGCCGTTTTTACGTTAGTACTTGGATATCTTGGTATGATAACTAATTATCGAAGAACGGGTGAAAATGAGTCTTTATCAGTTGGTTCGTCAAAACAACTAGTCAATTCAAAGCGGAATTACAAGATTTTGGATACTAGTGTTATCATAGATGGTAGGATAAGTGAAATTTCGCAGGCAGGTTTTATTGATGGTGTAATGTTGATACCTAAGTTTGTTTTGAATGAACTTCAGCATATTGCTGACTCGACCGATTCTTTTCGGCGTGACAAGGGGCGACGTGGATTTGAAATTATTCGGTCTATGCAAAATGACCCGATGGTTGAAACTGAAATGATTGAAGAAGATTTTCATGATATACGGGAGGTTGATGCTAAGCTGGTTCAGCTAGCGTTGAAACTTGATGCGAAAATCCTTACCAATGACTTCAACCTTAACAAAGTTGCGGAACTTCAGGGGATCACAGTACTCAATATTAATCAATTGGCGGGGTCTGTTCGTCCTAACGTTGTTGCTGGTGAGGAGTTGATGGTCAAGGTTACACGTGAAGGAAAAGAGCATCATCAAGGGGTGGGTTATCTTGATGATGGTACGATGATTGTTGTTAAAAATGGGCGTCAGCATGTGGGTGAGATGGTAGGTATTGTTGTGACACAGACCTTGCAAACTAATGCTGGTAGAATGATATTTGCCCGCCTAAAGGGAGATGAAACTGAGTCTGATGAGTCAGAGGATTTGCGTTCTTATTCCAGCGGCTGGAAGCGGAACTCGTATGGGAGATCCTCGTACTAGGAAAACATATTTATCTTTGCTGGATCTGCCAGTGTTGAGTCAAACAATTCGAGTATTCGACCTAAGTCCGATTATCTCCGACATTCTTGTAATTGTGAGTGAAGATGACCTGATTAATTGTCGCACTGTCGCAATTGATCCATATAATTTCAGTAAAGTTTTGCATTTAGTTGTCGGTGGAGCTACAAGGCAGGAGTCAGTTTGCAATGGATTAAATTTTATGCCTGAAGACACCCACTTTGTCATGGTACATGATGGAGTGCGTCCGTTTGTAACGGACAAGATGATACATGAATGTGTCGCATCAGCAAGCGAATTCGGGGCAGCGACAGTCGCCGTGCCTACCAAAGATACAATAAAAGTAGTAGATGAGAATCAATTTTCCGTTGAAACTCCTAACCGAGAGCGATTATGGGCTGTACAGACGCCGCAGTGTTTCAGGAGGGATCTGTTAGTTAAAGCTCACCATCACGCTAAGGTAAATCGGATTGACGTTACAGATGATGCAGCTTTAGTAGAGCAACTTGGTGTTAGGGTAAAGTTGGTTATGGGTAGTTATAATAATTTAAAGATTACTACACCTGAAGATATAATCATAGCTAGAGCTTTTGCCAATTTATCTGGTATTCTAGAAAATGTATGATTCGCGTTGGCATAGGATACGATGTTCATAGATTAGTTGCTAATCGGAAGTTTATTGTGGGTGGTGTTGAGATCCCTTTTGAAAAGGGCTTACTTGGTCACTCAGATGCTGATGTCTTGACACATGCGGTGTGCGATGCAATCTTGGGAGCCGCGGCTCTCGGTGATATCGGACAGCATTTTCCTGATTCGGATCCCGTTTATGAATCAATCGATAGTCTTGTTTTATTGAACAAAGTAGTGGAGTTGATTTCTCCTGACTTTGACGTAGAGAATGTTGATAGTACGATTATTTGTCAGCGTCCAAAACTCGCGCCGCACATTCCCGAAATGCGAAGTCGGTTGGCTAGAATCTTGCGAGTTTCTATTGGTCGAGTTAACATTAAAGCAACTACCTCAGAGGGGTTAGGATTTGTTGGAGCAGAGAAAGGGGTTGTGGCTCAGGCTATTTGTGCGTTAAGAACAAAATTGTAAGAGGTATTGTAAATATTAAGGAATATACATGGGGTTAAGAATTTATAATTCGTTGACGAATCAAATTGATGAATTTATTCCCATTGAGGATGGGAAAGTGTCAATGTACAATTGTGGGCCAACGGTTTATGACTATTTCCATATAGGAAATGCTCGTACTTTTTTGGTGGCTGACATAATTCGTCGTTATCTAGAGTACAAAGGTTACCAAGTGAAATTTGTCCAGAATTTTACTGATATCGATGATAAGATTATCAATCGCGCCAATGAAGAAGGTGTAAGTGCTTCTCAGCTTTCAAGCAGATATATTGAGGCTTATTTTGAGGACTCAGAGAAATTGGGAATTCGTCCGGCTGACGTGCATCCAAAAGCAACTGACCATATTCCAGAGATAATTCAGCTTATTGAGCGAATGGTCGATAAAGGAATTGCTTATGAAGTTGATGGAGATATATATTATCGTATCCATAAATTTCTGGATTATGGGAAATTGTCAAATCGTAAGCCGGAGGATTTACTTTCAGGAGCACGTGTGGGTATTGACAAAAGGAAGGAGAATCCACGGGATTTTGACTTATGGAAGAATGTTAAGCCAAATGAACCGAGTTGGTCGTGCCCATGGGGATGTGGTCGACCCGGATGGCACATTGAATGTTCTGCGATGGCGATCAAGCATCTTGGTGAATCAATCGACATTCATGCAGGCGGTCAAGATCTTCAATTTCCACATCATGAAAATGAAATTGCTCAGAGTGAAGTGCTGACGGGCAAAACTTTCGCCCGTTATTGGGTCCACACGGCTTTCTTAAGAATTGGTGGTAATCGCATGGGGAAGTCCGAACAGAATTTTATTTTTGTTCGGGATGCACTTAAAGACCATTCAGCGGAAGCAATTCGGCATTTCCTAGTTTCAGCCCATTATCGAAGCCCACTTGATTATAATGCAACGAGTCTCTCAGATTCAGATAGTGCTATACGTCGCTTGAATAATTGTTTGGAAAGAATTGGGCCTTATTCAGAGTTGGCTGATTCTGAAGTAAGTACTAGCGATTCCGAAATTACTCGTGCTGCGGCGGAAATGTTGACTAATTTTGAGCTAGCGATGGATGAGGATTTTAACACGGCTTTGGCTATGGGTGAAATATACAAACTGGTTGGCCATGTGAATCGTTTTCTCACACAAGAAAAGTTAATCCAAGTGGATCGAGTTGCTCTCGGGATAGCGTATCAGTCATTGATTAAAGTATGTATGGTATTAGGTATTTATTCTGAATTAGAATCAATACCTAATGGGAACACACAATTAGTTGATCAGTTAATGGAATTGGTTATAGATATTCGTAATGATTCTAGATTACGTAAGGATTGGGTGATGGCGGACAAAGTTCGGGATCGGTTGCATGAAGTTGGAATTGAGTTGCGGGACACGCCATCTGGAACAAACTGGGAATGGAGAGGTGACTGATCTCTTCATGTCATAATTTAAGGAGGAAATAATAATGGCTCGTTTTACAATATTCATCTTTGTTCTTCTTTTCGCTGTTATCTGTACTGGTTGCATTTTAACCGGGCAAAAAGTAATTTGGAGCGAAAATTTAGCCATTCAGGCGAGTAGCAAAGACGAAAAAATGAATGATGACAATATGTATACTGCAGGTGAAACTTTCCCTCTTATTTCGGAAAAGAAGGATAAGAAGTCAGTTGAGGAGGCAGATAAATATACTCATGCAACACTTAATTGGATACAAACACAGAAGATTGAAAAGATTGTGATTAAGGCTGATGAAGGACAGCTTGAGTTTTTTGAGGCTCTTTACAAAGATGATGATGGGAATTGGAAGTCAATCCGAAATGTAAGAGACAATCTCAAAACTGCATATAGCATTAATATGGTTGGTAGGCCGATCATGACCAAAGCAGTTCGTTTGAAAATACCTAGGCGTTGGGATTCACGTCGAGTTGGTGGGCAAAAACGTAGAGCACGTGGCGAGACGGGGGCTCCCCAAGGTACATCGCGGAAAATTCGTGAAATTGAAGTTTATCATTCAATTTCACCCGGGCCAGAGGTGTTGTCAGCGGAAGAATAAAATTCAAATTTGGGATTATGTTATCAAATGAAGTAAAAAGCCTCATTCATCTCAATATTATTCCTGGCATTGGGTCGCAGACGGTTCGTACGCTTATTAATGCTTTTGGTTCGGCAGAGCAGGTGCTGGGCGCACAGAAGTCAGATTTAAAAGCTTTGGGCTTAGCTCGTGATGTGTGTCAACAATTCATTAGTGGTAAATCATCTGTTTCGCTTGAACACGAACTTGAATTAATTGACAAGTTTAATTGTCAGGTTGTGACTATTGATGATGTCATGTATCCTCAACCTCTCCGGCAAATTTGCGATCCTCCTTTAATATTGTATGCGAGAGGGGTATTGCCTCAAAATATCGATTATAGTTTAGCTGTTGTTGGTTCCAGTAGGCCAACACGTTCTGGGGAGAGACTTAGTTATGATATTGCCTGTGCTGTAGCCCGGAGTGGATGGAAAATTGTTAATGGAGGTTTGGACGGTGTTGATGCTTGTGCTCACCAAGGTGCGCTTGATGCGGGTGGTCGTACAGTAGTTATAATGGGATGTGGGTTGAGTTTTTTCTATCCAACGAGTAACGAGCAGCTTTTTGAAAAAATTGCAACTTCAGGCATTCTGCTTTCTGAGTACCCAATGGCTATGCCACCATTTGGAGCGAATGTTCCACGACGGAATCGCTTAATTAGCGGTTTAACACTTGGTACTGTTGTTGTTGAGGCCACTGAACGTAGTGGTTCGTCTATTACTGCTAGGTTAGCTGCTAGGCGAGGGAAAGACGTTTTTGTTGTGTCAGGGAAACTTGGAGCCAATATGTCAAAAGGTGTCTGTCAGCTAATCAGTAGTGGGTTTATTTCGATTCACTCTGTTGATGAGCTACTTAGTCAGTTACCTCGAGTTGGCAATGTCCAGCCCTACGTTACTGATGTGCATCTACCCTTCAGCGTTGATGGATTGGTTCAGGGGAACAGGCGGCATCCTGCTGATGCTAGCCTGAAGATCGAAGAAAACATAGAAAAAACAGTTCTTGTGACCGATACTCCATCAGATGAAAGCGAGGAGAAAATTGTAATCTCGGTTATTGGTGCAGACAAGATTCACATAGATCAAATTGTTCGGCATGCTAATTTACCAGCACATAAGGTTTCAGGTGTGTTGACAATGCTTGAGATAAACGGGATAATTGAACAGCTTCCAGGGAAATTTTACAGGACCTGTAATCACTAAGCTTGGAGCAAAGGATGTAGTTTGCAATCAAAATTAACGTTTGAAAAACCTTTAATTGAGCTTGAGGAGCACCTTAACCAGTTGCGGACCTTTGCGCAGGAGCATCCGGACTTGGATATTTCTGAAGGTTTAAAAGTACTGGATAAGAATGTAAAAGCTCTCAATCGAAAAGCGACCCAGATGCTAAGTCGATGGGATAAGGTGTGGTTTGCACGCCATGAACTGCGCCCTCAATCATTTTCTTATATTGAATCGATTTTTGAGAATCCAATTGAATTGCATGGGGATAAGTTATATGGTGATGATCGGGCCCTTGTTGGAGGGCTCGCTTGGTTTGAAAAGCAACCGATTGTTTATTTGGCTCAGCAAAAAGGTAGGAATCTCTTAGAGCGTCAGGAGATGAACTTTGGCTATACGCACCCTGAGGGGTATCGAAAAGCACTACGACTCATGGAATTCGCTGAGAGGTTTAACCGCCCTATAATTTGTTTAATTGATACCCCTGGTGCACACTTCGATGCTGGTTCTGAAGAGCGTGGGCAGTCAGTTGCGATCGCTGAGAATTTGGCTAAGATGTCACAGCTGCAGGTTCCTATACTTGTTGTCTTAATTGGTGAAGGTGGTAGTGGGGGAGCGTTAGCCCTTGGTATTGGGGATTGTGTTCTGATGATGGAAAATGCGATTTACTGCGTTGCTCCTCCTGAAGCCTGTAGTGGCATTGTTTGGAAAGATAATGGGGAACATGCTCCTGAAGCTGCTGACGCATTGAAGCCACTTGCTGCCGACTTAATTGAATTTGGTATTATTGATGAAATTATTCGGGAACCACTGGGGGGAGCGCACCGTAATCCGACGCAAGCGATTAAAAATGTCAAAAAAGCTATGGCACGACATTTTCATCGATTACTCGAGGTGAATCTTGCGAGCCTATTAGAAAATCGATACAATCGGTATCGGAACATTGGTGTTTTTGATGATGATCAATCGTAATGTTGTTCTATAGTCATGATCATCGTTTGATGAGGCAAGGTGGCTAATTTAGTTGCTGAGGTAATAAAACGTGTGTATCGATGAACTTAGATACCATTTGAAAGAATAGAAAGCTGAAAAAACGGTTGACATTCCATTTCAGATTTGCTATCATTGGGCTTGAGCTTGTTTATGTTAGGGGTTGGGGTTTATGTCTTCGCTGATTGGCCAATTTTCGGATAGTAGTCCTGCAGCGTTAAAAATGACTGGAGTCGGATCGATCTCGGGAGGGGAGGCTGCGTCGCGTCTTGAGAGTAATTTTACCAGTTTACAGAACAACCCTATACGGTCGCGGGGGGTTCAGGGGCCTTCACCTTCTCCGTTATTTCAGTCGCGTCCGATGAATACAAATCATATGACTGATGTTCTGAGTGAGAAAGCTAATCAGAGGGTTGGTCTTCTTGTTGATGGTCAGAAATAGACAAGCTAGTCGTTGAGTTGGTTCTCCCGTTTTGTTTGATTGGGAATATTATTCTAGTATGTCTTAGTCACGTAAGCAGTTTCGAATCGGTGCGTATATTGTGTAGAGAAAGCGCCGGTTTTTTTTTTTGCAAAATTCTCTTTTGCAAAATTCTCGTAGAATAGAGTTTTGAAAGCAGTCCTTCCCAAACATGTACCTCATGTCGGAGCATCTTGGCGAGCTATTTTAATTGGTTTGCTACTGATTCCCCCTAATACCTACTGGATTATGGATTCAGCAGGCCAAGGCTATCCTACTACCGTTTCCCTCTATTTTAATGTTGTATTTTGTATCTTTGTTATTGTTGTTGTCAATTATTTGTTGACGCGGGTTAGCTCAAGGTTTTCTGTTAAGCAGGGAGAGTTGTTGACTATTTACATTATGTTGGCGATTGCTTCTTCGGTAGCTGGTCATGATATGCTCCGTGTGCTGATTCCAATGATTCCACATGCATTTTGGTATGCAAGCCCTGAGAATGATTGGGCTGATTTGTTTCACCGTTTTGTTCCTAGCTGGATTGCAGTTTCCGATCGGAAGTTTTTAACCGATTATTATCGTGGGGAGTCAGATTTTTATCAGTGGGAAGTTATTCAAGTTTGGTTAAAACCAATACTTGCTTGGGGAAGCTTTTTGTGTCTAATGTTGTTTTTGATGCTTTGTATTAACAATTTGGTTCGTAAGCAGTGGACGGAAAACGAGAAACTCAGTTATCCAATTATTCAATTACCTCTTGAGCTGACTATTGGTGGTGGTACATCAGGTATTTTGAAAAATAGAATTATGTGGGTTGGTTTTACTATAGCAGGCGTAATTGATATTCTGAATGGACTTAATTTCCTATTTCCGAGTGTCCCCAGTTTGGGAGGGAAATTATATGATCTGCGTCCGTTTTTCTCTCATCCACCTTTGAGTGCCATTGGTTGGACTCCAATAGCTGTCTTCCCTTTTGCTGTTGGACTGGCGTTTTTTATTCCATTGGATCTTTCTTTCTCATGTTGGTTTTTCTATCTATTCTGGAAATCTGAACGAGTAATTGCCAGTGCTCTTGGAATGAAAAGTATCCCTGGTTTCCCATTTGTGGATGAGCAATCTTTTGGGGCTTACATTGGTTTGTTTGTCATTGCGATAGTAGGTACGAGACAACATCTGGGTAAAGTTGTCTCGAAAGTTCTCAATAGAAAATCAGAAGTAGATGATTCTAGTGAACCCCTTTCATATCGAGTTACGATAATAATGATGGTTAGTTGCATAATTTGCATAACCTTTTTTTGTAGAGTGTCAGGCATGTCCCTTTGGGTAATATTCTTGTTTTTTATCATCTACTACGCTGTTTCAACAGCGGTTACTCGCATGAGGGCTGAATTGGGGTCACCAGTTCACGATTTACACTTTATTGGTCCTGATGAGATGATGCCAAAGATGTTTGGAACTCGTTTACTTGGAGCACAGAACCTAACTATGATGGCTTACCTCTTCTTCTGTAACCGTGCTTATCGAGGGCATCCGATGCCTCATCAACTTGAAGGCTTCAAACTTGCTGAGCGTACCAACATAAACAATCGGCGGTTGCTGATTGCCATGCTAATTGCTATCATTGTTGGAACTTTTTCATCCTTTTGGTCTTATTATCATATTTCTTATGCTGAAGGTGCGAGAGATTGGTTTGCTTGGCGTCCTTTCAATCGTCTTCAGAGTTGGCTGATTTCACCTCGTTCTTCCAATTATCCTGCGGTGATTGCTATGATCATTGGTTTTTTTGTAACATTTTTTTTAATGATTATGCGTATGAGCATTTTTTGGTGGCCTTTTCATCCTGCAGGTTTTGCTATATCTAGTAGTTGGTCGATGAACGTTTTCTGGTTCTCAATTTTAGTAAGTTTTATCATTAAATGGATTACTTTAAAACATGGAGGGATGGGAACTCATCGGAAGCTGATTCCTTTTTTCTTTGGACTTATTTTAGGAGAATTCATTATTGGAAGTTTATGGAGTTTGATTGGGATAGCTACTAATTTGCCTATGTATCGTTTCCTTTTTTAACTTCAAGTCACAATCTTTCAAATCAATTCCTAAAAATTGTAATCCATTTTGATAGATCATCGTCTATTTAGAATGATGAGATTTTTTTATGTTATGACTTAAGGATATTTTGAAATTATGAAAGCTAGACTCAAACTTGTCGGACTCGTTTTTTCTTTGATTGTGCTATTGGTTTTCACCTCTCAATTCCAAGCGATACCTGCTGATGAAGATGGCCCCGTAGGTGTGAGCAGAAAGCTTGGGAAAAAGGGTGAAAAAAAGAAGAGGCTAAAAGTCCAAAAAGCGACGGTTAATTTAGACCAAAGTGATCAAAAGGGAGAAGAGAGAAAGAAGAATCCCACAGAGCTTGAGCAAGAAAAAAAAACCGGTTCAGAACAGACGTATGAGGATGAATTGGATGGGAACAGAACGGATAATTTTAGAGCTATCTCAGCGGCAAGCGGGGAGGGATACTACAAAGTTATCGTTGACAACAATTTGTTTCGACCGCTAGGCTGGCGACCTCGAAATAGTAAACCTCGGTATACGCTGATCGGTACATGGATTTCTTCCAATGGTGTAACTGCTAAGGCTCTGATACTAGAACAACGTTCAAACCAAACTTATTACGTGTCAGTTGGTGAAAAAGTTGGTGAATCAACTGTTGAAAGCATTGAATCAAACCGAGTAAGTTTGGATTTGTCTGGCGATATCAAAATGGTTAAAAGTGAACCGATGCAATTTCTTAGTGGTGGTGAAAAAGGTAGAAGACGTGAAGGCAAAGACGGAAAATCCAAGTCTAACGGGGAAGTTCGTGAGGATGGCGACCGAAAACGTGGCAAACGTAACACTGAGGAAAGAGGTCGTGGTAGTTGGCGCGGCGGTGGAAACCGGGAAGAATGGCGCAGTGCAGTCGAACGATATAGGAACGCATCACCAGAAGAGCAACAGAAAATGCGTGAGCAGTTTATGCAGCGGATGAGAGAGCGTGGTGGGGGCCGAGGAAGAGGTAGTTGGGGAAGACGAGGGCGTTAGTTAAAAGGAGACTTTATTCATCATGTATAAAAAAGGATCAAGACATCCTTCGGAGTGTCGCGAATTATCTGATAGCAAGACTGGTGCTCGCATTTTTCAACTGACCGATGATTCTTCAATTAATCATAATTTGTATTTTCTGACGTCGTCTTTTACTCCAGATCAAGGCCGGTTGATTTTCACTTCTTACAGATCAGGAAAACCTAATTTTTTTATTCTAGAGTTTCCAGACGGCGAGATCATTCAATTAACTGATGCTGATGGTATTCATGGTTATTCAGGTATTATCTTTGATTCACAACTATTCTATACACAAGGTAGTACAATCAAAGCGATTGATCTCGATTCTCTTGAGGAGCGTGTATTAGCTACATTTGGGGAGGGTAGTCTTGGTGAGTGTAGCATTAACAGTACAGGAGAGTTGATTGTGACTGCAATGAAACGTGGTGACAAATCACATATTGCGATTACTGCTACTGATGGGTCAGGTGGGCAGGTGATCCACACCGTTTCTGACCAAACAATTATACACCCGCAGTTTCACCCAAGGCACCCTAGTCTGATTGCCTACTCTGGTGATCCTGCCCCACGGATGTGGACAATTCAAAGTGATGGTTCAGAGAATCGGTGTTTGTACATGCACGACAACAATGAGTTTCTGGTTCATGAAACGTTTTTGGGGGATCTTGATGAATTGATTGTTAGTCATTGGTACCATGCGTTGCGAAGGATATCGTTGAAGACTTTGGAGATGACAACCATATCATCTTTTAACGCTTGGCATATTTGCAGCAATCGTGCAGGAACAAAAGTGCTTTGTGATACGGTTCATCCAGATGTTGGCTTGCGGTTAGTTGATGTCGAAACGGGTAGCCATATTCCAATTTGTTATCCGAATAGTTCGTGTGGTGGAAGTCAATGGGAGAAGGACTGCTACGCTCTAGCAGAGGATTGGGCTGTTGCACAGAAAGATAGGGATCGTTCGCTCAGCTGGATGGAAATGAAAGTGGACACTGTTTATGGACCTCAATGGTCACATCCTCACCCATCGTTTAGCCCTGACGAAAAAATGGTGGTTTATACCTCCGATGTTTCAGGACATCCACAAGTCTACGTTGCTTTCATACCTTGAAAAACCAATTTCCTTGGTTCTTTGGTTGCTATCGGTGATTTATGTTTTCGCGGATGGGACAATCGAGTTTGAGGAAATTACTGTTATGCCAAGTCAGTTTACGATCCGAGAAGGGACGCGATCTTCACTTTCTCTTTCTAAACGAGAAGTAGACTTTTACCCATTGATTGATAACGATATTATGCGTGCTGCCCACATCTTTCCAGGTGTCGTTTCCAGTGATTTTAGTGCTCGATTCAGTGTTCGTGGTGGTGAGAAAGATGAGATTCTGGTTCGTCTGGATGGTATGGAACTCTTCGATCCGTACCATTTGCAGGACTTTGGTGGAGCGATTTCGATTATTGATCTTGGATTGGTCGCTCGCGCTGATTTATTGATGGGTGGGTTTCCTGCGGAGTTTGGGGATAAGATGTCGGGGGTTTTTGATATTACTTCCAGAGAAGGAGATGGAGAACAAGTATCTGTTAATTTTGGTCTTGACTTCATTAATACACATGTTTTAATCGAAGGACCCTTATCTGATAAAGGGTCATGGCTTCTTTCTGCTCGACGGGGTTATATTGATTTGATCCTTGGCTTAATGGATACTGATGAAGATCTTAATCCTCGTTATACTGATCTCTTTGGGAAGCTAGTATATAACTTGACAGATCAAGATAAACTGATTATCAATAGCTTTTACGCATGGGACAGGAATCTGATTAAGGATGATGATCCAAAACATAATCTTGACTCAGATTATGGAAATGGTATGTTGTGGACTAAGTGGAAGCATTCTTTTAGTCAGTCTGTTTGGTCAAATTTGTACTTTTTTAATGGACAAGCAAACCGTAATCGATTGGCAGGGGTTGGTGGAATAGATCAACGAGATTTTAGCTTTTTCGGCACGAAGGGAGAATTTGTTGCACGGATGTTGGGTTCACATACAGTCCGGTGTGGGTTAGAATGGCGTTGGTCTGAGGTAGAGTATAATTATGCATCTATGACAGGCTCTGATTATGTAGTTCGTCCACTGGGGGCTGAGATTGAGGAATATCAGGGTATCGAGACAGAGATCAATGATAATGGAAGCCGGATAAAAGCTTATGTGCAAGACGAGTGGAAGCTTCATCCAATAGTTTCTGTCAACTTTGGTGCCCGCTATCTGATTCAAGATTATCGCCCTTTTGGCACACGACAGCATGAGGTGAGCCCTCGGGTTGCGCTGGCGATAAAACTGAGAGAGAATCTAGTCTTACGGGGGGCATGGGGAATTTACCATCAACCAATTGATTTAATGACAATTCCTGTTGAAGATAATACTCGGGATTTTGATGGAGCCCAAGTCGCAACACATTACGTTCTTGGGACAGAATTTACTTCTGGTAGGCAATTCATCATTCAGGCTGAAGTGTATTACAAGAAACTGGGAAATCTTTCTGGGCAAATTCGAGATTTCGGTCGGAAAACGCAAATTTTTAGTAACCCGGAGTCGGGATACGTGAATGGATTTGACATTTTTGTCAGTCGGGCAATATCTGATCAGCTAACTTGGAGTTTAGGTTATGCTTACGCTCTTGCTAAAGAAAAGTTGGGACATCAAGAGTTTTATAGGAAATCCGATCAGCGACATTCTATAGCTCTCAATAGTAGCTATGAATTTTTGTCAAGGTGGTATTTACATTGCAGTTGGCGGTTTAATACAGGGAGGTCAGCGACAAAACTGATCCATTATAGTAATAAATCCTTTGCTGGTGTGGAGTGTAATCGACATTTTGGTGATTATAATGGGTATCGCTTGCCAACTTATCATAGCCTTGATATGAGGGTTACAAAATCAAGCACATTTCGAAATTGGGATTTAAACTGGTATTTTCAAGTGTTGAATCTTTACTGGCGTAAAAATGTTCATGAATATGCATTTAAGGAAATTCGTAACAAGATTACAAATGAAGTGGAAGGATGTGAAGTGAGTAGTGAACTACTTCTTCCACTTGTCCCAACTGTAGGAGCTACCATTAGATTTTGAATTTTGTACGGTTTCATGCCTTGATATTTCTGTTAAATTTGATTGCTATAGCGCTTTTATTGAGAATAGAGGAAGATGATATATGCTGAAATTACTCCAGCATATCCTACGTGGATTCTTAGATAAGATTCAGGGAGATGTGGATAAGTATAGGCTTCCTAAAGCTGTGCCGAGTGCTGAAGAAGCTATAGTGCCTTTCAACCCAAATGAGTATGGAATTCTCCCTCAAGCTCTGAAGCAGATGATGGATGAGGGTAAAGATTTTATTCTACTTGATGTCAGGGAGCAACATGAGTATAAGATGGCTCACATTGAAGGCACTAAATTGATTCCGATTGGCGAGATACCTCACCGCGCTACTGAGTTGAATCCATATGCTGAAATTGTTGTGTATTGTCATCATGGCATACGGAGCTTAGATGCTACCTATTTATTACAGCAAATTGGATTCAAACATGTTTCTAGTTTGGTAGGTGGAATTGATCGCTGGTCGAGAGAAATTGATCCAAGTATTATCCAGTATTAACTAAGTTTTTTGCTTGTTCTTCCTTAAAATCTCGACTGTCCAAATTGTAATTTTTCATTCGGTTCTGCAATTTTCGCCTTGACATTCCGAGTAGTTTAGCTGCCTTTGTTTGGTTCCCTTGAGTCTGGGCCAGTGCCGATTTGATGTATTCTTTAATAATATCTTCCAACGAAATCCCTCCTTCGGTTATGTCTGAGCTAATATTTGATGGATGGGATGATCTGTCATGAATCTCAGCTGGTAAGTCTGTCAATTGGATAGTTGGCGTTTCTGATAGGATAAATGCCCGTAACAGGCAATTCGCGAGTTGTCTTATGTTTCCAGGCCAATCGTAACGGTGTAAGGCTGACACCGCTTCTGTCGAGAGGTTTTTCTTTTCGACTGATCTATATTCGTCTTGAAATCGGGAAAAGAAAAATTTGATCAAGGGCTCTAAGTCTTCCATGCGATCTCTTAAAGGTGGTAGATGAAGTCCAATCACGTTCAATCGAAAGTATAGGTCCTCACGGAAACTCCCTTCTTCTATCTTAGCTTTAAGGTTTTTGTTTGTTGCTGTTATGATGCAGACATCGACTTGGATTGGGTTAATTCCACCAACACGTTTAATTTCTCTCTCTTGTAGGACTCGTAAAAGTTTACTTTGCATCTGAAGAGAAATGTCACCAATTTCGTCTAAAAAAATAGTTCCTCCGTTAGCGATTTCAAACAGTCCTTTCTTCGTGTGGTCAGCTCCTGTAAATGAACCTTTTTCATGGCCAAAAAGTTCGCTCTCAATTAGGTCCTCAGGTACAGCACTACAATTGATTGGTAGGAATGTTTTCTCCTTTCTCTTGCCGTGTTCATGAATTGCTTTGGCTATAAGATCTTTTCCGGTACCAGTTTCTCCAGTAACAAGAACTTGATTAGCGCCACGGTTAACCATCAGTGTTATTTTTTTAAAAAGTTCTTGCATTAATGGGCTGTCTCCTACAATGCGGTCAAAATGGACTTTTTGATCATCAATGTTATTAATGCTAGGTTTTTTAACGCTTAAGGCCCGTTCTACTTCGCTTTTAAGAGTGTCAAGATTTATTGGTTTTTCCAGATAATAGAACGCGCCCTCTCGTGCTACAAGATCAATCGCATCATCGAGTTCAGCGAAAGCGGTGACGATTAGCACTGGTATATTCGTCCATTCTTCCTTAATTACTTTTAATAAATCCCGTCCGGTCATTTGGGGCATACGCATGTCACTAATCACCAAGTCAAACTTGTTACTTCTTAGCAATTCTAACGCGGTCTTTCCGTTATCGGCAGTTTCAATTTTGTGTCCTTCGCGTTCTAGAAAACGTCTTAGGATTATACGTTGGCTCTGTTCGTCGTCGACAAGTAAGATTGATGGCATAAACTCTATTCTTATACTTTCATGGAGTTTTGTTCGTATTTGAAAAAAATTTTGAATTCTGTTCCCATGCCAACTTGGCTTTTGACTTCAATTCTCCCACCATGCGCCATAATAATTTGATATGCTATTGCTAGACCTAAGCCGATACCACCCTCTCGTTCTTTTGTGGTAAAGTAAGCGTCGAAGATTCGTTCTTGTATTTGGTGAGGAATTCCAACTCCCGTATCTCGAATATATGCTATTATCCAGATCTCATCAGCATTCTGTTCGATACTGGTTGTTATGTAAATACTACCACTTTTAGGTTGAATCGCTTGTATTGCGTTTTGAATTAGATTAAAAAAGAGTTGTCGAATTTGTTCGTTGTCAAGCCTCGTTTGGGGTAATTCTGAGTCGTAATTGCGTAGGATCTTAATGTTTGAGTTCTCTGTGATAACCTTAAATTCAGCAAGCACAAAATCCAATAAATTATTAAGTGAAGCAACTTCAAGGTTGAGTTGCCTTGGACGGTTTAGTGTCAAAAATTGTGCTGAAATTTTCTTTAATTGCTCAGTTTCATAATTCATGATGTCAAGTAGCTCAGCTACTTCATTTAAATCTTGTTGATTCAACTCTCTTTGGAAGAAAATTTTTTTCAGATATTGAGCAGTCATGCCAATAGAGTTTAGTGGATTCCTAATTTCATGTGCAACCCCCCCAGCAAACTGACTGAGTACTTCGAACCGCTTGGCATGTACCAATTTCAACTTAGTTAGTGTAAGTACTAGGTCATTCGTTATTTTTCCAATTGTTCCTGATGCTATTGGTATTTCAGCTCTTGGGAAGTCATCGGCTTCTGCATGTTCTATGATCATCACCATGTTTTCTAGGGGGTTCATAATAAGCGAGTTCGTCGTAACCCAAATGACAATGGCCAATAATACAATAACAACGAACATGGCAATGATGCGTATTAAACGGAGTTTTTGGATATATTTGTTAATATCAGGTGTTGCAAAGAGAACTTGGATTAATCCTGAGATCTCGTTTTCATTTAATTCTTCGCCAATTAAGTCGACATCATAAGGTAGGATCATCTCGGATGCGTACTTCCCATCATCCAGTTCAACGGTGTTATAGACTTGTACGCGTTTTTGCAAGATTTCCTGAAGATCAGCCTCAGTGAAATTGATATAATGATCTGTATCCTTTCCTTGCTTCAAACTAGCTTGAATAGAAGCATTGATTCCGAAGGTGATGTTAATATCCAAAACGTCTGTCATATCAGGGTTGTTTTCCTGTAGTAACTTGTGTAACGATGCTTCTATCGTTGTACGGTCAAAATCTTGCATCCATCTGATTTCCTGTTCCACTCGGTCTCGAATTGCTCCTGATACATTTCTGAAGGTAGCTCCACGTTCGAAGTCTTGCACGTTTAAGATTTCTAAGTAACGTCGTGCCCTGTAATCGTCGATAATGTAAAATGTCGCTAGAACAACAAGCACTGATATGTTAATGATCAGTGCATACTTCCATTGTAGTTGCATATGTTGGCACTTGATGTTTTTTTTGTGGTAATACTAATCCCGCGAATGAGTGCTGTGAATCTATCAGTTTCGTATCGTAACATATACCGAAAATGAAATCAAAGACAAACCGAATCGATGCATTATGGGTGTGGGAATGTCCAGTTATCTTCTGCAAAGTAACCTGTTCTTGTGATATAATTTAAAGGTATAAAAGGTGAGAGTATGCGACATGTTATCATTGGCACTGCAGGTCATGTAGATCATGGTAAGAGTTCCTTAATTTGGGCATTGACGGGAATTGAAACGGATCGGCTCAAGGAAGAAAAAGAGCGTGGACTTTCGATAGAATTGGGATTCGCCTACTTCGATCTGCCAAATGGTCTCCGTGCTGGAATTGTTGATGTTCCGGGGCATGAAAAGTTTATCCGGAATATGCTGTCTGGTGCGTATGGCATGGACGTCGTTTTGTTCGTTGTTGATGCTAAAGAAGGAGTACAAGAGCAAACGTTTGAACATCTTGAAATTATTGATTTACTTGGTATTTCAGCGGGAGTTTTGGTAATCACAAAAGCAGACTTAGTTGATGTTAATCAGCTTGAGGACTCTATTGAGATGTCTCGGGAAATTTTGACGAATACAACGCTCGAAGATTCACCAACTGTGGTGGTTTCGAATATAACAGGTCAAGGGATTGATCTGTTAAAACAGACGATTGTAGACCAAGTCGGAAATGCAACTAGAGAAGATTTTGAAAATGGAATTCCACGCCTTTACACAGATCGGATTTTTACTATGCCGGGGTTTGGTGCAATTGTGACTGGTACTTTGACCGGGGGCTTAATTCAGCGGGATCAAAGAATGAAGATTCTTCCCGGCCGAAATGAAGTACGTGTTCGTGGAATCCAAGTTCACAATGAGCCAACAGCTCAAGCTTTACCAGGGCAACGTACAGCTATAAATCTCTCTAATGTAACGGAGCATATAGGCCGTGGAGATGTTCTTTGTCCAATGTCTTTATCTGAGCTGACAGATAATATTGATGTCTCGATTAAGGTTTTGGGGTCTTTCCCTCGAATTTTGGAACATTGGATGCGGCTTAGGTTATATATTGGCACACGCGAGTCAATTTGTCGGATAGTTATGCTTACAGAGGAAGCAATTTTTCCCAATGGTGAAGCGTTGACTCAGTTGCGGCTTGAGGAACCAATTTTAGCTTTTCGAGGTGATCGTTTCATTCTGAGGGATTTTTCGGCTCAGTATACCGTTGGTGGTGGATGGATAATTGATCCTTTTGCGACTCGTCATAAAAGATTTGCGGAGCAAACAGCAGAAACATTAAATTCATGGGCAATAACGAGGGAGCCTGAGGCACTTGTTGAGCTTATACTTGAGAGTAATGAAAACCTTTGTGTGTCGGAGGATTTCATAAGATACTATTTGGCGTCTACCAATCAAGCTTTAATAGATGTGCTTGATTACTTAGAGAAAGTTGGAAAAATTCTTCGTTGGGGAGGGAATTTCCCGTTTGTTTCTAGTGTCGAGCGCACACAAAAAATTGGATTGCATTTGTTAGAGATGCTCAGGAATTTTCATGAGCGAAAACCTCTAGCATTGGGACAAAATTCTTCTCAACTTCGACTGAAACTTGAGCTAAATGAATTTGACTTTGAAAAGATTATCGATTATCTGCTTAAGAAAAATCAGGTAGTAAAAGATGGAAACCTGATACGGTTGTCAAGTCATGAAATTGCTTTTTCTGCACAAGAAGAGACAATTAAGTTAAAAATAGAAGAGATTTTTTCCGAAGTAGGACTTAATACGCCAAGTATATCAGAAGTGATAGAACAGTTGTCCAATTATTCAGCGAGGGCGATTAGTGATACATTTTATGCTTTGGTGAATTTGGGACAGTTAGTGAAGATTGATGAAAAGGTTTTTGTACATAAGGATATAGTTGAACAAATTGAGAACTTGCTGATCGAGTATCTGAAAAAGCATGATATAATTACTGTTGCAGAATTCCGTGAACTGGCACAAACTAGTCGTAAATATGCAGTTCCATTTCTAGAATTTTGTGATGATGCTGGATTGACAGTTCGTAACGGAAATTACCGAAAACTGCGCAAAACAAATGTTAGAAATGGGGGAGAATAGGGTCCGGTGGCTCTACTGGTCTTCAAAACCAGCTTGTCTGCGCGAGTGGATAGGTGGGTTCGACTCCCACTCTCTCCCGCCATTCTCTCTTAAATCCTTGTTATGAAAGGGTTTGGGGGTGCTTGACATAGATAGAAGTTTGGGTTATGCCCATTTTAGTCACAGTTGAGGTCACACTTCTGTCATGTCAGCTACTTACCTTGTTCACCGTAAAACAGGTTCCAGTTATTCCTTCCGATCAGTAATTCCCAAAGACTTGCAAACACAATTAGGTACAAGAGAATTCCAGTTGTCTTTAAGATGCGGAATTCTAAAGCAAGCCAAATTACTTTCTGCCCATCTTCATAACCTTGCCCAGCATCTTTATACCAAGGTCAGGCAAAATTCTGGTCAGCTGAAGATCTCTACGCATGAAATTAAGGAGATCCTGAAAACAGAGCTAGCTAAGCTATATCATTCAGGTCCGATACCAAAGACAGTTAAGAAGATGGAGGCTGCTTCCCTGCAACCTGAGATTATCCCAAGAGATGCATCGTCCCATAATGGGATAACTTTGTCTGAACTATCCAAGAAGTTTCTAGGTTCTAAAACTGAAGTGGGTTACCCTGACAAAACTGTTAATGGGTATAGAGATACTCACAAGTTGATGTTGGAAGTACTTGGTGATATTTCAATAGACTCTTTAACTCATGAAGATGGTAGGAAGTTTGTGCAAACTATAAAGCAGCTGCCTGCTAACCGGTCCAAGAAGTACCCAACTTTATCTGTAAAGGAATTACTAGAGTTGAAAGATATGCAGACACTGAATCCCAAGACTATCTTGAAACATACAGAGCGAGCGTCAGGCCTGTTCAATTGGGCTATCAAACAAGGGTACACTGAAAAGAATGTCTTCAGAGGCAAACTAGAGCCTACCCTTAATAATACACAGCAGGTAGTTGAGAAACACTTCAGCCAGCAGGAGTTAGATCTGATTTTAGGTGATGCTCTGCAGGCGGAATCATTGCAGCAGGATAAGCCTGAACGATACTGGGTAACTATGATTGCAGCCTATTCAGGAGCAAGACTAAATGAGATCTGCCAGCTGAATGTGAATGATATCCAGCAAGAGGAAGGTATTTGGGTAATGGAGTTCTTAAGTGACACCATAGACAAGCACATTAAAACACAGGCAGGTAATAGGATAGTTCCTATACATCCTAAACTGTTGGAACTTGGATTCCTTGACTATGTGCAACAGGTAAGTCAGTTTAGTAGCAAGAAGCTGTTCCCTAATCTGAAGAACATGATTAGCACGGGCTATGGAACTTTGATCAGCAGGTGGTTTGCCAGATATCTCAAGAGACTAGGTATCAAGAAGAAGGGTAAAAACTTCCATTCCTTCAGACATACAGTGGTTAACAGGTTAACAACTGCACAGGTATATGAAC
>PAQF01000083.1 GCA_002709695.1 Candidatus Poribacteria bacterium
CACATCATCTCTATAGCGTCATAACCAGTATCAGCTAAAATTTTGATGACATTTTCTAGTGGTAAATCCTGTAATCCTCCGGCGTGGTAGGATATGCCAATCATGAATTCCTCCTAGTTCTGGGTTGAACTATATTTTCAAAGTAATAGTGGTAGTTTCAGTATACTACATTTGTTCTGTATTCTCGACCGAGGCGTAGTGGGTAGAAGATGATTAGTGTAAAAATAGCGTGCTTGACACTACCTGAACGCACACTTATTTTCAATCAAGATACAATTATTTCTCTCTTGTTTCGTAACGAATTCGGGGATCCAGCCAAATCAAGAGAAGATCTGAAATCAGGGTGCCGATTACGGTTAACACACTTAGCATCATGATCATACTTCCAGCTAGATACATGTCTTGATTCATCAACGCACGTAAGAGAAGTGGTCCTGTGGTTGGTATGCCTAAAACAATAGAGGTGATGACTGAACCTGATACAATACTAGGTAGCACCCAGCCGATATTGCTGATAACAGGGTTGAGCGCCACTCGAACTGGGTATTTTAGCAATAGGTTCACGTTTGGCACCCCCTTGGCTCGTGCCGCGATCACGTAGAGTTTTCGTAGTTCATCCAACAGATTACCCCGCATTACACGGATCAATGAGGCAGTACCGGCTGTTCCTAGTACAATCACGGGAATCCACAAGTGTCCAAGCAAATCCAGAAATTTTCCCAGCGACCACGGCTCATTTTGATAAGATGGTGAAAAGAGTCCCCCGACACTCAGGCCGAAGACGATGTCAGCAAGATACATTAAGATCAAGGCAAATAAGAAATTAGGGATTGCTAATCCAATAAAGCCTAGAAATGTAAAGGTATAGTCTCCCCAAGAATATTGATTCACTGCTGAGTAAATTCCAATTGGGATAGCCGTTGCGTAGACAAAAAATAGGGTGGCAATTGAGATGGTAACTGTTAGTAGAAGGCGCTGGAAAATCAGTTCTTTGACTGGCTTATTCCATTCGAAAGACATTCCCAAGTCTCCTTTGATTAGTCCTTTCATCCAGCGGATATATTGGATATAAATTGGCTCATCTAGATTGTAGCGGTTTCGGAGTGCTTCTACCAGTTCTGCATCGACGGTTTCGCCTGTTTCTCCAAGAGCAGAAATATAAGCTGTAAGGTAGTCTCCGGGTGGTAGCTGAATGATAATGAAGGAGATAATTGAAATTATCAATAGGGTGGGAATCATCCAAAGTATGCGTTTAACGATCAGGCTGAACATCAATTTCTCCTTCATGTTCGATTTTCGGTTGATCAATCGCGTAGCATTCTGGGGCAGTACTACCTGGTGTGCGGAAGATCCATCCTGCAACCGCTACTTCTGGCACATTTCGAAACGTATCCTTCACGACAAAGAGCGATGGCACTCGGCCAATTGTTCCGATGACCCATAGGTTTTTCCGGTTCAGCTCGATAATTTGATGAAAAAGTTGTACATGTTCCTTAGGATCAGGAGTGCGTTCGATTTTCTGGTACAATTCCATGCACTTTATCATCTCCTCTGGTGGAACAATTCCTTGTTTGCCGTTAGACAGAAACCATCTAGCGTATCCAATGCCTTGAATCGACTCCTGACTAAAGGGAAAAAACCAACGTGGATCAATGACCGGAATTAGTTCGTCTGCTGACCCCCACACGCCGACATCGTGCATCAAAGCGGACTTTCGGGTATAGAATAGTTGTCTCGCTTCTAATTTGAGCTCCGTTTTGATACCTACGTTTGTCCACTGTTTAGCAATTAGTTCAAACATTGGTGTACTCAAGAACACGGAAGCGATTTCAATACGAATGTGCAACGGTTTTCCGTCTGGTCTTAAACGAATTCCTGCTTTGTTCCTCGTTTTTAGTCCTATTTCATCCAGTAGTCGATTGGCTTCTTCTGGTTTGTATTCAATGTAGGCTTTCTCGTAAGCTTCAGAGTAGAAAGGAGAGATAGCAGGTGGTGAGATCTGGCACGGTTGGCCGATGCCAAAAAAAGCGATTTCGTTCAACTGCTGGCGGTCCATAGCGTATGACAAGGCAATTCTGAAGCGTCGATCAGCAAATATTTTTCGTAAGATAGGATCTTTATGGTTCAAATTGAGTGAGAGTGAAGAGCCACCACCGCTACTAATCCATAATCGAACACTGTATCCTCTATTCTTGCCGTTTGTTTTGAACCGGGGGAAATTGTCAAATTGGAGGTGTCGGCCTTGCATTCCAATCTCACCGTTCATAGCTTTCATGTTAATCATTTCGTTATCGTAGATCTCAAATGTCATCTGGTCGATGTATGGCAGTTGATTACCATTTCCGTCGACTTTCCAATAATACGGATTGCGCTCGAAAACAATCAATTGGGCTGGTGGTGGGACTTTGATAATCCAAGGCCAAAGTCTGGGAACTTCAGTGTTTTGCCAACTGGCTCGATCTTCAAAAAGCTGGTACCAGAAATCGAATGACTCCTTCTCGGCCATTTCTTCTAAGTGTTTCTTAGGTATAAAATCCGGATGAAACTTTTTTAAGTAGTGGGCTGGATATTCGACCATTGGGTAACTTCGGCCTGAGGCGAGCGTTTTGAGAAAAAGGCCATATGGGCTAACAAAACGGAATTTCACTACATGGTCGTCAATCTTTTCAATTTCCATAGGTACACCATCTCGTTGATATTCGCGTGGGATGGTCGGTGTTAGTTCGGGGTTCATGATTATGTGGTTGTACCAAAACAGGATATCATTGACAGAAAATGGCATGCCATCTGACCAATGGACACCTTCTCTCAACCAGAATGTATAGGTTCTTCCTTCATCGGCGATTTCCCATTTGACTGCCAAATTGGGTAAGATTTGTTGTGCCATTGGTCCCCAGCGAACTAATCCGTCGTAGGCCAATCGGGCACGAAAAATTCCAATGTCTGGTGCGCTGGTTCCATAACGCTGCCAAGTGCCGCCGTATGGACCATTTTGGTCAGGTGGATAGATCACCAAGGGGTTTTTCGGCAGGCGATTCTCCACGGGTTCAAGTTCTGTGCCTTTTAGCATGGGGGATTGGTTAAAGACACGAGTTTTAGTCCATTCCCCAACTGTGTGTATATCTCCTTCCAGATGGTAAAATTTTTCTTTAGTCATTGGTTGGAAAGCTTCGCTTAGCGACGAATTATGCACACGAGACGCTTCTATATTATTATCGAGGGCAGTTTCCAGATGACTGATGTCTTGTTCTTGTCCCCATTTACCTAGAAACCATGTTAGTTGAGCCAGAAGAATAATAAGTAAGACTAACCCGGCGAAGATAATACCTAGTCTCAGAAAAAAACTGTAGAGGAATTTGAAAATCGGTTTTTGGTTGAGGCTCATTCTCTATTATCTTTACGTTGGTTTACTCCGCTAAATGGCATCGTGCTAGGTGACCTGTCGCAATTTCTCGAAATTTGGGAACTTCTGTTTTACATCTATCTTCTACATATGGACATCTGGGATGGAAAACGCAACCAGAGGGTAAGTTTGCTGGATCAGCTACTTCACCGGAAAGAAGTGCTCGGTTTCTAGATTTCCTTGGCTCAGGGACCGGAACTGCTGCTAACAACGCCTCAGTGTATGGATGCTTTGGTTGGCGGAACAATTCATCGGTAGTACCGAGTTCAACCAACTTTCCTGCGTACATGACAGCAATTCGGTCAGAAATATGGCCAACAACATTAAGGTCATGAGCAATGAATAAATAGGTGAGTTGGAAGGTGCTCTGCAACTCCTGCAACAGGTTTAATACTTGTGCCTGCACCGAGACATCAAGGGCGGATACTGGTTCGTCTGCAACGATCAATTTGGGATGCAAGGCTAAGGCTCTTGCGATGCCGATTCTTTGTCGCTGACCGCCACTAAAGGCATGTGGATATCGGCGTATATGTTCCGGTTTCAAACCAACTTGGATGATCAATTCCTGTACACGCTGTTCTCGTTCCGATCTATCTGAGACACCATTAACCAACAATGGCTCCCCAATAATATCGAACACTGTCATGCGTGGGTTCAATGAAGAGTAGGGATCTTGGAAGATCATCTGCATGTGTTTCCGCAGTGGTCTCAAAGTGTCTTCTGTTGCTGTGGCTAGGTCATATGATTGATCATCTGAACGGAACAGTACTTGGCCGTCAGTGGGCGATAATGCTCGTAATATTGTCCGTCCGACGGTTGTCTTACCCGATCCGCTTTCACCAACCAATCCTAGGCATTCACCTTGGTGTAGGTCAAAACTAATCCCATCAACAGCGCGAATCTGTCCAACCACTTGGTTGAAGAATCCTCGCTTGACAGGAAAGTGTTTCTTCAGATTTTTAACTTGTAAAAGGGGTTCTTTGTTCACTGGGTTTTGTCTTTCTCACGAATGAAGCAAGCTACATGCTGATTGTCTCTAAATTGGAATGGCACAGGAGGATCTCCTTGATTACAAAGTCCATCTGAAAATTCTTCACAGCGTGGATGAAACGGACAGCCAGTTATTTGCTCAAATGGGTTTGGGACAGATCCCGAAATGACTTTGAGCTTCGCCTTTGGTTGTTGCCCTCGTCTTGGGACAGATTCAAGCAAGGCCTGAGTATATGGATGTTGTGGATTCGTAAGCAATTCGTTTATTTCTGCTTGCTCGACAATCTTCCCCATGTACATGACTGCTACTTGATTTGCCATTTCGGCAACGACACCAAGGTCATGTGTAATTAGCAGGATTGACATTTCAAACTCGGTTTGTAGATCACGCATAAGTTGCAGTATTTGGGCTTGAATGGTTACATCAAGCGCGGTCGTTGGTTCATCGGCGATCAATAACTTGGGCCGACAGATCAAGGCCATTGCGATGATCGCGCGTTGGCGCAAGCCTCCACTCATTTGGTGTGGATATTGGTTGAAGCGTTGAACTGGGTTTGGGATGCCAACCCGTTGCATCATGTCGATTACTTGTAATCGTGCTTCCGTTTTTCCAAGGTTCGTATGGAGTATAAGGGATTCCATGATTTGGTTGCCAACAGTGTGTACTGGACTTAGTGAGGACATGGGTTCTTGAAAGATCATGGCAATTTCGCTGCCACGGATTGCCCTGATTCTCTTATCTCTTTCTTTGTGGTTTGTGAGTACAACATTATCTGAGTTTGGTCGATGGAACACAATCTCACCAGATACAATTCGACCTGGTGAGGCAATTAACTGTAGTATTGAGAAGGCTGTCACGCTCTTACCACATCCACTTTCACCTACGATGGACATCGTTTCCCCCAGAGGAATCTCTAGATTGACACCATTTACCGCCCGGACAACACCTTCATCCAAAAAGAAATGTGTCTGCAAATTTTGGATGGATAACAATATGTTTTTCATGAAAAATCTAGCGTTCGTAAGGGTCGGCGGCGTCTCTTAAGCCATCTCCCATAAAATTGAATACTAATACAGTTAAGATTACGAAAACCGCTGGACTCAATAACCATGGGTAAAAAGCTATGGTTCGCATGTTTTGTGCTTCTTTCAGGAGAACCCCCCAGCTGGTAATGGGAGGACGGAGACCAAGACCAAGGAAACTGAGTGAAGTCTCGCCAATAATCATAGCAGGTATAGCCAAGGTAAGACTAACGATAATATGGCTCATAAAAGAGGGTAATAGATGATGCCACATAATCCGAGTTTGGCTGGCGCCAACTAGTAGCGCCGCAGTGGCAAAGTCTTCCTCTCTTAATGATAGGATTTTACTTCTAACCTGACGTGCTAGACCAGTCCAGCCAATAATTGATAGTACAATGGTAATACCAAGGTAAATCTGTAGAGCTGACCAAGAAGATGGAAGTGCAGCAGAAAGTGCCAGCCATAAAGGGATTTGGGGAAAAGATCTGAGAATTTCAATCATACGCTGGATCAGATCGTCAACCCAACCACCGAAGTATCCAGAGATGGCTCCGATTGATAACCCTAGAAAGAAACTTAGGCTGACTCCAAGCAGACCGATGGTGAGTGAGATACGTGATCCGTAAATGATACGCGAGAGTAGGTCTCGTCCCATAGAGTCTGTGCCCAGCAGGAATAACGTACCACCTGAATCAACACCAATAAGGTGCCGATCCATTTTGAACAATCCCCAGAATTTGTAGGTCTGGCCTTTAGCTAGTAGACGGATTGGGTATTTCTGTGTCAGATCTTCTTGGTAAGATTTTTGAAGTGTTTCTGGGTTACGTTGTCCTTTTAAACCATACACGAAAGGCCAGAGATGGAACCCCGATTCAGAAGTAAAATGAAGGCGCTGTGGTGGTGCGTAGTTATAAGAAGTGTCTTGGAATGACAACGAATAAGGAGCCAAGAATTCGCAGAAAACTGCAGCCAGATAAAGCACTAAGAGAACTGTGGCAGACCAAACGGCAATACGATGTTTACGAAATTTCCACCACATTAACTGCCATTGTGAGGCAGTATAGCTACTAGTTTTGTCTGTGTTGGAATCTGAAATTATTGATGAAGGGGTGGAAGGGATTTCTGTTTGAGTTTGGTTTTGCACGGAGTCTTTTTGAGAATTGATCTATTGGAAAAGTACTGTTGAACCAGCATATCAATTGGTGTTAATTACTGTCAAGATCAATTTCACTTGTTTGTTATTTTTGGATGTATTGATCAAGTTCTATATAGTTTTGTTTCCCTTCAGCAAAAACGTGGGCCACACCGTCAGAAAAATCCGAAGCCCAGTCAAACTGAGGTTTGATTATTACTTTACCTGTCTTATCGATAAAACCGTATTTGTTGTCCATCTTGACGCGTGCCAATCCTTGTAAAAAATCGTAGGCATCATCAAATTTAGGGGGTATGACAACCCGCCCCTTGCCGTCTATATACCCCCACTGATTTCTCATCTTTATAGCCGCCAATTTCTCCGAAAACGGTAACGCATCATCGAATTTAGGGGGTATGACAACCTTTTTCTTGCTATTTATGTATCCCCATTTGCCATTTTGTTCAATAAGTGTCAAATCGGATTGATTACATGCGCAGACTAAAGAGCATAATATTCCAGTAATAATCCAAAGTATCTTAACCTGATTATCCCGTAGTATCATTTTGCTACCTTGTTTTTTTTAGTTAGCTAATTCTCGACAACAATAGTTTCCCAGCTTATTGATGTTCGTCCGGCCATATCGACTGTTGCTGACCGTAGATGATAGGTTCCAGGTTTTTCAAGGCTAAAGTCAATTTCCACTTTATATCTTGAGTTGTCTTGATTGGTAATTCGTGTTTCCAGCTCTTCCCAATTCAGAAACCGATAATCCTCTTCGTTAGGACCATAGAGCTCCCAGCAGAGGATGGCATTTTTGTAGATTCCCTGAGCATTAGTGCCTGTAGTGTAGTAAACTGTGGCAGACCCTTCCGTTATAGTAGCGTGTGCCGTGATTTCCATTGGTAATTCTCTTTCATGGTATGAGAGTTCAATAGAAAGTTGGGGTGGTGTTCCTGACGGTCGAACTGGGGTTCGTGCTTTATCGTAGATACTTTTTCCACCTTCTTCAACAACTTCTACTTTACCATCTTCCTTAATGCGGATTACTTCCCGATAAGCCAACAGGTTTAATTCGTCCAAGTCCCACAAGAGATCATAAGCAACACCGAAACGGATGCACCGTTCTATCTCGGTGAAAAAGTTGTGCATCACCACACGATACTTGATGCCTTTTTGATTAAGCCGTTCCAAATTGAGTTCATTGAGTCCCCATAGGTTGCCTTTTCCCATGTAGACGTGTCCGAGATTGTAACCGGGAGGTAGAAGGATGGCAACTTCCGCTGCTTGTTTCAGTTTGCCCAAGTTCCTATTAGGATGGCTTTCCGTGTGAGCTCTCAGATTTCTTGATAAAGCTAGGTATTCATTGTAAGGAACACAAGCCAGTTGGTAAGAATCCCAATAGAGGAAGAATTTTGCACCTAAGTCATAAGCGTGGGTTTGTAGCCAAAAAGTGTCTGCTCGATCAACCGCGCCGTAAATGCTCATACCCCAATCTTTATCTGTCAGCCTAGCGGCCCCACGGAGAAACCCATATATAATGCTGGCTAAATTCTTTGGATTATCAACTGGAATTTGGCACCCGTAAGCCATGTTCATTTCGGGTAATGTTCGAAGTGTACCAAAGCGGCCAGGAGGTTCGAAGACTATGGCCGAAGGGACTTTACCTTCGCCTGCCTCACATCTTGTAAGTTGGTAGAGGGCTGAACTCACCATTGTCTCCCAACTGTATATATTTTGTTGCAGGAAATCTATGTTGCCGAGGTCCACATCTGAACGTTCTGATAGTTCATTCATCAATCTTGCTGGTGCTCCTTGGTACTTTGCATGTCGGAAATAGTCTTGAAAATTTTCGAGTGCGACTTGTGGTGTAATAGATTTCCGATATGATTGATCAGACTCCAATTTAGGGCGGATAATGCTGTCTCTAGTACAAACTGCTGGTTCATCCATAAAAATGGTTGGTCCCAGATAATTGCTTCGGTACAAATACTCCGGATACTTAATTTCTTGACCGCTTATCCCCCAATAGAACACATTACATTGATCAATCCACTTGACTTGTTTTTTATCAACCCGTAAACAGTTGATACCGGCATTAATCATTTCAAGATAGTCATTTTGGGTGAGTTGAACCAATTCATAATCAGATCGATCATAGCGGCGTGTCTCATCTTTTTGCTTACTGTTATGAGCGGGACCAATTAGAACGTCGGGATTAAGGAGTAGAACCTTTGTTTCTATCGGGATAACAGGGGGCTCTAGGTGATCTAAACTGTCAAGGAGGTAAGAATGCCCTAGGAATGTCAGTTTTGACTGAAAGATTTCTTGTGAAGGCGTATCTTTGATTGGTTGGGGTATAAGATATGACCAACAACCAAGACCAGGTAACACTGCTTTATCTTCAAACTTATGACGGAATTCTAGTGGTTGGTTGTCTCCTTCTTTCAGGATATATCGGGCGATATTCTGACTGGATTTGGTTGACTTAAGTGCTGAATACGATTCAACAAGTAACCAGACACAAAATCCTTCTTCATTTGTTTTTTTTGTCTGCAAGTGTAACCACTGATGTTTTGTTTTTCTAGCTTCTTCAACTTTTCCCAAAGTAAGAATTAAAGTTCTGACCGTGGTTTGAAGAACATCCTTTTTTTGAGTATAATAGTATTTTGCTGTTGTACCTGGTAGGCCAAGAGGGAAAGGTTGTTGTTCATTAGTTTCGTGTTCTTTAATTATGTCCATGTTCTATTATATTATGTTTGTGTGTTTTCATTTGTTTTTTTAATAGATCTGGTCATAGGAAATTGTTTCTCCTATGAAGCTAATATTGTAAACCAATCACGTACCCGAACCTTATCCGAATCATCGCCAAACCCCAAACTAAACCAGCCAGAATAACCTTCCACATTTAATCGTAAGAATAGCTTTTCAAAGTCGATATTCCCCTCCCCAGGGACGAGATGGATTTCGTATTCTCCTGTATTGTCATTAAGTCTTACCTGGCCAATATTGTTTACTCCAAATTCATCCAAGAATCCCTGCCACCCTTCAGAAACCAGATGGCCATGTGCTACGTTAAATGCCCACTTAAAATTTGGAGACTCGATTTTGTCCAAAAACCAGTGTGTTTCTTCAACGTTGTGAGGAATGTAGTGAATTTCGGCTAGGTCTGGTTCTTTGTTATGATTCTCAAAAAAAACGACAACGTTGGCTCGTTCTGCTGCTTCTACTAGACGTTTCATCCGGTCAACAGCAGTTTCTCGTCGTTTTTGAACATCACCGAAATGATAGCCGCCATGTCCAACCAACCAACCACAACCCAAGCGAGCTGCTAGGTCGAGGTTAGCAAAAAGGTATTGATCTACTGCTTCTGCCATGATAGGTACATACTCAGCATTATTAATCGCTGATGATGGATGGATGCCGATTGCGATATTGTGCTCTTCACACAAATGGCGGATCATTCGGATGCGTTCAATGTCGAAGGAATCAATTTCATTGGGGGGTAGGTCTGCTTGAAAGTCAATATAGCTAAAACCATTCTGAGCTGCCCAACGGATTGATTCCTCTATTGGTTTGCTTTTTGGGGCATCGAAGCCAAAACGATTCTTCATAGTCTTTGGTTATTTTCCTGAAATAGGCATGTTTTTAGTTGTCTATTCGATAATATTCAATTGCATCTTCGTCAAGTTCTATCCCCATTCCGGGTTCTTGTGGTATTTGAAGACAACCGTCTTTTACCGTGTATAGTGTCTCCGATTTAACTAGCTGATTGAGAGGAGACCAAGCATCTTCAGGTAGAGTTGGTGGTGTCGTATAAACTAATTCTTGTGTGCGACAGGTACGGATTGTTGCCGCAACTTGGAGAGAGTAAACTAGGTCCATCCCGTGCGACCCGTGAAAAATGCATTCTACACCAAACATTTCCGCCATGCCAGCTATCTTTTTTAATGTACTGATCATATTGGCACAATGTGGTTGAATGATATCAAAGGCTTCTCCCTGCATATACCCTCGGTAGGCTTCAGCTGGTTGATGTTCGCCTCCAGTAATAGCAATTTCCGTTTCATTTCGAAGTCGTGCATGAAGTTTGATATCACCACGAGTAAAGGGTTCTTCCAACCAAGTAGCATCAACTTTTTCCAATGCTCTAGCGGCTCGAAGCGCGGTAGAATAATCCCAAGTAGTACCTGAGTATTGTGCTGTTCTGTCTACCATAACCTCTACTTTATCTGGGCCGCCAACTAATTCTCTAATTAACCTAATGGTTTCGATGTCTTCCATCAGGTCTGGACGAAAAATACGAATCTTGACTGCTTTGTAACCTTGTTTTACGTATCTTAGCACATCTTCAGCTTGTTGTTTTGGAGTTACGTCGGTTTGGTCTGCTGCGCCAGGCCAAATGCAGGTTAGATACAGAGGGATTTCTTCACGGTATGCTCCTAATAGTTTGTGTAATGGTAAGTTTGCAGCTTTGCCCATGATGTCCCAAAGAGCGTTTTCTGCACCATACCATTGATCAAGTCCTGCCTCCAGGTGCTGTTCAATCTGAAACGGATCTTTGCCTACTAAAACCTGGCTGACAATGTTGGCATCTACCAGATGGAATCCATAGCCTGTGAGACCTTGATCAGTACGAATCCTGGTGATGTTTGCAGTATTATAGTGTGTCTGTAGAAGTTTCTCATTAGAGAGTGGAACTTCTACACTAAAGCTTTCAACAGCAGTTACTTTCATCGTTGACTTGTTTTGTAAGGGACTTGCAGGAAATTCTTATTTGTTCAGGAAACTTCACTATTTATGTGAGCGAGACTTAGATGGCAATATAATTTGTGTTGATAATGATGCCAAACAGAACGGTCGTAGTTTACTTGAATTATCCTTGTTTGATCCGATGTTCAAATGCATTGATTTCCTCTTTTCCTTCTAAAACCCCTATCTCCAAATGGAAATCACGGATTTCGCTGGGTTGGATGTAATTTAAATAGCCGTGCTTGCGGTTCCAGGCACGACCTAGCATACTAACATTACCAGGCTCAATACCCGTGACATAAGTGCCTTTGTGGAAATGTTGCCATTGCGTAATTATGGGCATCTCTCGGATAGGAAATTCCCAATAGATTCCAAGCTTTAGCTCGTCGTTAACCAAGGCTACTTGTACATTACCTTCTTTGTCTGCAATCGGACGATGTATGTAGACATCATCATGTGCTTGTTCCTGTGGAGATTGGGCTAGTTGATATTCTTCTGGCCCAACCTCTCTATCTTCCAGCCATTCCGTACTCTGTTGACTGTTGATTACCAATCGGGTGCCCAGATTAAGAAGAGGAAATCCAGGATTAGAATGGTAGACAAACATCAGTGGTGAAGGGTCGACACTAAGGTTCTCGATTTGGTCATGGATTCGTAGGCATTTTTCGCCTAACACAGTAGAGATCTCTCGGGTAAGTTCCAAATTTGTGCCGAAGACCACTGCTTCACGCATTTTGCCGCGTACACGTACTACGTAATCTTCTCCCTCCCAGCTACATTCGGTTGCGACATTCTTCGCTGGGATAAAAGAGAGACGGCCGTGAAGCCCAAGTTCCTCATTTTCCTCTTCCTGATCGATTTCAGGATGACCTGTAAAGATCATACCACAGCTAGTCACTAACCCACCAAAGAACCCACGCATCCAGCCATAGCCTTGAGGTTCATAGAAGGCGGGCCCTACATCTCCTGTGTTGCTACGAAAGCAAAGAGACATGCCTTGGTAATGTGCTGAAGCGATGTCTAGAGAACGGCCTGGTAGAATGGAAAAGCAAAGCCCAGAAGCATTGAACACTTCAATTAAATCGGCCCCCCGTTCATTTCCTTCCACCAATTCTGCTCGACGGGCACCAGCCAGTTGGGTCATATCACCAACTAATTCCAGCAGTTGTTTTTTGCAATACTTGCGTCCAAAAAGTGTCGTCACCGTTGCTCTCCTAGAGAATGGTCAATCAAAATCGTTGGTACAAAACTTGATCTCCCCATCATAACATACCTTGTTGACTCGGTACTAAATTACTTTTGACAGTACTATCGACAGAGACAGATATCACTCTTACTCTAGTTGATATGTCAACAAAGTGCCGAAATACCGAATATATGAAGTGTTAATTATAGAGTAAAGTTAAACCACGGTCTAAGGTCCAATATGGTAGCATCTAGTGTCCGCTTTTATGATTTGTTAAGGTTTGGATTTTTGGTGTTTCCAACATATTTTCAGGTGCCCCGATTCCTGTTGAGAAACTAGTTGTAGTGGTTCGAACTGGTTCCCTCTATCCGAATTTGGATGAAGAACCTCCCAAGCGCGGGCCTAAATTATACAATTATAATCTCTTATGATTAACTCAGATCAACCTGTGATAACGTCCCATCCAATAAGGGAGGAGGAAAATTGTTGGGTCTTCTTCTGTGTTACCTCCACCAGCGTAATCCAGATTGTAAGGATTGCCATTCCATTTCATCATGCGTCGTTCGTCCGCAGGGAGCGGAACAGTTGATTGTATCTCCCTGATACCTGGTTCTTCGGTTGCAATTTCGATGTCGGATCGGTGGCTATTAATGACTGTCCAACATATCAGATCCATTGGGATGCGTTGCAAGCTCTCAATCGATTGTTGGTGATGGTAATGGTTGCCCGTTAATGCCCCGTAAGCAAAATTCCAGAGTGGATTGCATTCTGTGCTGATGATTTGCCAACTTCGTTCAAATCCAAGCAGGTAAATTGACCGCAAATCTGGGTCTGTTTCGTACTTTAGAAGTGGGTAATAGACAACCAACGCCAGTTCGTCATCAGAATGATTAGTTGGATCCGGTGCAGTTAACTTTTGGTCAATTGAGTTGAGTGCGTAATGGTGTTGGTGAATTAAGTGGAGATAGGCTTGATGAAACTTTTGGTCGTTTGTGATGTGGTGTGCGGTTTTGAGCATCGATAAAATTTCTAGCGAATTAAGATTACGTTGTAGCTTCCATTCGTTATTGAGCATTTGTGGAGACCATACCCCCCAAGTGGTATGTTGCCCATCCACATCAATTAACAGAAAATCGTTGTCAACAATATGTGTCATAATTCGGTGGACAACTTCGGCGATATGTTGCTTCTCCTTCTCGTCAGCCACCAAATCATAGTAGATTGAGTAGGCGAATAGATGGCCATCAAGTTCGTCTGAACTAGTATCTCCTTTCCATTCACACAATCCATCTTCTGTGTCGTGCCACTCGCCATGTGATTTATCAACTGGTTCTCCTTTTTGGATTATTGCGCGTGCTGGAAATCCGTCAATGGGAGTAATCGATTCAAGTTGGATTATGGACTCTATTGACCTGCGGGCGAGTTCTTTAGCGGAGGGTTGACCTGTAGTTGCGTAACGAAAACTTTGGGCTGCAACATAGAGCGATGTCCAAAGTCCGTCATTATCTGAAGCTTGATGCATATAGCTACTGAGATCCCCCGGTATCTTGAGATTACAAGAAGTAATATAACCTCGTCGATTATGGCGGGCGAGGACTATGTTCTCTAAAGCTTCAGCTTTTTGTTCTAGCGAATACTTTCTTTTTTCAATTTGGCTAATCCCTTCGGAAGTTGCTATAAAAGCCGTATTATTATCCTGAATGGAAATCGCGTTCACAGAGTCATCAAGCAGCCACCGTTTCGAATGAAAGTATTCCCACTTCCCGTTATCCCACAATACAGCACCTAAGGTGGTGCCAATCCATCGTTGGCCGTGGGGGCCAAGGATGATTTGGGTGACATCTTCATATGGCAAACCGCTTTTGCTTCCGTTAATAAAGTACCATTCTGTTTGGCGATCAAAAACGATGACCCCTGCGTCCGACCCAATCCAAAGGTGACCATGTTGGTCAATTTCAATACAACGGAGGTTGTTACTGGGTAATCCAGAATTTTTCTGGTTAAACAGCATTATTTCTCCATCACAGTAACATGTGAGACCATTATCCGTTGCCAGCCAAATTCTTTCGTTATTATCAATGACCATGTCTTGGATGTTGTCTTTAAATTCTTTGTCAAAATGATGCCAGGTGCCATCTAGGATACGACAGTAGATTTTATGCGATCCGGATACCCAAACTTGTTTTTGGTTATCTTCTACTATTGTCTGAATACTTTCTGGTATTTCCAGAGCGATTTGGTAGTTTTTGTCAAATAGACGGTGACTGGCAACAGTCCATAGATTCTGATTATTGTCTACATACAGAAGCGAGATGTCTGCTATTTCGTTAACTAGAACCCATTTTATACCATCGAATCGAGATAGTCCCTTTGAAGTACCTGCCCAGATACTATTTTGGTTTTCAACAGCGATTGATCGGACGTCGTTACTTGGAAGCCCATTAGCGGTCGTATGATTTGTTTGAAATTTTTGCAAATATTCTGTCATTAGGTCCCATTTCTATAGAATTTCGGTATAGAGTTTTTTGAGATTAATCGTACACAATCCAATCATCGGAATCAAGTTATTGCGACTTCATTTAATGCTTACTCTTACAAGGGTGTTAAAAACTGTGATTATCAAGGCTAGGTTTACACTTGATTCTTATTTTTTAAACACTGAAATTAATCTTAAATGTTATAATTAATCTAAATTGTATACTATTTTAGTAGTTTTTAGGATGGTGGTTTATGTTCAGAAACATCTATTTTATGGCGATTTTAGCCATTACATTTTTGGCAGTTTCAATTTCTCATGTCGCAAATGGACAAGAGTTTGTCACTGATGGATTAGTTGTTTATTATTCTTTTGATAAAGATACTGTGACAAAGAATAAAGTAACAGATTTGTCTGGAGAAGGTAATGACGGTAAGATCGAGGGAAAGTTGAAATCCATGGACGGACCACCGAAAGGTGATTTTGGCCAAGCCTTTGAATATGTGGGCGATGCCGATTGCTACGTTGAAATTCCAGCACTTGGGGATTGGGAACAGGTTTCTATTGAATGCTGGGCGATGGAAAACGAGTTCGGTGGTATTCAAGGAATTATTTCTACTTGGATGTGGGAGCCAGGTAAGGTTCACTTCAAGTTTGAAGGTAACGAGATACAGGTTCATAAGAATGACGGCGTTAAGATCCGGCATGCTGCTAAAGCTGAGACGTGGTACCATATTATTTACACTTCAGATCCCAAAGATGGTGGCCCAAAAAGTCTGAAACTCTACGTAGATGGCGAATTCATTCAGGAAGGTACTGCAGGAAAAGCTCCTGAAAACATGAAGGAACGTAGAGTGGGTAGCGAACACAACGGGAGATTCCTAAAAGGGGCAATTGACGAAGTTCGAATCTATGACCGTATTTTGGATGAGAAAGAAGTCGAACAGAATTTTAAAATCAAGTCCAATAATATGCCGGTGGATCCGCTGGATAAACTAACGACCTCTTGGGGATATCTGAAATCTCGTATATAGCCTACTGATTCAACCCTGCTAGTACATCAAAAAAAGTGGGAAAAGTTTTATTAACACAACCCGGATTCTTAATTTTGATTCCGGGTTTTTTGGTGCCGATTAGTGAAAAGCTCATTGCTATTCGGTGATCGTGATACGTATCAATTTCGGCCGGTAGGATCTCTGA
>PAQF01000084.1 GCA_002709695.1 Candidatus Poribacteria bacterium
ATTCCCCTTCTAAGCATGTACGTATCTCTATTAAATGGAATAAAAAATTCCTGTTCAATCTCCTCACTAGTGATAATCATTAATCCATTTTTATTCACCAATAACACATTTTTTAGAAACTCAATTAACAATGTGTACTTGACAAAACAGGACAACTTATCATGTCACTATAGTTATGAGATCTTGAGCTGGAATCGCTCTCTAAATTATCGACTATGTTTTTAACCTTTATGGACGGATATAGCTTGGTTCATTGCTAGAATAACTTCCAGTTCGATTAGCAAAGGTTCGGATTCTAAAGTGTTATTCACAATATAACAAAAAAAAAAAGAGGCTCAGAAGTTGACACAATTTGTTATTTTGTGCTAGGATTTCAGAGCTGACGCGGGTTCCCGTGTTAAAATAGCAATCGGATAGCCCAACAAGAGCATGGATTTTAACGAAAAACTCCAAGGGAAATATAAACTTGAGCGACTCATCAATAAAGGTGGGTTTGCTCCTGTTTTCCAAGCAACAGAGGAATTCGTTGGTCGAAGTGTCGCAATTAAGATGATTCCAAAGGCATCATATCCCCAAAATCGCCAACGTTATTTGCTCACTGAAATGCAAACGATGGGTATGACTTGGGGGCATCCCAATATCGTTGCTATTCATACAGTTGAACCTGGAGACGATGAATGCTTTGCCTACATTGTGATGGAATATGTTGATGGAGATAACTTAAGTCATATTCTAAGTAATGACCCACTCCCCCAATTCAGAGCCATAACAGTTGCCCTAGATATTTGCCGCGGTTTAATATTTGCACACAAACATAGCATTATCCATCGAGATATCAAGCCTCAGAATATCATGATTACCAGCGACCAGACAGCCAAAATCACTGATTTTGGAGTGGCACGCATTCTAGAAGAAGCAAGCGAGTACGCAGGTACTGTCACTGGTACCCGAAAATACATGGCACCCGAGCAATACGAAGGTAATTATGATACACGGGTAGATCTTTATTCAACTGGCATGATCATTTACGAGATGCTCACTGGCAAATACCCTTTCTTAGCTATCAACATAGATAAAGTCAAGGTAAAAAAAGAAGAAGGGAAATTCGATTTCCCCCAAGGACTTAGACAAGATTTCTGCCAATTTTTGCACAAAGCGCTACAACCTCATCCAGATAATCGTTACCAGACCGCCGAAGCCATGTATCAGGAACTAGATTTAATCAGAGAAACAATGTACAAAGATTTAGCAACTAAGATGGTAACTGTAGAACATGAATTAGGTAAACATCGGACACTGAATCAGCACCGCGATAATCTCAAGATGTCACCGGAAATCGCCAAACAAATAGAGTTACAGATACTCAGCGATAGACATCAACAGGAAAGAGAGAACGAGAAGCAAAAATTGAAATCTAGAGTGGGTTCTCATCACCAACTAGCCATCGAAAACATTGAATCATTACAGCCAAAAGAGACAATTAGAGAAATCCAACAAATCCACCGCCTTTACCTTTCTAGTGTCGATGAGGTAAGAGTTTCAGACCGAATTTTTAGTGACCTGTTGGATACATTTTCGTCAAGTTACATTTCATTACAATTCGATAAATTAACCGAAAGGATTGCCGAATTCACCCCAGAAGACATCCATAAACTAAGACAATGGCTGGACAACCAATACCCAAGTCGAAATGGACCTGAAGACATCCAAAACCCTCCAGTCCCCCAAGATATCCCTAAACCAAACAAGGAAACAAAAGAAAACGGGCATCCCGCACTTACTGACCAAATTGGAGACTTAGACAACCCCGAGATAGTTCTTTATAACCTACACCAAAAACTTGAAAGTATGCATGAGGTTAACGCTTTTGAAATGCTGCAGAATGCACTCCGATATTCCAAAAGTGGGAAAGAGTGGAAAGCTCGGAAAGAATATCGAGAATTAGGGCACTTTTACCGAGATCAAGCTCAAGAATTCTCAAAAAATGCTAAGCCGCAAATTGCTGCTGACTTTTATAAAAGGTCATGGCTCGCTTACCAAGCAGCAAATAGAGATAAAGAAGCCCGAAGAAACGCGGAAGACGCAGGTTGGCATTATGCTCAAGCTGCTATCGATTGTAGGAAGAAACAAATTTGGGGAGACGCTGCCAGACTTTTTCAACACTCTGCGGAAAACTATGGATTTGCCGAACGATTACAACCATCTAAGGAAAGTTGGGAAGGCGCTGCAACTTGTTATTTTAATGCAGCAGAAGATGAATTCTCCGTAAAGCATTTTAAAAAGGCCTATGCTCATTGCGAGAAAGTAGTTAACATTTCAAGTAACCTAAACCGACCATCAAACGCTGTTACAGCAGCCAAACATTTGATGAAAGAAATCACCAAAGAACTTAGTGAAGAACAACTCAAAAGGGAAGTTTCGTAACAGCATTACGTGAGGTTAACCAGTTGAACCCAAATTCCAAATCCAGTAATAACAATCTCAAATCTTCACTCTCTCATGGTGACATTGTTGTTGGCACATTTGTAATGGAGTTTGCAGTACCCCAAATTGCAACAATTTTGGCCAGCGCGGGAGCAGATTTCATCATTATCGACATGGAACATACAACATTTACCATGCAAACAATTGGCCAAATTATCCGGGCAGCTCGCGGTTCGGACTTGCCTTCCATCGTGCGAGTGCCATCGATTGAACGGCATTTCATTTCTCGCGTGCTTGACGCAGGGGCTTCTGGACTAATGATCCCCAGAATCGAGTCCCCAAATGATGTAGAAAAAATCATCCATTTCTCCAAGTATAGCCCGGAAGGTGACAGAGGAGTTGCGTTTGGTATTGGCCACACTGATTATGGTGATTTCCGACAACTCGACGAGATGGAATATTTAGCAAAAGCCAATGAAGATTTGGTTATCGTTGGTCAAATCGAAACAAACAAGGGAGTTGGGAATATTGATAAAATCCTGAGCACCGGAGGCCTTGATGCTATATTCCTTGGTCTTTATGATCTTTCAACTTCCCTTGGTGTTTCAGGTGAACTTAACCACCAATTAGTACTCGATGCAAGTAACACAGTCATTAAGAAAGCAAAAAAATATGGAACTGCCATAGGTAGCTATGTCAACGATTTTGAAACGGGAGGACATTGGATTGATCGTGGAGTCCAAATGTTTGCTTGTGGAAATGATGCGTTTTTAGTTACTTGCAAGTTTGCAGAAGTGAACCAAAAATTCAAAAATGCATTGTAGGAGATAACCTGATGAAAACTCGCAAGTTAACAATGGGACAGGCAATTATCGAATTTCTAAAAAAACAATACGTCGAACGTGACGGAATAGAGCACCAGTTCTTTGCTGGCATGTTTGGTATTTTTGGCCATGGAAACGTGGCTGGAATTGGACAGGCCTTACACCAATACTCTGATTCATTTCAGTTTTTCCAAACCCGAAATGAACAGGCAATGGTCCATACAGCTGCTGCTTTTGCTAAAATGAATAATCGTCTCCGCACATTGGCGTGTACAGCTTCAATTGGTCCCGGCGCCACCAATATGGTGACAGCAGCAGCAGGGGCAACAATTAACAGAATTCCTGTTCTATTATTACCTGGGGACATTTTTTCAACAAGACTCGTTGCGCCAGTTTTACAGCAACTTGAATCGCCGGGGTCTCAAGATGTTTCTGTTAATGACTGTTTTAGACCAATCTCAAAATACTGGGATCGGATGAATAGACCAGAACAAATTATTACAGCCCTTCCAGAAGCCATGCGTGTATTAACTTCACAATCGGAAACGGGAGCAGTAACCCTAGCTATTCCACAAGATGTGCAAGCAGAAGCGTCTGATTATCCAATCGATTTTTTTGAGAAAAGGATCTACAGAATCGCACGACCGCTAGCAGATCGAAAATTACTCCATAGGGCAATAGTTTCAATCCGTTCGAGCAAAAAGCCATTGATTATCGCTGGTGGCGGCGTTATTTATGCTGAAGCGACAAAACAATTAGCAGATTTTGCCAGACAAACAGGAATACCAGTTGTTGAAACCTTTGCCGGAAAAGGTTCTCTTGCTTATGATCACCCACAGTGCTTGGGAGCAATCGGAGTAACAGGAACTCCAGGTGCCAATCTTGTTGCTCGCGAAGCGGATCTTATTATTGTCATTGGATCTCGCCTAAGTGACTTTACTACCGCCTCAAAAACCGCCTTCCAAAACCCAGAAGTCAAGTTTATAAATATTAATGTGGCAGAGTTCGATGCCGCTAAACATGCCGCATTGCCCATTGTTGCGGATGCCCAAGTCACGATAGAAGAACTCACGGAAGCACTGCAAGACTACTCTGTGGACCAAACCTACGCACAAGAAATAATTCAATATCGGCAAGACTGGGAATTAGAAGTTGATAGAATCTATCAGTATAATAACCAACCAATGCCGAGCCAAGGCGAGGTAATCGGTGCCATTAATACATTTTCTGATCCAGAGGATGTTATAGTCTGTGCAGCTGGTAGCATGCCTGGAGACCTCCATAAACTTTGGCGAACACGTAACGCAAAAGGATTCCATCTAGAATACGGTTATTCCTGCATGGGATACGAAATTGCGGGTGGACTAGGAGTAAAAATGGCTGATCCGAATCGTGAAGTATTCGTTTTGGTTGGTGACGCCTCTTACTTAATGATGGCCCAAGAAATTGTGACCTCCATACAAGAAAGCTATAAACTAATCATAATTTTAGTTAACAATGATGGACACGCATCAATTAATGGTCTTTCGAATGCAACGGGAGCTCAAGGTTATGGTACACGCTTTCTTTTTCGACGAGATGAAACCGGTCAAATTGATGGAGAGAGACTACCAGTCGATTTAGCAGCTAATGCTACCAGCCTAGGAGCCTATGTTATCGAAGTTGATTCGATTCAAGATCTCAGAGTTGCGCTCAACAAAGCAAAATCGGCTGATCAAACAACCGTTATTAAAATTGATGTTGATTTTGAGCCACGAGTTCCAAGTTATGAATCATGGTGGGATTGCCCTGTCGCAGAGGTTTCTGAAACAAATACAGCTCAGCAAGCGTACGAGGAATACCAAATTGCTAAACGGAACGAACGATATTTCTTGGAAGATAAAAATTGAAAGCAAGAGAATTATTAGAAAAAGTGATAGCTGGTGAAGCAGTTTCGTGCGAAGTCACCGGTAAGGATATTCCAGCAGAAGAATTCCTGAAATTTGTGTTTAAAAAAGGGCAGCTCGCTCCTAGAATGGAAAACGCGAAGGTACAGTCGATTGTATCTGTGGAAGCCCAAATTGAAGACCCACTCATTAAAGTTGAGCCACGTGGTCCTGACGTAAAATTCGTACAAGGAGAGGAAGAAGACATTTAGGACTTCCTATTTAGTCTTTAAAAAGTCCTAGATGCTTTTTAAATTAAACAGGCTTAAAGTCTCAAACTGTCAATTGGCAACCAAATGCCAAAAGTTTGATGTGCTAGTTTTTTTTGTGTCTGTTCCTTCCTACCAATAATACTAAGACTAATTTTTTTTGACTTAAGTCTATCCAATACTATTTCAGGTTTATAACTGCCAGCTAAATACTCATCAGTAACTAATATGAAACGTCTCTCTGCCCCCACTCTGAATTTCACTTCCTCTGTGGCTCGATAGATAGAATCTATCGCCTTCTCACCTCCTATACACTTAACTTTTTTAAGCACTTTTTTTACCTGGCCTATCGATTTAGTTTGTCGAGTTACCTCGAAATCCCAGCCTAATAAACCATAACCGCGATGATGACGAAAGATAACCACACCAATTGTAAAATCCATGTTCTCTAAGTTAAGAACATCCACCATACTTTGCAGGTGATTCCTCACGGATTCGATATCATTCCGCATACTTCGGCTACCATCAATTAGAAACACAATATCGACAATGTCTTTCGAGGACGAAACAATGTTACGCGCAATTTTAACAAGCGAAGTGTCTATTGTAAACAGATCATTCCTCTGGTTGTCGGGTAGAAGCTTCTTTGTAACAAATGTATTTCTACTTTGAAAAGTAGGCCTAAAACCTTTTTGCAAATCACCAGCTGGCCTATCATGGCGTAATATCGGGGGGGGAGCAGCACCGAGTTTTATGCCTAAACCATCGGTTCCCGAAACGTTATTAGTACTCAAACTAGCACGGAATAGACTAGTTTGAGTTGACTCTGCAAAAGAAAAGATTTCGGGTTTCCTAATAGAGGCCTCCCTCTCAGTTAATAATTGAATTTCTGGTTTTATGCTTTTTCGTGGATCAGTTAGAATAAAGGAACGAACTTTTACTCGTTTCCTAGGTGTGATTCGTAACTCTTTAGGGAGAAAATGCAAACTAACCAAGAGCTCGGGTTTTTCACCAATTACAAGCAATTTTCGCGTTTGTATCAATTTGGAAAATAGTAAAATAATGATCAAGTGAATACCGATTGACAACACTAGAGCTTTCAGAATACTTTTTTGTGATGGCATTTTAGGAAATTTATGAAAAATTTTCTGAAACTACTAATACACAAACCCAAAGAAAATCTATAATTAACAAAGAATTCTACCATATCAAGTACATTTGGTGCTAAACCAACATATGACCAAAACCCTTAACAACTAAAACATCGCTAGTTTCTACTCGGATTGGTTAATTATCATAAATTCATGATCAAAATTTAGATTGGTATTATATAAACAGCACCCATTAATTAAATATAGGTAACAAATTAAAAAATATTGATTATTCCATTGCACATAACATCCCCTGAGAATTCTCGCAGTTTTTTCTTGACAGCAAGCCTTCGTCAAAGTACAATTGGCGCTTCTTTAGATTCCTAAAGTTAGTTTTGCAGGATTTTAAAAAGTAAGTTTTTATGAATTTGATCAAGCTAGAAGACTGGTCAGCGTCTGATATTATAGAAACCGTTGACACTGCAATATCAATTAAGGGCACCCCAGCAGATTACGCGGATGCCATGGATCACCATACTCTAACTCTCCTGTTTCAAAAGACCTCGACGCGTACACGTTGTGCTGGAGAAATCGGCATGATGCGTCTTGGTGGTAACTCTTCTTATCTTGATTGGAGGTCGACCAACTTTGCACTAGCTGATTTGCAGGATGAGATGCAGGTCCTATCATCTTATACAGACCTGATCTTGGTTAGGTTTTTGTTGCACAATGAATTGATCGAAGCAGTAGGAGGAGCTACCGTACCAGTTATTAACGGTTGTTGTGACCGTTACCACCCAACACAAGCAATTGGGGATCTGATGACAATAAAGGAGCGGTTCGGGCGTTTATCAGGCATCAAGCTAACTTATGTCGGCGTTCATAATAACGTCTGTAATTCACTAATTTCGGCTGGGATTAAAACAGGTATGCAAATTACTATTGTCACCCCAGAGTTAAATCAAGCAGCAAAAGATCCAGATCTACTGTCAAAAGCAATACAAGCAGGCACTTGTATCATTTCTGACCAGCTGCAAGACGCTGTGCAAAATAGTGACATTATATACACAGACACGTGGATTGATATGGAATACTTTCTTGACCCCTCATACGAAGAAATGAAAAAAAAACGTATCGCTCAGTTCCTACCTTACCAAATTAATAAAAACCTTTTGAAAGACCAAGATGTCTTAGTCATGCACTGCTTACCTGCACACCACGGATACGAAATATCCACAGAAATGATTAAAGACCCGAGATCAATTGTCTTTGAACAAGCAGCCAACCGCATGCCTAGTATGCAAGCCATCATACTGAAACTGATTCAAACAGTTAGCTAACTACGTCTCGTGGTCAAACGTAAGAATGCTTCCTCAAGGGTCATCTCTACACTCCTCATCTCTAAAAGTTGCCAACCTTTGGCAATAATGGTGGATGAAATATCAGATCTCAGGTCGATACTGATAGGGTAACTTACCCGATAGATTGAATCTCGAATATCAATAACATCTACGCTTGGGATTTCTGCTAAAGTTGATTTTATTTCCTGTGGATTACCGTGTATTTCTAAATCTAGGGTATTAGAATCATTCAAACTAGTTTGCGTGTCGCTAGTGTGCTCAATTGAACATACTCTGCCGCTTGATAACAAGATATCACCCGAGATTTTGCCTTCATTGATAATGACAACTCTTTCACATGTCAAACTTACCTCGGCCAAAATGTGTGTACTGAGAATGATTGTTCGATCCTTGCCTAGTTCCTTAACCAGTTCACGAATCTCAATAACCTGCCTGGGATCTAGTCCTGACGTAGGTTCATCAAGAATAATCACATCTGGATTGTGGATCAAGGCCTGAGCCAACCCAACTCTCTGACGATATCCTTTAGAGAGTTGCCCGATAATTTGATGTTTCCGATCTAATAAACCACACACATTTATTACATAATCAATACGTTTTGTTAGTTCTTTTTGTGGAGTGTTCTTTATCTTTGCCACGTATTTCAGGTAACTATGTGTTGTCATTTCCGGATATAATGGAACGTTTTCAGGGAGATAACCAACTCTTTTTCGAACTGCCAGAGAATCGGAAAAGACGTTATATCCTGCAACAATAGCACGACCACTGCTTGGCGGCATAAAGCAAGTTAAAATTCGCATGGTGGTGGTTTTTCCAGCCCCATTTGGACCGAGAAACCCAATTACCTCACCTTTTTTAATGTAGAAGCTAATGCCTTTGAGCGCAGTAAACGTCCCGTAATTTTTGGTCAGATTTTCAACTTCGATCAACTGTTTTTCCCACTTTATTCTTGTGAAGTGTTAGATTCAACCGGAATCTCGATTTCCACTTCGGTTCCTTTTCCTAGTATACTCTCAATTCGCATTTTTCCACCATGTTGATCAATAATTCGCTTAGAGTTTGCCAAACCAAGACCTGTTCCTTCAAGTTTAGTAGTAAAGAATGGCTCAAAAACACGGTCTAAATCAGAAGGAGAAATTCCTTTACCATTGTCGGACACACATATGCAAACTCGATCCTCACGTTTTCTCGTGGAAACCCTAATTTCTCCATTATTCCGTTGAGACTCGATAGCGTTGAGCAACAAATTTATAATTACCTGCTTAATCTTATCATAGTCCAACAAAATTGGCCCGATAGACGAATCATAATTCTCGATCAATGAAATTTTATGGTGTCGCAAGTTAGCGTCCATTAGGTTCATAATTTCTCGAAGGACGTATCGGAGATCACATTGACTCCGCACAAGTCTTTCCGGTTTCGCGAAATCCATGAGCCCCTTAACAATAAGATCAATTCGTTCTATTTCCTCAAGAATGTATTTTAGGGATTGATGACGATTGGCTTCCGTTAGGCTGGGATTGAGTAACATCTGCGCTAACATACGCATGGAAGATAAAGGATTTCGAATTTCATGAGCAAACGACGTAGCCATTTTGCCAGCCACGGCAAGCCGTTCAACTCGGATCAATTCATCTCGCGAATTTCGGAGCTCAACGGTCATTTGGTTAAAAGAGGCTGTCAGGTTACCAATTTCGTCTTGTGTAGTAAGTTCACATTGAATGTTCAAATTCCCATTTGCAACTCGATGGGTAAAAGCAACCAAGTTGCTAATTGGCTTACTCAGGTTTCTACCAATGAAATAACTAATACAGATAACTAGAAAAACTCCACTACTAGCAACACCAATCATCAATAAAATCGCTTGCCGCCTAGCCTCAGCTATTTTACCAATAGGACGGATCAAACAATAAAGGTGACCATCAGATTGCAAGTAATATATAGCTTTGTAAGGTTTGCTCAACACAGTCACATTTTCTAAAATAAATCCATCACCAAACCCATCTCTTAGTTGCTTTTGAACCCGATGAGCTTTCAAGTCAGTAGCTAGTTGAACAAGAGAACCTGTCGGGTTTGCAAACGTAGAACTGCTTATCGAACCATCTTGACCGAAAACAACAACTTCAGCACGATATGCCCTTTTAACTTTTTCCGGTTCGTATATATAATTAGTTTGAACAATCGCTTCCAGCCATTCTCGTGTTTCCACACTAAATTGCTCATCATACTTTCGATTGAATAACGATATCGTTACAATTGAAATTGCGAAAATGATAACCGCAAAAAGTAGAATAAAAGGCAAAGTAATCTTTGTCTGAATACTGAATTTGTACATTATACCCTACTTCGAATTGATTTGAATTCACACGAACAATATGTTAGTCTGAGCGGATACGTCAGTCTAATATCCAGTAGGTACCTAAAGTGGAAAAGCTATCAATTATCATTCCTGTGTATAATGAAGTCGAAACACTAAATGAAATTCTAGGTCAGGTACAAGCAGTTAAGCTAAAATTGGAAAAGGAAATCATTCTGGTCGACGATTTTTCGACTGACGGCACACGCGATATTCTCAAACAAATTGAGGACCTAAATGACCCATCAATGCAAGTATTCTACCATTCAGTAAACTGTGGTAAAGGCGCGGCCTTACGAACAGGTTTCCAAAACGCGACAGGGGATTTAATAATCATTCAGGATGCCGACCTAGAGTATGACCCGCAAGACTATCCAAAACTTATCCAACCAATCATTGAGGATCAAGCCGACGTTGTGTACGGGTCTCGGTTCATTGATGGCATGCAAAAAGGGTTACGAATAAGTTACATTGCCAACAGATTTCTGACATTCCTATCCAATTTGCTTACTGGCTTATGGATTAGTGATATGGAAACATGCTACAAGGTGATCAAAACTTCAATTCTGAAAGAGATGCATCTTACTTCAGACCGATTTGGGATTGAGCCAGAGATTACAGCAAAAATAGCAAAAAGAAAATGTCGTCTCGTTGAAATTCCAATTAACTATCGGGGAAGGCCATTTGATGAAGGCAAAAAGATTGGCTGGAAAGATGGTGTTGCCGCAATTTTTCATATTATCCGTTTTCGATTTATGGATTAGATTCTCCTTTTGTCCTTTTTTCGTATCCAAATTCAATATTTGCTTCTTCCGCTGCATTCACCAGTTCCCTAACAATAGTCATTGTCAAACCAGCAAGGTTTTGCGAAAACGCTTGGTTTGCCCGTTTAGAATCAGAAGATTCTCGATACTGTCCGCCTCGTCTCGTTTCTGAAAGTCTATGGTTCGCAATCCCAATTACTGTTGATATCAATTCAGAGGAAACAATTAGCCCCTCTTTTTCTCCCAATTCCTCTAAACCAACCTCCGATTCGGCACTGGTGGTCGGTTGTCCAGCCAGAAACGCTTCTTGGGTAATGTCAATCTCCTTGATGATCTGTTTTGCCGCTATTTGCTCGGCCATTTTTCTTGAGCCAGCAATAGGTGCTGGCGTTTTATAGCTTTCATCTCCGTATTCTACTGTTACCAACCAACTTGGTTGATGAGAAGAACCACACTGTGTAACTCCATAAGTTGGAGGATCAATACCCCGCAATTGGCAACGCTGTTGCAATAAACCCTTATAATTTTGATCATCGGGCTCTTTTTCTAACATCACAGCTATCCTAAACACATATTTGATCTCGAAGGCTTCTATTTCTTAAATTTTACTGAAAACTGTATGTAGGATCAAGCGATCTAGTTCAATACCAAGGAAACTTTTGAAGCAAACAGAGTTTTGGATCCCTGTCTCTCAACTGGAATCTCACATAATAGAAAAAGTGGAATATATCCCAATTCAGAGATTTCGACAGACTCAATCCAGCGACAATTCGATAGTTTTGTCACCGAACTTTACAAATTCTATATTCACTAGTGTATCTGTACCATCGCGTCCAGATATTTTATCCATGATAACGTATTTACCCTCAACCTTCCGCAAATCAAAAATGGTATAATCAGAATAGTCACCCTTAAAAATAGCCGTATCCATTCCTTCACCACCATCTAGTCTGTTATTTCCACTATTGCCCTGCAATGTGTTCGCTAAATTGTTTCCTACTAAATGTGCGTCTTGCGTTCCTGTCAAAGCTGCATTAACTAAGTATTGTGACTTATAAGTGTACGGAAGTTTAGGATTCAGAGACAAGTTAAATGTTCCACTAAATCTGGGGTGTATCTTGGCAGTGTAAGTTAAATGTTCCGGAAAAAAGCTTGTTACCAAACTATAACCAGTAGGATCTCCTGATTGCAGTGTGGAACGAGTATTATGCAGGTATCTACCCCACCAAGATTCGACAGTTCCTTCGCGATTATCTGCCCATAGCCCATAATAAATGCCGACCACAGCAGCAAAATATCCCTTAGCATCATTATCATCATCTGTTGGAATCCAAATACCAGCTGACCGCGCATTGTTAGCCGAGATTAAAATCTCAGATTGATAACTAGTTAAAGCAGGAATAATCCCGTACTTTTGAACTAAGTGCAGAATATCTTTGAAACTCGCATCTTGTCGTTCAGGAGGATTATTTGCATAATCCATTGACCCTTCAACAAAAAACTCGGTAGCATGTAGATTTTGACTAGCAATATTTAAATCTGCCAAAGCAAACTCTTCAAAGGCATATTTCCTGCTAGATTCATTATTGAAAAATAGTAAGGAAGCACTCCGATCTGCCATCGTGTTCGCAACAACGGTTTTTTTTCTGCCATAGATGACCTTCGGAACATCCGTCAAATAGAATCCCAAAATATCGCGAGCTCTAATAATCTGCTGATCACTAACTTCTGACTGGGCAAAGATATGAATCGGTTTGCCATTCGGAGCGACCACTTTAGAGTACCTTGAAAAAATCGATATTAGTATCGTATCAACATCACTGGGTATAGGAACAACACCATTATCTGTTACAGAAATGTCTACATTATCCGGCATGATTAATCCTTTGGGTTGGTCTTCACAACCTAGCAAAAGGAGCATCACACCGAAGATTAAACCTAACCTTGCTTTCAATCTGTTATCTCCAAAATAAGAGAATTTCCCACACGAGCCCAACCCATACCTACCAAACTATCTTACCATACTATCCAATGTCACTTTTACCAAATCACCGAGATGTTGACATAATTATTATCTTCACTGCAATTAAATTCGTTTTGCTTTTCCGAAGGCAATTTAAGGGTACTGTTTAAGACTACTTTCAACGAGAAGGCCAAGACAGCCTAGTCGAATTGTTTCTGGAGAATCTAACAATTTCTAACTTTAGTCCATTTTCCTTGATACAAGGTTTTAATTCGTTTCATCTTCCAGCCTTTCCATCGCTTCCAATTTGGCTTGTTGCCAACCGGTCCAACTTGTTTCGCCTTCGTATCGAACAATATCGTGGATTGTAGCTCGAGGTTGGTAAGTAACGTAATTCCCTGTATGCCAACCGAGATTTCGATAGATCATGAAATCCCCCGCTCCAAGATGAATTTGAACTGCCCCGGGGAAATGTTGGCAATGATCAAGATAATAGCGTTCAGCTTCTACATGTGACATACCTGCTATTGGACCTCTTAAAACTGGGTCGCCTGTTGTCTGCCGTTCCCCCGTCAGATCCCATTGTCTCAAGTGGCTTCTTGGAACGAACCAAGTACAAGATTCAGCATAAATGGCACAGTTAACTTGATTGTAATGCCTCAAATCGTACCAAACTTCTGACAATTTGGCTTTGGCTATTTCGTCATAGGCTTCAGGTGGTACCTCAACCACTCCATCACGGTGCCAACCAATGTGCCAAGGGTGCTCTAACGGCTCGACCAGTAATCCCATGATATCTATGTGCCCATGTGTATAGTTCTTACCAAGGAGTTTCTCAATTGCGTCCTGGAGAACCAACAATTCGATATAATCATTAAACGGCTTCAGGTTCAGGTCATCAGCATAGTTGGAAAGTGGTTGAATCCGTTGTGTCTGTGGTCCTATAATCTTATGCGCTAAATTACGAGCTTTTTCAGCTTCAAAACGCAGATCACTCAGCAAGGATGGAGGAACAATGCCACGAAAAATTAAATACCCTTCTGCCAGATATTCATTGATCATCCAATCACTAAATTGGAAAGCCAATAATTCACCTCCATGAAAAAAAATAACATTGACTATGCAACACCTTTGAACCAATAGAACAATTATCAATAGGTCATTATGACAAAAATATTATGTCACTTATTAAAAAAGTAGGCGAGTGTAACTTACACGCTACTTGTAACTATTTAGCCACAGTTCAAACCTGACAATACCCTATATACATAGATGCAAGATTATACAATATTATCAAACCGCTGTTATTCTTTCAGAAATTAATAGCTTGTCTGAACTTAAGATTCATGTTAAGTTCAACTCCAAATTTAGGGGTAACGTGATGAAAACCCAAAAACTAGCTGACGGCAGCAATATACCAGTGATTGGTCTTGGTACTGCAGGATTACAGGGCGAAAAATGCGAACAAGCAATTAAGTGGGCACTCGAAACTGGCTATCGACATATTGACAGTGCATGGGCCTACAAAAACCAACCTTCAATTGCACAAGCTATAAAACAAGTTGGAATTCAACGTAAAGATTTATTTATTACCTCCAAAATATGGCGAGATCATCTTAGTTACGAAAAAGCACTGAACCAATGCAACGAGATCTTGGATCAATTGCAGATGGATTATGTTGATTTGTTACTTACACATTGGCCAAGCAACGCCAATGTCAGAAGTGCCCAAGAACCAGAAAACGTGATACCTCTCGAAGAAACAATCTCGGCATTTAACGAAATTCACAAAACAGGCAAAGCCAAACACATAGGAGTTAGTAATTACAATATTAATTTAATTAAACAAGCACAGAAAATCTCACCAGCCAATATTGCAGTTAATCAGGTTCATTTTCATCTGAGTGATCAGAATTGTAGCGAAAACACATCACAAACCTTAATCGACTTCTGTTTAAGGTCCAATGTCATGGTAACAGCTTATTGCCCCCTCGCATCTGGCTGGTGCCCAGCAAACGGCGGCATTCTTAAACATCCTCTCCTACATGAAATTGCAAGCAAACATAACAAAACACCGGCACAAATAGCCCTGAGGTGGGTTATAGAGCGAGGTGTAACTGCAATTCCAAGATCCGGTTCTCAAAATCACTTGCGCGAAAACATGGAGATCTTCGACTTCGAACTCTCTGAAACTGAAACGGTAAAACTTAACACTCTATAAACAAAAGTAAACCTCTAAAACACTTAAAAGATCACTATCTGTAATTAAACTAAATTCCTTCAACTACTGACTGAGATGTAGAATGACCATCTTGAGTTCAGTCATTTCTTCCACAGCATATTTCGGTCCTTCTTTGCCCATGCCACTGCATTTAAGGCCTCCATACGGCATAAGATCCGCACGCCACTGTGTTCCCCAATTCACCATCAGGTTTCCAGAATCGACTTCCCGTGCAAACTTCATCGCCCAATCAATATTCTGAGTAAAAATCGCCGCACTCAATCCATAATCCGTATCATTAGCTAGGTCAATAGCTTCATCAATATTATCAACACTCGTAACCCCTACAACAGGACCGAACACTTCATCAGATGAAATTCTCATCTCTGATTTCACATTGGCAAGTAATGTTGGGGCATGGATTTGCCCCTCTCTCTCACCACCTGTGATCAACTCTGCCCCTGTATCAATTGCTTCTTCTACCCATTGATTAACACGGATAGCATCATGTTCTCGAATCATTGGTCCCATTTTGGTTGAGGCTTCAATTGGATTTCCAGTTGAGATATCTTCGACCTGTCTCTTAAAAGCATCTAGAAAATCACTATGGATTTTCTCATGAGCTAGAATACGTTGTGTTGAGATACAAACTTGCCCCGCGTTAGAATAACCGGATGCGGCAGCAGCTTTCGCCACTTTTTCCAAGTCAGCATCTGGCATAATAATTAGTGGAGAATTCGACCCCAGTTCCATTGTTACACGTTTAAGTCCCGCAGTGTGACAAATATGTTCGCCGACTTCGTGGCTACCAGTAAAAGTAATTTTACGCACACGTTTATCAGCACAAAGCGCATCACCAATTTCACTACCTGACCCAGTTATACATTGGATAGCTTCTGGCGGAGTACCCGCTTCTAAGAAAAGCTCCACTAGTTTTAATGCTGACAATGGTGTGTCTGTGGCAGGCTTAAGTATGATAGCGTTTCCAGCTGCCAACGCTGGCCCTACTTTGTGACAAACAAGGTGCAGAGGAAAATTAAACGGGCTTATCCCAACAACAACACCACAAGGTATACGCATAGTAAAACCAAATTTATCCTTAACTCCCGGGGCTCCTTCAAGCGGAACAACTTCACCAGACAGCCGTTTAGCTTCTTCCGCCGAGAGTGCAATAATTTC
>PAQF01000085.1 GCA_002709695.1 Candidatus Poribacteria bacterium
ATCCATCTAACACAGCCAGCTCAAATTTCTTTAGCAAGACCCACATTTAGATGGCCGATCACTTCTCACACCAATTTGAGCATTCCTACTCAATAAGAAAAATGCGCATAATCTCAGGCGAACTCTACTCTACTAATTAGACAAAAAGTAGCATCAACCAATGTCATCAATATCAAGAAGTAGCCCTTATACGGTATAAAATAGAAGCCACATCACAAACCAAGATATATTCAAAACAAAAAGCCTACTATAGCAACTAAATCGCAATCCGTTTCATAACTTGAGTTAATATTTTCTCAGCCACTTGATCCAAAAAATCGAACTCTGAAACGTCAAACCATGTAATTCGCGCATCTTTGCGAAACCAAGTCAATTGGCGCTTAGCATAATTTCGTGTCTGTTGCTTAATCTGACTAACTGCCTGACCGAAATCCAAGCGCTGATCTAGATAATCAATGATTTCTTTGTAACCATAGCTTTGCATAGCGGGATAAGCTCGAAGATCTTTTCCCGTGTCAGAATTATATTCTTCCAGTAGATCCTTCACCTCGTCAACCCACCCAATTTCAAGCATATAATCGATGCGGGTTTCAATCTGTTGGTACAACTGCTCACGTGGCATTGTTAGCCCAAAAGCAGAGAAACTATACCGCGGACAATTTTGGCTCCAATCCCGCTGAAAACCGGAAATCGGGCGACCAGTTAATTTATAAACTTCAAGTGCTCGAATAACACGAAAAACATTATTTGGGTGAATACGTTCAGCAGACACAGGATCTATACAACGTAACTTTTCATGCAAATAATCTTTCCCATACTTCCTTGCATCCTGATCAAGATCAGCACGAAATTGCCAATCAGCTCCGGGAAAATCAGAAAGCCCATCAACAAGTGCCCGAAAGTAAAGCCCCGCCCCCCCTACAAGAAATACACGCTTATTACTACTATGAATATTATATATTGCTTGATCTGCAAACAATTGGTAATCTGCAACCGAAAACGTTTGTTCGATATCAACACAATCAATTAAATGATGTCGTATGGTGTCTTGTTCTTCCCTCGTAGGCTTGGCAGTACCAATGGATATTTGCCGGTAAACCTGTCGGGAATCAACAGACACAACTTCAGCATCCAGAACTTGGGCAAGCCTTATAGCAACTGATGTTTTCCCAACAGCAGTAGGGCCTAGAATACATACCAAAAATGGGGAATCAATATTTAGGCTTGAGCTCACAATCCTTAAATTCAATCATAAACATACTACTGTTGACAATAACGCCTGACACCTTACCACAAATTTAGGAGAAGAATAAGTGCAATATACGAAATTACCTGATCAACTCTTTACTAGGATTACTTCACGGGGAGGGCTACTACTTCGATTGTGATTTTACATCAACCTTCTGAAGTGACAACAGTAACTGCATGGTCTTTCTTAGGTCTCTTCGGTAGGTAAAACTAAAAACCTCAAACTTCATTTGTTGATCAACAGTTAAGATTTTATTGATCTCGCTTTTTATTTCCCGGCGTTGATGAATAAACTGTTCTTCAATTTGCCGATAGTCATCTAAGACCTTCTGCGAGACATCCACATCCCGCATATCGTCTTGTAAACGCTTCAGTTGGTCATAAATTTGACGATGATTTTGGCGGTATATCTTTTTTAACTCCTCTAGTTCATTGAATTTCGCTAGTAAAGGAACTAGCTGCTCAGTAGTGGGGGAAACCGCATGAATTAATTTCCAAATTTTGAGTGCCTCGATAAGCTCGGAGCTAATTTTCGCTTTTTCCGGTTCAGTAACTGGGCGCTCTGCACGAAGATACGGCAACATAACCACGATTCCAACTACAAGCAAAATTAAAGCTAGTGGGATAATATACCTTTTACTTTTCATAAGAACTAACACTACACGAAGTTTCTATTTCATTGAAGTCAAAACAACATTATCCAAATTCCCTGACGGGTATACCAGAAAATCTAGCTCAGTCAAATCAGTTAAATACCAACTTTCAGCGACTGTATCAGGGAAAGAATTATGCAGATCCACAGATTCTAAATTTGAGACGAGATCCGATTCCCATACAAACCCAATCTCCTGTTCTTCAAAATTAATTTGCTCTAAAATCTGGACAATAGGAATCTCGCCAAAAAACTGATTTACAGCCCGAAAATCTTCAGTATTTCGATACGGATACATTAAAAAAGAAACATTACCAAAGAGCTGTAAACACAACAAAACTGCCAGCAACAACATGCACCCAATACCAGCAAACTTCCATATGTTAGAGTAATACCAACCCAAATTTAAAAATGACGATCGTTGGTCAACTTGAACAAGCGCAATCTTTCGACGCAAATCTCCCCAGAAACCGTTCCATTTCATCGCTGACGGATACTCGACTTCCACATTATCTACCAAATCGAGTAGCCGATCGATAGCATCCAATTCTAACTTACAATCCCCACAATTTTCCAAATGCTGAGTCACTAAATCCAACTGATATTGATCCAGAATCCCTTCAAAGTATTCAGGAATTAAATTTTCGACCCAACCACATTTCATACACCTAACCCATCTACTGTATATAAGGCGTCAATCGTACTCGCAATTTTCGAATAGCATTAAAGAGATGTGCTTTAACACTACCAACTTTTAGATCCAAAACATCAGCAATATCACGTAAAGCCAGCCCCTCGTAATGCCTCAAAACAAATACTTGCTTCTGTCTCGGTGACAACTGATCAATAGCACTATTGATTTCGTGGCTCAGCTCCTTATTTTCTAGAAACTTTGTAGTGGAACCATGAGCAGTACTTGGATGTAACCAAGAATCATCTGAAGGAAAATCATTAATAAACGGTAGTTCAGACCAAGTACTCTTTCGCCGAGTATAATCTATACAAGTATTTTGACCAATTTTGTACAACCAAGTATAAAAACCTGAAGAACCACGGAAACGTTCAAGTGCATTAAACGCTTTCAGGAAAATCTCCTGTGATAAATCGTAGGCTTCCTCCGGATGGCGAGAGAACCGATACGCTAATTCATAAATCCGCTTATGGTATCTTCGGACTAACTCTCCAAAGGCCTCTGTATCGCCAGAAGTCACCTTCTGCACAAAAACACGATCCGGGACGTCCTTCATTACAATTTTAGAAATTCCTACTCTTATGTTAGAAATTGACGAAACAACATAAAAAAGGGTTTAGACTAGTTTGTTATATGAGGTATCGATAAGAGAGTATAAAAAGCCGATGAGAGGATTTGAACCTCCGACCTACTGATTACGAATCAGTTGCTCTAGCCCCTGAGCTACATCGGCGAAAAACTCAACATATCTAATCTAAGGAAAAGGGGAAAATGCCGAGAGGCAGAATCGAACTGCCGACACGCGGATTTTCAGTCCGCTGCTCTACCAACTGAGCTATCTCGGCATATACAAAAGCGGTGAGAATAATATCAAATGGCATATACAAATGTCAAGACATTTTCGCTGAAATTCTTTGCTGAGATCTTCGTTCTATGATATAATACTATGCTATTGGGAGAGGCTATGCGATTTGGATTTATATTAATCCTCTTGAGCTTATTAATCGCCTTCAATCAAGCAAACGCAGCACTGATTGACCTGTCAATCATCTACCCCAAAACAGATTTCACAACAAATAACCAAGGATTGGCAATCAAAGGTAATGTTACCTCGAAAATGCCAACTAAGGTCGTTGTCTCTGCAAATACTCCTAGTGGAATAAAATCACTAGATGACGTACAACACCCAATTCAATCGATTACACTAGATTTGGGCAGCAAACAAATACTTAGTGGGATCTTAATCCGGCCTGTCCCAAACTCTCAATTTCCTCTTGGCCCAAAAACTATCCAATTAGCCTTTTCTCAAGATGGATCTGAGTTCAGTATCCCTGAAAGATTTAATGTTCCATCACGAATATCAACAGAATCCCATCGTGTCTTCGTCGCTTTCCCTTCACTCGTTACTTCTCGATTCATTGAAGCCAAAATGATTGAGGGATGGCAAGCTGGTCAAATATCACTCCAGTCGATAGAATTCCTCAATGCCAATAAACAATCAATCCAAGCAAGCATTGAATCAATCGCCATTATTCTTGACCTAACACAGGGAAATAGCCAAGATTTTTCAATAGAAGTTCTCTTACAACCAGGTGAAAATCGTATCAATCTTATTGCCGCCATTTTACCAACTCAATTTTCAGACCCAGTCTTAGCCACCGACCAGCATATAATCTCACTTACGTATCTCCCAGAACTGCTTCCAGAAGCCGCAGAAAATGGCTATTTTCACTTAAGCGACGGCACTCAAACAAAAATCAGGATCCATGCGGATAGTTTCAATCAAAAAATCAAGAAACTACAATTCTGGCGCATCAAGCCCACAGAAATACCACCGTTTTCTTACCTAAATAATACGTTGATTGCAGCAAACACATCTCCTGTAGCCGTTTACCGCTTTGTAGCTTTCCTAAAGACTAACTTCTATGCAGAGTCGAGCAGTTTTCTGCAGTCCCAGCCGCCTAATTTGGTTGTTGATGGTCTTTTAGATGCACCCTCAACCTGGATAACAGACTTAACACCATTACCAATTAACCTGGAAATTGATCTTGGAAAACAGCAGACTATCGGACGCATTGCCATTCATGCAAATACACATCAAGGAAAATCTTTTAGCCCAAAAAACATCATTATTTATACAGCGGATAATGACCGACAATTTGTGAAGGCTCTGGAATTCGATAACTTTTTGGACAATATAACAAATATAGATTTGGCAATAAGACCAAAAGCAAGATATGTACGTTTCAAAATCACTGAAAGTAAACAAGCAAATAATATACAGATTAATGAAATCGAGTTTTTCGACGCATTAAATTTAAAAATAGCACCATTTGTTAAGTTTAACCAACTAATTTTAAATAAGCCTGCGTTTTTACAAATCAGCTATGACAATCTTGATCTATTCAAGGCTGGAGTGAAACCCTCAATGTCAAAAAATATGCGTATTTTTTTATGGGACGACTCATCACAAGAATGGCAAATAGCTGGAGGTTCAGTCAACCCCGACCTAAAAGTAGTCGAACTTGATCTGAACTATATTACCCAATTTGCCGTTTTTCAAGCGGTTTTGTCTAAAATCACCACAACTTGGACCTTTAACCCTTTTTCACCAGATGGCAACGGCATAGCAGATACTACGCATTTAACAATTACTTCACCAAATATGTCAGACCTCAGCCAAAGAGAACTTACCGTCGAAATTTTCGACTTAAAAAGCAAATTAATCCGAACGCTTACAGATCACGCTCTTATCAACACCAATGCAGTGAGTATTGAGTGGGACGGTAGGAACCGGATGGGCGAAACCGTCAATATTGGACCATATTTATATCAAGTACGAATAGGAACTGAGATCTCAAACGGCGTAATTGTAATAGGGAAATGATGGAATCGGAAAATTTAATGCTGACATCTAATAAGTTTAATCTGATTATGAAATATTCTGGAAAACTATATCCCGTTTACTATTTCTTTGTTTTTCTATCCAGTTCATATGCTGCATTCGATGATCAATATATCGGAGCACGTGCTTATGGGATGGGAAACGCATTAACCGCAATTGCGAATCAAGCTGACGGTATACTCATCAACCCCGCCTCAATTTCAAATATAATTGGCCAAGAATTATCTGCTACTACCGCATTACTACATTTAGGTTTAACAGATCAAAACTCAATAAGACAAGATCTTCTAGCTTATGCGAACTCTGTTCCCCAAACAGGAGCAATTGGGTTTCTATGGAAACAATTTAACATCGAAAGCCTATATACAGAACACTACGTAGTCATTGGTACCAGTAAAAACATTTTACTTAACAAAGAAAAACAGAAACAAATTGCCATTGGTAGCTCAGTCAAACTTCTCAGTTGGAATACAGCACCAACCATTGGGTCAAATGGAAAAATTATTGAAGATCTACCCCGGAAAACAAAGTTCAGCTTTGACTTAGGCATCATTATTCGCCCTTCACCAAACACCCCAATAGCTTTATCCATACAAAACCTCAACAGACCAAATATTGCTTCAAATAACTCAAAAGTAGAGGAGAATCTGCCAATAGTAACATCACTAGGCATTGGTATCCTCAGTGAGAACTTTTCAGGTGAAATGGATCTAGTTTTTAGACAACATGAAGTCAACGTCTACTTAGGTATGGAACACCAATTCGATCAAGGTCGATTTTACCTGCGTGGCGGATTGCGCCTTGAAAATCTAGCTTGGGGAACAAATCTAACCTCTGGCGTTGGTTATCGGCCTTCAAATCAGGTGGGCATCGATTATGGTTTAATTTTTCCCATTGTTGGGCCACAAAAGACTTATGGTAGCCATCGAGTGAGCGTAATTTATGACTTTTAAACAATCTCAAAGCAATCTGGTGTTTTTTTTGCTAATCTGCATATCAGTATCAGCCCAGCAAATAGATCCATTAGGAAATCCAGTCTTCGATAAAAGCGGAAAAGAGCTTTATCGACTCCACGCTAACTTTGGGCTTCTTGAAGGTAATTCCGTACTACGCAGAGACAAAGAATTCAAGAAAAAAACCGGTAACCGAAACTTCTTCACCTTTAATGTCGAAGGCCAAAACGTGCACCATCAATTGACAGTAGGTAATTTCCCCACCAAGTTTTCCAACTTCACACTGAATAAGGAGCTTTACGATGCTGCACGATGGAATATAACTTTTCCGGATACAGGAGGACGAGTTTCAATGTTCGCTGGGCGCGTTACAAACAACACATTTTCAATATCCGGAGAACGTTCGTCGCCCATTGAGAACCGCGAAATTCCAAGCGAAAATGATTGGTTTATGGCAGGAATACGAGCAGAAGCAAACTTGGGTGCTTATGGCATCAGTATTGCTGACCTCCCTGAGTTTACTCTACCATTGCCTCGAATAGGACTAAACTATGTTAATCGCTTCTTCACTAACTACGATCTAACACGTTCACATAACCCTCTGAGAGGCGTAACTATAAACAATCCCCCCACCGAAATTTTTCTGCGCTTTCGTGATGCCTCACCAACAGATAACAATGGCGCAAAAGTTTTTGGGGTTAAAGTATTCATGGACAATATCTTAGAATACAACGTAACAGGAGGAAGAGAACATCCAGGTATTCTTTTGCCACATGATAGTATACGTGACACAGAATCTAGATCTGCCAATAACGATGGTTTTTTCATCTATCGATTCTTTGTATTTAATTCACAGGATATAAAAAATATTCGGTTCGAAATAGATATTGCCAATGACTATCTCGTGGAAATCTCAACTGACAACAAAAATTTCCAGCTTGAGCTAAGCGCAAAGGGAAACATAACAGACGAATCTAATCGACGAATACGAAAATTCTACTATGGAGTGTTGACAGACGAAACGACTCTGGGAATAGATATACAAACAACATTACGGGGATTTTCTGTAACAGCGGAGCGGTCTTGGTACGTAAACACCAAACAATATCCAATTCTAAAAGGTAAACGGATAAGTAATTCAGTCGGCGCTTGGTTTATTGACATAAATCGAAACTTCGGCCCTATTATGTGGAGAAGCGAATATACACGTATCGATCCCTTTTATGGTACAGCCACAAAAGGGGAAGCAATTTCTAATTTCATAGACGATAACGACGACGAAGATCCATATGCAGACTCACGCGAGCCAGACATACTAATCGTCGGAAATACCCGAGATGATATTGACGGAGACCGAATTAAAGATTGGAACGACGATTTTCTTCTCTTCTTTGCCAACCCTCCCAAATTCCGGCTCGGCCTTAACAGAGAATCAATTGATTTCAATAATAACGGCGAACCAGATAACCTTGAGGATGATGAAAAACCAAACTACCGCCTCGATTATGATGAAGGCACTTACGGACACCACACCTATTTCAAATTCGTATTGCCCTTCATCAAAAATTTATCGATTATTCCCGGATACTATGAAAAACACCTCACTATGAAAGATGAAAGCGCCAGGGGATTATACAATATCACTTCATTCACCCCCAAATCGATACCTAACTTTGGAACTATTATTTTCCGACATACACTGCGTAGATCAAAAGATATAATACCTGACGATGTTATAATCCGGACAACTAGTCAACTCATAAAAGACGAATTGACTCTTCAAGATTATCTGGGTAATATTTTCACGATGATTGTTGACTACCAAAACGTGAACAATCTCACCATTCGCAGCAAGTTCAAATACCAACACGACATGCTTTTTCACACCCGTCCTCGTCAGCGTGTAATCGACACAGCCCTTATCCACCAAGTCCGATATGAGTATAAACCACGTGACGATTTAACCATTGCCCCCGCATTCCGTAACGATAGAACAATCGGATATATAAAACCATTCGATGAAGAAAAATCAATCGACATCAGCCGAAACGCCTATATTTTAACTCTGGTCCACCAAGTCGCAGCACAACTACAACTCAGTGCCGGAGCACAGTATTACACATGGCGTAACCTAAATGACACAGCACAACACTATAACCGCACAGTAGGTTTTTTTGAATTAGTATTACAAGGAACTGCCATGGGACAACAAATAGGATTACTTATCACATCAGATTACATCATACAAAACTTCGTCGAGCCCACCGTCGGTGGAGGAGAACGCGAAACGAAAATCGGGGTTTCCCTCTTCCTCCTTTAGAGCTCACTTGATCCAACCACTTAGCCAACACAAAACTTCACAAGGAAAAATCTGACAGAAGAAATAAATTTGGTTGCACTCACTAGTATTACAATAATCAACATCAATGCTGAAAACAAAAAACACTTTTAGGAATTCAAAAAACAACAACTATTCTCGTACTTGAGATTATTATTCCTCTTTTTATAACCAAATAGCGAGAGTTTTAGATTCCCAACCGAATCTTTTAAACATGGTGTTGCATCCAACCATAAACCTTTCTTAGTGTTGGCTCTGCCTTTTCCCATATTCTCTTCTTGACGGGAGAATGCACTTTAGCATAGCTAACAAAGTCCGATCGTTTAGCCCGAAATTCCTCCTTGAACTTGATTAGACCTTGGTTTTCAGGTGGAGAGGCGCCAAAATCCACATAATCATATCCACCTTGACATGCTTGGCGAATAATGTGATCAAATATGGCATTATTAGGTCGCAAATTCCAGAATTCAGGAAGAGACCCCGCACACCACAAAGTAACAGTACGATTGAACAACAAATACAATAAACCCGCAATAATTTGACCATCTTTCTTTGCAACCGATATCCTACCTAAGCCAGTTTTAACAAGTTCACATAATAGTATGAATGGTTTAGGAATACCATTTAATCTCTCTTGAGTTGCCAGATAAATCTGATAAAAGCTTTTTAATTCATCATCAGTTTGTGCATCTGACACAATAACTGATTTTTTGGCTGCCTTTCTTACAGCACCCCGAACCCTTTTATTATAAGCATTCCACAATATCTCATAGTTTTGATTAGTTTTAAGAAGATGAGTAAACTGAGTTCCCAATTTTTTATATTTGAGCTCAACGAGCTTACGCTCGTATAGATCGATATGATCAGAATCAAATACATATACCGTCTCAAAAACGCCCTGTCCCCAAACGACCTGATTTAGCGTAGCTTCAATCTCTTCAACCAACGGACCAAGGCCAACTTCTTTCCCATCAACAAGTTGTAAGCCTCCCAATAAATTCCATGGCATTGAATGTAACATCCTAACCCCTGGCATCGGTCGAAAAATAAACATTGGTAATCCACCAATGATCTCTTTTCCTTGTCGAATAAGATAGTACAATGGACTCATCTGCTTAAAGGATGCAACAATCGCATTTCGCCAACCCATAGTTTGAAAGGCTGTACTATACGGACAACTATACAGCATTCGATCCCACAAATCCGCGTTCTGAGTGTCAACCAATTCTAGCTTATACATAAACCTCATTATATCAACAGTTAAGAGAGTTCTCAACATCTACCCCCATGCATCAAACTAGGCCGTTGAAGTCGAAAGAGGTAAGATGATAGTTGCTATTGTGCCCTTTCTTTCCTTAGACTCCAAATCAAGTTTACCGCTGTGAGCCTCGATGATCTTTTTTGCTGTCCAAACCCCTAATCCTGTCCCTGTCTTTTTTTTCGTAACGAAGGGACGGCTTAAAACTTGGTTAATCAAGACATTCGACATACCACAACCGGTATCACTAATCTTAAGTTCAAGCATTTGGTTATTTTGATGGAAGTTCATGTAAACACCCAACTTCCCACATTTTGCACCATCATCCGACGAATCAACCGATACTTTCATTGCTTGACAAGCATTTATGATAATATTAGTCAATGCCAAACGCATTTGCCCCTGATCCGCCATCATCTCGGTTGGTTCGACGTAGATTTCGGTTTCGATTGACAAGTCGACTTGCTCATACAGAATTTCACCAATTAGAAGGTCTAAACGCAAAGATTCCAGTTCCGACGGACCGATATTCGCATTTCGGATTTGATTGATGATCTCCTCGATCTTACGAACCTGTACCTCTGTATCTAGCAGAGCCGATCCAATTTCTTGATTAGAAAATCGAGATGTCGATTCACGGAGTAAGTCCAAATTAGCACACAACAATCCAAGAGGATTCTTGATGGAATGGGCCAATGAGCTAGAGGCAGAAGCCAATAATTCCGCCTGAATTTGCTTTTCTTGGATATCAAGACGCGTTTGATGCAACAAAGCATTCTCAAGAGCAAGAGTAGCAGACTTCCGAAGTCGGTCCAATAAACCCAATTCACGCGCAGTTAGATTCCAACGGATATCTGATTTCCGACCCAAATTCAAAATACCAAGGATACGTCCTCCATGTATAAAAGGCACACAAACCTCTGTTTTGACTTGATTGAAATAAGGAAGCGCAATCTCACGGATTTCTTGATGTTGCGAACGAAATTGGACCCGCTCACGTTCAACAATTTGATCGAAGGTAACAAGCCATTTAAAAAACGGCTTGTCCGGAGTTAAATTCGTAGGTTGCTTCGTTTCAAGTCCCATTTCAATGAACGTCGCAGCATCATCATAATAAATAAGCATATGTGAGTTCGGAATCCGTAAAACGTCACGACTCATCCGGAGAATATCACCAACTAATACCTCAAGACCTTGTAGATAACGAGTCGAATCCACAAGCCTATCAATAGTTGTTTCAATTTTATACTGATCATTCTGAAACAGTCGAGTGATTGCCGATTGCACAGTATCATTGTAAGTCAAAAATAGAAACCTAATAAAAATGATTCCCAATGAAATCTGACTAAACAGTTGGAATTGTGTCCCTAATAAATAAATCATTACATATATTGTACCAATAGCAATTGAACTCACAACAAGCCAAAATAACGTTCTATGTATAATAAAATCAATCTCCATAGCTCGATATTTCACAATTGCATAAATTATAAAACCAAATCCGATCACAGGTGCTAGGGTTCCAAGAAATGCAAAATGGCGAATATTAAAAGCAGGCAGAACCAGACTGAAGATAGCGGCAATGATCAAAGACAACCCAAGCCCTAACGTGACATAAACGAGTTGTAGCCTAACCGAAGGTGAGTCCAACTCCCGAAACTTAGTCAATAAGTTTCCAAGAGCATAAAGCCCCCCAAATATAATAAACCCAAAATAAAGGGGATGATGAATGAAACCGTGCTCGATCCTCAATTTACCATGAATAAACTCTGCGGATTTCGGATCCCAACGACTAAACACAAACAATGAAAAGATAAGCGCTACTGAATATATCAACACAGTCTGTTTTCTTTTAGCCTTTGGCGGTCTGTGGGGGAAATACCAAGAAAAACAAACAAGCGTCGCAATAATATTCGAGATAAAAAATTTGCTAGAATTCTGCAGATAAAGTGTAGTTTTCAACATTTCCTTCTTTTCATACCAATCTGAAAAGAATTCAATACCTATCCAAACACTATTTAGAAAACAAAGAACTGCTACAAGACGCCCCGGCTGACTTTCTGGACGTTTAATTAAAACAAATCCGCCAAGAAAAGCCAAGATGACTGCAATGCCTATTTGCAAATATCCTACGGCTACATCTGGATTCATATAGGTTAACCTAGTTTACTTGCTGTCTTGTTGATGAATTGTTGCTAATACCTCTGATGTCAAAATTCCAGCTATGACAAAAACACCACCTAAAATTTGTATCGGCTTAAGCCGATCACCAGCTAAAAAAAAACCAAAAACAGCTGCAAACACAGGCTCAGTTGTCAGTATAACTGCGGCTCTAACAGAGGAAATTCTCTGCTGAACAAACGCTTTTACCGTGAAAGCTAGAGCTGAAGCCAAAAGCCCTGTTAGCAAAATTGACTGCCAAACGAAAAAATCTGGAGGTAATTTAAATGGTTCAGTCCCCCCCCATACTACAGCGCATATAAGCGTGGATGACATCATTTGTACAAGCATCAACGCACCTGAATCATGATTTTTAGAATACCTTGAGAGTAAAGAAATATCAATACCAAAAGCCACTGCACACAACAAAGTAAGCAAATCCCCAAAACTGAATCCATCCAAGTTCCCACCCGATAAAAAAGTAATGCCAACAAAAGAAACACAAACGACTAAAAGAAAAGTACGAGGTGGTCGTTTTTTAAACAGGAGAAAATCAGTAATCGGAACAAAAATTACGAATAAGCCCGTAATAAGCCCAGAATTTGTAGCCGTAGTATAACGAAGACCAAAGGTTTGACAAAGATAACCAATACTAACAATGGCCCCAAAACCAAGTCCTGCTGCTAACGTACGACTGTTAATTCTTTTAAAAAAGAAAATTAGCGCAACCGATGCAATTGCAAAACGAAGCGTAAGGAACGCAACAACACTGTAGACATCAGGACTTGTAGCATCTCGAACGATTACAAATGTCCACCCCCAAACAGCAGTAACACAAACCAACAATAAAGACAGAAATGTGTTTTTCAAGTGCGAAGTTCTGCCCTCAGGTCTTCCTTTAGTCTTGCAATAATCCTAAGCTGGATTTTGTCAATAACATCATCAGTCAAAGTCCCCGCATGAGAACGATATTCAATAGTATAAGCAAGACTCTTCTTTCCTTGTGGGATTTGGTCACCAAAATACAAATCGAAAAGATATGCTGAATCGACAAGATCACCTCCAATTTCCTTGATAATCCGGAGCGGTTGGCCTGAAAAAATATCCCTCGATACAAGAATCGCCAGATCTCGCTGGATGCTAGGATAAACCGGAATCGGTTCAAATTGTGTATCTATTTTAGCTAACTCTAACAACCTATCAAAATCCAATTCAAAAACATAAGTTGGGTTAATTAAATGGTAATTCTCCCTAACCTCAGGATGAACTTCACCAAACAAACAAATCGATTCGCCATAAACATTAATTGAAGCACATCGACCAGGATGAAAAGTTGGATGTCTTTTCCTTCCAACCTCATAATCGACCACACTTGATACATTCAAAACACCTTCAACAACCCCCTTGATGTCAAAAAAATCAACAAATTGTTTTGGATTACCATAAGTACCAGTACCCAAGTTCCCAGAAATAACGCCCGAGACTCGCTCCAATTCCTGCGGCAAACGTTGTTCGTAACTAGGAACAAAAACCTTCGCAAACTCAAAAAACTGTACATCACTTACCTGACGCCTATTATTTTGTGACACATTTTCAAGCAAACTAGGGATCAATGTTGTCCGCATAGTAGCAAAATCCTGATTTAGCGGATTTTGTATTGGAATAGCCCTTCTAAGTGGATCATCCAAAACCAACCGAATACGATCGAAAGCATCAGAATTGTAAAAAGAATAATTAATCGCCTCCATTAGCCCTGATCCTAATAGATTGTTCTTTACAGACTCTCGGAGCAAAGACCGATCATTTATTTTTGGAACCGGGATATTACCTGTTGGGAGAGTTGTAGGAATGTTGTCATATCCATAGACACGTGCAATTTCTTCAATCAAATCTATTTCACGTTCCACATCTGGACGAAATGTTGGAACAGTTACTTTTAAATCACCCGATTCGACTAAATCTTTAACACCAAAACCTAAGCTTGTTAATATACTCACCATTTGGATAGATTCAATGTCAGTTCCTAAAACAAAATTGACACGAGCCGGCCGCAACTCAAGCTCAATCAAATCACGTTTCCCAGGATAAATGTCGATAATTCCCTCAGCAATTTCCCCACCCGTTAAATCAGCGATCATCTGCGCAGCCCGATTAATAGCCGGAATCACGCATTCAGGATCAGTTCCACGCTCGAAACGGTGCGAGGCATCAGTATGCATACCAAGAGATTTTGAAGTCTGACGGATGCTGGTAGCTTTGAAGTATGCACTCTCAAGCAAAACATTAGTTGTTTTCCGAGATATAGCAGAATCAAGCCCTCCCATCACACCCGCAACGGCGAGTGGCTTTTCTGCATCAGCAATAACCAACATCTCTGATGTAAGCTGATGATCCTGCTCATCAAGAGTTCTAGGCACTTCACCCTCACGAGCACAACGAACAACAATTCGATGCTCCACCAGCTCATCATAATCAAATGCGTGAAGCGGCTGTCCCAACTCAAACATAACATAGTTAGTTACATCAACGACGTTATTGATTGGGTTAACACCAACTGATTTAAGCCTATTTTTCAACCAAGATGGTGAGTCTTCAACTTTGATATTACGAATAATACGTACAGCATATCGAGGGCACAAATCGGGAGCTTCAATTGTAACAGAAGTCAATTCGTCCAACTGGCAATTACCTTCATCAACTTGAATTTTGGGTAAGCGAACCTCCCCCTCAGTAACAGCGGCAATTTCCCGAGCAATACCCACAACACTCAAACAATCAGGACGATTTGGAGTTAGTTCTAGTTCTAACACAACATCATCCCGACCAAGGGCTTTTGTAAGCGACATGCCAATTTCAAGGTCATCTGACAACTCCATCAATCCTGAAGATTCCTCAGAAAACCCAAGTTCTTCCTCTGAGCAAAGCATGCCGAATGAAGTCTCCCCTCGCAACTTTGTTCTCTTGATAATACTACCATTCGGCAAATTAGCCCCAACTAGGGCCACAGGAACCACTAGATTTTTCTCAGCATTCTGAGCACCACAAACAATCTGCAATTCCTCTTTGCCTACATCAACATCACACAAAACAAGTTTATCAGCCTGTGGGTGCTTTCGAATGTTGAGAATCCTACCAACAACAATGTTATTAAGTCCTTCACTAAGTTGAGTTATCGACTCCACTTCAGTTCCAAGCATCATCAACTTTTCACCAAGCGCTATCGGCGTCAAGTCAAAATCTATATATTCTCTAAGCCAATTTAAACTAATATCCATCTATATTATTTCCCCTTAACTTCAGAATTAAAAATCTACACATTGGATGATACCGGAAATGGCTTCTAGCTAAAAGACACAACCGATCTTATATTGCAATCGAAACTATATTGACCATAAGCCCATTACCAACAAATTCATTAGAGCGTATGACCTGCTCCAGATGATGGCATATACAAATCTAATATAAAACTGACAATGCTTAGAATGCTACGCGGAATATAATCACCCAAAACTAGCCCAAGGAAAAATGGAATCATTTTTCGATGTGTGTTCCAACCTGCAAACTTAAGAATTAAATATTTTATCAACCAACTAAGCATAACAGGAAACCAAAAATATATTAATCCTCCCCAAGCCGCACCCGATAAAACATAACCAGAGGCGTGCAATGGCCACCACAGAAAATACGTACGCATTAGTTGCAGAAAAAAAACAAACCCCATCCCAACCAACATGAAGAAAACACCTAATCCTTCCGTTGCCTTTGGATGCTGCAACCAACTCTGCAATGGATTCAAGGTTTCCCAACCAAAACCACCAATCGCACCATGACAACGATCAAGGCCATAGCGATAAACAACCTCCAAATAAGACCACAACGTTGCAAACGCCCCAACGGCTATTGCCAATCCCATAGAAATAATAAGAGTCCGCCCTGGAATATGAACACGATTCCCAATTCGGAGAGATTCAACTTGGTTAGGCATTGGATGAGATCGATTACATCGATTAAAAGCATATAAAAAACTTAAAATCGTGAGGTTAGCACCACCCAACTTGCGTGTCCCAAAAATATCAACCATCATCTGACGCGGATTAATACCAATAACTTCATGATAAGGAGGTCCAAGTTCGGCTCGTACACGACCAATTGCAAGAGCAAAAGCAAGGAAAATCACGTAAAAAACACTTATCACCCAAAACGACATTCCAGCCATATAACAGAATAGAAAAACCAACCCAACACTAAGAACTGTCAAAATCAAAGTTGTGCCATAAGATACTGGCTCGCTGTGATCATCAATTGCATCTCGGATGAATATATTCCCAATCAAGGTCATCAGATGTCGACGTGCTCCCCACAACGTAATCAAAGCGATACCAACCCATGCCCCAGTTGCCCGATCATTTAAATGCATATTGTGCCAACCGATGATGTCAGCAAATACTTTTTCCGCACGCGTCAACCAGAAAAAAAACCAAGTGGAAAACGCAAGATCCAATGGCATAAAATAAGTTAAACCGACAATCGCCAAGTTAAACGACATTGAAGTATGACCAATTGCACTCCAAGGACGATCCAAAAAATATTGATCAAGACGTAAATTAGGAGGGAAACCAGGCATAGCAGGAAAAATATCGTGTATTCCATTAACTACTCGGATAATCGCTGAAACTGAAAAACCAATCCACATTAACCTATTGCGAAAAAAACTTCGGTTGTTTGTCATCTGTACTGGCAAATGGGTTAAGGGGAAACTAAGTTTTTCGTGTTCCATCCACTGCCTCCGGAAAACCAAACCGATGCAAAGTAGAGATCCATACAAAACAAAAATGAACCCGGACCAGACTAAAACAGGAACCAGCCAAGCCCGTAGATGCTCCGAAGTAAAAATTGTGGATTCGCCTTCGTAATAGCCCCTCAACCACTCAGTGTCGGAAACTGTTATCCAAGACGGAATGTGTTGCCAAAACAGCTGCGCCCACTCGTTCTCCGGAGTAGCAAACCAGTACGGATGAGCTAAAGTACCCATTAAAATAGCCATCATAGCATGCCCAGAAATGGTAGAAACCATGGTGACCATAATGTAGATTAGCAAAAGTTCTCCTGCCGTAAAAGCGAGGGAACTGGCAAATCGGGAGAGGAAAACATTTACAGTAATCAAAACCGTAAGAGTAAAAATAGCATTTGAAAACGGTGAAACAAGAGTATAAACAGCATACCAGAGCTCGCTAGCAACACCAACCCAATAGGCGTTAACAACAACTAATATCAACCCAACAACAATAGCTTTTTGGGTCACGACTTCTGTTGTTCTTTTCTCTGACAGTTGCATTTAAGTCTCCATCTATGCCTCAGTATACAAAACACACTATCGATTACCCTACAAGTCACCATTATTTTTTGATATCACAGCGGGATATCTCCCTCTCTAATTGACACGACTGTGTGGCTAATCACCATGACCTGACTAGTATAGTCCTAGGCAAGACGCTTTGATCTTTTTAGGTAACTTGACAACAAAACTGAGAATTAATCAATCTGTTTTGAAGCGACCAAACTTTCGTTGAGTTTGAATCCTAATCCCGGCAAATCAGGTAAAACTAGATGCCCATTCACTATCCGTGTTGGTGGAATAAGTAATTCATTTTCCCAAGCATCAATTGGTGCTCCACCAGCATATTCCTGGAATAATAAATTAGGAATAACCGAACAAGCATGAGAAGCAGCACGCGTAATAACTGGGCCACACCAATTATGGGTGGCTACCCTGAGTCCATATGCCCCAGCCAAATCTGCTGTTTTAATGGTTTCTAGGATACCACCATTTGTTCCCACTTCCGGCTGGAAAAAACCAAGAGCCCCACTATCAAAAAGTTTTTTCGCTTCCTGACGCGTACAGGTCAACTCACCAGTCGCAAGAGGAATATCAGTAGCATCAGCAACCTGCTTCAGTTGTTCGGGATCATCCATTGTCGGGGCTTCAAAAAAAAGAATGTTGAACGGCTCAAGCGCTCGGGCCACCATAATGGCGCCACTAACAGAAAAACGATTATGAGCATCAATCGCAATTTGATATCCTAAACCAACAGCATCACGAACCATCTCGACCTTCCTGATTTGATCTCGCAAATCCCTAGGAGTTGGAGTTCCACTACCTTCAAAGGGGTCCCATTTAAACATTCCAAACCCATTCTCTTTCACTGCCAAGATACGCTCAACACACTCTTCCCAAACGCTAGCTCCACTAAAAATACCATGATCAGCATAAAGCGGTATCTTCTCACGCCCCCCTCCAAACAATTTATACACCGGCAAACCCAAAACCTGCCCCAGAATATCCCAGAGCGCAATCTCAACGGCGGATACTGCAGCACTCCAATTACGGTCATGAGACTTCGGCTGGAAACACGCCATTAGCGACTGAATGCTGCGAGGAGCAGATCCTACAATCTCCTGACCAATCAAGGAAATATAATCAGCAATAGAACCCGCCTGTCCTGCCCAAGTAAACCCTTCACCAATACCTTCAACACCTTGATCTGTCTGGATCTTGACAATTACCCAAGCCGGATAGTTACGTACAGCATGTACAGTTATAGGAATAACATCCGTAATCTTCAAGGTAGAATCGTTAATCACATAGCTTGGCATAAACCACCCTCAACTGTAAGCTAGACAGCTCAATCAAACTCCCATCAACTACTTTCACAAGATGTTCAATCGGTCGATAGTCCCAAGTCAATCCCATTAAATTCGACCGGTGCAGCATCTATATGCCCACGAAGCTAATAATCTAAATTTGAGTTTAGGTGAAAATACCACCAACTAACTCACTGAAAAAGCCATTCAAAGTATTAGCCACACATATGCTAGTAGCGTTACCAATCGCTCCATTTTCAAAACTTAAATTACAGGTCTTACACTCCTCGAAGTAATCGATACCTACAAACACATATTTAACAACAAAAGCCTGCACATGAACGACCTCTAAAATCAAGTATCGAACTAAATCAAAGACATGTGTGCTTTGTTCTAACATTAGCCCACCACAAACAGTGAAATTTCCCCACCAAGGGTAAGGCACCTCATACGACACATGAACCAAACAACGCCCATGCAACCCTCCTGCCAACAACCATTCCGCATACGTTTTCAATTAAGTCGCTATAACGTGCCATATATCCAACTCGGTTAATCGGACTAGGCTCCACCATAGCATATAAGTACACAAAGCTTTGTCTGGATCAATTTCCACCGGCTTAGCAACAAAAAGGACCGCTCCTGATTGGCACAATCAGAATTCACATCGCAGATATCAGCAGTCTCCCGCACCAATAAAAGCAATTTTCAATCTTGTCTCCCTAAAGTCGCTCAATTTCCAAGTTTAGCCATCGTATTTCTTCCTCACTCAACTGAACATCCACAGCCCCCAAACTTGAATCCAATTCTTCAAGATTTCGCGGACCAATAATCGGAAATATTGGAAAAGGCTGTTGCATAACGTAAGCAAGTGATATTTGAATAGCCGAAACCCCCCTCTCTACTCCAAGCAACTGCGCGCGACCCAGTCGTTCGAAATTATCATCATTGTAGTAAATTTCAACCATATGTTGGTCATCCCGTTTATCAGAAGAGAACTTCCCACTAAAGAAGCCACGTGCTTGTGAAGACCAAGGCATAAGTGCCAACTGTGTTTCCCTATGCCAGTCCCAAGTGGTTTGATCTACACATAGAACACCATGCCAATGTGGATGCATAGCAACAGCGAGACTAAGATTATTACTACTAACAACTAGTCCTGTAAGTCCTCGTGAATCTGCATATTCATTGGCATCGATAATACGTTGGCGTTGCCAATTCGACACTCCAACTGACCGAACCCGACCACGACCAATTTCCTCATTAAAATAATCTATTACCGTACTAACTGGAATCTGTTCATCATCGCGATGTAACATATAGAGATCAATATAATCGGTCTGCATTCGAATCAGGGTCGTATCAATGTCAGCTTTAACTTCCTCAGGAGCAATTCGCGGTCGAGGCACTCTACCATTTGGATGTCCACCCTTACCTGCAACAAACACATCCGCTCGATTACCACGTTGCTTCATCCACATACCAAGCAACCGTTCACCATCTCCTCCACTGTAAATATAAGCAGTATCTACAGCATTTCCCCCAGCCTCAAAAAAGCGATCAAGCAACGCATAACCAGCGAAGACATCATTTAGCGAAAAAACCATACTGCCTAAAACCAATTGCGAGATTTCTTGATCCAGAATACCAATCTTTCCATACCTCATCACATCCCTCCAAACACCAATTTACCCTTTCCAATTCTATCAGAAAAGAGGCAAGGAATCCATTTTTTCCAATCTGATTGACTATTTTACACACTCAAACTTTTCGGTGCTATTTCCACAATTTCCTTATAAATTCTGTCAAGTGTTGCCCAAAACAAGCAACTATATATTAAGTAAGTGTTAACTGACCTTACCTTATAATTCCACAAGACTTAATATAGATTTCACCTAAATCTGAAACAAACATATAGGAGAAGCAATATAAATGTTCGTGATCCTGCAGTGTAAGCATTGAAAAAGATAAGATCAAAATTAAGGGTATACTCTAGCAAACAGTATAGGCTACAAGCTGAAGAGTTCCCAGAAGACTTCGCTACTTTCATCCTCATAGTAATAATAAAATCACTAACGCACAATTGGTTCCGGGAGACACGTTGCTCTTCAGAATCCACGACACTGCCAATATATCACGAATACCAACTCTTTGAGGGTAATGAACTTTGGCAGATCTAATGAAAATTTGCACTTGGCAGAAAGGACTTGGCATATGAGTTCTAAATTAACTGCCCTTACTAATAAGGAGTGGAGGGCAAGAACCCGAAACAATTATACAAACAACCCGGAACTTATCAGACAAAAAAGTTAAGTGATTAATAAAATTTACGTGGCAATTTGGGCAATCACACAAGACGTGAGATGTACGTTTCGCCCGCACATACTCGAATTAGGATTGATCCTTAGATCATTGATAATCCTCGTAGATAAAACTCGCTAATTGATCAGGTCTGTAGATATCAAAATATTTTTTGTCCTTCGGCCCCCAATCAGTATCCCAACGCCCTATAGTTTCTTCATCTTCTCCTTGCAAGCGATCTCTTGCCTTCGCACGTTCGACAGCGAAATTTTGAGGACAATCAATCCATACACTTATATCAAAATATTGATTAAACTTTGGCTGCAGCAGTCTTATTCCTTCGAAAATAACTATTTCAGGCAAATCTTCGTCAAAATATAAAATCTTTCCTTTATAGTCTTTTCCTTGATATTCTAGTCTCTTACCAGCACTTGAGGCTTTAAGAATACTTTCTATGAGTTCCCAATCACTCTGATCAAATATACTCGATCCTCTAGGATTTGGACCATACAAATTATCAATTCGAACAATCTGATTGTCATCAATACCAAAATAGTCTCTCAGTCTATCTGATAAATATGATTTCCCTGACCCTCCAAAACCCGTAATTCCTACAATTACGTGAGGTTTATTTTTTCCGATTCGTTCAATTTCAGAAACTAATGCTTCAAAGTTATTCATCAAATTTTTTCCGTCACAGTGGAATATGTGTAGTAGAGACTTGGTCATGTCAATTCGGGTAAACCTAGCCTAGGACTTGGATTAGATAGTTTTTTCATCACCCCCTCATTCGCTTCCAAACTGCTAAGCTACAATTCAGCGAATAGCAAGAGTTTCTGCTAAAAACCTTCCACATTATGATCAATCAAGCTATTAATAAAAGACCATCCAATCCCAATCCCTTACTTCAGAAACCTGCTAAAACTAAATGAAAATCACTGTAAACCCACAGTTACATAATGTTGTTTTTCCGTGCTTTTTTCGAGGGGATCCTACAAAACAACAAAAGAAAAAGAATAGTTTTGCAAAAGAAATACAAAACAGACAAAACCATCAACGCAGAAGTAAATACCATGCCAACGCGAACACAAGCAAAGGTTAATATATAAGAGTAAGAAACCCGATTACGTTCGATCTTTTTTACCTGCGACACCAAGGTTGTTACTCCTCAATCGTAAAAAAATCACCTCTTTCTAGCCTACACATAATACACCCTTTTGCAAATTTTTCGGCTTAAAGCCTAAAGTTTTCTCTCCATCCTACCGATATATAAACAACTTGATTGAGCATAGGAACTCATACAAGCCAGAAACAACACAACATTACACACAACAAAGTTAAAATATAAAAGGAGAATTGACAATGAGTATCTTTGCACTACGTAGTAATGGTTTAGCTTCTTCAGCTTATAAGAATCTATCAAGTACACAATCTAACCTCAATTCCAACATCGGCCGTCTGTCCTCAGGACTTCGAATTAACTCCACAGCAGACGACTCAGCAGGTTCCAACATCTCAGTTCGCATGAACAACCAGATACGCGGTATGTCCCAGGCCAATCGAAATGCACAGAATGCCAACAACCTGCTAGCCACAGCGGAATCAGGACTGAGTGACATCAGCAGTATTCTCAGCAAGATGCGGGAACTTTCTGTGCAGGCTTCAACCGATACACTCAACGATGTCGACCGCGCCAGTATCAACTTGGAATTTCAGTCCTTGAAAGACGAATTGACTCGAATAGCTAATGTGACGGAATACAATGGCATGAATGTACTAAACGGCACATACCAGACTGCAGGAATACCAGAGGCACAAATTACTAATGGCTGGAATGTGAATCTACAGGGAGTAGAAGTTTTAGATAATGATAATCCTCACCCAGGCCCTTACAATGTTTTTGTAAGCAAACAGAGTTCAAGTGGCGACGGCACAGACATCGACGTTGGCTACAGGATCAGTTATCATGAAGAACATGATGGAGTCGAAATTAATTATAGTGAAAATTCAGTTACAAGTCATAACCAAGAGCCTTTTGATGTTAATGTCAATGGCGTCAACTTTCGAGTAGACCCCACCCAGTTTCCAGATCAAGTTCCAGGTAACTGGTCGGGCTCGTCCATAGGAAACAGTACCAGTGGCCAGTTCACTCTTATAGGTGATGGTGATGGCACCGCTAAAGGCAGTGAAACCTGGGCTGGAACTGGGCCGGAATCACTGTTTAATGCAGAATCGGGTGGTTATGTCGGAGATCAGGACAATAGCGTTTATGACCAATCTCAACCGGGCACCAGCGGCGCTAACAGCGAGCCACACGGTGGCGCTGGAGGGGAGAGCGTCAATATAGATGGTCCAAGGGATAACATTAGAGGGCACTGGCGCCTTCAAATTGGAGCTGATAACGACATCAACAATCAACATGAATTCAGCCTTACCAATGCTACGGCCAATGGACTGGATTTAGAAGGGGATAATGTACTGTCGGTTGACAATGCCAGAACTGCCATTACCGCTATTGATCATGCTATTGATGAGATCAATAGGGAACGTAGCTATATTGGTTCGGAACAGAACAAACTGCAGTTCACCATGTCGAACTTGACCAGTAATATCCAGAGTATAGAATCGTCGAGATCGAGCATAGAAGATGTGGACTTTGCAGCGGAAGCGGCAGACCTGGCCAAGAACCAGATTTTGGCGCAATCAGGCACAGCCATGCTGGCGCAAGCGTCAGCCATTTCACAGAATATCCTGGGTCTGTTGGCGTAGTAATAACAGCATAAGATTAGAAGCATTTAGTATTGAAAGGGGAGTCCAATCGGGCTTCCCTTTTTTGTTGTGTTGGTATTACAAGAATAGTTGTTCTGCTGTCTTGAGTATTTGTCTGAGTTCTTTTAGGGATGAATGTCCTATTTTCTCCATTTTAGGTTTAAACTTGTTCCTCTTGTGGGGCCTGAATACTGCTAAAAACCCAGTAATGGCGTGTTTTGTTTGTTTTTTTTATGTTTTTTTGAATTTGTTCTAAAGTTATTGGTTGTTATGCCGATATATAAGTAATTTGGTTGAGAACCGACTTGAACTCAACCGAATTTGAACTTAAAAGCAATCAGATAATTTGTAGTCTTTAAATTGTAACTTTAACTTAGTGACGACTTTAACTTAGTAACGACTGTAAGTATACCTATATAAGGGGAATTCAAAATGAGTATCTTTGCACTACG
>PAQF01000086.1 GCA_002709695.1 Candidatus Poribacteria bacterium
TATATTAGCGATACTGTTGTTGGTGTTGGTGTCTGTATTGAGAAAAAACCATGCGGCAAGCTCAACAATATCCCGAGAATAATGGATCGCCATGTTATCTGATTTTCATTTTGTTGTTTCATTGACTTAGCCGTAATGATTTTCAGGTATTTTTATAATTAAATTTCACAATACTTAGGGAATCAGAAACAAATTTACAACCGAAAGCTTGGGAGGTAAGCACAAGTGAAGATGTGAATATTAGGTTTAAGTATAAACATGTTGACCTTTTCTGGTCAAGTTAGCCTTGGTTGAAATGATCAAATTTAGCTTGATGTCCAGTTGAACTTTGGCTAGACTTTCTCAATTAGAATTGATAACTATTTAAGGAATGTTTAATATGCAACTTAGTTTTGGGCAGGAAACCCCATGTGTGGTTAATGTAAGAGCAGAAGGCGTGGGAACAATTTCACGGTATGTATGGTATTCAGAGTTATATCCTCATGTTACGTGTTTATTGGGACCGGGTAAACGAAACGTGTTGGAAAACCAACCTGCCGATCATCTCCACCATCATGGTGTTTGTTTCTCGCACGGTGTTGTAAATGACCATCTCGATTTTTATCTTTATCGAGAAAAGCATAAGCTGGGTAAAATCAACGTAATAGGTGATGTTCGGATGGAGTCCCACGAAAATGTTGCGACTTTATCACATGATAGTGAATGGGTAACGGCGGAAGGAGACACATTAATGACGGACACACGGTCCTACCGCTGGGAGGTTTTTGAAAATGGAGAGCTCTACTTAGACACAGCGATTACTTTGCAGCCAGTTGATACTACTGTTACGCTGCATCCAACCAATGAGTCTGGCATGCCGTTGGTTCGTCCAGCTGATTGGCTTGTTGCTAACCATGGGGGTATTCTTTCTGATAGCGAAGGCCGACGTGGTGAGAAGGAAATGTTTGGTAAACCCGCACGTTGGATAGACGAAACTGCTGAGACAGACGGCCAGCTGATTGGGCTTGCAATCTTAGATCATCCTTCAAATCCTGTGCAGGCACATTGGTTTGCTCGTGATTACGGTCCGCTTTCTCCAAACTACAATTTTTTTACCGGGCCAATTGAATTAGAAGCAACTAGCCAATTAGCTTTAAAATATCGTATTTTTGTGCATCAAGGCCATGGTAATCCTGATCGTTTAAACGATGAATACAATAAATTTTCTTTGAGCTGAAATTTATACTTCAGTCTCGATAAAAGGAAGGTGAGCTAGCGAAAATTGGCCTGCATTGTGTACAATTAGCGCTTTAAGGTACAGTAATCAGGCTTTTCATCTGAGAAAAATCATAATTTGTATGTTATGTAACGGATGGTCAGTTCGGATTTTTTTTGGGCTGTTAATTAATTTGTTGCTTCGTGGTTTTGATGTCACCTTATTTATAATGTTTCAAGTTGCATTTGAGATTGACAGTGTATAGTTACTGAGGGCATATTTTGCTTCAGTTTTTTTAGTAAAATTTTAGGTGATTTAGGAAATGAGGGTTTTGTGAGGGCAGTTTTAGCATTATTACTATTTAGTTTAGCTATTATGTGTTTTAATCTGGCTCAGTCCGCTTCAAAGATGGGAGAAATTGGAATTTTTACGGAAGCAACAAGTTGGATGGACGTTGCTTCCGCAAATAGTGCGGCACAGATTATAAAGAAAAAGACAAAACTTATAAAGAAAATCGAAGTTTATAATGACAAAGATATTGGTAAATTTGCTGAAAAGAGAATTGACAATGATGCATTAGACATTATCATAACCTTTGGCTATTTCCCTGTTAGTCTTTACAAACCAGGAAATGCGGAGAAAGAGGATTCTATTGCCGAAAAGTTCTTGGAAGGCGGGAACATGTTTATTAATACTGCTGATTACATATTTTATGTTACGCAGGGTGGTGGCGCTAATGGTGCTGACGGACTAAAAACTATTACCGATAGTACCTTTGACATGTGGGGGGATGGTAATTCTTCTAAACCCACAGCGGACGGAAAGAAATACACTCCCAGTTTAAAACCAGCTCCAGCAGTGCGACCATTCAAGATTGATCAAATAAAAGCAGACAAAAATTGGGAAATCGAGGTTGTTTTTGGTGACAATAATGGTGGTGGTGGCAGTATGGCGGATCCTATCATTATTCATAACAAAGGGCACAATGGAAGAGTCTGTATAGCTTTGCAAACTGGTGGAGCTCATCCAAGAGGTGAAGTTATTCACGAGATCATTGACAATTATGTGAAAAATGAGATTGCTAGTGCCTTTTCCGTTGATGCTAACAGTAAGTTACCTGCGACTTGGGGGAAAATTAAAAAACTGTACAATTAGGAGGGGACGTCTGAGGTATTATTTGAGTATTGAATGACTAGTTAATTACATAATTCAAAAGGAGAGGGATATGTTTTCTCAGGTTTGCAAATTTGTACTAATTTTCGTATTTGTGTTATCAAGTTTAACTGGGGTTTCAAACGCTAAGGTTGGGACCGCAAGTATACATAAAATTGCTATCTTTAATGAAAAAGCAAGTTGGACAGATGCGGCAGCCGCAAAAAAAGCCACGGATTTTATCATGAAAAACGTCGATTCTGTCTCAAGCGAAATTAAAGTATATAGTGATGCCGATATAGCAGGTTTTGCTAAAGAAAATACTGATGATGGAAACTTGGATATTATCATAACCTTTGGTTATTTCCCTGTTAGTCTTTACACCCCCGGGAATAAACAAAAAGAGGACTCTCTCGCAGAGCAGTTCCTAGAAGGTGGGGACATGTTTATTAATACTGCTGATTACATATTTTATGTCACGCAGGGTGGTGGTGCTAATGGTGCTGACGGACTAAAAACTATTACCGATAGTACCTTTGACATGTGGGGGGATGGTAACTCTTCTAAACCTACAGCTGATGGTAAAAAATACACTCCCAGTTTAAAACCGGCTCCAGCAGTGCGACCATTCAAGATTGACCAAATAAAAGCAGACAAAAATTGGGAAATCGAGGTTGTTTTTGGTGACAATAATGGTGGTGGCGGCAGTATGGCCGATCCTATCATTATCCGTAATAAAGAACACAATGGAAGAGTCTGTATAGCTTTGCAAACTGGTGGAGCTCATCCAAGAGGTGAAGTTATACACGAAATCATTGACAATTATCTGAAATTGAATGTAATAGCTGTTGATCCCACAGCAAAAATTGCTGTAGCTTGGGGAGATATTAAGAGAGGTTCTTTCAAGTAATACGTACTTCGCTTGATCATTCGAGCAACAAAAGGGGGCATTTCATACAGACTGAAATGTCCCCTTTTTCGTTTATATGATCTGGGTTGCCAGTGTCCAAACTCAACAGTTCGTCGTTTCGATTTTACTTGTCTCCAATAATCCATAATTTGTTTATGCCCTTGCGAGGGGGCTTTCTATATAGTTAATATTTTTATAGGTTTTTTTCTCAAAGTGTGATATCCTTCCGCACGGAGCATGCCGAAGTGTGTGGTTTATAAAACTGGATTTTTGTTTTTGTTATCCGGAAACTTAACATAATGGACTTTATTGATTTAAGCGATCAGGATTTTACTCAAGCTGAATTGTCCAATCTTGATCTGAGTCATACAAACTTGGCTAACAGTAAACTTTGTCGAGCTGGACTTTTTAAGTCGAATCTATACGCTGCCAACTTGAAGGAAGCTAATTTAAGCCACTCTTATGCAATTGGCTTAAACTTATGTGATGCAAAATTAAACAACGCTGAAGTTTCCTATGCCAACTTGTATCAGGCTAACTTGATTGGCACTGATCTTCGAGGAGCAAATTTGCTAGGTGCAAATCTACGAGGAGTGGACTTCGGTGATATGGATATTTTACTCTTATCTGAAGCTAATTTCCAAGGTGTTCTGTACGATTTAGACACTAACTTTCCTAATGGTTTTGATATTAGTCAGTTTGATGCTCATTTTATTGGCAAGGATACCAATTTGCAGTCGGCTGATCTTCGCAGTGCCTATCTGCGTAATGCTGATCTGCGCCACGCTAATTTGAACAATGCTGATTTGCGTAATTGTAGCTTGCAACATGCGGATTTGCGGTACGCTAATTTGAACAATGCCAATTTTGACAGTTTCGTTGATCTTAGTAATGCTGATCTGCGCCATTGTGATTTCAGTAATACAGACCTTTCACAAGTGTTAATGGATAACACTAATTTCGATGAATCAACTAAATTTCCTACCGATTATATCCAGCCGTAGCTTTTTTCAGTTTGTCTATTGGTCGAAATGCTGAATTCATCTCTTCAATTTTCTTCCCCGTTTAGAATATAATTCTATGTTTTGAGTGCCATTTATTGTTGTTTCGTTGTTGGCTCTGCTATAATGAGCGGACTTTTGGATAAATCTACTATCGAAGAAAACACAATATGAAAAAGTTTGATGATGTCTTACAATCGGTTGAAGCGAGTTGCCGTGAGCGGCATATTCCAATGCTGGGACCGGAAAAAGCTGAATTCCTTAAGCAGGTTGTGCAGAAAGTGCAACCCAATGTTGTGATCGAATGTGGCACCGCTATCGGATACTCGGGCCTATGGATTGCACAGGAATTACAAACAATTGGTACGGGGAAATTGATAACCATCGAAATTGACCCAGCACGTGCGAGTGAAGCTCAATCTAACTTTACTCAAGCAGGAGTTGATCACCTAGTAGATTCGAGAATCGGTGATGCCAGGAACGTGCTGAATGATATTGATGTTGCCGTTGACCTCTTGCTTCTAGACAACGATTTCCAAAACTATTTTCCCTGTTTTCAGGCAATTGAACCGCAACTTACAAATGGAGCAACGATCGTTGCAGATAATGTAGGTATTGGGGCTGATAGTATGAAAGATTATCTCGATTATACTAGAGCTCGATACAAGACAGAACTTCATTGGTTCGAAATAGATCTGCCGTGGGTAAATCGTGATGCAATAGAAATTACGATCTACCAAAAACCTGCGTCCGTCTGATATAAAGATTCCAAAAGAGTGTAATTTCGTTGTTGGAATGTAGGAGACTAATCAGAATTGAGTGTTAAAGAAGAGAAATGACGCCAGAAACAATTAAAAAGTGGTGGAAATCAGGTAGGACTCTGCCAGTTGAGGTTGCTGTTCAGTATCCGTTCGAGCCGATTCCGATTATTAATGATACTGGGGTCAACGTCTTGGTAGACATGTCTCACAAATGTGATTTTTTCCTCCTCTGGAATTTGGGTGAGCAACTGCACCAGCGTGGAATTCGAAGTGCAGGAAGTCATGCTACACTTGACACACTGCTGGCACCTGGGTCTCTATGTAGGGTTCGAATTCCTGTCGCGCCTAAAGTTCACCCTTTTGCGTGGTGGCCAGCCCCAAAATGGAATGTTGTATTGAGTGAAGGGGATGTGCTTAATCCCGCCTACATTCCAGAAGAACTTCGAGAGTTGAAAAAGTTCCTCTCTGCTGGAGGAGGTGTTATCCTTTCAGGAAACTGGATAAAGGAAGGTAGTGCTGAAAATTGGTCTTTTAACCAATTGTTATCCGAGTATGGTGCGGAGCTTTTACCTGGCGAAGAACTGTATTGTGAACGCAGGTGGCCGTTGATGAAAGTCACCAATGATTGGGAGGTTGTTTTCAAAGGTGACACAGGAAAGCCCATCTATGCTCGTCGTACCTGTGGCAGGGGACGATTGGTTCTGTTCGCATCTTCAGAATTGTACCGTTTTGATCAGGAAGACAAAAACGATGTATCGGCGAAATCGGATTTTCTAACAGATACAATTTTATGGGCTGCGGCTGATTCAACTCCAGCCGCAGGTGAGCCTCGAATGCCAACTCCTATGTGGGGTGGTGGCGGAATCTATCAAGAATCTGAAGAGCGACTCGATGGGATCGTCTGCTACTATAGCAAGAACCAGACAGATGAACTCCTGATGACTTTAAGGGAAGATTTTCCAGCAATTACATCAGATCTCTACGATTGGTTTCCTTCTCCTAAGCCGGAGGAACCAATGTACCTTGTTCTCTGTAGTGGCGGTGGTGGTGGTTGGGCTGTCAATATCTATTTGCCTAAAGAGACTGGTACTATTTCCACCAGTTCGGAAGGAATCCGAAGCATTTTTGGTCATGAGCAGGCGCACACTATGCCGGGGCCATGTGGTGCTGTTGCCAACCACCCTTTTGGAGGGAACCAAGGGGAAGAGCATGCAGGATGGTTACAGGGGAAGATTGTGGCTAAGTACAACGGAGAACTTGGCCCCAACCGTGGATGTCAGGAGGTTTTTCATGAATTATATGACGGTACACAAAAGATCCCCGAGGAAATCTTCAAAAAGACGCATTTGGATAATTGGCGTGATGGATGGGATCGGTTGATGATTTGGTATGTTTGGCAGAAACTAGATGATCATTATGGCCCAACATGGTATCCACGTTGGCGTTGGGTACAATCTAAACGATGGATCCAAGATCCCAATCGAAAATTAACGTGGCAAGAATCAATAGAGGATATGTCAATAGCCGTGGGTGAAGATTTGTTTCCATTCTTTATTTCTACTGGGAAAGAATTGGAAAAATCTCGTTTTGCTGACGCTACTTTCCTTGACCAGATTATTCATCTTCCAGTTGCCTCCATTGAAGCTACACCACCTGGAAACGTAAGATTGGATGCCATCAATGATTACACCAAGCCGTTGGCTCCTAGCTCATTGGAGGGCTGGCCTCCTAATTAGTCCGTTTCAAGTAAGATTAAATATCCGGGTAATACCTCTCCCGAAAATATGCTCGCACTAATTTCAATGATAAACACTTCAATCATTTCATTTCGAAAATGATGCCCAACATCTTGTCGGGTTCTTGAATAATCTCAGTCAGACGCGATTCTACTTCCACCAGTGGAATCTTGTGTGTGGTTATCGCATCTACATTGAACTTACCTTCAGAGATCAAACGCATACACAATTTAAGATTGGTTTGTGTTGTCCAACGCATAACAACTGGTGGGTAATCAGTACCAAATTCCCATGTTTCGTCATGATATCCTGGCCCTGTCCGTCCAACACGGCAAATATCCATGTTGGTGATAGTGCGGGGGAAATCAAACCATGCACCACCAGGGATCATTAATCGTCCCATTAAATGTCCATCAGGAGAACATTTGAAACATTTTTGCAATTGCTGGACAGCTAGATTGGCGTCTCCACCGAATGCAATCACTGCCGTATCTAATCCTTGGTTATCTGTAAAGGTACGTGTGAGCTCAACTTCATCTTCTTTGCCGGGTATGGCAACGGCGTCAACTCCCCAGTTTTTGGCTGTTTCTACACGAAATGGAATTGTGTCCCAGCCGATTACTAGGCTTCCAGCTAATTGATGAATCATAGCACAGAGTTGGCCTAAGACTCCAAGCCCAACAACGGCAGCAAATTCACCAAAACTTGATTGCCCGCGACGAAAGACATGTACGGCAGTGGCGGCTAGGTGGCCGTAAGCTCCTTGGGCAAAAGTTACGTTATCTGGCAATGCCACACAAAGATTATGTGGAACCACTGCATAGTTTGAATGGAGTGCGTATCCCCCTCCCATACAGGCTACGCGATCTCCCGGTTTGAACGTAGTGACACTTTCCCCCACTTCTTCGACAATACCGGCGTTGGCATAGCCAAATGGGCGTAATTGCGATTCAGATGGTGATGACTGCTGACTATGTAAGTTGCGCCACCCTCCAACTTCACTTCCGGGACTGACCAATGAGTTGTGAACTTCGATCAGTAGACTTCCTGGCTTGATTTCTGGTATTGTTTCTTCAATTAACGTAACCCGTCCATTTCCGCGAGCTGCGATAATTCGTTTTTTGTTCATTTCCGTCTCCCAAGTACTGTATAATTTCTTAGTATAGCAGAAGGGAAAATGAAGTGGAAGACTTGTCGAGAGTTAGTGCTTTGACGTTTGATCTATTCGGTACGATATTGGATCTTGGTGGCAGTTTGGTACCATCTATCAATCGTTTCTTAGATACCCAAGAAGTTCGACTTTCTGGGGATAAATTTTGGGAACAATGGCGTGCCCGTCAACGCATCGAGCAATATCAGGATACTATCATGTCACTTGGGCATAGTGGATATTTAGCTACTGTACGCCGTGCATTGGTTTATACTTTACACCTGAACAGTATTGAACCGACGGATGAATTGGTATCTAAATTGATGTCGGCATGGCGAGAATTATCGCCGTTTCCTGAAGTGTTGCCAGCGCTGAAGAAACTGGCAAATCAGTATAAGCTGGTTGTTTTGTCAAATGGAGATTCAGAATTTTTGGACTATTTGACTGAAAATCGTGTTTCACATGCGTTTGACTATGTATTTTCGGTTGACACTGTTGGTGCTTTTAAACCACATCCAGGTGTTTATCTGCGTGCTGCTTCGGTGCTTGGCTTGGGTACACATCAGTGTTTAATGGTCTCAGCTAATTCGTTTGACGTAATGGGAGCTAGAGCCTGTGGATTCCGAGCCGTTTTCGTGAATCGTTACCAACTTCCCTATGAGGATACAGATTATCAACCTGATTCAATTGTTAGCAACTTCACTCAATTAACAGAGTTTTTGCTATCAAGCTAAGGAATAGCGAGGCAGTTTTTGTGATGACTGAGAGGACAAGATCATGAATAAGACGATCATCACAGCAGCGGTTACAGGTTCAATGCCAACCAAAGAGATTAACCCTGCAGTACCATATACTCCAAAGGAAATCGCTAGGGAAGCAATAGAATGTTATCAAAGTGGGGCAGCGATTGCCCATATTCACGTACGTAACCCCATTACGGGAGAACCAGATTCATCAATTGAGTTGTTTCGGGAAGTCGTTGATCGTATTCGCCACGAGTGCGATATGATCATCAACTTGACTACGAGTGGACTGAATATCAAGGATACGAACGTTATTGAGAAACGACTTGAACCTATAACGTTACAACCGGAGATCTGCTCACTTGATATTGGTTCGGTGAATTTTCCGCATCGCGCGTTTGTTAATTCTCCTGAATGGGGAAGATCAGCAGCTATTCGGATGCGTGAAAGTGGAGTCAAACCTGAAATCGAGGTTTTTGATACTGGACATACCCGTCAAGCTATACACTGGATTGAAGAAGGGTTAATCGACCATCCGCCGTATTTTCAATTGTGTATGGGAGTTGGTTGGGGAATTGAAGCGACACCGGAAAATCTGCTGTTTATGAAGAATAAGCTACCATTGGGTATTCCTTGGTCTGTTTTGGGCGTTGGTCGAACGCAACTCCCAATGATTACACTTGGGATCCTTTTAGGAGGGAACATTCGGGTAGGATTCGAAGACAACGTCTATTTGCGAAAAGGTGTACTCGCTAAAAGTAACGCTCAGATGGTGGAAATGGCAGTCAGATTGGTTGAAGATCTTCAACGGGCAGTTGCTTCAACCGATGATGCCCGACGACTATTAGGCCTTGTCTAATTGTTTTTTTAAATCTTGTTGTTGAGCAGGCAATCACCGAAAAGAGAAGATAAATTGTATGAATAGATCAAGCAATCCTCCGTTCAGATCTTTCTTGATAATCATTGGCCCTGGGCTGCTGGTGGCGGCAACTGGAGTTGGGGCTGGAGATCTAAGTACAGCTGCGTTTACCGGAAACAAGCTGGGGGTAACTATTCTATGGGTAGTTCTTCTAGGGGCGTTTCTGAAGTTTGTCTTGAATGAAGGACTTGCTCGCTGGCAGCTAGCAACCGGGCAGACACTTCTTGAAGGTGCCGTAATTCGTTTGGGGCCCGTGGTTTCATTTGTATTTCTACCATATCTGCTACTATGGAGTTTCTTTGTTGGGTCAGCACTGATAAGTGCTTGTGGTGTGGCTATGCATGCGATCTTTCCTGTTTTCGATCAAGCTTCACAAGGAAAGATTTTCTTTGGTATTATCCACAGTGTGGTTGGTGTTGTGTTGGTGCTTCTTGGTGGGTTCGTTCTATTTGAAAAAGTTATGAATGTTTGTATTATCTTCATGTTTTTTTGTGCGCTCCTAACGGCGGCGATTGTTTGTGAAAGCTGGGAGGCTGTTGTCATAGGGTTGTTACTTCCGAGAATACCGCAACTTGGATCAGGTGGTCTTGGATGGACAATGGCACTTATGGGTGGTGTTGGAGGAACATTAACTGTTCTCTGCTACGGTTACTGGATGCGTGAGAAAGGAAGAACAGATGTATCAGAATTGCGAACCTGTCGATTAGATCTTGGATTTGCTTATGCGGCAACAGCCATCTTTGGTGTATCCATGGTTATTATTGGAAGTACAATTCAAGTTGAAGGAACAGGTGCCAGTCTTATTATCGATTTGGCCGACAAGTTGGAGGCATCCTTGGGAACTGTCGGGAGATGGTTGTTTCTAATCGGTGCTTGGGGCGCAATATTCAGTAGTCTGCTTGGTGTTTGGCAGTCAGTCCCATATGTTTTTGCTGATTTCTGGGATTTGATAAAAGCCAAAGATCGAGACCTGACTTATGCTAGGGAAGTAGATACAAGCAGCTTCTCGTATCGTGGGTATCTATTTGCGATTGCAATTATTCCGATGTTAGGGCTATTTTTTGGTTTTAAACAAGTTCAAAAAATTTATGCTGTCTTTGGATCTATGTTTATGCCATTCTTAGCCATTGTATTATTGATTCTTAACAGTCGGTCTGTTTGGGTAGGACGACATCGAAATCGTGTCATCACAGTTGTTGTTCTCATCGTTATCCTAGCTATATTCGTTTTCTTTGGTTATTTACAGCTTCGTAAGAAACTGGGAATTTGAGTTGAATGAATGGCAACAGTTTCCCGAATTTTTGTTCAAAGTATAAATTTGACAATCAGATAGGAAAATAATGAAACGAAGAAAGTTCGTTAAAATTATCGGTGTGACGACTGCTGGTATTGTTATGCCGGTTCGTTATATTAATGCAGAAGGGCTGCCGGAATTTGACCTGAACCCGGCTACTATGGTTACAGAAAATGATGACTTTTATATTCTTCAAATCGATAAAGCCCCTGAAATCAAAGTAGATCATTGGCAAATGGCTGTAACTGGTTTGGTTACTAAGCCGGTTTTTCTAAACTATCAGCAACTCCTGAAAATGGAACCAGTTACTACGCAAAGAACACTAAAATGCATAGGAGATCCGATAGGTACAGAACAAATGAACAATGCGGAATGGACAGGTGTTCCATTGCGAGATGTACTCGAGGATTCGGGCATCAAACCAAAAGCGAAAGTCGTTGTTTTTCGTTGTGCTGATGGTTATCATACCGCTGTGCCGCTTGAACGGGCAATGCGAAAAGAAGTCCTTTTAGCTTATAAGATGAATGGTGAGGATTTGCCAGTTGAACATGGCTATCCAGTGCGTCTTCTCAATCCAGGGCATTATGGTGTCAAGAATCCAAAATGGATTATGAATGTCATGTTGGCGGAGAAACATGTTGGTTACTGGGAAGCCCAGGGTTGGGATCCAATCGCACGGGTTAAGCTGGCGACGGTCATCAGGTCTCCGGAGAATGGCACCGAAATTAAAGCTGGATCAGTTTGTACGGTTAGTGGCGCGGCATTTGATAGTGGAAATCACGGCGGCATCAAATCTGTTGAAGTTAGCGTTGATGGGGGAACTAACTGGGAACCCGCCGAGATTTGGGCCAAGGATTCACCTTTGACTTGGTATCTCTGGAAATATACTTGGCAAGTAGCTGAACAACCAGGTGAAATCGAGATATGTGCCAGATCAACGGCCAACAACGGGACTATTCAAGAAGTAAATGGGTTTGATGCTGAAAATGGTGGAGCGACTGGCTATCATACTATTGATGCTGAAATTCAGACCTAGTTTGTGATTCTAGAGTCTATGGAATCACTGAATGTACCGATTTTAGCTCATTCCTTCTGTGCTTTTTTAGGTTTTTTTCCCACTGGAAGTTATATTTAAGTATCAAGTGTTTAATGGAGGATCTCCATGATAAAGAAAAAAACAATTTTTTGTTTGGGTTTGATGTGGGGTTTTACAGTCTGTATTTTTGCTCAAGTTGAACCTAAACGGATTAGCAATGCAGAAGTAAAGCAGATGCTCGATCAGAAAAAGGTGGTTACAATCGTTGATGTCCGTGGAATTAATGCCTACAAAGCTGGACATATTCCGACTTCAATATCAATGCCATCTGGCGAAATTTCCTCACGGCATAAGGAACTTCCCAAGAATGAACTTATTGTCCTCTACTGTAGCTGACTAGCAGAAGGTTCAAGTGTCCGTGCGGCACAAATGTTAGCAAAGAATTTTGGTTTCAACATGGAATTATTGAAAGTGCTTAAAGGAGGGTTTCATGCTTGGAGAGATGTGGGATACCCAGTTAGCCAAGGGTTGGTTGTTAAACCAAAAGGTAAACTAATTACACTATGGTCAAAAATCAGATCAAAGTACTAGAAACTGATTAGATCGGAGATTCTAGGAAGTTTGTATAGACGTCAGCCTTAAGGAAGCGGTCATTCCTTAAAATTTTAGCATGAAGTGGGATTGTTGTATGAATGCCATCAATTTCGAATTCGGCCAATGCGCGACGCATGCGTGTAATTGATTCTGACCGATCCTTGCCATAAGCTATCAATTTCCCAATTAATGAGTCATAATAAGGCGGTACAACATAACCACTGTAAATGTGTGAGTCTAGGCGAATTCCTATCCCCCCTGGAAACAAACACTGATTGATCTTACCTGGAGACGGAGAAAAGTCGTTATCAGGGTTCTCTGCATTAATTCGACATTCAATTGCGTGTCCAGAGAAGGTAATGCTGGATTGACTATAGCCAAGAGGTTCTCCAGCAGCTAAACGGATTTGCTCTTTCACAAGGTCTCTGCCGGTAACCATTTCACTAATGGTATGTTCCACCTGAATACGAGAGTTCATTTCTAGGAAATAGAATTGGTCTTTTTCATCGACGACAAATTCTATGGTCCCAACATTAACATATCCAACTGATTTAGCTGCTTTGACTGCAACTTTTAGCAGTTCTTGTCTGATCTTATCTGAAATTGATGGGGACGGGGCCTCTTCAACCAATTTTTGACGCTTCCTCTGAATGGAGCACTCCCGTTCTCCAAGGTGTACTAGATTTCCTTGATGGTCACCTAAAATTTGTACTTCTATGTGTCGTGCATCTTCAATCCATTTTTCAATATAAACATCTCCGTTACCAAAAGATGCTTCTGCTTCTGCTTTAGCTGTGTGAAATAAGTTAATTAAACTCATGCTGTTATGCGCGATACGTATCCCACGACCACCACCACCTGCTACCGCTTTGATACCGACTGGATATCCAATTTTCTCGGCTAGTGCAGACGCATCTTTATCATTTTCGATAATGCCTTTTTTTCGGCTCCTACGTATTCCTTGTCTTGTGTTTCGACTGCCAGGAACCAGCTTTAAACCAGCTTTAGACATTGCTTCGCGTGCTTCGACTTTATCTCCCATAGTCATTAAGTTATCAATTGAGGGGCCGATAAAAGTGATTTTGTGAGCTTCGCATATTTCCGCAAACTGAGCATCTTCAGCTAGAAATCCTGCACCGGGATGAATAGCATCTGCGTTTGTCAGTTCGGCAATAGTAATTATATTAGCACGCTTCAGATAACTGTCACTTGGTGCGGGATTACCAATACAATAAGACTCATCAGCATATTTGACGTGTAGGGAATCCCTATCGGCTGTTGAGTATACAGCTACCGTTTTTATTCCAAGATCTCGGCATGCACGGATGATTCGGAGGGCAATTTCACCTCGGTTGGCGATTAAAACCTTTTTGAACATGTCAGCTCCTTCTGATACGGAAAAGGGGCTGATCGAACTCAACGGCAGTTGCGTTTTCAACAAGTATTTCGGTAATATCGCAACCAAACTCGGCTTGAACTTCATTAAAGATCTTCATGGCTTCGATTAAGCAAATAGTATCGTTTTTGGAAACCGAATCCCCAGCCTGTACAAAAGGTGGTTCATCTGGGGATGAGGCGCGATAAAACATGCCAGGCATGGGTGAACGAATTAATTCCCCCTGTGGGATTGATTCTGAGGTTTCACCAGCTCCAATGGGTTGTTGTTCTGGTATTGTTGTTGCCATAGTAACCATTGGGCTGACATCAGTATTTGCGCGACGCACTTTAACCGAAACTTGCCCTTCGGTCAATTCAACCTCGGCTAGATTCCTTTTGTCCATGATATCGCAAATTTGTTCAATCAATTTTAGGTTGGACTTTTTGTCTGCCATCAGCTATAACCTTTCAATATAGTCACCAGTACGAGTATCAATTTTGACAACAGTTTCGTTGTCTACGAAGAGAGGAACTTGTATTACCAAGCCTGTCTCTAAAGTCGCTGGTTTGGTGCTTCCACTGACTGTATCTCCTCTGACTCCTGGATCTGTTTCAACTATTTGTAGAGCGACAAACGTTGGAAGTTCAATTACAATAGGGATGTCTCCATCGAATCTAATGATAGTATCCAATCCTTCTTTTAAATAGTTAATTGCATCACCCATCAGTTCTGGTGATACTGCAAGTTCTTCATATGATCCACTATCCATAAAATAGAAAAGATTCCCATCAGTATACATATATTGCATTTCACGATCTTCGAGTCGAACCACTTCAATGGTATCATTACTCCGGAACGTCCGTTCAACCACTGCACCGTTGGTTAAACATTTTATTTTTGTGCGGGCAAAAGCTCCACCTTTGCCCGGTTTCACGTGTTCACAGTTTGTGATTGTATATATAGTGCCATTCAGGCGGATGATCAAGCCATTTCTCAGGTCGTTAAGTGAAGCCATAGATTCTCCCTAGAAGCTAAAATAATAACATTATATAAGCGAGGCGTTCAAAAGAGCTTTTTTAATAATTTCTTTCTGGTGTTGTTCTGTTTCGGGCATAGGCAAGCGAGGTTTGCCTGAAGCACGTCCCTGCAGTTGCATCACGTATTTGACATTCGCAGGGAGGTTGTCATCAGAAATTGCATTCCATACTGGAAGCAGCAATTCATGTAAAGATTTTGCCGTTTCGTAGTCGCCATTTTCAACCGCTTCCCAAAGCTGGACACAAAGCTTTGGTGCAGCAGTTAGTATAGCTGCGATTGCTCCATGTGCGCCTAGCAAAAATGATGGATAAAGCAGGGCATCCACTGCTGACATAATGCGACCCTGATTACCAAGTAGAAGCAACAAATCTGCAAGTAACTTCATGTCTCCAGCACTTTGCTTAACACCAATAACACCTTCCACTTCAGTGATGATACGTGTTAGCAATTGGGGAGATAAATAGGTCCATGGTATGACATTATAAATAATTACTGGTAGTCCAGTTTCTTCGGTGATCTTGGCAAAATGCTGAATCATAGCATCATCATTTGGTCTGAAAAGGTAGTGAACCGGGGTAACCTGAAGAGCTTTAATCCCTAGTTCAGCAACGGCTTGTCCTCGTTCAATCGCAGACTGTGTACTGTCCGTGATAATTCCCGTGATAACTGGAGTTCGTCCTTTGGATTCATCAACAGCGCACGCTGTGATACGATATGTTTCATCAGTTGTCAATGTATGTCCTTCTCCAGTACTTCCGCAAACTGCTAAGCCGTGAACTCCAGCGACTTCAATCAGGTAATGTATATCTTCCTTTAATGCAACCTCGTCTACTTGACCCTCTGCTGTGAAAGGTGTTGTTATCGGTGGCACAATTCCATAAATTTCGTTCATTTGGTAACCATCCTCTCTATTTTTTCAGAGTATTAATCATCGCATTGAGTGCAAGTTCATAGCTGTAGTTTCCGAAGCCACTGATTACACCAACAGCAATTGGTGACACGTATGAATGATGTCGGAAGTCTTCACGTTCGTATATATTTGAGAGATGAATTTCGATTACGGGAAGGTTTATAGCTGAGAGTGCGTCTCGAATGGCTATACTGGTGTGAGTATAAGCCGCAGGGTTAATCAATATTCCATTTGCCCAATCAATGTTATTTCCAATTTCCGATACTATTTTCCCTTCTTGGTTTGACTGAAAAACCTTGAGTGTAACTCCTTGATTTTGAGCAATTTGAATCAAATCTTGGTTGATATTGTCAAGTGTCTGAGTTCCGTAGATTTCTGGTTGTCGCTTACCTAATAAATTCAGGTTTGGGCCGTGAATGACTAAAATATTCATATCTAATTTGCTGTGCATGTTTCAAGCACTTTCAAGATTTCGTTGTCTGGTATATCTGTTCGCGTCGTTACTTTCCCTATGCCTTCTATCAAAATGAGTTTTAATTTTCCATGATTTGCTTTTTTGTCAAGATACATTGCCTCAAGAAATGTTTGAGGTTGAATTCGAGGGATATGAATCGAAAGACCTGCCTTTTGTAACAGTGTATTTTGCCGATCTAGTTCAGAAGGAGCAAGCATTCCAAGGTTAACTGAAAGTTGTGCAGCGCAGTTCATTCCGACAGCAACTGCTTCTCCATGTCGAAAGGTATTATAGTCGGTAAGAACTTCCAGTGCATGGGCAAAAGTGTGGCCGTAGTTTAAGGTCGATCGAAGCCCGCTTTCTTTCTCATCATTTTCGACTACGTATGCTTTGTTAGCACAAGATTCTGCAATAATCTCAATTACAACTTCAGGAACGATACGCAGGATTTTCGCTAGATTCTTTTCAATTAAGTTGAACAGGGGTTTGTCCATGATAACACCATGTTTTATTATCTCGACTAAGCCAGATACAATGTCACGCTTAGTCAAACTATGCAGGGTATCTACGTCAATCAATACTGAGCTAGGTTGATGAAATGCACCTACCATATTTTTCCCTTTAGGGTGATTGATGGCGGTTTTACCTCCTATACTGGCATCAACTTGAGCTAGTAGTGTGGTTGGAACTTGAATCCATGAGATGCCTCGCATAAAGGTTGCGGCGACAAAACCACTTAAGTCTCCAATCATACCACCGCCGAATGCAATTAAAGTTGAACTTCGATCCATCTGATGGTCGATTAAGGCGTCGTGGATTTTGCTGAACCAAGTTAGTGATTTGTTTTCCTCACCTGGAGGTACTTGGATCATCCGAACGTCAAACTTAAAGTCTTTGAGACTCTTTAATACAATATCGCCGTATTGTTTACTAACAAACTCATCTGTGATAACGGCAATTTTGTTAGACTTTGTTTCAGGCTTGATCCATTGGCCAAGATTGCCTAAAATGTTTTGATCGATAGTAATTGAATAGCTGTGCTGGTCAAGGTTGAGGTGGACTGCTCGCACTTTGATAGATCCCAATAATTTGGTTCGTGACCTCTTCAATCGATGAATTTGTTGTTTCAATCTGATGTTCTATACGTTGGTATTGAACTTGGCGTGTTTGAAGAAGCTGTCGGATTTTGTTGGGTGGATTGGGACCTTTCAACAAGGGGCGGTGGCTATCGTCTTTGATACGCTCAAAGATCTCTTCTGGCGTTGCTTTCAGACAAAAAAGCAACCCGTTTTCTTGAAGGAGATTTAGGTTCTCAGTACGAAGAACAACCCCTCCACCAGTCGAAATGACATGGTTTGTGTATTTGGAAGCCTTGCGTACTGCTGCGTTTTCAAGATTTCGGAAATAATCTTCTCCATATCGATCAAAAATTTTTCCAATGATCATTTGGTTGTCAGTTTCCACGATCGTATCAGTGTCAACTATAGACATCTGCAATTTCTCTGAAATTCGCTGGCCAACGGAGGTCTTCCCCGTCCCCATAAACCCAAGTAAAACAATGTTTAACATGCAATGTTCCTATTGCAAAAAGTATACACAGGCGTTCTGAAATTGTAAAGCGTTTTAACTTCACTGCTGTTCCGATATTGCAACTGAGTTTTTTTTGTACCGTAATTTTCAATCAAGAAATATAATATGAATCAAGATATGCTGAAAGACGAAATTCAAAAACTTGGGAGTTAGGGGAATCTTGGATGGCAAAAATTCATGAAACGGCTCTCGTTTCCCCAGAAGCAGTACTTGGAAACGACATTGAAATCGGTCCCTTTTCGATTATTGATGAATGTGTTAGGATTGGTGATAGAACCATCATCGGACCTCACGTACAGGTAGATCGTTGGACAACGATTGGGGAGGATTGTCAAGTCTTTTTCGGAAGCACCATCGGAAACCCGTCAAAAGACTTGAAGTATAAGAAAGGGGACCGAAGTTATGTTACAATAGGGGATCGGAATGTGTTACGGGAATATGTTTCAGTTTCGAGGCCGACGGTTGCAGAGGAGTCGACTATTATTGGTGACGATAACCTTTTGATGAACTGGGTTAATATAGCGCACGATTCAGTCGTTGGCGACCGAACGATTATGGCGAATTTTGCTACGCTGGGAGGGCATGTTACTGTCGAAGATGATGTCCGAGTTGGGGCTCACGCTGCACTTCATCCCTTCATTCGTGTTGGCAAGATGGCTATGGCTGGTGCTTGTTCAAAGTTTGTTCAGGATGTTCCTCCATTCACTGTGGCAGATGGTCACCCAGCTGTAGTTCGCGGGTTAAATATCGTGGGGATTCGTGCTTCAAAAATCAATCCACTGTCTGCGCTTTCAAGTGATACAATCAGCCAGCTTAAAAAGGCGTATCGATTGCTCTTCCGTTCGAATATGGCTTTAACAAAAGCGATAGAAAAAGTCCGAAGTGAGCTTGATCCTAACGAAGAAGTGCAATATTTGCTTAACTTTATCGAAAAAAGCCAGCGTGGGGTTGGCGTATAGAAAAAAACATTCTTCAAGATGTTGATCTGGAAGATGATGTAGTAACGAAAAACAGAAACATCCTACTCTTCTGCCAGCTAGAGGAGTAGGTCATCCACTTAAGTTCTTGTTTAGCATGCCAGTGTGATATTTCTCAGGATGCGTGAGCCTATAATTCTGAAAGAAGTTATGATCCTTTTGCAATCCAAAGCCCTTGTGCTGGGTTGCTAATAAAGAATAATTCGTTATTAAATCCACCAGTTAATTGCTCAATATTAAATTTGGACATTACCTGGTTAACATCTGCCCATTCGTATCCAACACTTTCAATTTCTTCTCTTGATAGTTCTGAAGTTGCATAGGTTACTCGAAACCGTCCATCGGATGTTCCGTGAATTAGATGTGCAGCTGCCGACAGATTAGCCTGTAGATCTTCGTTCTCTAAGACCTGTTGCAATGTTGTTTCTGTACCTGAGTAACCATATTTTCGGATTAAATAATCAATCTCCGGATCTTCGCCGAATTCTTTTAGGCCTGGTGCAACGATAATTAACTCACCATTATCTGATATAGCCATACGAGTGCGGTAGATTGCTTTGTTGCCCAACCATGTGCTCTTAAACTCTATCGGATCGAGATAAACAACAACTTGATTGAGCGGTTTCTCGAGCCAATCGATGTTGACCGTTTGACTAAGCTTAGCAGCTTTTTCAAATGTTTGGTGGTCGTTACCAGCGAAGAGCCCCCGCATGATCGTTTTACCTGATTTTGAAGTTTCCATAACTGTCATTATATAAATAATACCAATCTTTTTTAAGAAATTGTTGTGAGCGTAGTTGAAAATTTGACGGACTGATGTGTTTGTTTGGCCGAGCAATCGTTCAATTCCATCGGCTGCTCCAAGGAAGTGGGATTTATTGATCATTTCTTGCCCTCCAGTGCCAATCAAAACGTTTTTGAAGCCATTTGCCATACCAGCGACCTCGTGTGGTATAACTTGCCCAATTGATAATATAAGATCATACCCGCCTTCTATAATTCGTTGATTAACGGCAACAGAAATGTCATAGTCAACTTTTCCATCGGAAACTTCACTAACTAAATCGGATGGTATTTCGCCTAGTGGAGATAAACCTGTTCGCCAATTGTGATCGTAATAGCTAGCTTGGTTAAGATCACCAAACATTGTTTTAATTTGGCTCTTTGTCATGGGAGTATGTGTACCAATTGCGGGTAGGATATCAAACTGATTCCCTTTTGTTTCCGACCATATTTGATAAAGAATCTTGGTTAATTCTCCTGCGTTTGATGGCAAACGTGTGATATCAGGAGGAACTACTAGAATTTTTCCACCGATTCCACTCAATTGATTTAATAGCAGATCATGCAAAAGTTCACATTTCTTTTCTGTGGTGATTACGGCGTTTGGGTTGCCATAAGCAAGGTATGTTGCCATAAAGTCACTACCCTTTCTGCAGCGCAGCAATTAGCAAATTATATAGTTTCGGTATAGTTCGATCAAAGTCACCAGAAACATGATAACTCTCACCGCCGTCCTTGATCGTCCGAACAAGAATCGTCTTTTTCGGACGGTGGTAGTAATGTGCTTCTTTAGGACTTCCTTCATCGCGAAAATCGCGAAAATCGATGAGATCGAAATTTGCAGTTAGAAAGTTTCGAATCTCTTCATTTCTTTGATGAGCAACATTTCGTGCCATAGATAAACTTTTTAGATAAACCTCTGGTCCCATAACAGCGGAACCTAGGTTTAGAAAGACACCGCCTTCTAATTTCGAGACAGTATGGACAAAACGAAGAAAATCCTGTCCGGTTGTATATCCCATAGCAGCATAATCTGCCGATGGATGCTGATCGATGATATCGTAACCAATTCCTTTATGAACAGTGATAGGGATATTTAGCCGATATGCGGCGGCGAAGATGCTCAGTTCTCGGTGCATAAACTGGATTTTCTCTTCACCAGTTTGAATAAGTCGTCCAACGGATTCGCCGTAACCAATTTTGTCATGGTATCCACGAATAATTGCTTCGTTTAAATACTTCCCAGTTTCTTCCCAATTTCCGAATTTACCATCCCATATATAGCGTTCTACGTCCTCTAGAGTGGAACCGATTAGTGCGATCTCAAAATCATGAATGGCTACTGCACCATTAGTTGCAAGGTGGGTGAGCATTCCTTTTTCCATTAAGTCGATAATGAAACGTGAATTGCCTCGGCGCATGACATGCGCACCCATCATCCATATGATCGGTTTCTGGTTATGATAAGCTTCCAGAATAGCTGCTACGATAGGATACAAATATTCGTTTTCGTAGGGTGGAACTTCAGAATCTAACTGATAGATATCATCCACACCCATCTTGTGTTCTCGTTCGGCAAGTGGGCGGATCTCCATCTCAGATCTGTCAAATATAAGATCATTCACGTGTGTTTATCTAAACCTCATTTCTCGATTATATCAGAAAAATACAATATCTTTTATGAAAACTGAATCTGCATTTTCTTGTTTCATTGTAATGCTTTTGGTATAATCAATTTTACAGGAAAGTACTGGTTTGAACATATATTTATTTGAGTTATGAGAAAGGTGCGCTTCCCATGAACTCAGCAAGTAAGATATTTCGTTTTGTCCGGTTTTTGCTTCACTTGCCACGGTTTGTTAAGTTGGCTGTACGTTTGTTTGTTGATTCACGTGTACCAATCCATCGAAAGGCAATTCTAGTCTTAACGGAGTTGATTGCAGTGATGTTTGCTATTGTTTATTTTGTTTTTCCCTTGGATTTTGATTTCTTGCCTGTTATTGGTAAACTAGATGATCTCTTGCTTGCCTTGTTTCTTATATCTGCACCAGGTGTTTGGTTATTCGTAAAATTATGTCCCCAACCTATTGTTCTGGAACATGTTAGACAATTGGCAAATGAGAGATAGATTTTAGTTTGCTCTCATGGCTAGATCTTCAGATTTTGTGATTTTGGTCAGGAAGCAGTTTATGTTTACATGTTCAATATTCTGTCTCCAACTGGTAAAAAGTAAGGTTGAGATAAATCTATTTCGTTAGTAAGATCACTATGATTCATTGTTCGATTTTGCAAACTTCAGCTTTGATACGAAAGGAATTTCATAAATGACTTTAACTCCTCCAACCTCAGCATCAATCGTTTTCAACAACAAAGATTTGAGCAACTGGACACAACGAGATGGAGCCCCTGCTACGTGGGTAGTTGCTGATGGAGTGATGACTGTTGCTAGTGGGGATATTATGACCAAAGAATTATTCACTGATTTTCGACTTCATTTGGAGTTTATGGTTCCTGATATGCCAGAAGCCAGTGGGCAAGCCAAGGGGAATAGCGGAGTCTTTCTGCAGGGTCGATACGAAATTCAAGTCCTCGATTCATATGGTATCGAGGTACCAGGCAAAGGGGATTGTGGCGCGGTTTATAACCAATTTTCGCCGTTAGTCAATGCATGTAAATCTCCGCTAGAATGGCAAACATATGATGTTTTTTTTCGGGCGCCACGTTGTAATGAAGATAACCAAGTTATTGATTGTGCAAGGTTGACCGTACTTCAGAATGGAATTGTTATCCATAATAATGTCCAATTGCCGGGAGTTACTGGTGGTGCTATAGATCAGAATGTATGGGAGCCTGGACCATTATTATTACAAGATCACGGAGACTTGCTTAAATACCGTAATATATGGATTGAGTCGCTTCCTTTGGCAGGTTCAGATGAATATTAATTGGAAAATGATTTTGCGAAGAATACTGATGAATGATGGGGTGAATTTATGATGCGAAAAATTATGTTCACTAAACACTTGGAAGGCCTGGATATTCCACAGGTTATTGATGCTATCAAGTCGGTTGGAATTGATGGCGCAGATCTTTGTGTTCGGCCAGGATACCCCGTAAATCCGGAAAATGCCAATACAGCATTGCCAGAAGCTGCTAAGCAGTTTGCTAGCCATGGTTTGTCAATTCCTCTTATTACTACCCCCGGAGATTTTCTTGATCCTGATCATGATGAAACAAAACGGGTTTATGCTGCTTGCCAAGAAGCAGGGGTTGAAAATATCAAGATTGGATACTGGCAATGGAATTTGGATGATGGCGATTATTGGGCTAAGGTTGATCTATGTCGAAAGAAGCTTGAGGCCTTTGAGAAGTTATCAGAGGTACATCAGGTGCGAACATGCGTTCACAACCATTCTGGTTCGACGATGGGGCTGAATGCCTGTGGAGTAATGAACTTGGTTAAAGGATTTAATCCGGAGTACGTTGGTGTGTTTGCTGATCCTGGACATTTGTCCATTGTTGGTGAGCCTATTGATATGGCTATTGATATCGTCAAGGATTATCTCGCTGTAGTAGCGTTTAAAGATTTGATGCGTCGTCCAGGTGATCGTGGTTGCCGAGTCGTTCGAATGGGAACTGGCTTCGTCGATTGGGAAATGACAGTTCGTACCTTAAAGGGGATCCACTTCAACGGAGCAATCTGTTTCCATAGTGAATACGGGGGAGAACCTGTTGAAAGTGTGATTGATTTGGCTCGAATCGACGTTCGCTACATTCAGAATTTCCTTGAGTGAGTCAAAAGTCAAAGCTAGTGAGATCAAATCGTTTGTATCGAGCGGCTAAATTAGGAAACTGATTAATGAGGTTGGGAGTTTCTACATATTCATACTGGCATTTTACGCCTGAGCGGGTAGAAGTTGAAACAGTAATCGACAAAGCAGCTGAACTAGATCTTGATGGGGTTGAAATATTGCATCGCCAGATGGCCTCTGAAGAAAAAAGCTACCTGCAAAATTTAAAACGTCGTGCTTTTATCCAAGGACTTGACCTTTATGCTTTATCCATTCATCAAGGTTTTGTGTTTCCTAATGCAGGCGAGCGGAATAAAAATGTAGATCATACCATTCATTGTATTGAATTGGCTTATGATCTCGGAATTCCAGCTATTCGCCTAAATTCAGGGCGGTGGGGTACGATTAAGTCATTCGATGAATTAATGCGACATGGTGGAAATGAGCCTGTCTTGCCTGGTTACACAGAGGATGATGCGTTTGATTGGATTATAGAATCGATCGAAAAATGCCTTCCTTTTGCTGAAAAGAATGGTGTAATCCTTGGTCTTGAAAATCACTGGGGATTGACGAATTCTCCAAGGGGAGTGGATCGTATTGTGTCGGCAATTGATTCTGACTGGTTGATGGTGACCATGGATTGTGGCAATTTTCTTGATGAGCCTTACGAAAAGCTGGAACAGATTTCCTCTCAAGCTGTTTTAGTACATGCTAAAACCTACTATGGTGGTGGTGAGTGGTACACTCTTGAACTTGATTATGTGCGGATTGCTGATATTCTCAAAGATGTTGGTTTTAATGGATATATTTCGCTTGAATTTGAGGGAAAGGCTGATGCTGACGTTGGGGTACCTAAAAGTGTGGCCTTACTTCGTAAAGCTTTTCAACTATAATTTGGCCTTTAGGTTTTGGGGATTTGGCCGTGAGGAAATCTGTTGGAATTTTCTTAGGTATCATCTTCTTTTCCTTCCTGATTAAGGTTAGCGTTGCACAATTTTCACATCAACTCCTTTTTGGACATACTAATCGGGTGCTTGCCCTGGCCTATAGTCCTGATGGGAGGTTAGTGGCTTCTGCCGGAGATGACCGGAAAATCCGGATTTGGTCTGTTGACCAAAATTTGTCCATGGTAGTGCTTAGCGGTCACCAGTCAAAAGTTATTGATTTGGTCTTTTACGGTAACAATCAGTTAATTTCAGCTTCAGAAGACAAAACTATTCGTATTTGGGATATTGACAAAGGTTTAGAACTTGATCGGTTTGTGCTTAGGTCTGGCCGACTGACCTCTATTGATTTCAATCCGAAAAGCGATTCCCTTGTTTCCGGTTCAAGCGACGGAATCGTTAGATTATGGAACCTGAAAACAAAAACCCTTTTTGCTGCTTTCAATCAACATCAAGGCATCGTTTGGTCAGTGGAGTTTAGCCCTAGTGGAACCCACATCGTTGCTGGATTCGAAGAGAAAACCGTTCATCTTTGGGAGATCGAGTCTAAAACCCTAGTTAGTACTTTTACTGGGCATCGCAGCCGCGTTTGGAAAGTTCTTTTCAATTTTGACGGTTCACAGGTAATCTCTGCTGATTGGGATGGTGTTGTTTTCCTGTGGGATATATATGAGCCTGAGTCTCGCAATTCGTTAGAAACATACGACCAGCCAGTGTTGTCCATGGCGTACAGCAATAGTAACAATATGTTGGCATTAGGTTTGGCTGGTTCACCGACGGATGAAACCCTGAAATTATGGAACCTATCGTCTCGTCGGGAGATTAAATCATTTGACTCCAACTCACGGTACGCCATCGCTTTTAGTCCTGATGAAGTCTCCATGGTTGCGGCGGGGGCGGTTGATGGAACAATCTCTATTTGGCAATCTGGCTTTGCAAAACCAAAGTTTTTGTTGCCAAAAGAGGAAGCATTAATCAATACCTCTGAGGTAGATTTTAGCTGGGAGGTGGTACCTGGAGCAGCCTACTATGAACTGGAAGTGTCAACTAATCCAGACTTTAATCAACCTCTTGTGGAAGTGTCTTCAACCGAGCAGTTAACAGCACAAATTGGTGAGAATTTTTTCTCTAAATTTTCCAATCAGTTTGTATTACCGTTGGCAACAACCTATTGGTGGCATGTAAGATCAGGATCTTTTGGCGGGGTTAGTGGATGGTCTCAACAGAAATCGTTTAGTACGCTTTATATCCCACCACCAAAATGCGTTGTTCGCGTTGCACCTCGTAACCGACGTATAGACTTAAACGATGAGTTTTTGGTTTCGGTTTGGGTCGAATCTGTGAGAGATCTAGTGGGGTTCCAATTTGATCTCAAATGGACTAACCCAAACTGCATCAGTTTTGTGACAACAACTCGGTTCAATGAAATCCTGCCACACAGCTCAGGCATCAAACGACTGCCTAAAGAGGCAATTAGAGACCCTTTTTTTCAATTGGATCAGAAAAGCGGTCTTTATAGAAACATCGTCGCTACAAAAGAAGGTGAAACTGGTGTTGATGGAAGTGGAATACTACTCTCTGTTCTTTTTCGTGCCATTGCAGTTGGGTCCTGCCAAGTTCAATTGGAAAATCTAATTCTGCTTGACTCAAACCAAAATGAGATTGAATGTGAAATATATAAAGCAAATGTTTTAGTTGAAAACCCTGCTCGTCCATGGGATGTGAATAATGATAAAGTTGTTAATGTTTTTGATCTTAGTTTGGTTGCCCGTTATTTTGGCTTACCTATTCCATTGGATCTTGAAATTAATCCTGACATCAATGGAGATGGTGTAGTTAACATATTTGATTTTACGTTTGTTGCTGTGCATTTTGGCGAAGTTTATGAAAAAAACAGTCTACTTGCACCATCTGTGGTTGCTGAAAATCTTTTTCAAGATACTCTTTTTCCTAACTACCCGAACCCCTTTAATCCTGATACATGGATTCCTTTTCAGCTGTCCAAAAGCACGGATTTAACCATTCAAATCCACGATTTTAATGGGACTCTTGTTCGCGAGTTTAACTTGGGAGTGTTAATGGCTGGCCAGTATACCAGCCAGCGCAAAGCAGTGTATTGGAATGGTAGAAACAACTTGGGCGAAAAGGTTCCGAGTGGAACCTATTTTTATTCGATGTTAACCCCAGACTTTCAACAGGCACGAAAAATGATCATCGTCAAGTAACTTAAATTATCCTTTATATGGATGTTAGTTCCTTGAAATTAATTCAACTTTATCTCTATTTATTTTGTTGGTATCTGTGAACGTCGGCGCATGATCCATCCTACCAGGATTCAGTACCTAGTAATTTTTTTCCTAATGATGTTAGTTCAGCGGTTGTTCCATGTTTATGTTCCCATTCCCGAGGATCTCCAGGCCACCCCGATGTAGGTCGTCGTTCCTGCCAAGCCTGAATTCTTTGATGAAGTGAATCTTGCAATAATGGCGGTAGTACTGCCAAGTTTTCTTCTCTAGCTGGAAACATAGTGATATACTGTGCTAATCGAGGTTTTTTCGATCTATTGTATCCATTGCCATGTGGGAGTAATCGATGCCAAATCAATAAGTCTCCAGCCTTTCCCGCAATCGATTGCACTGTCAGTCCTGTCAAATCAGGGCTATGGAAGTTTCTCTTGGTTGGCTGTGTTTGTGCCCAATTTTGAAATTGTTTATGAAAACCTGGGATGCATTGGAAACCCCCTTGATTGTCTGCCGTATCAGTTAAGTACAAGACTCCCTGTACACCAAATGCTATTGGTGTTTTTGACGTGTCTACATCCCAGTGAATCATCCCCCGATTATCCCACTCTGGTTTATCCGGGTGAGTGGGGGGTTTCATGTTTGCTCTATCTAGTGAAACCCAAAGCCTATCCGTTTCCCATATGTCTGAAAATGCTTGATGAACCTTTGGGTATTGACGATTCTCCCATAATGCTTGATGCTGATAAATTTCTACCATGCCGGTGTGAGAAATTGGCGAATCATTCCTATTCTCTGTTCTGGGTTTATGCTTATACCAATCCTCAGGTTTATGAGCATCTGCGTCCAAGAAGTCCCAAATTGCGTTTACAGCAGCTTCCAAATGCTCATCTGGAACCGCGTTTTGTACCACCACAAATCCGTTCTCTTCCCAGAAGGTAAGATCCTCTTGGCTTAGAACCATTGACATAACACGCTCCTTCTTTTACCTCAGGTTGAGGTTTGTTAACAATACTGTATTTTAAAAATGACAATCCCAAACTAGCCTTAAATCAGTAGATTCAATAATATCACATACGAAACCAGAGGCCTACTTTCATAATCATAATACAGATAATGTTACTGTATAACGCAAGGGACTTTAGGCGTATATACGGCACCTTTATTTTTCATATTTAATGTTTTGCTAATTACGTGTCAAAATCTAATTTCTATTATATGATGAAGATTAACGAAAGCTTAAGGGTTAAGAAGTCCTCAGAAAAAAGTTGGTGGTCAGTACCATTTCGGTCGCCTAATTAACAAAATATGACTTTTTTGTGAGGTCGACCTTCCTAAAGAAACGGGGCCTGTATGCCATCTTGAACCTTGATACATTTGGCCAGTCTTGCTACAATAGAAAGCTTAACTAAAGGTTTCACATTAGGAGATTTGCAGAAATGCTCAGATTAGCTAGGATAGCAGCGATTTTTTATTTTGGCTGCATTTCAGTAGTAAGTTTTTCGGAGGCCAAAATCGATCCAGAAACGGCTGTAGGCGTTTGGCTTTTCGACGAAGGGGCAGGGAATGATACTAAAGATTCATCTGGTAAAGGCCACGACGGTCAGATTACCGGCGCCAAGTGGAAAAATGGCAAATTTGGCAAAGGGCTGGAATTCAACGGTGGTCAGTGGGTCGAGATTAAATCAACGCCAGAACTCCAAGCAGGTAAACAACTAACCATGATGGCATGGTTTTATGCGACTAAAATCGACGACTGGCGCCAACTGATTGCTAAGAGTGACGAATACTTGTTGAGGATTGATCCACCAGGAGAAGGTAATAAGATGTCTGCTTTCGTCAAACCCAGTGGGAGTTGGGAGCCACGAGCTAGTACACGAGTTCCTGAAAAAAAGACTTGGATCCACTTCGCTGCGACTTATGATAGTAAATCGAAAAACGAGCACTTAATTGTATATGTCAATGGTGTTCAAGCTGGCAAGAGCACCCGACCAGGAAAGATCACCGCGACGGGAAATTCAGTTGAGATTGGTCGTTGGGGAGGAGGTTCATTCTTCGTTGGTATCATCGATGAAGTAGCTATTTTTAATATTGTACTTGGTGAAGAGGATCTACAGACAATTATGGATCAAGGGCTAGCGAAAGTGATAGGTGGTGCTCCTGTGTCTCCTATAGGGATGTTGGCGTCCACTTGGAGTAAACTTAAATATAAGTAAAACACGCAATATCTATGCAATAATCAGGGTTGTATTCACTCAGGTTAGCATCTCTCAAGCTAGATTATCGGGAAGTGCTGTACCACGTAGTACTTCCCGACATTGTCGAGGGTCATTATTTGTGACATTGTAGGCAAACGTATTAGCACGTCGATGATGGGGGGATTTATTGGCATCCGATCCGTGAATGACCAAAGGTCCAAAAAAAATACAATCTCCGGGGTCAACCTCAACTGGTACAGTATCATCGCGTCCCTCAAAAAGACCAGGTAGATATAAACCAAAAGAATGGTTGCCACGATTGTGATCAAGTAATCCTTTTTTGTGGCTGCCAGGAACAAACTGAATGCAACCGTTCTCAGTAGTTGCGGCATCCATAAAAAACATGCAGTTAATCATCAATGGTTGGTTATCTTCTCCTTTCCAGTACGAGTAATCTTGGTGCCATGGTGTAATTGTTCCGTAGTAGGCTGACTTAGGTAGAAGTTTGCTGTGGTAGAGTGAGATATTTGGTCCCATTAGTGTTTCAATAATGTCAAGAACTTCGTTTGACCTCAGGATTTGGTTGAGTTTATCGTTGATAAGTTCGCTATGCATCAATTGTCTGATACGCTTCGGGGTTTCTGGATCGTTGTATTCTTCCCAAGAAATACCAATGCCAGATGGTATATTTTCAAGCATCCGCTCGTGAATTTGATCAGTTTCTTTGGCTACTTTTTTAGTAATTGAAGCAGGAATAAGGTGCTTCTTTAGGAGGTAACCATTTTCACTATAAAATTCCATTTCTTCGTTCGCAAGTGGCATTTCTCAGAATTTTCTCCTTTCTTTCTCCAAATGTTTATTCCGTCAATTCCTCTGTTCCAAAAAGCTGCACAACTGGTGGAGTGTGTAGCTCAACTGCTTTCAATGCCAGGAATTGCTTAAAATCTTCTTTTGTTTTAAATCCTAGATCACCTTTGTCGCAGACACCTACCACGTACCATATCACTTCACCATTCTTATCGGGTTTCAGAAATATGTTTGAACCCGATGCTAGTGAATCTGGTTGTTTTGGAGGATAGATAAGGCCAGCACCAATCGTACCTTCACCTGATTGATCTAAGTCGGTATCTTGCCAGTATTGGATAAATCCCTTTCCTTTGGTAATCTGGTTGTCTTCTGTTTTCGATTTTGGAATTCCCGTTTCAATCTGAATTCCTTCAAAGTCCCCTTGAATTTTGATACGATGTTCTGCAAATCTGCTTTTCGCGTAAATGGAGAGCGTCTCTGTTAATTCAATTTCCTTGTTTCCAACAGTACAATTTGGAATGATACGTTCTATCGTTGATCGCACAGGACCATCCATAATTACGCGAATGTGTTGATAACGGTTCTGGTTATTGGGATGGGGAACATATTGCTCACCGTCGTTCCGAAGCACGAATCCACCATAACCTAGCAAATCTTCTGTACGTTTGAGTTTAATTGTGTTTGGTTGTTCATCGTTTATTCCTCTTCCCAATTGGTTCAGGTCCAGTTTCTCAGTTTTTTTTGCAAATGCTGAGATAGAGCCATTTGCTTCTAACAAATAGATGTTGAATTCGGACTCAATAGCTGCTAGGGCTTTCAAATGTGGGAATATCCCAGCCCTAGTCTGTTTGGTGAACCCGAATGTGAGGGGCATTTGATCTTCAGCTTTTTCTGAAACATAACGCATAAAAACTGTTTTTGTTCCAGTTGAAGCGAGGTCTATGAGAAAAACCAACTGATCTCTTATTCCATCATAATCCGTGTCATCCACCTGTGTGTGAATTGGTTTCTCCTGTTGACGTGGGTTCTGTGAATCCGCATTTTCTTCGAATACCATAAAAGCTTTAAAAGAAAAGTCCGGAGCAACCTGTTTAAATTGATCAATCGAGATAATAACTGGAACGTTTTCTCGATCGATTGGCAACGTGTTTCGAATAGTTAGCTTAATTTGTGGTGCCTGCCGATTGCCCCCTGGAATACAACTGATAACAATAAAGGATAAAAATATCACTAGGAAGTAAGTAATATTTCTATTCAAGCTGGTTTCTCCTTCAAACCTTTTATTCTAGGGGATTCTATCATACGTCCAAGGTCTTGCCAACTGAAAACAGTTTGGTATTTACTTATAATGTAGAGTTATCAAAGCGTAAATCCAGAAATGGTTGTTCGATTGAGATGCCAGTAATATCTGTGAAATTCTAACCTATTGACGTTGTTTAAATGGTATGGTAAACATATCTTATTGAAAAACGCTAGTACAAGAGGTATTAAGGTAAAATATGATAGATTTAGAGAAAAAAGTTGCTCTCATTACTGGTTCTTCAAGGGGGATTGGGCGGGGTTGTGCGATTGAGCTTGCCAAATGTGGCGCAGATGTAATAATTAATTATTATCGCCATGGTGATGAAGCTGAAGAGGTTGCTGAGATTGTCAGAGGACTAGGTAGATCCGCTATCGTAATTGGAGCGGATGTTTCTGATGTAAATGCTGTAGAAGAAATGATCAATGAAGCTCTTGATTATTATGGACAGATTGATATTTTAGTGAGTAATGCGGCTATGAGTGTCCGAAAAACGTTTCTAGAAACGACAGTTGAGGAAGTTTCGAAAACACTCGATGTCTGTATGTGGGGAGTTTTTTATGTCACACAGATAGCGGCCAAACAGATGGTAAAACAAGGAGCGGGTGGGAAAATTGTGGTGATCAGTTCTATCCATGCACTGCGTCCCTTCCCGAATGCAGTTGCTTATAATATGGCAAAAGGAGCAATTAACAATATGGCTTATACTATTGCTGGCGAGCTGGCTGACTACAATATTAATGTGAATGTTATTGAACCAGGTTGGACCGATACACCCGGTGAACGTAATTTTTTCCCGGAAGAGTTTTTACAGGAAGCATGGAAGAACCTACCTTTAAAATGTGCTGCAACCATAGAAGATATTGGGAAATCTGTAGCATTTTTTTGCTCGTCAGCGGCAGACCATATTACGGGTTCAAACCTACGTGTTGATGGAGGCGAGTGGATTCCGGTAAGAACCAGCTTCGAATCGTAGACATCACGAAAGCTTTTCCTTCGGACCAAGAACAGATAGATGTACTTGATTGTATTAACTTATCAGTGTCATCAGGCGAGTTTGTTTCAATCCTTGGTCCGTCTGGTTGTGGGAAGTCAACTATCTTCAACTTAATTGTTGGTCTGATCCAACCAGATTCAGGGACGATTTTACTTGGTGATGTACCAATTCATGGTGTGACAGGTAATTTTGCCTACATGCAACAAAATGATTTGCTTCTACCATGGAGGACTGTAATCCAAAATGTAGTGGTTGGCGCAGAAATACAGAGTAAGCAAAAAGCTAATCTAACAGCTAAGGCAACCAAGTTGCTTGAATGGGTAGGGTTGAAAGGATTTGAGAAGAGTTATCCTTCACAACTTTCAGGTGGGATGCGACAACGAGTTGCCCTAATTCGAACACTTCTGCTGGAGAAGGAAATCCTCCTTTTGGATGAGCCTTTTGGCTCATTGGATGCAATAACGAGATCCTCCATGCACCAATTACTCTTCGAAATTTTTCAGGAGTGGAAAAAAACTGTTTTATTGATTACTCATGATATTGAAGAAGCACTGTTATTCTCAGATCGAGTTTATGTACTTTCTGATCGTCCGGCAACAGTAAAAGATGAAGTATATGTTGGTCTAGAAAGACCAAGGTCTGTGACCAATCTGGAATTTATTTCTTATAAACAGCAGTTGCTCGATACTTTGGAAGTTGAAGTGGCCAAGTGTCGAGGCCTGATTGATTTTTGATTTGACTTTTTTCTGAAGTTATTATACCTTTCTGAATGTTAGGGGTGTCCTATAGGGCTGAGATTAAACCCTCTGAACCTGACCTGGATTATACCAGCGTAGGGAAACGACTAATATTCTGTAATTTCCTACTTGCGTTCCCCTAAGATCCCGGGGAGCGTTTTTTTGTCTGAATTTGAGTTTATCAAATACATGATTTGGGTTTTACAATTGAACCGTAGTGTTTTTCCCTTTTTACTATTATTGTGTGGGTTAAGCTTCTGGGAACTTAGCGTCCGATTTTATCAAGTTCCACACTATATTCTTCCTACACCAACCTTGATCTTTACGGAACTTATAAAAAAACATGTGTTGTTATTTACTCATACGTTGGTTACTTTGCAGGAAATGCTAATAGGATTTACTCTAGCAATTGCAATTGCAATTCCAATTGCCATTTTGATGTTTCAGTTCCGTGTTCTGGAACATGCATTCTACCCTTTTATTATTGGATCTCAATCTGTTCCCGTATTTGCTATTGCGCCTTTATTGATTTTATGGTTTGGTTACGGCATATTTTCAAAGGTAGTAATGACAACTGTAATTGTCTTCTTCCCAATTACACTGAACACGTTGGATGGGCTAAAATCAGCGGATCCTGATATGATAAATATGTTTCGAATCTTAAAAGCAAATCGATGGCAAATATTATGGAAGGTTAATTTTCCTGCAGCTTTGCCCTTTATTTTTTCTGGAGCCAAGATTGGTATTTCAATATCAACGATAGGTGCTGTTATCGGTGAGTGGGTTGGGTCGAAGGCGGGACTTGGTTATTTAATGTTACATTCAAACTCTCAGATGCAGATTGCACTTGTCTTTGCTGCTATAGTTTGTCTTACTGTTATGGGGCTTGTACTCTTGGCTATAATGACTTTCTTGGAAAAGATAGTTGTGCCTTGGAAAGTTTCAACATAGTTTGTTGTCAAATTGCCATTTTGATCCTTAGTTTGTAAAGCTTAGAAGATCATATGTGGTAATAAGCTGCTTAGCGAAGGTTTCATTGTTTTTATTATAATTTTTACTATAGAAGGTTATAGAATGATAAGGACTCGTTTGATTCTATTCATTGTGTGGAGTATAATTTTGGCAGGTAGTTTGGTGAGTGTTCAAGGGGCCGAGTTACAACAGATCACCCTTTTGCTCGATTGGTTTCCAAATGCGGATCATGTTCCTATCTATACCGCAAAGGAAAAAGGGATTTTTGCCAAACACGGTCTTGAGATCGAATTGGTTCCACCAACTGACCCTGCTGACCCAATTAAATTGGTGGCTGCTGGGAAGTTCCCTCTTGCTGTTAGTTATCAACCTAGTGTTACAATTGCCAGAGCGGCGGGTTTGCCTATAAAATCCATAGGTGTGTTGGTGGATCATCCTCTGAATACGATTAGTTTCTTGGAGAAATCAGAGATTGAAGTTCCGAGTGATTTGAGAGGAAAAAAGATTGGATATACTGTTGCACCATTAGACGTCATCCTATTTGAAACGATTGCTCAAAAAGCAGGGTTAGTAAAAGATGATTATGAGCTGATCAGCATTGGTTTCAATATTTCTCCGTCTCTTCTTTCTGGGAGTGTTGATGCTGTTATTGGTGCATTTTGGAATTATGAAATTAATGAATTGCTTCTTGAAGGTGTCGACGCCAATTATTTTCCTCTTGAGGAACATGGGGTTCCTGATTACTACGAGTTAGTTTTTATTACGAACGACAAGTATTTGCTTGAAAATCGGGAGATCATAAGGGAATTTGTACTTGCTATTAAAGAAGCTATCAAAATGACCAAAGAACATCCATATGAAGCGCTAACATCTTATTTTACAGCTAATCCGGATGTTAGAAAAGATTTGGATTTACTAGCTTTCGCTGCCACGTTACCTATGTTTGCCAAATCACAGCAGCAATCTAAGGAGAAATGGGAAGAATTCACGTCATTTGGATTGCAAAACAAGTTGATTGAAAAAAAAATCAAAGCGACGGATTTGTTCGATAATGTCCTTGTTGGTGGAGGAAATTGAGCCTAAAATGCCGCTTAGGAAAAAAGTTGTTATTATTGGTGGAGGTGTAATTGGTCTCAGTATTGGCTGGCAACTTGCTAAGAATAGTTTTGATGTCACAATTTATGATAGAAATTGGGCTGGGCAAGGAGCAAGTTGGGCAGCAGCAGGTATGCTTTCACCGAGAGCAGAGGTTCATATGCAGGCGAGTGATCTGCTGCAACTTGGATTGGCAAGTGCGGAATTGTACCCCGAATGGGTTGGTGAACTCGAATCTGACAGCCAGATTTCGGTTGACTATCGCACTCATGGAACGTTGATGGTTTCGCTTGATCGGGATGATCAGGCTGAATTAGAGCACCATTATTCGATGCAACTTGCGCTTGATCTCCCGGTGGAATGGCTAACAGGCGCAGAGGCTCGGGAAATTGAGCCGTATCTTTCCCCTAGAGTCACTAGCGCAGTAAGTTGTAAGAAGGATTTTCAAGTGGATAATCGTCTGATGGTTCAAGCTTTAATACAAGCTTTTGAGAAATTTGGTGGAAACCTTCTCCAGCAGACCCCAGTTTGTAAAATTGAAATTCAGAATGAGAAGGCAATTGGAATTCGCGTGGAGGAAAAATTTATTGAGGCGGATCTCATCGTTCTTTCAGCGGGGTGTTGGTCATCACAAATTGAAGGTTTACCGGATTGGGCTCGTCCACCCGTTCGTCCTGTTAAAGGACAAATGATCGCTGTGAGGATGGATGTCCCAACGATTTTACAGCATGTGATTTATGCTCCAGATGCTTATCTTGCTCCAAAGAGTGATGGGCGTCTTTTAATTGGAGCTACTTGTGAAGAGCAAGGGTTTAATACTAATATTACTGCTGGTGGTATGTTTGAACTGTTACGTGGCGCTTGGGAAGTATTGCCCAGCGTTTATGAACTTCCAATCGATGAAACTTGGGTAGGGCTTAGGCCTGGCAGTCGGGATAATGCTCCGATTCTTGGAAAAACACAGATCAATAATCTGATTATGGCAACAGGTCACTATCGGCAAGGGATTTTATTAACACCCGTTACGTGCCGTGAGATAAGTTCATTAATTATGACAGATCAACCGTCAAGTTTGATTGCTCCCTTCATGTTGGAGCGCTTTGTTTAACAGGTAAATTCGCGATTTTTTTAGTCTCAGAGTTATTTTAGTGGAAAATAAAAATATAATGGTGTCAATTAACGGAAAAAATCAGGAAATTAATGGTAATATGGATCTGCTTCAGTTGGTCGAAAGTCTTGGGGTTGATCCAACACAAGCAGGAGTTGCAATTGCTGTTAATTGTGAGGTGATTCCACGAAAGATGTGGTCAGGAACCTGCATTGATTCCGACAGCGAAATTGAAATCATTCATGCAGTTCAGGGCGGATAATATATGGAAGGGCTTAAAATCGGTGACCGAATCTATAGTTCGCGTTTGCTCATTGGATCGTCGGGTTATCCAAATTTTAATGTTATGCTCAAAGCAATCGAAGTGAGCGAAGCTAATATCGTCACTGTTGCAGTCCGTCGAGTAAAACTGAATGATCTATCCGGTGAGAATCTCTACAGCATTCTTAAGAGGAAAAATTACACTATTTTGCCAAATACAGCGGGTTGTTATACTGCTAAGGATGCTGTCTTGACAGCACAACTGGCGCGAGAGGCTTTGGAAACAGACCTAATTAAGCTTGAAGTGATTGGTGATGAGCGGACACTGTTTCCTGATGTAGAACAATTAATTCCAGCTGCCTCTGAACTTGTTAAAGATGGTTTTACGGTTCTTCCTTATTGCAACGATGATCCGATTACTTGTAAGAAGTTAGAGGATATCGGATGTGCTGTTGTTATGCCTCTTGGGGCACCAATTGGGTCGGGGGCGGGTATCCGGAACCCATACAATATTCAAATTATCCGCGATATTGTCAAGGTGCCAGTGATTGTGGATGCAGGTGTAGGGACAGCGTCTGATGCCACAGTAGCAATGGAACTAGGGTGTGATGGGATTCTTTTGAATACCGCAGTAGCTAAAGCACGTGATCCTGTTCTAATGGCCTCTGCTATGCAAAAGGCTGTTGAATCAGGTCGAGAAGCATTTCTCTCTGGGCGAATTCCACAAAAACTATACGCGACTGCATCAAGTCCAACTGAAGGTTTAGTCACATAATCGAAATTTGGGTGGAAGTTGTCCAGACAAATTTTGTGAAAAACACCTACCTTAGATATATCAAAATGAATTCTACCTTCCTCCAAATGTATTTATGAGTACCCAAAACAACATTAGTGTAGTATTATCATCTAGATATAAGCGGGTGCTCTTTCTTGTAGATGTGCCTCTTTTAAAGGTAAGGTGTCTATCTCGGAATTTGGTGCAAGTTCAAAACTAGAAGTTGAGAAAACTTGGGTGTGCAATGCCAAAACTAAATATTGTTTTGATTGGTGCTAGGCAGGATCGGGAGATGAATATTTCGATTAATGAGTCTGCCCAGCGAAACCGTGAGACAGTCTCTTTTCCAATTACTGACCTAATGGAAACATAGGCCAAAGTTCATGAAGATTATGAATGTGAATATGGACATCCAACTGAGGATTTAGAAGTGGGAATCGATATTTTCTTCCCGCGTCGGTGAAGAATTGTTATTAGGAGGTATATATTGATGGGAGCTGAAATTCGGAAAGATGTCAAAGGAATAGATCGATTTATTCCTTTGAGAACGGACTAGACAGTAGCGAACTTCATATACGCATCTCCGAAATTGTTTCCGACCAAAGCATGCATGCACCGCATCAACATGAAGGGCAAGAAATTTTCTACTTTCAGGTAAAGGCAGGGTGCTCTTTGGGGCAATTCTTATCGATTGCCAATTTAGGCATGGTATTCGCAATGTGGGAGATGTGTTGCTAAAGTAGGTAGTAAAATTATTGCCAAATTGTAATTGTAATCAAGAAAGGAAGATTATGGAACTCTTGAAAGAACTCTGTGAAAGTTCGGGAATTCCTGGCAGGGAAGAACGAATACGGAAAATTGTTCGACGTGAACTTGAACCGATTGTAGATGAGATTACTGTCGATTCGATGGGAAACATGTTATGCATCAAAAAGAACCCGGGAGCAACAAAACTGATGATTGCTGCTCATATGGACGAAATCGGTTTTGTTGTTTCGCACATTGAGGAAAAGGGGTGGATTCGGATTGTAGCTCTTGGTGGTCATGATCCACGGAACATGGTTGCTCAACATGTTAGGGTTTGTGCTGATGAGGGAGATCTGACTGGGATTCTTTACCCTGGTATTAAGCCTCCTCACATTCAGAATCCTGAGGATCGAAATAAGAAACTAGAGGTCAAGGATTTTATCGTTGACTTGGGATTATCGGGTGATGAAGCTAAGGATAAGATTCAGATTGGGACACCAGTGACTTTGGAGCGTAATTTCATTGAATTGGGTGAATGTGTATCTTGTAAGGCTATGGATAACCGTGTTGCTGTTTATATTATGATCAAGGCAATGCAGAACGCTGAAAAATATGGATTTGAGACCTACGCTGTTGCTACTTCGCAAGAAGAAATTGGTTTGCGTGGTGCTACCACGAGTGCTTTTGGCATTAATCCAGATGTAGGTATTTGTCTTGACACCACGTTGGCGACGGATACTCCTGGAGTCAGCGACCGTGAAAAAATTACTGAGCTTGGAGCAGGAACAGCAATTAAGATCTTCGATTCATCTGCTATCCAGCATCCGAAATTGGTTAAGTTCCTACAAGATTTGGCTGACAAGCGTGAAATTTCATGGCAACATGAGATTCTGCCGCGGGGGGGAACCGACTCAGCAGCCATACAAAAATCAAGGTCAGGTGTTCCAGTTGCAACAATTTCCACTCCCACACGCTACATTCATAGTAGCGTTGAAACTATAAACAAATCAGACCTAAAAGGTTCAGTTGATTTGATGACCGCCTTCATTGAAGAAGGCCATCAAGCCGATCTTGATTTGGTTTAGGGGCTGGAGTCTCTATGAGAGCATGCGCGGTTTTCGATCTCGATGGTACAATCATCGATAATTCATCAGAGAACGTTTTTTTTAGGGAAATGTTCGAGCGAGGAATGCTGCCATTTGGTAACCTTGTGAGTTGGGTGACGTATCTTATCAAAACTACTAATCTTCGCCGTACGAAAGCAAACAAAGTTTATCTTCGTGGACTCGATTTTCAGGACGTTTATAAAATTGCGAAGTTTTGTGTTGACGAATATTTGATAGATCATATATCTCCAAGGTTTTTTGATTTGATGAAGTGGCATCGTGATAACGAACGTATGGTTTTTATTTTGTCTGGATCGCTCAAAATCCTAGTTAGTGTTTTGGGTGAAAGACTTGAAGTAGATCAAGCTATGGGCAATACTTTAGAAATTAAAGATGGAAAAATCTGTGGACAGTTGACAGGTGCGAATCTGTACGCGGAAAATAAAGCGATTGCTGTCAAGCAATTAGTTCAAAAATACAACTTAGACCTTAATAGATCTTATGCTTATGGAAATCACCATTCCGATCATTATAAATTACAACTTTTTGGAAATCCGGTTGCTGTAAATCCTGATAGAGGTTTGAGACAAATATCACTTGCTAATAATTGGCAAATTGAGATGTTTCATGGGAATTAGGCTGGAAAAATTTCTTGCCGAACGAGGAATTTGCTCCCGCCGACTTGCCAAACAGTATGTTGTTGATGGTCGAGTTAAAATCAATGGGAAACAAGTTTTTATTCCTGGCAGGCACGTTGATCAAGACAAGGACCTCATACAATTTGATGGACGTGTAGTTTGTGAGAAGCCCATCCCAATTTATCTGATGTTGAACAAACCAGAAGGTTACATCACCAGTGTTTTGGATCAATATAATCGTCCTACAGTAATGGACCTAATTGATATAGGGCAGGAGAGAGTTTATCCTGTAGGACGACTGGACTTAAATACTGAAGGGTTATTAATCCTAACAAATGATGGTAACTTTTCACATAAAATCTTGCACCCAAGCAATAAGATTAAGAAGACCTATCTGGTTTGGGTGGATGGGAGCCCTTCCCCCAAATCCGTTCAATATCTCCGTGATGGAATCCGAATTTTGAGTGGAAAAACAGCACCTGCAGTCGTTCACAGAATTGGTCGATATAGAGGGAATACTCACTTTAAATTGATCCTCTCTGAAGGGAAAAAACGTCAAATTCGCCGGATGTTTGAGGCAATTGGACACAAAGTTTTCTACCTTAAACGTGTGCGGATTGGGAACTTGTCTTTAGGTAATCTGCCGATTGGAAAATATCGTTACCTAAAGCAAAAGGAAGTTGCATCTTTTGAAAAACAACCGGGGTTAGTTTGCGAGAATGTATAAGCTCTTGGCTGTCGTATCGATTTGTGTTCTTTTAAGTCCCGCACTTTTTGCTCAGGAAATTATTGACCACCCACTTGAGCCTAAGTACGAAAAAGCAAGAAAAATATATGTGGATTTGGCTTGGGCAACCTACTTGCGTGCTTCTAAGAGGTTGCCAGAAGCTAGAGATATATATCAACGTATGCTCCATCTTCACAAATCTTCTGCGTTTACTCACTCACAGCTTGCTAATGTCAGTTTGGCCATTCGTGATATCCGAACTGCTGATCAGGAATCTCGTCGGGCAATTGAGATTAGTCCTGAAAACCCACTGCCACACTTTATACTAGCGCAAGTGATGTTTAAACGTACGGTAAACTCGCGACAGAAAAATTGGAAGCCAGTCATTGAAAAATTGAAGGAAGTAACACGATTAGATCCCGATCATGTTGATGCTTATCAGTATCTGGGTGAAATTTCTTCTGTTCAGCAAGACCCTGAGCTTGGGAAACAAGCGTTTAAGCAACTGACGCGTCTCATGCCATATCAGCCTGTTTTTTTCTTGAGACTTGGGAATGCATACGAAGATCTTGGTTCTAGTGATGAAGCTATCAGTTCATATGAACGTGCGGTTAAAATTGACGAGACAATGTGGCAGGGATATGAGTCGCTTGGTCGGCTTTATACTGCGTCCTATGAACTTGCTGAAAACGATGTATACAATACTAATGACCCTCCGACTGAATTGATCAATTCAGCCGTAGATAAAATTACTAATGCTATATTGGCCTATAAAAAAATGCGCCGATATGCACCTAATATTCCTAAGCAGTTTGATAAAATGCTTGGAATTTTTCGGGCGCGACTTGGGAGTCTTTACTTGACTGTGGATCAGCCCAAACAAGCGATTGAGACTCTCGAGGGAATTTTCACCGAAGATCCTAAGCATGCGGATGCAAATTATCTACTCGGTTTATCTTATCAAGAAATAGAGGATTTTGAAAAAGCAGAGTTCCATCTTCGAAATGCGATTCGTGTTTCACCCGAGAGATCCGAACCTTATAATGCACTTGGTTATCTTTTGGCTGAACTTGGTACGGATTTGGAATATGCTGTTGACATCATACAAATTGCTCTTAGGAAGGAACCAGAAAATGGAGCCTATTTGGATAGTCTGGGTTGGACATACTTCAAGATGGGTAAAAATGAACTTGCACGAGTTGAGTTAGAGAAAGCAGTTAAGTTCGAATCCACGAGTTGGGAAATTCAAGATCATTTAGGCGATGTCTATCTCAAAATTGGTATGAGAAGCCGTGCAATCGATGCGTGGCGAAAGGCTACAATACTCAATCCAGAAAATGAAGAGATTCGACAGAAGATTGAAAGACATCATCAAAAAAATAAGTAGGTATTGGTACAGCAACTCTTTAGAGCTGACTCCAAAACGAAGTTTCAAGATACTTGTGTTTCTGGTCATGTCTTCCACGCATTTATTCTCATTTCACGCCATTGCGTTAATCTGTGGAACTCCAGATCTCTGTGACTACGATCCTCGGCCTTTACCAAAAGTTGGTGTGCCATTATCGCCTGTCCAGAAACGCGCACTCAAAATTGGAGACCAAGTCTCTTTTTATGGGATTGATTTCCGTAATTATAATCAGTACCGAACTAAAGCAACGTTGCGGTCTGTCGGCAACTTTTGCTACATTTTCGTCGAGGATTCGCAATGGAAACTGACTGTCACAGCTTTAGCTGTGAGAAATCTTATCCGCGTTTTTGAACAACGAACATTATCCGATAGAAATCGAGGTATTTATCAGATAGAGACCCAAGCGTTCGGTCAACCTCCCAATGTTGATAATGATGACCGAATCTATATTTTGTTACTTGACATTCCGGATCGTTTCCGTGTCCAAGGTGAATTTATCGGTGGATATTTCAATCCCATTGATCAAACACGTGGTCGATTGATTCACCCAAAGTTGGGCAAAGCGATGTGGAGTAATGAACGAGACATGATCTACATTGATACCAACCCCCTTAGTGTTGGTACCAATGCGGGTTTTGGCACTGTCGCTCACGAATTCCAACACCTTATCCATTGGAAACATGACCAGAACGAAGAGATCTGGGTTAACGAAGGTATTTCGGAATATGCTATGTTGCTGTGTGGTTACCCTTCGATTGAACATCTTAAGGCATTTGGACAGAACCCTAATACTTCATTAACCAATTGGCCTGTAGAAGGTGCAAACCAATTACCGAGTTATGGAGCGACATATCTATGGATGCTTTATCTTGATGAACATTACGGTGGAACAAGCTTTATTTCGTCGTTAGTCAAGAACCGTTTAGCAGGTATTAGTGGGATTAATCAAGTATTGCAGTCGCACGGCTTCAGTCAGAGTTTCTCATCAGTGTTCAGCGATTGGAAAGTCGCAAATTACTTAGATGATGTTACTTTTGAGCAAGGAAGATTTGGATACCGAAAGGTTAATATACAAGCCAGAATTCACCGTAAACATCGATATTATCCAATAGATGTAACTGGAGATCAATTGGAAGGCTATGCTACTTACTATTTGGAATTTTCAAACTTTCGTATGGGTCAACAAATCTCCTTCGATTTTGCAAGTGGAGGTAGGATTCCGTTTGATATTAGAGCCGTTGAGTTTTTAAAAGGAAAGCCGATAAATATAAGTAATTTACATGTGTCAAACAATGGGAAAGTAACCCGAATTTTGCCATTGTCTGATAAAATGGTTGATACTATTGTTATTATACCAAGTCTCGAAGAATTACCAAATGTGCTCGGAAAATCAGTGTCATCATACGATTATCGTGCCGAGATTGGCCGAGAGGTAGTTCTTCAAACGTTTGTGTTGCAAAACCCAGTTCATGGTAGATATTGGGAGGTTCTGCTGATCTTGAGTAAACAAGCTCTTCCGGAGACGCCTCAAATTTCCGTTTTAACCGATCAAAAGTTGCTCGTTTCGAAAATCCCCATGCAACAGATTCAAGATAATTATGTTTACCAACTGTATTTGCCACCCAAAGTAGATTCCAATTCCATTATTTGGCGGATTTATTATCTTGACAAACAAATCAGTACAGGTAACCTTAATTCTCAGTAATATAGTATAAGGAGAGAAAAATGAAACAACCAGTTATTTACATAGGGACAATTGGGCAAAGTGTTTGGCGAAGTACAGATTTGGGTGATTCATGGAAACGTGCCAGCGGCGGTCTATTTCCGGAAGCTGATATACGAGCCATTGCTGTAGATCCAAGTGACCCTTCTGTTGTTTTTGCTGGTACAGAAAATGGGCTATATCGCACTGCAGATGGCGCAGAAACTTGGCAACTTGTTGGTTCGGAAATGAACGATTTGCAAATATGGGATATAGAAATTAGTGAAAAGAATCCAAATACCATTTTTGTGGGTACTTGTCCATCGGATTTGTTCAAATCTACTGACGGGGGTAAAACTTGGATACGCCTTGATGTTGAACTTGCTGATGAATGTGCGGGTGGAGCAATAATTCCGCGAGTAACATCAATTGCCATTGATCCGGAAGATGACCAAATTGTTTATGCAGGTATCGAGATTGATGGTTTTCGCCGTAGTATAGACGGTGGAAAAAACTGGGAAACAATTAATGAAGGGCTAAGTAGTCTTGATATTCATGGTATTTCTGTAGTTCCTGGTCAACCTAAAAAAATCATAGTAGCTACCAATAATGATGTTTGTCGCATGGATGATCTGAAGTCTTGGACGCCGTTGGCCGTGAAAGATTATCTCCCATGGTCGTATGCGCGGTCGGTATTCTATTGTCCAAATGGAGAGAACCGTGTTTACCTTGGAGCTGGGAATGGTCCTCCTGGTGATGAAGGAGGAGTTTTCTACTCTATCGATGCAGGAGATTCGTGGGAAAAAGCTGATTTGGGTATAGTCTCAAACAGTACGATTTGGAATTTCGCCTATAATGGCAATATTGACGATTTGATTATGGCTTATAGTGTGAGTGGTCAAATTTTTCGCAGCATGGATCATGGCAATTCGTGGCAGAAACTCACACGTGAGTTTGGCGAAGTGAGGGCGCTGGCAATAGCCTCTTAATTTTTGATGAAGATTCTTTTCCTCTCAATCACAGTACCGTTTCCAGCTACGGATGGTGGGCGGATTCGCGTGTTGAATTTGCTCACCCAGATTTCAAAAACCGATCAAATCACCTTTCTGGGGCTTGAGACGGCACCAACTGATCGAGAAGGAATAGCTTACCTTGAGAGTTTAGGTATAGTTTGCCATCTCGTGGCGAACCATGCGTCGCCACCAAAAATATCTGTGGGGACTGTTACTAAGTCTCTTATCCAAAAAAAACCTATTACAGTCGCGCGTTATGATATTTTGTCCTACAGACGGACACTAGATCGACTTGTTCAGCTACAAAACTTTGATCTAATTCATTACGAAATGTTTCATACTGCTCAATTCTTGGCTGGAGGAGATTTACCTAAAGTTCTTTCTACACAGAACATTGATTCTTACATTTGGGCTCGACTTAGCGAGAGGGTAAAAAATCCGGTAAGAAAGATCGTTTACCGATCGCAGAAGCGGGCCTTTAGAAGATATGAGGAATTGATTAGTCCAAAGTTCTCTCTTACAACCTGTGTTTCTGAAACCGATCGGAATTGGCTAAAAAAATCTTGTCCTAGTTTACGAATTGATGTTATTCCAAACGGAGTGGATCTCGATCTATATAAATCTAACCATGATGAAATAATACCAGACACGATTATTTACACTGGTAGTATGGACTGGTTTCCGAATGAAGACGCTGTCATTTATTGTGTTAATGAGATATTGCCTGTTATTCGTTTGAAATGTCCTAATGTTAGATTCTTGATTGTGGGGCAACATCCTACAGAGAATGTGTGGCAACTATCGAATTTGCCCAACATTGAGGTTACAGGCCGTGTCGAAGATGTGAAACCTTATATAGCCAAATCTGCGGTTTATATTGTACCGCTTCGAATTGGTGGTGGTACACGTCTGAAAATACTTGAAGCACTAGCGATGGAAAAAGCTGTTGTCTCAACTTCGATTGGGGCAGAAGGGCTGGAGCTTATTAATAACAAAGAAGTCATCATCGAAAATGAGCCAGTGAGGTTTGCGGCAAGAGTAGTTGAATTGCTTGAAAATCCCGATAGATGTCGAGAGTTAGGTATGACAGGACGAAGCAGGGTTCAATCTGACTATGGATGGGAGGCAATCGGAGAAAAGTTAAGATCTGTATATACTTCACTTGTGGAAAAATCGAAAAAATAAGATTTAGGAGACAGAAAATTATGTCGAATCAAAGTATACAAGGTGCCCAAAAACATCGTCAGATAGCAGCTGAGCAAGAAGAATCTGTTGACGTTGCTATCGTAACAGTCAGTGACACACGAACACCTGAGGATGATATTAATGGTATTTATTTGCGTGAAGAATTAACGACAGAAGGTCATTCAATTACAGCCTATGATATTGTAAAAGATGAACCAGATCAGATTGAGATTACACTTGAAAAACTTGTTGGAAGTAAAGCAAGAATAATCATTTTTAATGGCGGGACGGGTATTACACCTCGCGATCGGACTTTCGATGTGCTCGATCGGAAACTAGAGAAACGCCTGACTGGTTTCGGGGAATTATTTCGCATGTTGAGTTACGAGCAGGTAGGTGCTGCTGCTATGTTATCGCGTGCAACTGCTGGAGTTTATCAAGGAAAGTTAATTGTGTCAATCCCTGGGTCCCCAAAGGCAGTTGAACTCGCATGGGAGAAGCTGATCAAGCCAGAACTTAAACATCTAGCTTGGGAAGTCATTAGATAAATCCTAGGTAGCACTTGAATGTCAAGTTTATTGAACTAAATTTTGGTAAACTTCTAGGGTGCGTTGTGCAATGGTTTCCCAAGAAAATTCTTTAACTCGCTCTAAACCGAGTTGAATTAGACTCGATCGCAAGATCGAGTCTTGAGCTATCATCTGGATTTGGTCGGCTAACAACTCTGCTTTTCCTTCAGGGAAGGTGAGGCCCGCATTATCGATGACATTGGGAATTTCTCCGGAATCTGAACCAATAACGGGAACTTGACATGCCATTGCCTCCACCAATACTCGCCCGAAAAATTCGACCCAATCGGGGGTTGTTCGTGATGGTAAAACCAAGGTATCCATACAATTTATATATTTGGGAACATCTTCAGGAGACACGCCATCTATCCACACAATTTTCTCGGATATAACGAGTTGGTCCGCTAGCTTTTCCAGGTGAGGTTTGTATTCACCGCGCCCAACCAACAAAATTTTACAGTTCATGTTCAATCGGGCTATAGCTTCAAGCAACGTGTCTAATCCCTTCATTCTGAGAAGACGCCCAACATATCCAATCACGAAGGTTTGATCAAGCCCCAACTCGAGTTGCAGTTCTTCCACCTTTATTTTGTTGAACATACGTAAATCAACACCGTTTGGAAAGACGGTTACTTCTTTGGTGTAACCACGACGTCTTAAAATATTGACCCCATTTTTACTTAGTGGGAATGCCATGTCTGTATCATTAAAGACCTTTTTCTCTATCCACCTAGGGAGAAAACCGAATCTTTGTTTGATGTCTACGCTAAGGGATGTACGGAATATGAATCGACTCTGAGGACAATATTTGTTTTTTAAACGGATTGTTTGGAGCGCGTTCAAGCTCCAAGCTTCTTCCTCGAGATGAATTATATTAGGTTGGAATTCACGGAAATGTGAGGTGATGTTGTCACGATAGAAAAACCGGCTTCCGTAACCGGAGAAGCGAATTGGGTAGGCGAATTCTTCACAACACGTTTCTGGGTCTGGTTCGAAGGCGATTTCCTGAAAGCTCTCGAACCACCGATTGGGGCATATGACCCGGACATTAACACTATTATTTTCAGCAATTAGCGAAAATTTCCTTCGATATGGCTTCATTATGTAGGAGTGGGATATGACTAACACTCGCAACATTTGAATTCTTAGCTTTCATCTTCTTCTTGGAGTTTAAGAAAGCTTTGCTGATCTGATGGAGTGTCTTCGCTATTGACTCCATCAAGCAATTCCATAATTCCTTCAAGCCGAGATCGAAGTTCCTTCTTGTCGCGTTCTTCTTCTTCCTGTGTTTCAGTCTGTTTCACTTTTAATTGATATAATTCGGTTTCTGTGTTCTTTAATGATTCATTTTGTGCTTCAATCTCCTGGATCCTCAAGTCTCTTTGGCCAATTTCGTCTCGAAGCCGGCTGACCTCCTCCTCTAATGAGGTTTTATCCTGTCGTAAACGATGAATCAAGTTAATTGATTGTTCAATCCGATCTTCTAAAAGACCTAACATGTCATTTTCTTCTTGTACTTCAAGCATTTGTCATTCCTCCTTTATATTTATTAATCTAACAACTCTTTGAATCCAATTGTTCGAGCATAATGAAATAGGTATTGTTGAGCATATCCGATGTGTTCTCCAAAGTAGTCATGGAAGAATTCAAGAATTTGACGTTTTGATGCTTTTCGTTTTAGATAAAGTCTTTCGGCAATTTTTCTAACCCAAACGTCGATTGGTAAGGCTTCTCCATGTCCTAACGAAAAGAGGGATATACAAGCAGCAACTTTATCGCCTATACCTTTAAGAGACATCAATTCCTGTTTTGCTACTGAGTAAGACTGGTTCTTAAGCCAATCTAGATCAAGTTCTTTTTCGACGACTGCAATAGATGCATTAAATAAATAGGAGGCACGATAACCAAGTCCACACTGAGCAAGTTGATCGACAGAGCTTTGTGTTATCATCTCTGGCGTTGGAAATGTGTAGTCAACATGGCCATTCAATGAGACGGAATTTCCAAACGTTTCTGATATTTTGCGAATCATCTGCTTTATTCGTGGAATGTTACTGTTCTGTGAAAGAATAAATGAACTCAGACATTCCCATAGGTCTTGATTCATTATACGCATACCTCGGCATGCTTCAATTGAGGTTTCCATATAATGATCTTTATTAATCAAATCAAAAATTCTTGGTAAATCACGCCCGAGGTCGAAATAATACCACAACGATTGTTGCAATTTAATGGGATCTGATTCATCGGAACTTTCAACGAAAAGCGACTCTCCTTTTTGGCAGATTCTCAGAAAACTAGTGCCCACGACACCATAGAACCAGCCGTTATCTTCGTGCCAACGAAACGCCTGTCCGCAATTTAACGTATGGTATAGGTTGAAATCGCTAATTGGTCTAATTTCAATCAAACTTACTATTTAGTTCCATGCCTTTTGGATTTTGGCGATCGATTCCACTATATCATCCATGTCTGCTCTAGTTCCAAGCAAGATATTCTGAAAAAGCCAGGCACTCTCGGTGCAAACCTGTTCTGTGTTTGGGCATGGGAACTCTCTTATTTTTTCGGGATATAGTTCCGCAACATGCTTTATGCCTCCCTCTTTTGAAAGTGGGGAGCCATACCCACTGGAACACGGTATACCTTCTGCGCTCAGGGCCGCTAAAAATTCGTTGCGTGGTTTCCCTCCAAATCCTTCCGGATTATACTTCATCATATACAAATGATACCCATGTTTGGTTACCCATGATTCAAGTTTGGGTGGTGTGATACCTTCAATTTGCTTTAATTCGTTAAAGAGGTAAGTCGCATTCTGGTTCCGAATATCTGTTTGCTCTTCCAGTTTTTCTAAACGAACCAATAGTAAGGCAGCCAAGTACTCCGAGGGCCGGTAGTTCCAACCAAGTCTTGGATATTCCCAACGTGCACCATCAGGTGCACGGCCGACATTCATGAATGCATGAACAAGATTGTGAAATTCCACGTTATCAGTAGTTACCATCCCACCTTCTCCTGAGGTGAGGTTCTTCGAAGATTGGAAACTGAAAGCGCCGATGTCACCTAGAGATCCTACTTTTTGACCGTGAGATTCAGCGCCATGAGCTTGAGCACAATCTTCGATGACTTTTAGATTATGTTGTTGTGCAATCTTATTTATTGCTTCCATATTTGCAGGGTGACCACCTAGGTGGACCACAATTATGGCACGCGTGCGGTCAGTAATTGCTTCTTCAAGATCTGGAGGATTAATTGTGAAATTATCGGGGTCAATATCAACAAAAGTAACAGTACATCGCCGGTCGAGTGCCGCACTTGCTGTAGCTACGAAAGTGTAGTTTGGAACGATAACCTCACCACCTTCTTCCAGCCCGTCCAAATCTAAGGCTCCAGCGAGTGCCGCGCTAATCGAATCTGTTCCATGTGGCATGAATGTGGCATAAGCTGTACCTGTGTATTTAGCATAGCGTTGACTGAATTCTGTTGCTTTTAAGCCGGAAAGACCTTCATTTTGGCTCAAGTACACTTCGCGCATCTTTGGTTCGATGTCTGATTCCCATTCCTTTTCGGTTACTATCGGCCAGCTAGGCCAAGCTTTGTTGTGTCTGACAGGAATTCCGCCGCTTACTGCGGGTTGATCTTTCATTACCCTTTCACCCTCCCTCACTTTTCAGCAGTTATGCCGGATTATAACATAGTCGTAAAAAAATTAGACACCAAAATTTCGGATTTTCTGGCGTCAATTGTAAAATGAATTACAAATTAAACTTAGCCTTTACTGGTTCTTAATCCATACTATATTGTAATAATTTACCTCTAATGTTTACTAGTGTTTCCTCTCTATTTCTACGTAGGATTTTTATAGTATGTCCGGATAAAATCGCTTATGTCACTTGTTTACAAAAGTATAGTGGTATGTTAAAATAAGCATATACTTGGTTAGGAAATAAGTTATCCAAATTAAGGGGATAATTGTGAAAGTATTGATCAGGTGATTTCCGTTTCTCAATTTGTTTCTGACAATCGATGACCTTTTGAAAACAATTGTAGCAGCTAAGCCACTAATGCAACAATATGCAAGGAGATGTAATAATGAGTCAAGAACTTGAACTTCACGGCACACTACAGTTGCGCTCTGCGACATTAGAGGATACAGAAGGATTACAGTCTTACTGTTTCCCCGATCAGTCCGTTCAAGAAGTAACTGATCACTTAACACAGGATCTGGAGAAGAGTAGCGAGAATGGCATCTATCGCATTGTTGCTGAAGCAGGAGGCCATCCAATCGGACAAATACGTATCGAACGGAGTGTTTTGGAAAACACCACTGCCACCATTGGTGATTTGAAAGTGTTAGCACCATTTCGAGCTTTTGGAGTATCGACTATGCTGGTAGAGTATGCAGAAAAACTAGCAAAAGACAACGGTGTTCAGTCTTTGGAGATCGAACTGTCAGTTTCTGACCGATCGGTTATCGAAGCCTACAGGAAATGGGGATATAAAGAACGTCAGACAATTGTCCTCGAAAAGTTCTTTAATGGAACTCAAATGGAAGAAGACACTGATCCTATTGTGGACCCGAACCCAGATGAGGACGCAGATCAGATTGAGTTTGGAGTCAATGAATTCAATGCTGATGAAGACACAACAGATTTATAGATTTTTACGTTGCTGACAGTTGTTTTTCTACCAACACGTCAATGAATCGAGAAACAACTCCTTCAAATCAGCCGCATTTGCAGGCTTTGGTGAAAGCTTGGTTACTCGATGTTGCGGTAGTGTGCCAGCTACGAGTTCGTCAATGTCTGCTTTAACATAACCAACCGCAGATAAGCCATTAGGAATACCCGTTTCTTGCATCAGTTTAATAATTGTGTTAGCTAATATTTCACCGGCATCATTGGGATCTGCTCCAGAAATATTGGTTCCCATCAATTCAGCCGCATAAAGGTGTAGCTGGAGGTTGGTGGTTGCAGTGAAACGAAAGACTGCAGGTGCATTAAGGATAACTGACATTCCATGAGGTACGATCGGATGTGAGCTGGGGAATCCATCAGGAACGTAGTCTCGAACCATTCCTGCCACAGGGTAGGACATACCATGTGGTAAATGAACACCAGCATTACCGAATCCAATGCCAGCATAGGTGGAGGCTAATAGCATTTGCGCTCTGGCTTCATTATCAGATGGGTCCTCGACTGCACGAATGAGATTTTTAGAAACCATTTCAATTGCGCGTGAAGCCCACAGGTTACTGATTGGATTTGAGCCTTGGTAGGCAGGTCGATACTCCGGACTCTGAGGCGCAGGGCGTTTATCAAAGGGTAAAGCTGTCAAAGATTCTAACGCATGGCTCAACACATCTAGTCCGCAGCAAGCAGCTACGATTTTGGGAAGTGTCCGAGTGTTATCTGGATCGACGATTCCCATAGATGGTCGTAGTGCTCGGTGGGCTATACCTGTTTTGGCGTGCATTTCCAATAAGTCAAAAATAGCGACTCCCGTCGTTTCACTGCCAGTGCCAGCAGTTGTGGGAATAGCAATTGATGGTCTGAGCTGTCCCGGTACCGGTTGTCCCTGTCCAATGGGTTGGTTCACGTAAGTTAGAAGATCTGCTGGATAAGTGGCGTAAAGGTTAGCAACTTTTGCTGTGTCCATACAGGATCCACCACCAACTGCCACGTAGCCATCAAAGTTTCCATCAACGGCGAAGTCAATCGCCTGCTTGAAAGAAATATCTGTCGGTTCAACACGAACTTGATCGAATAGTATAGCATCAATCCCAACGTCGTTCAGTGTCCTCAAAGTTATTGAAACAGGCTCGCTATTGGACAAATTGGGATCGGTCAGTACCATAACCCTTTTGCTGCCGAGTGCATGCATGTCTTGACCAACTTCATGTGTTGCTCCAAAACCGAATTTTATTCGGGAGGTATCCATGATAAATGCAGTTTCAGTTGCCATTTGTTTTCCAACTAATATATAAGAATTATTGCAATACTGACACAAACGCTACAATTCGCTTAGTAAATCATTGATTCTAATGTTCGGTTTCCTGCGAGTCTAATCTAACTCGGCCGAAAAATTACTCTCACATATTCGGCTGCGATTTCCTATGGATTTGTATGAGAATTGCCTTCTGTAGTAGTGCTGGAGATTTCAGAAGGGTTGAGTGTTTCTTCAATTCTGTTCTTTGTTTCTTCATCGTCCACACGATCTTGGATGTCCACTAATACGTCTTTAATCCTTTGTTGCAGATGGTCTTCTTTTGCCAATAGCATAGTAATCAGTGGTTCGACAGCTTGGTAGTTTCTTAATTTTGCCATTGCTTTGAAAACGTATTGGCGTATCCACCAGTCTTCTTCATTTGCCAATTGACCTAAGGGAGGTAAAGATTCTTTCTCCCCTAAATACAGTATTGATTTACAAGCACTTCGTCGGACCGAGATGTCTTCGTCTTGTAACAAAGCCGAAATCGAATTGGTAGCTTGATTATACTGTAATTCTAGCAATGACTGACAAGCTGAAGCACGAACCCCAGCCATTTCGTCATTTAGTTTGTCTTCTAGAACTTCAGCTGTGTGCCCATTTCCAGATGTTGCTAACGCTTGGCATGCATATTGACGTGTAAGGTGATTGTCATCGTTCAGGCAACTTAGAAGCGGGTCACAAGCACGTGTGTCACTGAAGACAGTCATTGCTCTACATGCAGCTAAACGTACGGATGGATTTTCATCATTAAGTTTTTCAATTATTGCTTCGACTGCTGAAGTGTCACCAATTTTTGTTAACGCTTCAATGGCACTGGTACACACAGTTACATCTTCATCATTTAAAAGCGTGATCAGTGGCAAGATTGCTTGTGTGCTTGAGGTGGATGCCAATGCTTGACAGGCGGCAGAACGAACATAAACACTGTCATCACTGAGCATTTGTATCAATTGGTCGCTCGCCACTTCAGATTTCCAATGACCGAGCGTACTACAAGCATGTCGTCGTACCCACTGATTTTCATCTTGTAATAAATTAATTACTGGATCGATATCGTCCTGAGCTTCAAACTTTGCCAATCCTCGGCATGCTGTTAAACGTACATGGTAATCTTGGTCCGTTAATCGAGCCATTAAGGGTTGGATTGATTTTGGGTCTGCTGATTGAGCAAGTGATTCACTCGCGTAGCAACGAACCCAAGAATCATTATCATCTGACAAATGAATCAGTTGATCAATTATATCTTCGGTTGAAGTTAGGGTTAATAAGGCTTCAGTTGCATAGCGACGAACCCATTTGTTTTCATCCTCTAACATTGATTTTAAAGGCTCAATTGCTTCCGAATATCCGCTGTCTTTTAGTGACTGGCAGGCGTGAATTCTAACCTCACTGTCTTCATCGTTTAACTCTTCAACCAGACGACCAAGATCCCTTTCCATGTATTGCCTTCTCCTTTTCAGGATTTTTAAATTGATTGTCTTTCAAGATCATACTGACATTTTCCCTTTTATGGCTTTATGAGATTCATAATTGATAAGCCTAAAATCTTTCATTGTGAATGCATCTATGTCTTTTACCTTAGGATTAATCCATAATTTAGGTAATGAGTATGGATTCCTTGATAGCTGTATTTTAACTTGTTCAAAATGATTGTGGTAGATATGGGCGTCACCAAGGGTATGAATAAAATCACCTGGTTCATGTTCGGTAACCTGAGCAACCATATGTAACAGTAAAGCGTAACTTGAAATATTGAACGGAACACCTAAAAACATGTCGCATGACCTCTGGTACATTTGCATTGACAGCTTTCCGTTATCGACATAGAATTGAAAGAATATATGGCAAGGAGGCAGTGCCATTTGGTCGAGTTCTCCCGGATTCCAAGCGGTAACTACATGCCTTCGGCTATACGGTTTTGTCTTGATGCCTTCAATGACAGCTTTCAGTTGATCAATGCTAATATATTGTTGGTCGGACTCAGACCAGTGTTGCCAACTTCTCCATTGAACACCATAAATTCGTCCAACATCGCCCGAAAATTGAGCATGAGGTTTCCAAGATTCTGCCCCTGCATTTGCTTCCCAGATAGTTTTCTGACTGTTTAGAATCTCTTTGAGTCTATTATTATCGCGACTTCCTTCTATAAACCACAGTAATTCGCTCAGACAAGCTTTCCAAGCAAATTTTTTCGTCGTTACAACTGGGAAACCATCGCTCAGTTTATATCGATGTTGCATTCCGAACAAGCTGCGAGTACCTGTTTGGGTTCGGTCAGGCCGATCGATCCCTTCGTCAAGAATTTGTTGTAATGCGGACAGATACTGTTTCATATTACCTTCTGAAAGATCTGGAATGCATGTTCGGGATGTTTTTCTGAAGCCTCAATGGCTTTTTGTTGCAACATCTTTGTGCCTTCCAGCAGAACTTCAATATCTAGATACGTGTCGCCAGGATAATCGCTGTAGATCCGTGTGATATAAAAATTCTTAATAATTGATTTAGTAGAACGGTAAAGTTGTGCTCCTCCAATAATGAAAATGTCTCTACTGGGATACTCCTGTTGCAAATTAAGAATGTTTTGATTCACGTTATCCGTAATGACAGCGTTTGCACCTGTTATCTGAGTTTGACGAGACACCACGACATTTATCCGGTTTGGTAGTGGTTTCACCGAACCCAGTGAATGCCAGGTTTTCCTGCCCATTACAACGACGTTCCCTTTAGTCTGTTTTGAAAACCACTTCATGTCCGAAGGTAAATGTGGCCAAGGCAATTGATTTTTATTGCCGATAACACCGTCGTTGGCGACAGCACAAATCATTGAAATCATTTGCCCATTATTACCTTCGAAATTAAGGTGATTTAAGCATTCATTCTTTAGGATGGGTTCTATTATAGTTTAATTGCGTAATTTAGACAAAAATTTCTTTTAATACTTGAATTGGAGGAAACAGAGAACAGAATAATTTTCAGTTTTAGTGTTGGTTTTGGAAGAATAAATGAGAGGAGAATTCTAGACAGCGACTAACATAAGGATTGTATATATAGCAATACAAATTTCAATTGTAAGTTTCTTTGCTTTAGAAATTGGTGTGGGGAATAATGGAACCGTGAAGTTTCGATTTTAGTTCAGCCAATCTATATTATTTTCTGGTTTGGTTTTAAATTGTTTTTGGTACATACTTGCGTATAATCCATCCAGTTCCAATAGTTCCTCATGGGTACCTTTCTCCAAAATTCCACCATCCTTCATTACTAAGATTATATCAGCTTTCAGGATTGTTGATAGACGATGGGCAATGACAAAAGTGGTTCTTCCTGTCATTAATCTATCTAATGCTTCTTGAATTAGGGATTCGGATTCGGAATCCAAATCCGATGTTGCTTCATCAAGGATCAGAATTCTTGGATTTCTCAAGATAGTTCGAGCTATCGAGATTCGTTGCTTTTGTCCTCCTGATAATCGCATGCCGCGCTCCCCTACTTCTGCTTCATATCCGCCTTGCAGTTCCTCGACCACAAATTGGTGGGCATTAGCTGCTAAGGAGGCCTCTACTATCTCAGTTTCTGTGGCATCTAATCGGCCAAACTGGATATTTTCTGCCACCGAACCTTGAAACAGAAAATTGTCTTGAAGAACAATGCCAATCTGGTTGCGAAGTGATTTCAATGTTATTTGACGTAAATCGTGGTCGTCAATATAAATAGCACCTTTTGTGGGATCATAAAATCTAGCGATCAGATTAGCAATGGTACTTTTGCCGCAACCTGATGGACCAACTAGTGCAACCATCATATCTGGTTTGACATCAAAGGAGATGTTGTGAAGCACGGGATTTTCCGGTTCGTAATGAAAGGCAACATTTTCAAATCTCACATATCCATGAACCTTTGGTAACTCAATAGCATCAGTAACTTCGTCGACCGTTGGTTGTGAGTCGAGAAGTCCAAAGACTCGCTCAGCTGATACCATTGCTTCTTGAATGGTGGTGTTAATGTTGATCAATTTCATCATAGGACCATATAAACGGCCTAAATATTGATAATAAGCGACCAAGGTACCTACGGTGAATTCACCTTGGATTACCAAGTATCCACCGTAGCAAAGCACGATCGTTGTACCAAACGACTGAAAAAAGCCCGAGATACGTCCCATGGCAGTTCGGTGCTTGGCTATCTCGATTTGCCATGCTAAGGTTTGGCGCATTCCATGGAACACACGACGTTTTTGATAATTCTCTCGGTGAAAGGCTTTGACAACTTTTGCTCCTGCAACGGACTCATACAATTCGGTTGATATATCGGCCCATCGGTGCCTCAGATGACGCCAAAGTATACGCAATCTGCCAATAAAGAAAAGATAGTTGCCTGCTACCAAAGGCAGTATTAACAAAGAAATAAGAGTTAGTTTCCAACTCCACCAGAACATGATAGACACCACTGTTACAAACATCATTACATCAGTCAAAATGTCAATCGATGTGTCGGTTACCAGTGAACGTAGGGAGCTCACATCCTCTTTCACTCGCGAGAGAATTTGTCCTGTTCCCTGTACATCGTAGAAGCGCATAGAGAGGTTTTGCAAATGGGAGAATACCTGATTTCGCATGTCAAATAGGATACGTTGGCTAACCCACTCCATAATGATAGTACGTACATAGGAGATGAGACCAACTAAGCCATTGAAAATAACAATTGTGGATAAAATTACAACCAGCCAATGTGTTGGTGAGTAGGTTAGCTCGTAACCAAACACAGAATGGGTGAGTTCTGTTGCTCTTACGTCAGATAAAATGTCATCAATAACAAATCGCTGTACTAGTGGCATGACTAGCTGAGATTGAGCAATGATGAGGATTAAAAAGAATCCAAAAAGTAATCTAGGCAGGTAGGGGCGTGCGTATTTCAGAATTCTTAGAAATTCTTTCATCAGATGGACCGTCCAACTTTTCTATCGAAATCTAAATAAATTTTGGATTAGATACACGAAAAACCTAAATCACATTTTTAATTTTTCGCCAACTCGGACAACATCTTCAAGTGCGCTAATTCCATCAGACTCAAACTTGACGAGTTTCTTAAGGAGTTTAATGGATGCTTTGCTACGTAATTTAAACTCCTTTTCTTGTGTTTGACAATTTTTTCCAAAGGCAGGTATTTTCAGAATAAATCGTCGTTTCGTCAACTGTGAATTTGTTGCAATGGAGCTTTGTGTAGGAAGGGTAGTCTGTAGGGATTCTAAAAGTTTTACGACATTTCGATAGGCAATTGCAGCTCTGTCTAGGTGTTCAAGCTCTTCTTCTTCAAAATCTTTGCGGACAAATTCAATATATGAAACTGCTGCTTTTCTTCCTTCAAGGCATTGTAGAAGCAATTCTCTATTCCATTTAGCAATTTCGTGTCTTTTTCCGGTATCCTGTTGTTGATCTGTGAGTTTTTGCATATGAGAGATCAATTCTTCATAGGCAGATATTCCCATTTTACAACCACTAATTTTCCGACGAGATCTCATCAGCTTACTCGCACTTCGAAAAGTACCTAGTGCCATTTCGCGTTCTTTTGGCCGGTAGGGTCTACCTCCAACAACAAACTGGTAATATCCACGAAGCCCCATTTCCAAAAGCCCATCAAGTTTTTGCCATTTTTCCTGTAATTGATCAAAGCTAAATTCGTATCGGTGACCATTTTGGCAGACAACAGTATTTGGATTATCATTTTCAATTAAGAAAGAACATCCGTCTGAAAGTGGTATTAGTGCTGTTTTGCCGAGTTGGACATTGTTCTGCAATCGATCCCATGCAGCTTGGAAAGTGTTATCGTATATCATTTCGTGTTCAAAACCTAGTGCTTTGGAAGCGGCACGTAGTGGATTATAAAAAGTGGTATGCATTCCTTTATTCGATTGTTGGCGGTTATAAAAAAAACGAAATGCTTCACCTGAAATTCCCATCAAATAAGAGAATGAAATTTCTTCTTTTCGGTGTTTAAAAGCTTCATGAATAATATGGATAGAGTCATCCGGTTTGGGGGTTTCTGTCAGCGATTCAGTATCTGAGTTCATGTGAAATCTCCTAATTACCTTCTTGTAAAATACCGAGGGCTACTATGCATAGATTATAGAAAATCCTTGCTAAGGGAACGCATAGGGAGTAGTATTGTTTCATTTTTTATGTTTTGATCTTTGGTTGCTAAGGCGAAAATCGGTATTACTGTGTAAGCCCAACCCAATTAACCCTCAATCGAAGAATGTTAGCCAAATTTCTTTAATCACTGATACGAAGACGAAGATTAGTTTATACAAAGTCTAAAATCAGCAACCCAAGTGATCCTCCTTTTAAGTTTAAGCGAATTTCATGAAGAAGCTCAGACTGTTCTTAATTCTATTAGAAATTTTTTTACGGACAGTTTAAGGGCTCAAAGGTTCACCAGTAAAATAGGGAATTTGACAAAATAGCTGAGTTTATCTAAAATCTCTATCTAGTTGGGATTGATCGAAGAGATGATGTAAATTCTTCCCAAATGTTTTTCTGTACCCAAATGTTTTTCTGTACCTCAGCTTTATTATAAAAGAATTACTAGTTTCAGCAGTCATCACTGCAACCTCGGATAGTGGAAGATAGCATTAAACAATCGTACAATCATTAGGAGATATTATGATACAAGATCAGGGGTTTTTTTCCAAAAATGTATTACTTGAAGGTAAAAGTGCAGTTGTTACCGGATCTAGTCGTGGTATTGGTCGTGCAATAGCACTCGAGTTAGCACGCCAAGGTTGCGATGTTTTAGTTAACTATAGTAGAAATCAATCGGCCGCGACTGAGGTGCAACAGGAAATCATTCAACAGGGGAGAAAATCTATAATCTTTCAAGCGGATGTTGGTAACTTAAGCCACCATCAACCTTTAATTGAGGCTGCAATTGATGCGTTTGGGAAAGTTGATTTGCTTGTCAATAACGCAGGTATTACAATCATTTCTGATGTTCTAGCGGAATCAGAACAAGATTATGATACTGTAATGAACGTTAATCTCAAAGGCCCCCATTTTTTGACACAGCGTTGTGCAAATTACATGATCGAGGAGAAAATCAAAGGTTGTATCATCTACACGCTTTCGATATCCGATACGTTAGCTTCTGATAATCGGGCTGCTTATTGCATGTCAAAGGCCGGATTAGAGATGGGTATGAAAGTTTATGCTGGGCGTCTTATTGAAAAAGGTATCAAGGTCAACGGTGTTGAAGTTGGTGTAACCAACACGGACCTTGCTCGTGTAAGAATCCCTGATTACATTGAGGCCTCAGAAAAAGGGTATATCACCATGTTTCGCCCAGGAGAACCGGAAGACGTGGCAAATGCTGTAATCGCAGGAATTAAGATTTACGACACTGGTGTGATGATTCCATGTACAGGTGGTGTAATGACACCTTTGTTAAATCTACGTAACATGACGTCACTTAATAGTAATCAAACTGAATGAAAACAGGATAGGAATTCAATGATGGATAAAACAGTCAGGCTTGGTTTTATCGGGTGTGGTGGGAATTCGCGTGGGCATGGACGAAGTATTCTCGGTGTTGAAGGGACGGAAATTGTTGGCCTCACTGATGTAAGTCAAGATGCCTTGGATGCATTTAAAGAAGTTGTTGGTTTTGAAAATGATGTGCCAACCTTTAGTCACCATCGGGAGATGTTGTCCGCCGTTCAACCTGATGCTGTCGTTATTAGTACACCCCATACACTACATTTTGAGCAGATTATGGATTCGCTTGATGCTGATTGCCATGTTCATACAGAAAAACCGATGGTATGCACCGTTGATCATGCTAAGCAGGTGATTGATAAAGTTGAGGAGACTGAGAAACATCTGATGATAGGTTATCAACGTCACTTACAGTCGGCTTATGTATATTGCCGTAACGTTGTGCAAAGCGAAGAATTGGGGAAAGCAAATTTTGTCACTGCACACCAGTGTCAAAACTGGTATCGTAACCAACAAGGAAAATGGCGTCAGAGCTTATCCTTGAGTGGAGGAGGACAATTGAATGATTCCGGTAGCCATCTCATAGATATTTTACTGTGGATTCTGGAAGCCAGCCCCAGTGAAGTATATGCAATGATGGATTATAAGAATTGTGAGGTTGATATTCTGACAGCTATGTCTATCAAGTTTGATACCGGAGCTCTGTGCAATATTAGTGTTGTTGGACATGCCGTTGGTAGTATGCATGAAGATTTCACCATTTGGCTCGAAAATGGCACACTTTTCGTTCGAGAGGGTAAGGTCTATCGAGAAGAACAGGGAACAGGTCGAATAGAAGTGGAACAAGAAAATCTACCACAGTCAGAAAATAAAGATCAAGCTTTCGTAAGACTAATTCGTGGGCAACGCACTGAGAACCCGATTGATGCCAGAAATGGGCTTCGGGTTATTCAGCTGACTGAGGCTGCATGGGAATCAGCGGAAAGAAATCGGCCTGTAAAAGTTGATTTGGGTTGAATAATCATCTTGTAATTTATTGTCACAAGAAATTAAAAATAAGCGAATTGTTCTTTAATTTGGGTCCTTATATAGATGCTTGATGTTCAAAATCTTTCCAAAGTTAGTGGAAAGAAATCGTTGCTGACGGGGCTAACTTTCCGTCTAGATGCGGGTAATCGGCTTGGCATATTGGGTAGAAACGGATCAGGAAAGACACTTCTAATTGAGATATTGGCGACATTGGTTCGCCCAACATCAGGAAAAATTGAAATTAATGGTGTCGATGTGTATTCGAACCTTGGCCAAATTCGACCGTTAATTGGTTACGTCCCTAACACTTTTGAAGGATATCCCTATCTTACAGTACTGCAGTACCTCGATTTTTTTGCTTCCGCATATAAATTTGAGAAGAGACAAATACCTTCAACTGTTAGGAATGTGCTGGATCTAATGGATCTATCTGAGTTTAGTGAGGAAAAAATATCTAAGCTCTCATTTGGACAGAGGCATCGATTGTTATTGGCTAAGACATTTTTTTCCAATCCAGATATTTGGTTGCTTGATAGTCCAATTTCAGCATTGGACCCACGTGGGCAGATTGAACTTACTGATTTAATTACTGAGCTAAGTTTAATGGGTAAGGTCATTGTGATGGCAACAAATTCCGTGGCAGAGGTGGAAAAGAATTGTGAATTTGTAGCGATTCTTAACCAATCAAAATTCGCGTTTTTAGGGAGCATTCCGGATAATTTGGAAAGTCTATTTGTTGAGATAACCGCTGTATAAACATCTTAGAATCCATTGAGATTTCGGTGTTCTTGTGCTACTATTACTGCTTTTGATTAAGCATACAAAGTGTTTGGAGTCAAATAATGCATAATTTGTTCAACTCGCTTAAATCATTTGAAAGCGATGGCAGGCAAATTCAGTACTATTCATTGCCAGAACTTGAAAATCAGGGAATTGGTAAGATTTCGAGGTTGCCAATTAGTATTCGAATTTTACTTGAGGCACTGTTGCGAAATTACGATAACGAAGTTATTGTTGAACAGGATATTATAGATATCGCAACTTGGGAGCCTGTCAAACCAAAGGCCACGGAAATTCCATTTAAACCTGCAAGGGTAGTTGCCCAGGATTTTACGGGAGTACCATTATTAGTTGATCTAGCAGCAATGCGGTCGACTGTTAAGGAACTCGGTGGTAATCCCAAGATTATTGAACCTCTGATTCCAGTTAACCTTGTTATTGATCATTCCATTCAGGTTGACGCTTATGGGTCAAATGAGGCATTGGGTATTAATACACGAATCGAGTTTGAACGAAATAAGGAGCGGTACGAATTTCTTAAGTGGGGACAACGAGCATTTGAGAAGTTTACAGTTATTCCACCCTCAACTGGAATTGTTCATCAAGTGAATTTAGAGTACCTGGCTGAAGTTGTGGTGACTGATGAAAGTGTTGGAGGTTCGGTTGCTTACCCTGATACTCTTGTCGGAACAGATTCTCATACCACAATGATTAATGGTCTAGGTATTGTTGGGTGGGGTGTTGGCGGTATTGAAGCGGAAGCTGCAATGCTGGGGCAACCAGTTTACATCCTTACTCCCGAAGTCGTGGGTGTAAATTTGACAGGATCACTTAAGGAAGGAATCACAGCAACAGATTTGGTCTTAACTGTTACTCAGAAGCTAAGAGAGACTCAAGTTGTTGGAAAATTTGTTGAATTTTTTGGTGAAGGAGTTGGAACCCTTTCGCTTCCTGATCGTGCCACGATATCGAATATGTGCCCTGAATATGGGGCAACTATTGGTTTTTTTCCAGCAGATAGTGAGTCGATCCGGTATCTTGAATTGACAGGTCGCGAAGATAAGAAAGTCCGTCTAATTGAAAATTATCTCAAGCATCAGAAACTATTCGGCATTCCCAAAGATGGTGAAATTGACTATAGTCAGAAACTTGAGATTGATCTAAGTGGTATTGAGCCATCGATTGCTGGTCCCAAAAGGCCTCAAGATCGAATAGTATTATCAAAGGTTAAGAATACGTTTCATAAGCTGTTAAGTGAACCTGTTTCGGATGGGGGGTTTGGTTTGAATGACGAAGAAGTCAGTCAAATACCAGATCAAAGAACTGGGATTTCGCATGGTTCCATTGTTATTTCAGCAATTACGAGTTGTACAAACACAAGCAACCCATCTGTAATGATTGCCTCCGGGCTTTTAGCTAAGAAAGCTGTTGAGATTGGATTAAGCGTTCCAGATTATGTTAAGACTAGTTTGGCGCCTGGCTCTCGCGTTGTTACAGAATATCTAAGGGCCACTGGATTATTGCCTTATCTTGAAAAATTAGGATTTAATGTAGTAGGGTATGGATGTACAACTTGTATTGGTAATAGCGGTCCGTTAGAGGAAGAAATCCAGCAGGCTATTCAGGAATCTGGTTTGGTTACGGCCAGTGTCTTATCTGGTAACAGAAACTTCGAGGCGCGGGTCCATCGGGATGTAAAGGCGAGTTTCCTCATGTCTCCGCCCTTAGTAGTTGCCTATGCGATCGCTGGCGAAATTGGTATTGATTTAACTACAGAGCCACTTGGAACTGATGATAGTGGAACTGAGGTATATCTCTCTGACATTTGGCCGACTCAACAAGAAATAGCGGATCTTATTTCTTTGGCCCTTAACTCTGAGACCTTCAGCCGACTTTACTCTGAAATTGACAGTCAGGCTCCAGAGTGGGACAGTCTTGAAGTGCCGACTGGAGAAATCTATGCCTGGAATGATAAAAGCACTTACATTCAGAAACCTCCTTTCTTTGAGGATTTTAGGCTTCAGGTAGATCCCATTGTGGAAATTGCAAACGCACGTATCTTAGCACTTTTTGGTGATTCTGTGACAACGGATCATATTTCTCCTGCTGGAATGATTGCCGCGCAAAGCCCAGCGGGAAAACACTTGATTAACCAAGGTGTTGAACAACGTGATTTTAATTCTTATGGATCCAGGCGTGGAAATGACCAAGTGATGACACGTGGAACTTTCGCTAATAATCGAATTAAAAACTTAATGTTAGCTGATGATGTTGAAGGAGGTTATACTAAGTTTTTTCCTGGTGAAGAACATACCACAATTTATGAAGCATCTAGGAATTACCTTGGAACTCAAACACCAATGGTCATTTTTGCGGGCAAAGAGTATGGGTGTGGTAGTTCTCGTGATTGGGCTGCTAAGGGACCAAAATTGCTTGGTGTTGTGGCTGTAGTAGCGGAAAGTTATGAACGAATCCATCGGAGCAACTTGATTGGAATGGGAATTCTGCCCCTACAGTTTCAGGATGGTGATAATATTAAATCCCTTGAACTTACAGGTGCAGAAGTAATAAGTATACTCAATATATCCGATGATTTAGAGCCACAACAGGAAGTTACTATCCAGATTGTTAACGAATCTGGCTCGAATCGTCAGATCCAGGCCTTAGTCCGAATAGATACACCGATTGAGGTAGAATATTATCGCCATGGTGGTATTTTGGATTATGTGATTCGCGGTTTAATGAAGTAGGCTGATGCTTGGTTGCTCTGATCTTGCACGTAGTACTTTCCTCTGCCTTTGGGATATTGCTCAAATATGCAAAGGATCGTGGCCATCGCTTAGATCCTATTGGTTTCATAAATTATTTGGTTGCATTGTTAATTGCGATTTGGTCGATGGTGCAGTTGGATAGTTTCAGTTTCTCCGTTTTGACGACAGGACTTGGGATAACTAATGGGGTTACTTATGCGCTTGGATTCTTCTTATGGAAAGTCGCCGTTCAAGTCAGTGGTGTTGTTGTTACCACAGCCATACTGCGACTTTCAATGGTCATACCGATTACCTTTGCAATTCTGGTTTGGCATGAAGTGCCCAATACATGGCAAATCTTAGGGATTTTCCTCACTTGCACCGCACTCCCTCTTCTAACCACAAATGATCCTATAGAAGTAGCTCCCCGCAGCATATCGACAGCCACAGGTGGTCTAGGGGCAATTGTTGTGTTCCTTACGTTTGCGAATGCTGGTGTCGGTCGTCTTATGATGAAGATTTTCAATGAAACTTGCTCTGTAGATGAAAAGCCGTTTTATTTGTTTTTCCTGTTTGGTGTAACAACGTTTGTTTTCGCTATTGTCTGTAATCATCAGAAGATTATACCAACATATTGGGAGTATATCTTTGGTATCTTGGTTGGTGTTTCCAATTTTTCCCAAAGTGTTACGTTCTTAGTGGCATTGGATTCTATAGATGCTCTGATTGTTTTCCCTGTATCAGCTGCCAGTAGTGTTCTATTTACTACACTTGTCGGGGTCGTTTTCCTTAAGGAAAAGTTGCATAAAAAATCGATAATTGGAATTATCTTGGCAGTTATTGCCCTTATATTTGTCAATCTGAAGAATGCATGAAGTTTTGAAGTCTGGAGGAAAAATTTTGTTTATACAAGGCTATTATCGTTTTCCAACCATTCACCAGGAGCACGTTGTATTTGTGGCAGAAGACGATCTATGGACGGTGGAAACCAATGGAGGTATTGCTCGCCGCCTGACTTCTAATTTAGGAGAAGTCAGCCATCCTTTTCTATCACCTGATGGTAAATATCTTGCTTTCACAGGGCGTGAAGAGGGACCAGCCGAAGTATTTGTTATGCCTGCGCTTGGAGGTCCATCAAAACGTTTAACGTATCTTAGCACACAAAATGCAATTGTAAACTGGAAGCCAGATAACCAGACAATTATTTTTTCTAGTAACGCTAAACTACCATTCTCGCGTAGTTTCCAGCTATTTGAGGTAAGTCGAAACGGTGGAATTTCTCGACCGATGCCCTATGGATCTGCACGAAATATATCTTATGGGAAGGGTGGTGGAGTTGTGTTAGGCCGATTTACTGCAGATCCAGCACGTTGGAAACGTTATCGTGGTGGGACAGCGGGGATAATATGGATTGATCCGAATAATACTGGTGAATTTCAGCAACTCATTGATCTTGATGGTAACCTTGCTAGCCCGATGTGGGTTGGAGATCGTATTTTTTTTCTATCCGATCACCAAGGTATTGGTAATTTGTATTCTTGTTTGCCTAATGGAGAGGATTTACAGTGTCATACAAACCACCAAGAATTCTATGCTAGATACGCCTCGACCGATGGCAATCGTATCGTTTATCATGCGGGAGCAGACTTATACGTTTATGATCCTTGTGAAAATAAGAATCAGCTTATTACAATTGACTTCCGAACGCCGCGAATCCAGAGAAATCGGAAATTTGTTGATACTGCAAGATATTTTGAGGATTATGATCTAGACCCTCAAAATCATTCAGTTTTAATTGTCAGTCGCGGTAAATCCTTTACAATGGGGAATTGGGAAGGTGCAATTACCCAGCATGGTAAGCCAGATGGAATAAGGTACCGATTAACTCGATGGTTGAGAGATGGTCTTCGGTTAGTATGTGTAAGTGATGAAAATGGTGAAGAGTCTCTTGAAATTCACTATGTTCATGAACAAAAGCCACCTGAAAAGCTTGAAGGGCTTGATATTGGAAGACCGGTTTCACTTGATGTCTCACCGAAAGAAGATCTGGTTATTTTGACCAATCATCGATTCGAATTATTATTGATTGATCTTAAATCTAAGAACGTGACTTTGTTGGATCGGAGTAGTTACGGACGAGTCAGCGGGGTGTCATGGTCGCCTGATGGCAAGTGGGTTGCTTATGGGTTGTCTTGTACGCAACAGACTTCGTCAATTAAGATTTGTCAAATTGACAGTAGGAATGTTTACCAAGTGACCAAGCCGATACTTCGTGATATTAACCCATCGTTTGATCCTGATGGCAAGTTTTTGTATTTTCTTTCTTACCGTGATTTTAGTCCGGTTTATGATAACCTCCATTTCGATCTTGGTTTCCCACGTGGTATGCGGCCGTTTTTGATAACTCTACAAGCCGATCAGAGATCGCCGTTTATTGCTGAACTTAAACCTCTGATTGAACCGGAGGAAAATAAGGGAGAGGATAATTGTGAAGATAATGAAAATGCAGACCAACTGGATGAACCGAATAGTGGTCAAGAGCAGAAGGAAAAGGAAGGGGATCAGCTAGTCCGTATTGATTTAGCAGGAATTACGGATCGAGTTGTAGCGTTTCCTGTTTCAGAAGAACGTTATGGTCAGATCGCAGGTATAAAAAATAAAGTCTACTTCACGGTTTTTCCCATACCAGGGAGCGAAGATAAAAGTCGTCTTGAAATGTATGACCTTGAAAAGCATGAAAAAGAGACAATTTCGAATGATGTATCTAGCTTTAAAGTCAGTAACGATTACAAAATTTTAGCCTATAGGTCAGCTGACAAACTTCGGATAATTAAAGCTGGTGAGAAACCACCAGATAAAGGAGGGACGACGCGTGTTGGTGGTTGGATTAATCTCAATCGGATCAAAGTCTCAGTTGATCCTGATGCAGAAAGAAGACAGATGTATCGTGAAGCTTGGCGATTACAAAGAGAACATTTTTGGGTTGAAGATATGTCAGGCGTTAACTGGAATTTGGTTTATGATCGGTATCTACCGTTACTCGATCGGGTTACAACTAGGTCCGAATTCTCTGATTTGATGTGGGAAATGCAAGGGGAATTAGGTACATCACATGCTTATGAAAGTGGTGGTGATTATCGGCCAAATCCACATAAATATGGCCAAGGTTTTCTAGGTGCTGAACTTAGATATGATCAAAGTGATCAAACTTACCAGATCCTGCGTATTCCTCAAGGAGATTCATGGTTGGAAGGAAAAGACTCTCCACTGAATAGTCCTGGTATCAACATTAGAGTTGGAGATAAGCTTATAGCTATTAATGGTCGGAAATTTGATCTGGATACTTCTCCAGATCAAATTCTGGTTAACCACGCTGATTCAGAAATTATGCTGACGGTAAAAACTGATGATTCGGACGATCCAACACGAACTGTTAGCGTCAAGGCTATTGGTGATGAACGTTCTGTTTATTATCGACAATGGGTAACTCGAAACAGAAAAACTGTGCATACGAAGACTAAGGGAAAAGTTGGCTATGTACATATCCCTGATATGGGAGTAAACGGTTATGCTGAGTTTCATAGGTCTTATCTTTCAGAGATCAATTGTAGCGCTTTAATTGTTGATATTCGGTGTAATGGTGGTGGCCATGTATCGCAATTGATTCTTGAAAAGTTAGCTAGAAAACGGATTGGCTATAATTTGCAACGCTGGGGGGCTCCAACACCGTATCCCAGAGGGTCTGTGTTGGGACCAATTGTTGCAGTTACTGATGAACTAGCGGGATCGGATGGTGACATTTTTAGTCATTGCTTCAAATTAATGAAACTTGGAACGCTTATCGGGAAGAGAACTTGGGGAGGGGTAATTGGTATTTCACCGCGTTATGCTCTTGTTGATGGAAGCAAAACAACACAACCTGAGTATTCGTTTTGGTTTCAGGATGTGGAATGGGGAGTGGAAAATTATGGTACAGATCCTGATATTGAAGTTGATATTAAACCACAAGATTATATGCAGAATGAAGATCCACAACTTGACAAAGCAATCGATGAGATACTTGTCCAATTGGAAGAGAATCCACCTAAACATCCCGATTTTGGAAATAAACCAGATTTAAGTTTTCCATTGTCTTTATCCCCATAATGATTACTTGTCTTTTCTGGAGGGGGTATTCTAGAAATGTAGATTTAACACGACATTTCAATGTGAATCTGGCTTGAATTGTGGTCCAAAATTGAGTATAATTCTGGCGGTGTTCAAGATTTATTCGACTGAGATTTTCTGGATATCGTTCATAGTGTAAATGGGTCACAGGATGTTTTAAGTTGTCGGCAGTTCAAAATTTAGTTACTTCTGTTTGGTAAGTATTTAGTTTTGTAACTTCTACTTCCGAAACTCTATTGAGCATTTACGAGCTTTTTATGGAAGGAGGTGTCAACCGATGAAAAAAGGTCAAGTCAAGTGGTTTAACGATGCCAAGGGTTATGGTTTTATAGTCACTGATGAGGGACAAGACATTTTTGTCCATTATTCTGAGATCCAAGGATTTGGGCACAAAACACTTATTGAGGGACAGGAAGTCGAATTTGAGGTTTCGGAGACTGACAAAGGTCTTCAAGCCAGAAATGTTGTCAGATTGTAAGGAAGGTGATATCTGGTTAATTTCCTAACTAATGCAGTTATTAGATAATAGACCGACAGTAATTGAAGTGTTGGTGAAAAGTAAGAGCAGTGTTATAAAGGGCAATCCTAGCAGATGGTGGTTACTGAGATCTGCGGAGAATTGCCCTTTATATGTTTTTTGTGAGTGGTACCAAAATTGGATTTTCTTGGGTAGAATATTCGAGAGTTGATTCTTTGTAATCTTAATTGTTTCCCCGCAATAATATATTAGGATGTCCTCATCTATGTGGTAAAACGATTGAATTCCGCTGGACCAGTTTTATATTCCCATGATGTGGAGTTATCACTGAGGGAGGACGGAGAAAGAGAATAATGGAGAAGGGATTATATAATTTCTGCGAAATTGAGGAGCGATGGCGACGTCGTTGGTTAGAACAAAGAACTTTTTGTACCGATGAGCCAGATGTTGTCGAATCCTCTGAGAAACCTAAATGTTATGTGTTGGATATGTTTCCTTATCCAAGTGGGTCAGGATTGCATGTGGGACACCCAAAAGGTTATATTGCTACGGATATATACAGTCGCTACAAAAAAATGCAAGGTTTCCATGTACTACATCCAATGGGTTTTGATAGTTTCGGTTTGCCTGCAGAACAGTATGCGATTGAACATGGAGTACATCCAGCAGTGATAACTGAGCAGAATATTGACACGATTCGTGAACAGCTTCAGTTTTTGGGTCTTGGTTATGATTGGGATCGCGAGATCGCAACGTCACGTGCAGATTATTATCGTTGGACCCAGTGGATGTTCAGGGAGTTCTTTGAAAGCTGGTTCGATGTCAGTCAGCAGAAAGGACGGCCGATCTCTGAATTGATAACAGAGTTTGATAATAGAACTCGAGAATTATCTGATGCTGATAGAGACATAATCGGCCTAGGCCGATTATGGGAGGAACTCACTGATGCGCAGAAATCGATGGTATTAAACAACTACCGCATTGCTTATCATAAAGAAGTGACAGTTAATTGGTGTCCCGAGCTTGGGACCGTGTTAGCAAACGAAGAAGTAACTAGTGATGGTAAAAGTGAACGTGGAAATTTCTTGGTTTATCAACGTCCCCTGCGACAGTGGATGATGCGTATAACCGCTTATAGCGAAAGGTTACTGACTGATCTTGATTTAGTGGAATTGCCTGATGGTAAGGGTGGGACTTTTCAACTTGATTGGCCAGCCTCAATTAAGTTGATGCAAAGAAATTGGATCGGACGTAGCCAAGGAGCAGATGTGAAATTCGATGTTTTATGCCCAGAAACGGATCAAGTGGTGAATGTGCTGGAAGTTTATACAACACGGCCTGACACGCTTTTTGGAGCTACCTTTATGGTTGTTGCGCCTCAACATCCAATTGTTACGAAAGGAGCATCCGAATACTTGGTACCGGCCTTCTGTGCCAATCAGGTAGAAACTTACATTGCTAAAACGAAGGAAGAGGTGGAAATTAATCACAATACAAAAGAAAAAACTGGCATAATGAGTGGTATTTATGCACGAAATCCTGTCAATGGTGAGCAACTACCGATATTTGTTGCTGATTACGTTAGTATGGACTATGGTTCAGGTGCGATTATGGCAGTACCAGCACATGATGAACGCGATTTTGAATTTGCCCAAAAATATGAGCTACCAATTATTAAAGTTGTTCAAGCTATGAGGGGTGAAGACGAAGAATGTTTTACAGGTGAGGGAGTTTCGATTAATTCCGGTAATGTAATTGAAAATCCATTTGCAATTACAAGTTTGAGTACACTAGAAGCCAAGGAAAAGATTATCAAGATGTTGGAACTCTATGGTTATGGTGGAGCATCGGTCAATTATAAATTGCGGGATTGGATTTTCTCTCGCCAGCGTTATTGGGGAGAGCCGTTTCCAATTGCGATTGGTTCCGATGGGAACGCAATATCAGTGGATCCTCCTATTGTCCTTCCAGAGATGGAAGACTTTCGTCCGGAGACATCTAACGACCCGAATCTTCCTGTTAGTCCACCTCTTTCTCGTGCTGACGATTCATGGCAGGAAATAGAAACAAATGGGAAGAAGTATAAACGTGAACTTAACGTGATGCCACAATGGGCGGGATCGTGCTGGTATTTCCTGAGGTTTATTGATCCCAAGAACGAGCAAACATTTTGTGATGGTCAAAAAGAGCGGTTTTTCATGCCGGTTGATCTTTACGTTGGTGGGGCTGAACACGCAGTCCTGCATTTATTGTATTCACGTTTTTGGCATAAAGTACTGTATGATCTTGGTCATGTTTCTACTCCTGAACCATTTAAGAAGCTGTTTAACCAAGGAATGATTACAGCTGATGCGTTTGCTGATAGTAGAGGGGTGTACATCGATATTCGTGAAGTTGAATTACGTGATGGGGAACCGTATCATATCAAAACTGGAGAGAAACTCACACGGTCTAGTGGGAAAATGGGGAAGCGTTACAAGAATGGACTTCCTCCAGAGGAAGTAGGCAAAGAATATGGGGTTGATACACTGCGTCTATATGAAATGTATATGGGTCCCTTGGAGACAAGTGCGCCATGGAGCATGGAAGGGATACGTGGTATGCAGAGGTTCCTACAGAGGGTCTGGAGGAATTTTGTAACCGAAGATCGAACTCCTAATTTGGTTGACGATTCAACGCGGGAACTTGAAAAGTTGTTACATAAAACAATCCTCAAAGTTACTGATGACCTCGAAAACCTGCGCTTCAATACGGCTATTGCCGCATTAATCGAGTGCAACAATGAACTTGTGCAAATACAGAGTGTTCCAAGGGGAGTTGGACGTACTTTCCTATTACTTCTTGCTCCGTTTGCACCACATATTGCTGAGGAGATTTGGGAAATCTGCCAATTCTCCGAACATCAACTTTCAAGTGAAAGTTTTCCAATTGGCGATCCAGAGAAAGCCAAGGATGATGAAATTACGATAGCAGTACAAATTCTAGGGAAAATGCGTGGTACAATTCAGGTTCCAACCTCAGCAACAGATGAGGAGGTGGAAGTTTTTGCCAAGTTAGACCCAAAAATTGCTAGGCGTTTGGAAGGACATGAGATCCGTCGTGTAATCGTTGTACCTCAGCGTCTGATTAACTTTATCATTTAGGTATATTAACCTCAAAATTATTGAAGAGATTTATGGTTGAAAATCAAGCTGATTATGTATCAATTATCCCTCTTGGTGGTCTAGGCGAATTTGGTATGAACATTATGGCTTACGAATGCGGTGACGATATTGTTGTCATTGATTGTGGGATTATGTTCTCTGATGATTCAGCTCCTGGAGTGGATTACATTATTCCTGACATTAGTTACTTACTACAAAACGAACATAAAATTAGAGCTGTTGTTATCACTCATGCGCATGAGGATCATATGGGTAGCCTCTCTTTCTTTCTGGATCAGGTTAATGTCCCAGTTTATGGGACAGAACTAACGCTTGCGTTTGCCAAAGAACGCCTGCGAGAAAATAAAGTTCTGTCTAAGTCGAATTTGAATGTGATTACGCCACACGACAGTTTAGAATTAGGTTGTTTCAAACTTGAATTCGTTCATATGACGCATAGTATACCATCGGCCTTAGCAGTAGTGGTCAAGACCCCAGTGGGTGTGATTGTTCACACTAGTGATTTTAAGTTCGATCCGACTCCCGTAGACGGTAAACCGAGCGACATTCACAAACTTGCAGCACTTGGTGAAAAAGGGGTATTGCTCCTTCTGTCAGATAGCACTAATGCTGATCGCTTGGGTGTGACACCTTCTGAGCGTAGTATTTATTCTAATCTGGACAATATTTTCCAAAATGCGGAACAAAGATTGTTTGTTTGTACATTTGCCTCTAGTCTGCATAGGGTTCAGCAATTTATTGATCTTGCAGTCAAACACCGTCGCTTGATTGCGGTTTCCGGGCGGTCAATGATCGGTAACATTAACATTGCTGCTGAACTTGATTACTTGGATCTCCCACATGATCTATTAATTGACTTAAAAGATGTTAATAGGTTTGAACCCAATGAGACGATGATACTCTGTACTGGTAGCCAAGGCGAACCGAGGTCGGCTATGTCTCTCATTTCAAGAGGAGATCACGCGTCGCTACGCATTGACTCGGGAGATACTGTGTTGATGTCTGCGCGGCAAATCCCAGGGAATGAAAGGCAAATTGGGAAGATGATCGGTCATATAATGCGACGTGGAGCACATGTGATCCACGAACAAAATGACCATGTGCACGTTTCTGGACATGGTGCACGTGAAGATCTGAAGTTAATGTTAACTCTAACCAAACCGAAGTTCTTCGTTCCAATTCATGGTGAGTACAGTAATCTGGTTCAACATGCTGAACTGGCTGAATCTCTGGGGATTCCAAGTCAAAGTATCATTGTCGCTGAGACTGGTGACTTAATTTTGCTTGAGGATGACGACTGTTATATCGATGGCAGAGTGCAGTCTGGGGTTGTTTTTGTCGATGGGAAATTAAAAACGACCGAGGACATTGTTTTGCGTGATCGTTGCCAGTTGGCCACAAATGGAATGGTGATTCCAGTTGTGGTAATTAGTCAAGAAACTGGTGAACTCGTTGGTTTGCCTGAGATCGTTTCACGTGGCTTCGTTCATATTGATGTGTCTGAGGACCTTATAAATGAAGCCAAAGGTATTGTTGCTAAAGCAGTTGATAGCGTTAGATTTGACGTGAAAGAAGAAGTAGATTTAATTCGGGATAAGATTCGCTCGGAACTTAAGCGTTTTCTTCGAAGTCAAACAGCCCAAACTCCTATCATTTTGCCAGTTGTGATGATAATTTAGCTAGTTATCGTCTACAGTGATTTTGTAAAAGGTTCTTTAAATTTGCAATCAGACTAGCATAAATCGAAGTTGGTTGTTCCTCAGTATAGTTTCTGGGGCTGCATTATAGGGAGTATGTATGATTTTTCCTTTTTTACATTGGTTATCCTCTACGCTTTGTACTACCCAATTGGATACAGAATCTAACCAACCGTTACGGGGCACATCCCAATTAACGCTTGACGAGGATATTGCCTCCTATTTGGTCTCAGGTGTTGATCGATTTTTGTTAAATCAACTCGACCAGTCAGTTTCAAAGCGTGAGGAATATTGGGAGCGGGACTTTTCGTCTCCTGCAAATTATGCTATGTCAGTTGAGCCGAACCGAAGGCAGTTATCTCAGATCTTGGGAATACGTGATAACCGTCTTTCATTTAAAGGGTTAGAATTGATTTCATCTACAAATCAGCCTGCCCTTGTCGGAAAAGGGGATGGTTACGATATTTTTGCCGTACGTTGGCCTGTAATTCATACAATTCATGGTGAAGGCCTGCTATTAGCACCTTCAGATAAACCAATAGCCAACATAATCGCCATCCCTGATGCTGATGTTTTACCAGAACATGTTTCTGGTTTGGTTGAAGGAGTTCCAGGTCATTCACAGTTTGCTAGACATCTCGCAGAAAGCGGTTGTAGGGTTGTCATTCCAACCCTTATTTCGCGAAAATCAGACCAAATGCCGAATCAGATTTCGAAGCGCGAATGGTTATACCGTTCTGCGTTTGAGCTAGGTCGCCATTTGATCGGCTACGAATTGCAGAAAATTTTTGCTGTTGTCGATTGGTTCTCTACTCAATCTCAGGATGATGTAAAGGTTGGAGCTATTGGATGGGGGGAAGGTGGGATGTTAGCATTGTACGCTGGGGCAATCGATCTACGTATTGATGCTGTCTGTGTAAGTGGCTATTTCAATTCCCGACAAGAGATTTGGAAAGAACCCCTTGAGCGTAACGTCTTCGGTTTACTCACTCAGTTTGGTGATGCTGAATTGGCTGCAATGGTTGCACCTCGGCATCTAATCATCGAAGCTGCTGATTTTCCGGAAGTACATGTGCCGCCGGGAACAGGAGGTGCTGCCCCCGCAGATTTAGTGACACCACCGTTAGATCAGATTGAAGCAGAGGTTGCACGTGCCCAATCAATTGTCGAAAAGCTCAATCCAAAACCCAAGATTGAACTTATTCAGGCGAAGAACGGTGTCTATGGAACTACTGAATCACTACAATTGTTTTTGGATTCGTTTTCGACACAAACAACGGTGTCCTTTTCTGAAAACCGACCCGAGAATCTTGACGCAAATTTCCAACCTGACAGGCGGGAAGATCGTCAACTTGCGGAGATAGATCAGTATAACCAATGGTTACTCGGTGAAAGTTCCCAAACTCGACAAGAGTTTTTCTCAAAATTAGATACTAACTCACTTGGAAATTATCAACAGACAATAGAATGGTATCGTGATTTCTTTTCGCGTGAAGTAATTGGTCAATTTGATTTAGATTTACTCCCTGTCAATCCACGCTCGCGACTTTCTTATCAAGGCAAAAATTGGCGAGGATACGAAGTCGTTTTGGATGTCTGGCCTGAGGTTATTGCTTATGGTATTTTATTATTGCCGAATGATATTGAAGCAGATGAAAGAAGACCGGTTGTTGTTTGCCAACATGGACTGGAAGGTCGTCCACAGGACATTATTCAGGGTGATCATGATGCCTACCACGACTTTGCCGCTAAACTAGCAGAACGTGGCTTTATCACTTTTTCCCCACAAAATCTCTACATTTTTACAGATCGATTTCGCACGCTCCAGCGTAAAGCCAATCCGATGCAGAAAACACTCTTTTCAATCATAATTCCGCAGCATCAGCAGATAGTGAATTGGCTTCAATCATTGTCTTATGTTGATCCAAACCGAATTGCGTTTTATGGATTAAGCTATGGAGGAAAAACGGCTATGCGTGTTCCACCGCTTGTCACGGATTATTGTCTCTCAATCTGTTCTGCCGATTTCAATGAATGGGTTTGGAAAAACGCCTCAACGCGAAGTAGCTATAGCTATGTGAATTCAGGCGAATACGAAATTTTCGAATTTGATTTGGGGAGCACCTTTAACTATGCTGAGATGAGTTGGCTAATATGTCCACGACCATTTATGGTTGAGCGTGGACATTTTGATGGCGTAGCTCCAGATGAAACCGTCGCCTATGAATATGCTAAGGTAAAACGTCAGTACGATTTACTTGGGATAGGGAACCGAACCGAGATGGAAGTCTTTAGTGGGCCGCATACAATTAATGGAATTGGGACCTTTGAGTTTCTTCACCAGCATCTCAATTGGCCAGTAAGGAAAGATTAAAAGCGTCCTCAAGCATTTTGGAACTGTTTGATTGGTTGGATAGTTAATACTACCTTACTTTTCGGTCAACTGTCTATTGAAGTTAGAGTAGGGTTTAGACTTCGCTAGACTATTGAAAGCAGGATCTCATAATCGTGATCAGTGTAATTGCTAGAATTACGAAGATAAATGATATTAAAGTTGTTGTTTGGGTAGGATTGAAAAAATCGTCATTCTGATGACCACACTGAGTGCAGTATGTATGTATTGATTGGACTATAGCTGAACACTTTGGGCATTCTTTTATTGTTGGTTTGATTTTTCCGAAGTTAATCATGGCTTTTCTATTTGGACTTTTTCTGATGCTATCAAGACCCGAATCTCATCAAGAATAAGTTTTTGGGCTTTCCTAACAACACTGGCACGAACTTTCCCTAAACTTTGTCTTTCCTTTTCTACACGGTTTTTCATCCGGTTCGGCATATTTCTGAAAAATTTATCTTTGACTTCTTCGTCTAAGCCCTTAATTGCCGTAGCCAAATTATCCTGAATGGATGGTAATTTTAAGATGTATTTTTGGATGTTTGTGTCATCAATTAGCATTATGTCTTCAAAAGCAAACATAGCTTCTCTGATTTTGCTAACCTGATCTGTGTTTTCAAGACTCTTCAGAATGTCCTCGGTTGCATCATCATCTGTATGTGCCAACATCTTTGCTAGTGCTGATGATCCATGGATACTTTTTTGAGGACGGCGACTTGATATGGTTTTATTCAAGCGGTCTTGCAGAGAAGTCTGAATTTTACTAAGAAGTGTGTTGACTGTATTTTGATTCACTGTCTCCATTGTTGCAATACGTTGGGCTATGATATTTCGCTTTTCTTTTGGAAACTGAATTAGTATATTCGGTGCTCTCTCTGGAATCATATGTGTAAGAATAAGTGCTATTGTCTGCGGAGCTTCCAAAGAGATTGTTACATAGACTTCGTCGCCCATCGCTGAGTCAAACATATTGTGTTGTTTCTTTGAGTTAGACATACATAATTTTACATCATAATGATGGACTCGTCACGCAGAATGTCGGGTCTTGTGTAAGAAACTCTTGAATTTGATTTTCTATTTTCACTCCCATATGCTGGTAAACTGCAAGTCATTCAAAATCGTTCACTTCGAGGTGGAACTGTTATCTTTTATAATTGAGAGACCTCGCTAACGGCCTAGAATACTCTGTGATTTCACTAGTAGAGTTCAGGGAATTTGTTTATTAGCGTAGTGTTTTTTTTAACTGTGGCTGTTGTTTTTCCTAGTTATTTCGGATTGCAACTTGGGTTTAATGATGTGACGACGCAATTATTGGTGCTTATTCGTAATAAGCTATCTCCCCACAATTTATGTTTATTCTTAATGCTTATCTGGGTTACTTACCTGCAAGCAGAAATTATACCCAATGATGTTTCTCTCACGCAATCCTACGCGGATCAGATCAAACCAGATAAAAAGGATCAAACCGGACTGAAAACCGATTTCGAAGACTTTCAGTTCAAGCGAAAGGTAGATCCATGGAAGCCGGATTCCCCTTTATATGATAAAGGTAAGAAGGATAAGTCAGGTCATCGGCTTCAAATACTGTCTTCTTATTTGGACTCGCTACGCCTGTGGAGAAATTCACCCAGACTGATTGATCTGAAAGAGATTCTTGAACGACGCGATGAAGTGGAAACCAAAGAAGGAGGAATAGACTTACCACTGAATTCGAATCTAAAAATTACCGGCCATAAGTCTGTGACTGTAGAGCTCAATAAAACGCACTACTTCGGCCAGACAGACGTGAATCGATTTTATGCAGGAAGATCGCTTGGTGGTGGTTATAGTTCTGGTTTGGATTTAGGTCTAAGTTCGTCATATAGTGATTATGATTCGTACGGAGGTGGTTACGGAGGTGGTTACGGAGGTGGTTCTGGAGGTGGTTACGGTGGCGGAGGATTCTCAATGTCACGTTATGGTGGAGCGCCAAGAGCAAGTGGGATTAACATTCGGCAAACACTGCAAGTTGGTTTGAATGGCCGAGTTGGCGAACGTACTCATGTTGAGGTTGATTACAGTGATTCTGATAGTGGTGGTGGTTTTGGCAGTGGTTATGGAGGTGGGTATGGAGGAGCAAAGCAACAAAAAATTCGTGTTTGGTATGAAGGTAAGACAGATAGTATATTAAAGCGGGTTGGGTTTGGCGATATAACCTTAAATTTACCAAATACTCGGTTTTTAAATATTAACCGAAACTTGTTTGGTTTAGAGGCAATAGCTGAGATAGCAGGCGCGAAAATAACGTCCTTCGCATCACGCTCCAAGGGAATTTCTGACACACGCCGATTTCGTGGTGAATCACGCCGTGCTGGTTATGGTCGCGGCCAGCAGATTGCAGATGCCAATTATGTCAAAGAAAGATTCTATTTTATTCAACTTGATAATGATGAAATGCTTCATGATCTTTATTTGCCGATTGCTCGTGGTAGTGAGCAGATTTATATTGATGATGGGGTTGCGAGTAACAATCAAGGTGGACAAAGAACAGTGCAAGGATATTTTAACTTACAATATCCAGGACAAGACTACAATATCAATTACGAAACTGGTGAGATCGAATTTTTAGTTCCAATTTCAGCTAGTTACAAGATTGTTGTTGCCTACAAGTATTTGGGTGATGGTGGTGGAACAGTAGGAAATTCGGAATCGGTGTTTATCGATGATAACGGTGATGGATCAATTGACGAAGAAGGAGAGGAAATTGGTTATGTAACGATAAAGGACAAAAGTCTTCGAGGAACAGAGTCGAGACGAGTCTATAATCTTGGCAATCGCAACATTAACCCACGCGATTTTCAAGTGACTATTTGGCGCCAAGGTTCGGGAGAGTCGTTCACCATAGGCCAAGCAGATGTACCTTATATCCAAATTTTTGGCCTTGATCAAGATGGGGATGGTGCTGTTGATCCCGAGTTTATTGATTTTGATCGTGGAGTTTTGACTTTTCCGACTTTTCGTCCGTTTATGATAGAGGATCCTGAAAGCCCTTTCTTCCAGTACAGAGATCAACTCAGCAATGCCGAGATTTACTTAGAGAATCCAAGATCAGCAGATCAGATTTACACGATTCAAGCAGATTACGCTTATCAGTCTGATAGTTATAATGTTGGTCTCTTCGTTATTCCAAACAGTGAAACTGTTCGTCTTAATGGACGTAAGTTACAGCGTGATGTTGATTATATGATGATTTATGAAGTGGGTACACTAAGATTTTTCCGTCAACTTGATGAGTACGATGAAATTGAGGTTAAGTTTGAGCGATCGCCGTTTGGAGGCGCATTACAACAAACGGTAATGGGCCTTTGGTTGGAGTACAATTATGAACCGAAAGCGAAACCTGAGGAACAGAAAAAATCAGGCAGATTTGATCGTTTAATGGGAAATAGCAGTTCTGGCAGTAGCCGATCTGGAAGTAGTTTCGGGGGCAGGTCTCTTGGTAGAAGTGGTTTTGGAGGAGGTGGTTTTGGAGGAGGATACGGAGGTGGTTTTGGAGGAGGATACGGAGGTGGTTTTGGAGGAGGATACGGAGGTGGTTTCGGAAGTTTGGGAGGGAGGTCTCGCCGTGGTCTTTATGGTGGTAGTTCAACTTACTTTAATCCTGTTTTCAAAAAAGGCTTTAACTTCTCAACGGGTTACATCCTAAACACTGGTCAGAAACCTCTCCAGATTCCAAGTCCGAATGAGGCACCGAGTCGTCTGCAAGCTTTCAACATTAATACAAGCTTGGGACATAGTTTTAATGTTGCTTGGTTGATCAATCCCATACCGTTGATCCAAGTAGAGAATTTTCCTTTTTCAGTTGACTTTAGTGGTGAAGCAGCTTTTTCTCATAATAATCCGAATAGTGTCGGGGTGGCTTTAATTGATAGCATGGAAGGGGCTCGTGAAGCATCTAGTGTCCCCACTTTTAAGCATAATTGGCGACCTGCAAGTGTCCCAAGTATTAGCAGTAATGAGCTTAAGGTAATATTACCGATACCGACATCTGAAAATCGTGCTATTTTCAGAATCTTGCCGAAGGATGATGAGGATTCAAAGGCAATTGGGAACTATATGCGGAATCAGTACATACCAGCTTCAATAATTAATCCACTTGCCAGGTCTACTGAAGAACGTCTAATTATGGAAGTTGGCTATGATCTCACGGACGTAATTGAAGAATGGGGTGGATTCTCGTATGGGCTATCATCGTCTGGGTCTGATTTTTCAGATCGCGAATCCATAGAATTATGGTTCCGTGTGCTGGGAGAAGATGCTATCACGCTACACATTGATATTGGTATGGTGAGTGAAGACTCGGATATTGATGTGAGACTAGATAGTGAAGATTTACCCAAGACCCTTGAGGATATAAACGGTGATGGTAAGGTTGATACTCTAGATTTGGACTTAGAAAATCTACCAGACTCATACAAATACAGTGCTAATGGATCGCTAGATGTCGGTGAAGATAGAGGGTGGGACTATAATTCCACTCTCCAAAACTTTAGGATTGGTGCAGATAATAAAGTGCTTGATACGGAAGATTTAAACGGCGATGGCGTCCTTGATACAATTGATTCATATCTTAGTGTATCTATTCCATTGAACAATATTCCAACTGAGTGGGTGAAAAAAGAAAACAAAAACGGATGGACTTTTCTTAGTATTCCTTTGACTGAGGCGTTTCCATATGGAGATCGAATTCCTAACCTTGGTTATGTACAACATTTACGATTTTGGTTGCAAAAGAACCGCCCGGGTGCCGTTAACGGGGTCTTTGAGTGGTCCACTATTGAAATTGTAGGAAATCAGTGGGAGCAGGGAATCGTAACCAAAAGTGGTACAGTTGTCCTTGATACTGACGAGAAATTTACAGTAGGAACGAAAGATAACTACAATTTCGATGACTATAGAAAAGCTCATAGTTTGATTAAAAGTGACAAGCTTTTTAAAAAACTACATCCTTATACTGACATTGCGTTCGGCTTAGATTATTCAGAACAAAAAGAGCAGACATTAAGCCTAAAATATCGCTTGGAACCAGCATCGTTTGGTATTACCACTAGACAGTTAAGAGGGGTTCAACAGGGAGAAGGTCAAGATTTCTCAAAACACAATAAAATTCGGTTCTGGTTGTATGGTGATAAGAGTCACGCGACTTTTGTTATGAGGCTAGCTTCATCAATGCGTACAGGTTATCGTTCTTCCTATTATTATTCGTCAAATGATCCATTTTCTGATCCAATGGATCAACAGGAAGATGATGTTAATGTATTTGAGAATCTAAAAGATTTTTATGAGTATAGTCGTATCATCGATTTTGAAGGGTGGAAGTTAATTGAGATTGATCTATCTGATAACAAAAGAAACGAGTCTCCAGATTTGGTGGATACAAAACCGAATGTTATCAGTCTAAATCAACCAAGTGATCCAATCCAACAGGAGCATCAACTGAGTGCGCAATTTGATGCTCCTGTTGCAGAAGAACCAGATGGACATCCTGACGAATTGTTAATTCGTGGTACTAATAGCTCAAATCTTTCTATCAAGAACATCGGTGGTATTCTGTTGGGTGTCCGGAATGAGAATACGTCAGATATTAGTGGAGAATTGTGGATTAATGATATCCATTTGAGTGAACCTTTGGTCAGAGCTGGTTGGGCTCGACGTGGAAATGTGTCCATTGAACTAGGGAACCTGCTTCGTGTGAGAGGAGGTTTCGCCAATCAAGATAAGGATTTTGAAAGTTCTACCGGAGAAACTGGAAGACAACGACGACAAGATCGTGGTTTTAGTACTACAAACAATGATTTCAACATTGATGCCGATCTCAATCTGTTTAGTTGGTTGCCAATCCAATATTCGGTTAAAGAACAGCAATCTGAAACTGAGAGTCGGCGAGGGACGATTAGTTCGTATCAGAGCGGGAAGAGTCGGACGGAGAATCGGGATTTCTCAGCACAGTTTAATCTGCGTCCGTTGCCCACACTTGGATTTGCCTATAATTATCAAGATTTTTGGAATGAACGACAAGGCGATCAGTTAAGTGACTTGTATACAGGTAACATGCGCTATAGTTTGGGACAAAAGTTCAGTTTCGATCTGCAATACCGGCATGAGGATGTTAAAGTTGATCCATCAACGGCAACAAGTACATCAAGCAGAAGTAATTATGGAGGATACGGTGGATCTTATGGTAGGTATGGGCGAAATCGTGACGAAAAAGTAGATAGCGGATCGATCTCCTTCAACTTTCAGCCGTTTGCAAGTTTTGGTCTTAATCCCAGGTATGATGTGCAGCGTGAGCGCGAACGGAGAGAAAGCACTACTCCGTTTTCGAGCCAAGCGACTTCTATCAATGAAAAAGAAACAGAAGGTAAATCAGAGTTCACGTTGGCGTCTCGTGAGCATCGAGTTTCCCTTAACCCGCGTTTGAATAAAGATTTTTTTGGCATTCGTCCAACTATTTCCAATCGTGTCAGTTTGCGCGAAAACTGGTTCAACGATACTAAGGATGCTTCTCTCAATGCGAATATCCGATTGGGACTGAGTCTCCGATTGAGGTCGTGGTTCGGTTGGTTGTTCCGAGAGAAAGTTAGCGAGCTCTCTCCATCTGAGGTCGACTCAGAAACTCAAAGCTCAGAAATGGAATCTTCGGTGAGAGAGGATAGCTTTGATATAGAAACGGATATTGAAGATAGACGACAGCGTGAAATTGAACGCTTAGAACGGATGGGCATCGATGCTTCCCAGATTGACCAAGCTGACAGTATGAAAGGTGATTGGATTAGCCGTGACAAAGCGGAAATTTCGCGAAAGATACAACAGAGAGAAGGCTTTGCTGAGGGGCAGGAAGCAGGGTTGCTTCAGCGTAGCGTGGAAAGTTTAGCATTCAACACCGATATGACTTATAACACTCAAGACTCGTTACGAAGACTTGCCCCTAATATTACAATATCAGAAATTATTCAGATTGAAGATGAGGACGAGCGGCGTACTCAATCTCGCAAAGGAACACGATATAGTTTTCGAACTTCAATAGATCCATGGAAATGGGCTTCCCTTGGTGGAAACGCATCCTACAATAACAATTTTACTAAGTCTAGGAGTACTTCCTCTCGATCAAAATCAACCAGCTATGAAGGGGATCTGAAAATATTCAATTCTAAAAACACCTCGAGTCTTCAAATACGATATCGCCATATGATGCGCGATCAAAGTAATATTAATGCACAAATTGGTGAAAGTTTATCCCACGAACCATCAGTTAGCTGGACTCAAACTTGGAGTGGGGGTACACGTACTGCCTTTGGAGTTCGAACCACACTGAGAAATCAAGAACGTGCGGGTATACAAAGTTCCTCTTTTATTATTACTCCTAATTTTAGTATTGATTACAAAGTTAGAATTGAAGGTGGGATTAAAGTTCCTTTTCGTCGTCGTAGAGTTGTATTAGAACATGATCTTGATTTAAGTAATACCTTCTCAACAGTAATGCGGCGTGAAAAGTTTGGTGCCAACCGAGAAGAAAAATCAGAGCGGTACGAAACAACTTTGCGTACAAGATACAATCTAAGTAAACGTCTAACCTCTAACATAAACCTAGGACTCAGTTACAATCAAGACCGTGTTGAAGAAGGTCGAGATTACCTTTCTATTGCCAGTTCTTTTACAGTCAGGGGTGAATTTTGAGGAGTCTCAAAATGATTAATCTTCAACCTCCCATTCCTTAAGACCCACGGGTAATGGAATTGGTCGTTCTACGTTGCTTTCAATTCTGATGTGTTGAGCTGTTTGAGAGGATTTATCAAAGGCCAACATCGCTTCTAAAACATGGTAAGCAAGATCACCGCTAACTCGGTGTGGCCGATCATTTCTAATCGCGCGTACCATGTCAATCAAACCAATTATGCGGGCATTTTGAGGGAACTCAAGTGGTATTTCAGCCCAATCCCCTCTCGCCTGAGCTACTTGCACTGAACCTCCAAAACCATTAGGGTCAGGGACTTTAATCGATCCATCCGTACCATAAAGTTCAATGCAGGGTAATCCATGACTCCACATGTCAAAACTCATGATCATAGTGATGATGGTTCCGTTAACAAATTCCAGTATACCTGTCAAATGCGTTGTTGTGTTAACGGGAATTCTAAGTCCATAAGCTTTTTCACTGGTGGCAATTCGTTCTTCAAAAGCTTTTGTCGTCACTGCAGCCACACGTTTTATTGGTCCTAAGATGTTTACCAACGCTGTGATGTAGTATGGTCCCATGTCCATCATTGGTCCACCTCCAATATCATAATAAAATGCTGGGTTTGAGTGCCAATTTTCGTGACCATGACCGCACATAAAGGCGGATCCTGCGATTGGTTGACCAATTACATTAGAGTCTACCTGTTTTCGTGCGGTTTGGATTCCTGCTCCTAGAAAAGTGTCTGGGGCACAACCGATACGCAAATTTTGTCTCGCCGCAGTTTCCTTCAATTTGTGCCCACTATCAATATCGACAGCAAATGGTTTTTCACTGTAAGTGTGTTTATTTGCAGCGAGTGCCTTCAATCCAATTTCGGCATGGGCTTTCGGAATAGTTAAATTAACAACAAGTTCTATTTCCGAATCAGCCAGAAGCTGATCAACACTTGTAGCATGACAATCAAACCTATCTGCTTGCTTATTGGCAGCATCCATGTTGATATCAGCACAGGCTTTAATCTCAAGAACGTCAGTCTTCCTAGCACCTTCAAAATAAGCCCCGCTAATGTTCCCACATCCGATGATACCCAATTTCATTTTATCTAACATCGAATTTCCTTTCTGTGTGCTTTAATTGTTCAGTAATTTCTAGTAATCGAAAGCTTTAATATTTCTAACTGAGAGGAAGCCGATAGGAGCAGAAAAAAACTTTGTTTGGCTAATCCATCTGTTATTCATAGCATTCATTGAAAATTCTATTTTTACCTTTTGTGAGTGTTGTGAAGTCGATTGCAAAGCTATTTTGGTTTTGATGATAGATACTTCAAATACCTAAAGTGGTGATTGACGGACATTCCTGCTGTTGGAGCTGACCGTTATTTGTACCGAAATTCAATTATTGGCAATGACTGAATCCCACTGGAGGTTTTCTAAATCAATAGGCTTGTCACAATATTCACTCCTATCATTTTACGAAAAATCTGGCGTATCTACTTTGACCTCATGTCCCAGATTGGTTGATTGATAAATAGCATCAAAGATCAGATTGGTATAAAGAAAGGTGTCAGCGGGTATTGGTGATGCTAACTTGTTTTCGATGGCATTGACAAATTGTTTAATCTCGTAACTGATATCGATGGAACCTTCTGGCAGATCTTCTGGTGTGAACTCAGTAAGATCGTTATATCCCCCGTGCATAAGACGTAATTTCGGATCGGAAAACGGATATATCTCAGCGCTACCATGATTGCCTGCGATTCTTATCTGCCATTGTTCTCTAAAATTAATAGCCCATGAGTGTGCAAAAAAGAGTGTCATTCCTTCTTCAAAACGAATTAGTGCTGTACCAAAATCTTCTACGTTAAATTGTTCTGGATCCCACTCTCCGTCTGCAAAGTGGCCGAATATGTTCGCAGAAGATCCGGTGACGGCAACAGGTTTCGGGTGATTCATTAAATACAATGCGGTATCAAGCGTGTAGACACCATTGTCCATGAAAGCTCCTCCTCCAGCTGTTTCTTTGCGAATGAAGCTTTGCCCCGGAATCCCGCGATGTTGCCAGCCAATGGCCTCTGCATAATATATATCTCCGAGTTTACTGTTTTCAATAAAAGCTTTGGTGGCTAGGACCTCAGGCATAAAACGCCATTTCATTCCAACCATCAGAATTCTATTATTTTTTCTGCTAGCTTTTGCCATTTGAATGCCTTCTGCTGCTGTAGCCGCCATTGGTTTTTCAACTAAGACGTGTTTGCCTGCGTTGAGAGCGTCAATACTCGGTTGAGCATGGGCTTTGGTATAGGTACAAACACTGATAGCACCGATTTGGTCCAACTTCAGCATCTCTTGATAATCAGAAAACGCATGTTTAACTCCCCATTGATTAGCTACAGATTTAGCTCGGTCGTAATCGATATCTGCCACCGCTAAAATTTCTGCACGGTCAGGTAATTGTATATAGCCATCTGCGTGTGCATGTGAGATGCCCCCTGTACCGATAATACCAATACCTATCATGATTTTTCCTTTTTGCTAATAGTGTTTTTCCCACTTACTGTGGATTTTGGAGCATAGCATAAACAGTGTTCAGTGTTTCGAAAATGGTGTTCTAGTCAAGCTTAGTAATATTATTATCGGCAATTTTCCATAAGTAGAGAGTAGCGAGTGATCTAAATGGTCTCCATTTTTCTGCAATTTTGAGCATCTCGTCTGATGCTGGTAGATCATTAAGATGGCACAAAATGTGCAAACCTTTTCTTATTCCTAGATCACCTGTAGGGAAAACATCAGGTCTTTTCAAGGAGAAAATGAGAAACATGTCCACAGTCCATTGACCTATGCCCCTAACAGTTTTCAAAACTAGGCTGATTTCTTCATCACTCATATGTGCGAATTTGCTCCACTTAATTTCGTCACTGCTCCATTTGTAGGATAGTCCTTGAATGTAGGTCGCTTTGCGCTCAGACAATCCAATGCTTTTCAAGGTTTGTAGAGGGGTTTGATAAACGTGTTGGGGATCGATAATATTGTCGAGAGGGTATAAGTTCCTGAATCGTTGATAAATGGTATTGGCAACCTTACCGCTTAGTTGCTGATAAATGATTGATTTTACTAAAGACTCGTAATAGTCAGAATCATCATCAAGACTAATTGTACCAAAATGATCAATTAGCCGTTTCATATCCGGATCAATTTCAGACAGATATTGGATTCCTGCCTTAATATCCATTGCCGTGGATTCCAAATTTGTAGTTGTCTTGTATTATAATCATAGAATTTTTCTTTCCTGCCTACATTCTACAATATGAATTGAAATGGAACCAAATTATATTCTCGTTTTGCTTCTAATGAAAATCAATTATGCTAAAATGCAAGGTCGAGCTGATAATGCCAGTACAATTTAACGGGAAAAGTTTTCTGAGTTTTTTACCTACTAAACTGATGCAAAAAGCTAATCGAGATTTGACTAAGGGGAAAATTACAAAAAACCTGATTTGTTTGGCAATCCCAATTCTTATGACTTACATTTTGCAGGATGCCTTTGAAGTTGTTGACATGATTTTTATCGGACGGTTAGGGGCACCGGAATTGGCTGCTGTGGCGATGAGTGGTAACATTCTTCGTTTGGTTGCTGTTGCAGGCCTTGGAATTTCAACAGGGGCTACAGTGTTGGTTTCTCAATCGATTGGTGCTAAGAAACAAGCAGAGGGAGAAAACATCGCCTTGCAATCATTGTTGCTTTCTGTCTTTTTTTCCGCGGGCATTTGTGGGATTGGTTACCCTTTGTCAGCATTTTCTCTGAGAATATTAGGAGCAGAACCAGAGATTTTGCAATTGGGTGTGCCTTACATGCAGATTGCCTTTATCGGTTTGATTATAAGGTTTCTATCAATGACCCTGAATTCCATATATCGAGGAGCTGGCGATGCAGTTACACCAATGTTAGTACTCATTTTTGCGACATTTCTGAACATTGTACTTGATTGGTTGCTAATATTTGGCAAGTTGGGTTTTCCTGAACTTGGAATTGTAGGATCAGCTTATGCTACCTTAATTGGCCGAAGTACTAGTGTGTTGATCATGTTGTATCTTTGTTTTAGGGGCAAGGGTGCTATCTCTTTAAAACATGTGGATTGGTGTGTCAATTTTCCGGAAATGGGAAAAGTCCTTAAGCTAGGGGTTTTCAGTGCTATGCAGGGGTTTTGGCGGCATTTTTCTCGTCTTGGTTTTTTGCGGGTAGTTGCCAGTTATGGTACCAGTGCAGTGGCCGCGTATGCTGTTTGTATGCGCCTTCGTGTAATAGTGATGAATCCTGGGTTCGCAATTGCGGGTGCTGTTTCACCTATGGTTGGACAGAACTTAGGCGCTTGTCTCGTTGATCGAGCAAGAAAATCAGCCCAAGTTGGTAACTGGTTGGCTGTCTTTGTTATGATTGGTATTGGAGTTCTTTTTCTATTTTTCCCTGGATTCTTTGTCAGTATGTTTACTCAAGACCCATCGGTTATTCGGATAGCGGAAGTCTATCTACGCTACTTGTCCCCAACTTTTGGGTTTATTGCCGTGTCTTTAGTATTAGGCCGAGCAATGACAGGGTCTGGTGATACTCTTTCCCCAATGGTCATAACATTAGTTTCGCAATGTGGTATTGGTTTAGTGTTGGTTATTTTATTATCTTATACCATCAATATGATTGGGATATGGATTGGAATTGCGCTGTCAAATGTTGTACAAGGGTTGTTGATGTGGATTAGATACAGATACTCTGATTGGGAAACAAAATAGAGTAGTAATGAAATTATATTTTGCAAAAAATAGCAGAAACGAGAGTTAATCAGGTGTTTCCACAGAAAATAATTTGATCTCCTGTTAGATGGGTGTGTTTTGTTGAAAATATTGGCAATCGTTGTTGTCTGATGTGACTAAATAAGATTTTAGGTGAATTTATATGTTGTTGAGAGTTAAGTCGTTTTTGCATCTATGAATTTTTTGGCCAATTGATAATCCTCGGATGTATTGAGGTTAAGGAAAGCATGTCCAGTGGGGTCAAGTGGTTGCCATACTTTTGGAGGGATTTGATGTACTTTCAGTTGTTTGAAGAGTTGGAAAAGGCTTAACTTCCCTTGAGAAATAGCATACTTGATAATTGGCAGACATGACTGATTATAGATTGCACAGAGGGGTTCCAACCCATAATTGGATCTAGGAACCACAACATCGGAACCATTCATAACCGTCGTCATTTTTTGTAAAATTCTTAGGTTCAAAAATGGCAGATCACAAGCTGTAACTAAGACATGACTATGTTCTGTCAATGACAGCGCTGTTAAAATCGCACCCATTGGCCCAAGCCCACGTTGCAAATCTCTAACAACTGTAACTTGAAATTCTTCATATAAGTTAGGGTGATTTGTAACAATTAACAAATCACTGGTTATTTTACGCAGAATTGTAATTGTACTTGATATTATCGGTTCTCCATTAAGTAGTAAAAATGCTTTGTTGGTGCCCATACGTTGGCTTTTTCCACCTGCTAGTATGGCAGCTGTGATCTTTTGGCTATTTCCCATTGTCATTACGGGGTTCGGTGTTACACATTTTTAAACTTACGATACAAAACCAATACCAAAGTACATATGGCAAATAATGCGATAATCATTGCCAAAGTTTTGATGATGCTCATAAAGACTGAAAGTGCAATTTTTACTATTGTTAGAACTAAAATACCAATCAATACAAGAAAAAGTAATTTCTTTATGAGATCCATATTCTGGATGTTTTTACACTTGGTAGTTTAAATAGACAGCTTTGGAATTTTTGAAGTAGCTACACTTCATATTCCGCTAGAGTATCTTCATCCAAATCTGCCAAAGTATTGGCTTGCTGTGACTGTTCGGATTCCTTCAGTTCTTCCTCCGAAAAACCACTTTGTTCAATCAATTCCTCGGTAACGTATATTGGAACGTCAAATCGCAGGGATAGTGCAATTGCATCACTGGGACGAGAGTCGACTTTCAGCGTTTCTTTGTTGACTTGGAGGTGTATTTCTGCCAAAAATGTTTCTTCCTTAATTGTATGGACATGAATTGCTTCAACTTTGGCTGATAGGACTTCGATAATGTTTTTAAGTAAGTCATGTGTCATTGGCCGTGGCGGTTCTTCATCTTTGAGTTTAAGCTGAATTGCCAATGCTTCAGCCTGACCAATCCAAATTGGCAACATGCGCCGTGGGTCACCGTCCGTCTCGCGAAGGAATACAATCGGAGTTCCGATATTCGCATCAACAGAGATAAACGCTACTTCAACTTGTATCATTTTTATCTATTCCTTTTTGAATAGGGTTGGAATTCTTTTAAAAAACGTTTGGATAACCATAGCTGAATTTTTATTTTATAAGTCTATTCCTTCCTTGAGTTATAAAAGAATTTTTACGAATTCGTGGTTGTTTTTTACGAATTTAGGAAGTCGATGAAAAATTGTGGCTCAGTCCAATCTTTAAATGAGTTCATATTCTTCTATCGAATTGATTTTTTTACGAGAAAGAAACGTGTTTGTTCATCATACTTCCAGATGACGATTTCCTCTCCGTTTTTTTATATTTGGCTCGCCTTGATCGACTTTGCAGAAAAGGGTGATATTCGAATAAGGGTTTTTGACTCGTGCTATTCCGAACTTTTCGTCTACCTTCCAACTGATTATATGAGCTGTTTGACCAATAAGTTGATTTCGGTTAAGAGAATCGTTGTCTCCCTCTGGAAAAGCGTAGGATACCAAGCTCGAGAAAAGATAGGTAAAGGTACAACTAATTACGAGAGTTGTTGTACTCAACCAAAATCCAGCAAATGAGCTAATAGGGTACGTCAGTTGAGAGTTCAGTGTTAAACCAATGATTGACCAGTACACTCCAAAAACAAGTGGAACCATTGCCGGTGGCATTTCTCCAGGATTTAATAGTTTAATAAACTTGTTCATGATTTTGTAGCGGGTGAGACCAATGAGTCAAAAATGTACCGATTTCCTCCCCCAAAGCGGAGTCTTAAAGATAACGAAAAAACTTGGTGAGTTAATGAGCCCATTACAAACAAGTATAAAGTATGAATGTAATTTAGCTTGTATTGTTAAGTTAACTCCCGGAGATTTTTCCGTTAGTCTTTCTTAAAAATGTATTTTAACATTAGTTCCGATGGGCCATTATAGCATAGCCACAGGTTCCTTGCAAAATACTGAGACTTTGTATAAAATGGCGATTGTTCTTCTGTACTAAGCCAGTGGGCATCTCCCATCTATTAAGCATGGTGGAGATGGTTCCACAAGCGATATCAAATGCTTGTTTCAAAAGGGAAAAGCGATTGTGACTAAGGATATTGCCCTGTTGGTATTATTGGTGTTTTCTGTTGCTAGTTGTAGCGAAGATAAATTAGAAGAGATCAAGCCTGTCGCTATTGGTCATAGCAAGTCCGAAATCCTCATTTTTGGAAAAAAGGACAATAGCGAAATGGTGCTGATACCTGCTGGTAGCTTTGAAATGGGAGATCATCTAGATAATATGGGAAATGCTTTACCGGTTCACACCGTGGAACTGGATGCCTTCTATATGGATAGATATGAAGTCACCGTTGGTCAATTCAAGAAATTTGTGCGAGAGAGTAAGTATAGCTACAATCGATGGAATGATATCGTCGTTTTTTCATCAACTGATGATCATCCTATGTCTTATGTCAGTTGGTACGATGCTGCTGCTTATGCGAAGTGGGCTGGCAAGCGTTTGCCTACTGAAGCGGAATGGGAATATGCAGCACGGGGTGGTTTGAGAGGTAAACGATATCCTTGGGGAAATGATATTACGCATGAGGATGCTAACTATGCTGATATGAACGGCAAAGACAAATGGCAATATTGTGCGCCAACGGGAAGTTTTGATCCCAATAGGTATGGACTTTACGATATGTCGGGAAATGTCTGGGAATGGTGTGCCGATTGGTATGGAGAAAGTTATTATGTTAGTTCACCTTTGAAGAATCCACCTGGTCCCAGTACAGGCAGGATAAGAGTATTACGTGGCGGCGCATGGTATTATGCGGCCGATGCTCTACGGGTTACATATCGCATTGGACGCTATCCGACGGTTGCCAACTTCGGTTATGGATTTCGGTGTGCCGTGGATATCCCCTAGTCTTGGTTATCATTTAGGTTTTTGGAATGTAAATTGTGTATCCTCCGTAATTATGCTTTTAATAGCTTAGTTAAGAATTAGATATTCCTTAGGCCTAGATTAACTGAAGAATACTGAAAAAAATGGTTGGTAAACGAAAAACTATCGGTGGATAATATAGAGTAAGGATATAGGTCAAGTTACTATTAAATTGATATAAGCACAAAGGAGAAAGTTGTGGCAGATCGATTGAAAAACAAAGTGGCAGTTATCACTGGGGCTGCACGAGGAATCGGCGCGAAAAGTGCTGAGATTTTTGCGCAAGAAGGTGCTGCTGTTGCGGTTTGGGATGTGCTTGAAGAACGTGGTCATACTGTTGTGAATAACATTATAGAAAATAATGGTCGGGCGTTTTTTTGTCGATGTGATGTAACAAGTAGTAATCAGATTGAAGGAGCGCTGGATCAAACAATTTCAAACTTGGGAATACCTAATGTCTTGTTTAACAATGCTGGTATTGCAGTTGTTGGTGAAATTGAAGAAATCAGTGAAGAAGAGTGGGATCATCAATATGCGGTCAATGTAAAAAGCATATATTTGGTGTCACGAGTTGTGATTCCAAACATGCGCCAAGTAGGTGGAGGATCCATTATTAATATGGCTAGTGAATCTGCTTATGTTGGTTTTCCCATGCATCCTGCATATACATCATCGAAAGCTGCTGTCGTCCATTTATCACGTAGTATGGCGGTACGGTATGCGTCAGAAAGTATTCGAGTTAACAGTTTATGTCCTGGTACCATCGATACAGAATTACTTCAGGAGTTTTTAGATCAACAGGAAAATGGGGATGCTGTCAAGAAAGAAATCGAAGATATGCATCCATTGGGTATTGGTACTTCCGAAGATATAGCTTGGGCTGCAGTTTACTTAGCTTCTGATGAGTCAAAGTATATGACCGGAGCTCCAATGCTAGTTGAAGGTGGAATTCTCTCGCTTTAAAGTGCAACTCTAATTGTAGAGTATCCGCTTCAATTCCTGCTAGCGAATGATACAAAAATATTCTTGTATTTAACCCGAATATTGTTATCTATTCACACTTTTTTAAATTTGCTGGAGTAATCCTATATACTCATGAATGGGTTGGGACGCTCTGGTGGTTAAGTAACTCTTTGGTTGTGTCTTTGCTCACTATCATATTGTAGAGTGTTTGCGTAAACGATTGGTTCTAACGTAAAGACAAAATAACTGTTCCAAGACTTTTTTTGGAGATATCGATGATGGGTTGGCTATTTTCTCAGCATTAGTTATTGGTTTCCATGCAACTTGACGTAAAATCTATTGACTGTATGTATTGGTTGATTAATCTAACTCCAGTATTGACAAGCTAACCAGCTATTCTGACAGACAACGACGTAATCTCGTCGTCCAGTCCATCCTACAATTCTTGTGCTGAAATCGAAGAATCGAGAACCTGCCTTCTAAGTTCAAGAGTAAGGGAGAGATTAGCCAGTCGCATCGAGGATATCCTGCACGGTATGAATCAATCAATTTTACGTAATCTGACAGCAAAAGTTCCATCAACACCATGCGTGTGTGGAAATACTTGCAGGTATCCATCAGATGTAATTGCATTGGTGGGTAAGAATGGCAGATAATCACGTGCGGGTTCAATAGAAAACCGTGGACATGCTTCAAGAAATCGAGTAATTACTTCTTGGTTTTCCTCAACTTCGGTTGAGCATGTGCTGTAAACTATAACTGCACCGGATTTTATTTGTATTGCTACTTTAAGCAGAATTTCAAATTGGAGGTTAGCAAGGTTCAATATCTGTTTGGCAGTTCTTTTCCAACGAATATCTGGATGGCGTCGCAAAGTACCGGTGCCTGAGCAGGGGGCATCAATCAAGATTAAATCTGCGGCAGCCAAAGCCTCGATCTGGTCCGTTTTGGCATTGGCAACTTGTGTGTCTATGTTTGTGATACCAAGTCGTTGACAGTTTTCCTGAATGCGTTCAGTTTTATTTTTTGAAAGGTCGACTGCAACAATATTTGTAACATTACCAACTAGTTGGGCAAGGTGTGTTGTCTTTCCACCAGGTGAGGCGCAAAGATCAACAATTTTGGATTTTTCCTGCGGAGCCAGCAAGTGAGCAACAAGTTGTGCTGCTTCATCTTGAACCTGAAACAATCCTGCCTGGAATTCTTTTAGAGAGCGGATTGGCTTAGTTTTAGTTAGCAGCAATCCCTCAGGTGAAATGTGGCTTTCCACAACTTCATTGCCGTCCTTTCGAAGTGACATAGCGAGTTCATGACGGTCAATGCGAAGTGTGTTAGCACGAACCGATAGAGGCGCTGTTTGATTGCTAGCATGACAGAATTCCAATGCCCATTTTAGGCTAAACTGTCCGATCCATTTTTTGACTAACCACTTAGGATAGGACAATTTCAAAGAGATATGTGAAATGGGGTCTACTTCCAGTGTAGGCGTTATCAAGCTGTCGGTTGACCGTTGAATTGCTCGTAATATAGCATTGACGAAGTTCTTCGATTTCTGGCCTTTTTGATTTGCTAGTTTAACGGTTTCATTGATAGCTGCATGGTTTGGGACCCTATCGAGATAAAGTAATTGATAAACGCCGATCCGTAGTATGGAACTCATCTGTAAATCGAATTGAAAGCTAGGCTTAGTAAACTGTTGGATTATCCAGTCAAGGTGCCCCCGCCAACGAATTGTGCCATATACGATTTCAGTTAGAAGTCTTTGGTCTACTTCGCTTAATCTGTTGTTCCGAATCACATCATCTATCACAGGTGAAATCTGTGAATTTCTGTTTTCAAGCTGGACTAAACATTTGAGGGCAAGTTTTCTTACCATACTCTTATTAACTCTGTTGATCTAAATTTTCTATTGATAATGGCTTAGTTGAGTTGATATAATTCTATGGTTGTTTTGTTAGCAATTATACTGTAATTTTGCGTGTTTAGGGGTAAATTGCAGGAAGGTCTAGTTTATATTTAAGTTCCATATAAGTTTGAGTATAAGAAATTGTTGTTCGAAGGGGGTGTAAATAAGTCGTGATTCAGGTACAAGTTAATGTTGACCCGGATGAGCCCATCGAAAAAGCTCTCAGTCGCTTCAAGAAGAATTGTACTAAGGCTGGAATAGTCAAGGAACTCAAGAAGAGAAGTTACTACGAAAAGCCGAGTGAGAAGAAGCGTAGAATAACCCTGAAAAGAGAGCGTAAGCTAAAGCTGGCTAGTCGGGACGATCAAAACAATGATAATCGCTATCGTCGTGGGAATTCGAACAATCGATTTAACAACCGAAATACAGGTTACAATCGAAATCCGGGTTATAATCGAAATCCGGGTTATAATAGTAACACAAGCAGGAGCAATTGATTGTTCAGCTAGCGAGAAAAATGTGTTTCGCGCTTATGATTTTTTTTATAAAAGCGTCTATATCCTCGACCGCGAGAGGCAGATATCAATCATCTGGTGTTTGCCTCTCGCTTTTTTTGTCAGTATTGACATCAATATAAGCAATTATCTGGTCAATATCAATCAGGATTTTTGGTAAATCCCTAACGATCAAAGTGTTTGTGTTGAGATCAACTGAGATAGCTGTGTTTTGGGGGGTAAGAAACGGCTCGACTACTTCAAGTGCATAGTTTGCGGAAACGTAACTCAATGAGAAAAACTCGAGTTGTTGGAGACTATGAAATGATGTATCTTCCAGCTGATTGAATTTTATTGGATCAATACGAGATTTGTCTGAAACAACTTCAATCTGTTTTGTCAATGTTGGCGTTTTTTCTGCTTCAGGATCTAATTGTTGAAGTTGTTTTTTCTCTTGGGTCTCAAGCCAATTTAGCTGCGAAATCCTCCAGCGTAACACTCGTTTTTTGTAACTTAAACGCCGACGGAGCATTCGTAATTCCTCTGAATCTGGTGCCAATTCGGAAACCTGCTCGATCGGTTTACTGGCCTCGTTAATTTCCAGTCGCAAATCAGCGATGATTTTGTCGAGTTGTTCTTTCGTTGGTATTGAAACCCTTCCTTTTGATGGTAGTTGTATACTTTGAACTTTTCCAATCCGTTGTTGAATTTCTTTAACACGTGAGGGGGCGTCTTTCTGTTTTTGAACGTTCCCCTCTTGCTGTTGAAAGTCTTCTTCTAAGCCTCGTTGTTCTGGATTAGAGATACGTTTTAATTCGCGCTCAAGGCGTTGCAATTCTGTTCGTAACCGAAGTTGATCCGCGTTTTCTTTTGTATCTACCTGCACATCTGCTATTAAAAAACAGGCAACCGAAAACATGGAAATTGCTGTGCCCCAAACTTCTTTTTTTCGACTCATTTCCTAACTCCGAACTATTGTTTTTGAAGCCAAGCGACTGTTTCAAAATGATAGGTCATCGGAAAAAGATCCACCAAATCCAGATTCTCTATTTTGTAAAATGGTTTAAGTTTGATTAAATCGCGTGCCAACGTGGTTGGGTTACATGATATGTACATAACATGGGAAGGGAGTATTTTTGTTACACTGACTAAATCCTCTGTCCAACAGCCAGTTCTTGGAGGATTGAGAATGATGAAATCTGCTTTAATACCTTCGATCTGTGCGAGGTTTTTGTTTTGAAACTCGGCATTATTTATCTGATTTTGTTTGGCGTTTTTGATGGCTAAATTTACCGAATTCCTATGCATATCAATCCCAAGGATGCGTTGAGAATACTTAGCAATTGGCAACGTGAACGTGCCAATTCCACAATGTGCATCAATTGTTGTTAATGGTTGGATGGACTGGGCGTTGCGCTTAGTAATTTCAATTAGAGTTTTTAGTCCACTGAAGCTGATTTGGAAAAAACAATCAACACCAATCTCATACCTGATACCTTCGCATATTTCTGTAATTGAGTGTTTACCTGCAACCCAAATTGGAGAACCGCGTTCACCTGTTTTAACATAAACAGAGTTAATCCTCGGATAATTTTTTAAATCTTCTGTATGGATTTTTAAGTTTGGTTTTTTCCCTTTAGCATAGATAAGGATCAGCATGACTTCACCAGTGGATTTTGACATTCGCAGAGAAAACGATTTTACCGAAAGAATCTGAAAATCTCGGATTAAATCAATAACCTGTGATAATGATAGATTAATCAGTGGGTCGGTGATTTGACAGTGGTCGATTTGAACAAACTGGTGTGTGTCTTTTTGTTTGAATCCGAATTTGAACTCTGGTTCAACCTCATCAACTGTCAGGCGAATTTGAGTTCGATAATTCAGTGTGTGAGCAGCTGGGTGCAGTGTAATATCTGGCAGATCTGTTAATTTGGAAATTCGCTTGAGACTTTCATTTAATATCCGTTTTTTGGCGCCAAGTTGCGTGATGTAGTCAATTTGTTGCCACTGGCATCCGCCACATCCATCTTGAAAGAAAGTACACGGTGGAGCAACTCGGTCTGGAGATGGAGAAATAAGTTCGACAATCTTAGCCTCGAATCTATTTTTCTGAACTTTTGTGATTTCACTTAGGACAGTATCGCCTGCGACACCACCTTTTACGAAAGTCACAACGTCGCCAATTCGACCCACAGCTGAATTGGAATAAGTTAAACTGTCCAAGTAAACTTTATGGCGAGCACCAATATCAAATGATTGGACATCCTCGTTCACAATATTTGCTCAATTATTTTATTGGTCTCCGGATCTTTAAGAATCTGCTTGGTTTTTCCATCTGGCATAACTTCAGTCTTCAATAAAATTTTTCCATCTATTTCAGTTATAGATCTAAGGTGTTCGACGGATTCCTCACCACGCCAAACCTCTAGCTGAATTGGTTCCCACTGCTTTGACTTAGCAGACTTATAACAAGCGTCAATCACAGCATTGACAACATATCCGTCATAGAAGGTCTCCATCGGTGTGGTATTATTATCTAAGCAATTGAACATTTCATTGAACATGTCAGTGTATCCTAGTTCTGCTGCTTCATCCCCAACAGGAAAAAGCCAGCCTGTATCACCTTCTGCCTTCTCGGCTACATACCCACCTTGTCCAACTGAGGTAAACATCTCGTAACCAGTTCTTAGCCAATGATTCAGCCAAATGGTTCCTTCAGAACCAGAGATCTCGTCGCGGAGATCCATTCCACCACGAAAAGCCCAGCTAACCTCAAATTGTCCCATAGCACCATTTTCAAACCGAATCAGACCAATACCGTGATCTTCAGCATCAATGGGATGAACGAGTGTATCAGCCCAACACATTACTTCAACAGGACGGATGCCTTTACCGACAAAACTGCGAATAATCTCAACACAATGACATCCCATGTCGACAATTGCACCACCTCCAGCTTGTTCAATGTCCCAAAACCAATCACTATGGGGGCCAGGATGCGTCTCGCGAGATCTAACCCATAAGATTTTTCCCAGTGCTCCGTTTTCGACGGATTGGATTGCCTTCAATGTCTTGGGCGGATAAACCAAATCCTCCAAGTAACCATTGAACACACCAGCTTTTTCAACAGCATCCAACATTCGTTTGGCCTCACTAGCGTTTCGTCCTAATGGTTTGGTGCAGAGAACTGCTTTTCCCGCTTCTGCTGCAGCAATCACAGCTTCTTCGTGACGGTCATTTGGCAAACCAATAATCACTGTATCAGTTTCGGCAAAGTTAATAGCTTCTTTGAGGCTTGTAGATCCATGTGGGACTTCCCATTTGTCTTGGAAACCTTTTGCCCGTTCTTCAGATCGTGAATACACCATATGGACTCGTTCTGGGCCACGCTGATTGTGAAGTGTTAAAGTATAAAAATCAGCTATAAAACCTGTACCTAACATGGTAATTTTGTGTGGCTGTGTCATCAATTTTCTCCTTCATCGTCTTTGCGAGTTTCTATGTGTTTTCCCTTTGCTGCTAAATCTTTCGCCGCATTTTAACAAACAGTAATTTTGCTTTTGTTCCTTTGCTTCAGCTAAAAACAGATCCGGTGAAACTGTATTGAATTCGAACATCTCATAATGGCATGGAATGACCAACTTAGCCCCGATTTGTTGAGCTAACCAGACCGCTTGGGAGCCATCCAAGTTACCGGACACTCGACGGGAAGGATCAGCCCCGTTAATTGGTAAGATCGCCAAATCTATCTCCCACCTCTTTAGTTGAGTAACCATCCCATCGTATAGCATTGTATCACCGCTATGGTAAATTGTCCATTCCCCGAATTGAAACACGTAGCCGAGAAAATGATGTCGCCCGTTTGCATCGGTTTCCAGCGTTTCATGTGCTGCAGGAACGCCACTGATTACAATATCAGCGATTGTCATGCTCTTTCCTGCATCAGATCCGATTAGTGACTTAGTATCAACCTGCAATCGATCTGCAGCGAAGTTACGGTTTGCTGCCGGCACGACAATTTTCATTTTTTGGTTCACATCCATCAATGGAATCAAGGTGTCTGCGTCTAGGTGGTCCGTGTGGTTATGGCTGGAAGTCACCACATCAACAAAATCCAGTTGAGTAGGATCAATAATTATCTCTGTCATCCGGATATGAGGCTTGTCAGTATCGGCGTATTTTCTTGTCAACGAGTTAGATAAATAAGGATCTATTAGTAAGTGCCGTGAGCTAGTTGAATTTCCTTTTGCTCTATTCCACTGAATTAAGTAACCACTTTGGCCGAGCCACCACAGGTTAAAATGCCCATTTTCCCTGGGAGATTCTTTGATGCTAGCCAGAAATTGATTGTCCATTAAGACAGGTTTAATCATAGGTTAATTTGATTGAAATAATGTTGTGATAGTAATTCAAAAAATCAAGAATTTTGGATTTTTCGTTGATACGATTTTTTACCAATTGATATCCGAGAAGCAAAGAAAACTTATTAGCCAACTTACGAGACATTAGGAAGTCAATTCCAATTTGCTGATTTATTCTACTTTGCGATTGGCTTTGAAAGATAGTTTTTCGGTTTTTAAAATTGAGTTGAAGTGCGGACAAGCGTAATTTAAACCAATGGCCATCAGCCATTCGATAGAAGCCAGTACCGCCAAATTCAAAGCTAACAAAATCGTAAAATGATGTATTGGAATTGTTCTGAAAAAAGTTGATATCTTCTTGAATAATGATTTGATCTGTTGGAATTTGTATCAGTCGAGTTGTAAAAAGGTGTTTCCAATCGGTACGGAGATTTCCTGGACTGATTTTGGCAATTCCGAGTACCAAGTTATTCAGGTTGTCTTTATAACGTTGATGCTCAACTTGGTATTCAAACCGGCCTAAAAGGTTTTTCAGAATTCCAAATTGTAATTGCCAAATACCCAATTGTGAACGAGACCCTACAAGCAGAAAATCTTCTCGACGAGTCTGATCATCATCAAAGCTCCTAAATCGAAGATGATATTTGAACACTTTACCGAACTGAAAACCGATTTGGTTTTCAACGTAATCGTAAACATCATCTTCTCGATTAAGTCGCTGAATCTGGTGTTGGAAACGAAGACGTGGCAACTGATCGCTTAATCGGAGTATAAATTCTGTCGAGAAAGTGTTATTGAAACCATTAAAATTATCAAGTTTATCATCTCTTCCAATGTAATCTTCCAATTGTGTTTTGAGCTGCGTTTTAACATCGAGAAGCTGACTGATGGGAAAAATACCTTGCAGATCTATTCTTGCCTGATTAATAAGGCTTTGTATTTGTGGGACTCGACGCCCTGAAAGACTACTGGTATTTGGATCAATACTCAAACCAAACTCAATGTGATTGTCATAGGTGCTATTTGTTTGGAATTTGACCTTGATATTCTGCTGTTTGGCCTTGATATTCTGCTGCAAGTGTGGAAAGGAAGACAATTGTGCTAATGAAGTAAATGGAAAGGCCAGAAGAAAGAAAAAAAATAGAAAGGGAGGCATAGTTGTAATCCAATTAATAAATTGTGCAAACGCCGTTGGCACAACTACTACCAGGTTTTTTCGTAATATCTCCAGAATTCTTCTTTCCCTCATTAAAATCAAATTCAGTTAAGATGGCCGGCGCTTCTGTTACAGAACCGGACAGATCAAGTTGAAGTTGTTCGTTTTGTGTAAAGTGTGCTGAACAACCTCCCATACTAATGATTCCGCCTACTAGGATAACCCAAAAAAAATTCATAGCAGTTTTTTTAATTCATTCTCGTAAATCGGTTTTTCTAGTTGCTCGCCAATAAACGTTTTACGGATTTTACCTGACTGGTCAATCAGCACTGCGGTTGGAATCGCAACAATATTGTATTTGTCCATTAGGTCCGGTTCGCCCAAGAGGATCGTATAGTTTACACCTAGTTTCTTAATAAAAGGATTCACTGCCTTAAGACGTTCGCTATCGATCGAAATGCCAACCATCTCAAATCCTTGATCGTGATATTGATCATACAGGTCAATAAAGATTGGAATTTCTTCTTGACATGATTTGCACCATGTAGCCCAAAAATCAAGGAGAACGATTTTTCCTCGGTAGTGAGATAAACTTACCTGCTTAAAGTCTGTGCTAAGCAAGGTGAAATCTGGTGCAGTGGAAGAATTCGAGTCTTGGATAGCATTATTGGGATTACCAACGTTGTTAGTTTCGTTTGAACAACAAATGGAACAACAAAATAAGGCGATAAGAACGAACTCTCTCAGTGGAAAATCTCCTTTTCGTTGCTAATTGAATTACTGGGCTAACCGAATTGCCTTAAGCAAGTCATCAATCTTCGGTAAATCATCAGGATTAATGCTACTGTGCGTGGAACGCCAACGAATAATGCCCTGCTTATCAACAATGAAAAAGGATACCTTGGAAAATCTGCCAAAGTCTAAAACATTGTAATCCTGAATTGTCTTTGCTGTTGGATCCGATAGAGAAAAATATTTCAGTTTATGTTGCTGATGAATCTTCTTGTTTTCGGCTACAGATTCATGGCTAATGGCAACGATTTCAGCTTTGAGTTCTGAAATTTTATTATAATTTCCTTGTAGCAGCTGTACCAGCTGCGGTAGGCATACAGGTCACAACTTACCACGGTGAAAAGTAAGAAGGACAGTTTGTTTGCTGGTGAAGTCTTTCAAAGCTACAATTTTGCCATCCACGTTAGATAGTGAGAAATTGGGAGCTAAATCTCCTAATTGTGAGCCGACATCAACTTTCTGTTCTGTTTCTTTGAGACTTATTTGTAGATCTTTTGTTTCGCCTTTTCCAATTGGTTCAACTGTAACTTGGAATTCAATCTTTCCATCTGCAAGGATTGTCAATACCAACTCAACTTTGGGGGGTAATTGATTAAAAGAAAAAGCACCAAATTTATCTGTTTGAATTGTAAATTCATTACTAGGTGCAGAAACCGTAATTGATGCATTTTCTATAAATGCACCTGCAGAGTCTATGACGATTCCCCGTATTGACGCCATCAGGGGAACAAGTTGAAAATTCTTTATAGCGACTTCTTTGTCAAGTAGAATAGCACTGGCTTCAGATGCTACGCGGTATCCCTCTGCAATAACGATGATATCGTAGTCTCCAAATTCCAGATAGGGAAAAATATATCTTCCATTCTCGTCCGGATAGGTGGTTGCAATAATATTACCGGCCTGCATTAGTCGAATTTCAGTGGCAGCATCAGTTGGTTTTAGAAGACCTTCAATTTTGCCAAGTTGGGGTTGGGTTTCGTTTCTTGCGTCGTCTTCACAGCCATTAATAATGATAATTAGAGAAGCTGCTGTAAAGAAAATTAGGTTTTGAAGAAAAGGCATTTTATCTCTCATTTTTAAATGGTACTTCTCCTTCTGTTTTAATGTCTTCATTCTCTTAAACAAGGAGAATTTGTTTTATTCGGAAAAATCATATTAGCTTTCTAATTTTTCTCTCAAGTAACATACCTATTAATTACATCTAATCTTGCGTAAAGTCAAATTCCCGTTAACAGATAGAGTAGCATTGCTAACCTTTGCAATGCTGTAGAGATAACGAAGGCACCTCCGGATCTCTTAAACTCATTTTAGTTTATGCCACCCTCCATCATAGGCTTTTAGATCAAGTATTTGGGCTTAATTAGCAATTAACATACCGACTTTATATGAAATCTTAAATCCTGGCATATAGTTACAGAAGGGAGGTTGAATCAGTAAACAGAACTGCACAGAACTCTAGGTCACCCCATTGTTAAGGTCGTATTAAGTGCAACTGATATGAGGATTAAAGCCTCAGTTCATGAAGAACAATTTTGACACCCTTGACCATATTTGTTAATTTTTGCCGCGCTGCCCAACGTGCGGTTTGACTCAGGCCACAGTCTGGAGCAAATGATAGACGGTCTGGCGAAGCGTATTTTAAACAGAGCCGAACACGGTCGGCTACATCCTCTGGAGATTCTATGTAATAGCTTTTTACATCAACTATTCCAACGGCCACATCCATTTTTTTTGAGATCAATTCGATGATCTCAATTTCCGAAAACTGGCGACTGGCCATTTCGACGTGGATTTCATCAACATGCATATCGAGGAAGGCTGGAAACATTGGGGCGTATTTCCTCAATCCAACAGCACGTGCTTTGAAATTACCAAAACATAGGTGCGTCGAGAGTCGAACTTTACCGCGAACGGGTTCAATCGTGCGATTGAAAATATCGACAAAACGGGTAGGATCTTCGCGGTGAGCATAGCAACTCATTGATGGTTCATCAACTGTTAATTCTTGGCAACCAGCTTCAACCAAAAGAATCAATTCATTTTGTACAATCGGCAATAACGCTTCAGTAACTGCGTAACGGTCAGGGTACTGATCATTCGGAATCAACCGACCACTCATAGTGTATGGTCCAGGCACAGACGACTTCAATACTGGGCATGGGTCTAAGTGAGAAGTTAGCCGTTGAAGCCGGCCAAATTCCTCAACTGCGCCGAGTCCATCTGGGGCAAAAATTTGGTCAGTAATTTGGTGTTTACCTCGCTGATCATGTGCGGGAGGACCAAACTTTCGGGAGGTCTCAGTCTCTGCTTTAATCCCTTTTAGATAACCATAGAAAGATAAATTAAAGTCGAAGCGTGTTTGTTCTCCATCAGTAATGACATCTAAGCCAGAGCTAAGTTGGTCACTTATCGCAACAGTTACTGCGTCTTCTTGGATTTCTTCTATATCACTGAAGCCGAATTGATTTAAGTTCTGAGAGGCAAATTCAAGCCAACCCGGAAATGGATAGCTTCCTATAACCGTAGTTCGGAGTGGAAATCCTTTCATTCCTTAAGTTTCCCCGTTATTTTGATAAAGTTTGCTTATACGGTGTGCATGTTCATCATAGGCGGATTCAAACAGTTGAGATGCTCGCTTGTTACCGACTAAGCAGGAGGCCGTCAGTACTTTTGGAGGTTGACCAGCTCTTGTAAGCCGATCAGCCACTTCAGCTTTGACAGCATTGATTAAGGCTACACCCCCGATGGTTGAACCAGGTGAAACAGGAGTGCCGAGACCCTCAACTTGTACCATCGAATCCCCTGGAGGAACCCCATTATCAAGAACCAAATCAACTATGTCTGGAAGCTTGATATTTTCAGGATGTTTAGATTCACTCGCTTCCGAATGTTGAACACTTACCATGCCTACGACTTTCATTCCAGTCTTCTTAAATCCTTGTGCTATTTCGATGGGAACAATATTTGTCCCACTAGATGAAATAACTAAGGCAGAGTCTATCTCGGACAAGTCGAAATTACGTAGGATTTGCTTGGCAAATCCACTGACGTTTTCGAGGTACATCGCCTGACGTTGACCATTTGTGCCGGTAACATTGTTATGGAATGTCAACGACAACTCAACAATGGGGTTAAAGCCAGGAAAAGATCCGTAACGAGGCCACATTTCTTCCACCATGATTCGACTATGTCCTGAGCCAAATAGATGAACCATACGTCCTGCTAAAATTGTTTCGCTGAACCAATCTGCGACTTGATTGATTTGGTCATATTGCTGCTCAATGAGATCAAAAATTTTGCGGCATTTGTATATATATTGCTGACTTGGTTTCATAGATATTGTCCTTCCGAAATTGACCAACCACCATCAACGGCTAGAACTTGACCTGTTACAAACTTTGATTCATCTGACAAGAAAAACACAACTGCTTGATTAAGATCGGATGGCAAACCAATCCTACCACCATCCAATGGTTGCTTTGTTTGGATATACTGCATAATTTTCTGATCGGTTGATGCTCGTTTTGCCATTGGTGTGTCGACTAGAGCTGGTGCAATAACATTGAACCGAATACCTTGATCCGCGTAGAAAGAGGCTGAGGATTTAGTCATCCCAATGATTGCTGCTTTGGCAGTAGCATAGGTAAGCGTGCCAAAATAATGGGAGGAAGGAGAAAATCCTAAGACAGATCCCATGTTCAAAATCGAGCCACAGGTTTCCTGCCTGTGAAATTGCTGGACGGCCGCACGATTTGAGTAGAACATGGAAGTCAAGTTGAGCTCTAGCGTTTTATGCCAACCTTCGTCTGTAACCTCGTGTAGTGGAGCATCTCCCATGCTGCGGCCGCTACCACCTGCAACATGGTAAAGACCATGGATGATTCCTTGCTCCGTTACGAAACGGTCAATAATGGACGAAACCATATTTGGATTTGTAGCATCGCCAACAGCAACAATTGCGCGACTGCCTAATTTTTTTTTTGCTCGATCAACTTTTTCGGTATTACGGCCAAAGGTAGATACTTTTGCTCCTGCCTTAATGCATGCATGACATGCTGATAATCCCATCCCAGAAGTACCTCCAACAATAACAATATGTTTGTCGTTTAGAGTCATACTTGCTTGGACTCGGAATTAATTGCAGAATTTTGTGGTTTTGCTTTGGTTAATCGCAAGAGCGTAGAATATATTAGCTTGGGAATCGAACACTGCGAGATTCGCTGAAATTGGCCTTATTACCATATAGTTGCATGCTTGTTGCCGTTAAGTGTTTTTTAATTTGGTTGAATAAGTAGCCTTGATTTTTGAATATAAAGTGTAAGGGGTGGTGATTATTCTCTATTTAGAATACTCCATCAATTATCACTTTGACTTGAGTAGACCCAGCGTCTGAGGCAAAAGTCATGTAAAGCATATCAAGTTCATCATTGTAAGTATAACTTCCACCACCGTTTGATCCTTTGATTTGGAATTTCAGTCGGAAGCTTCTCCCGAAATCGTAATATACATTGGCTCCCCAGCCCACACTTCTCGCTGAAAAATCCAAGTGACTTTTGTTACCTGGATCAAAAGCATACTTAATCTGTCCCATATTTGAGACCGAAAGGTTAATCTCTCCCCCTACTTCCCTATAGGTGTAGGGGTTATGATCTCGGATCAGTTCAAAGCCCAACGCAATGCTCTGCTTTAAGCTATCTTTGACTGTTCGACCGTCAGCAACAAAACTACCTCGAAAATCTTCGAAGGCAGGTGTACGATAGTACAGATCATCAGTTGTTTCATTCCAGCCGATGGTGTGAGTTAGTTTCATTTGAAAGTCTTCGTTAAAATCGTACTTCAAGGCAGTAGTAGCATCTATACTGTTTTTGACTAGATCTTGTTCGTAATCTGCTCCTAGAGAAACGTCGGCATCTAAATCATCTTCATTATCGATCCACACTCCTTCATCACCACGTTGGTATGTGAGCTGGACTTCGGTTTGTAGTGCGGAGCGAACGAACGGGGAGGTTGGAGAAAACTTACTTACTTGTAACGATTGGGTATTGATAAAATAGAGATTGCCACTTGAATCAATTGCTTTCAAGTCTAAGTTGGCAAAATTCTTATCTTCTCGTTGAAAACGAATCAGGGTCTTTTCTAGAAAAGACCCGTCGGAACCAAATCGCTGAACTTTCAGGAATTGGCTCTGAAAAGTTCGTTTTTTACTGGAAAGTCTCTGGAATTTAGGAGTCATCAATGGGTCGTTCATGCGCGTTGGTAACTTGGAAGCGGATAATTTCCAGTATCGCGATTTATCTGCTACAAGAACCGAGTTATCTGCTAACACTACCAGATGGTAAGGGGATATTAATGCCCCATCATCGTAGCCGTATTCCCCGAAAGCTGAGACGAACTCACCACTGGCATTATATTTCAAGACGCGATGCAGTTTTTGATCGACAATGTAAATATAACCTTCCAAATCAATCGTCATGTCAGTGGCTTTAGCTACCTGTCCAACGCCGGGTTGATCAACCGTGAATGTTGATAATATAAAACCTTCTGCAGAGATCTTCCGAACCTCGCCGTCATCGTAAATGTACATATTTTCTTGCTCATCAACCGAGAGAAAGAAGGTTCTCTTGGTATTTCCTTGCGGCAGAAAAAGCGCATAGTGTCCCTCAGAGTCTAAAGCGGGGGCCGCAGTGTCAAAAAACTGAGAGTACTGAGAAAGTAATTCATGGTTTAATGGAAGAGATGTATTGGTTAATGAGGAATTATTTAGGGATTTAATTCCTAAATGAGTTAGATGGTGTACAAAATAAGTTTTGATGAACTGACCTTCGGCATCGAATTTGTGAATACATGCTCCGTAAGTGAAGAGCTTTGGGGCATCTGCTCCTTCAATCGGGGAAATTTTCCAGTCTGAAACATAAATTTTCCCATCAGTACCAATAGCCATATCTGTGATATTGGCAAAGATAAACTTTTTTGGGTTGCTCCTAATTGTAAAATCGAGAGTTCCATCTGGCATAAGTTTTTGAATTTTTCGCATTCCCTTGCCGTTATCAGCAATGTAGATGGCACCTTCTTGGTCAAAGCTAAATAGTGTTTTGTCCGAAAATTTCCCTCCATTATTACCTTTCCCTCCGAATTGAAATTCAAATTTCACTTCCTTGGCAAAGCCAAATAATATGTTAGCAGACAAGAGAGTCATAACCGCAAATGATAAGGATCTTCGGAGTATCATATTTTCTGTCTTTTCTCTTCACTTTGGTTAGAATTGTTTTCCAATCGATTAGCTTCGGTATGATTGGTGAAGCTCAGTTGCTTAACTTTATCTAAAACACCATTAACAAATTTGGCGGAGTCGTCAGTACCAAAGATTTTAGCGAGTTCAACTGCTTCATTAATTGAAACAGCGAAAGGAATGTCTGCAAGAAATAAGATCTCATAGGTGGCTAGCCGTAAAGCTGACAAATCGGTAAGTGGCATCCTATTGCGTGTCCAATGTTCTGAAGCGGAATCAATCAATTGGTCGATCATAGCCAAATGTTCAATGGTGCCTTGAACTAATGAATTGGCAAAATCGATTATGTCGTCTGTTGCTTCAAAGGCCTTAAGCAAAATTTCTCGTTTCTGCTCGGATGGGTGAGCAGAAATTTCAACAGTTTCGTCTTCATCTTCTTCATTTCTATTCCAGAATAAATTCTTGAATAAATCAACTAACTCTTGGTTTGAATTATGAGGACTTTTTTTCTGGGTTTCAAATTTTTCTTGGAAAGTAAGCACTTTTTGGTTGAAATCATCTTGAGCTTTCTCTGTCTGGCTCGTATTTCCATGCAACAACCACCGAAATACACTGAGTGGATAAAACCCATCTGATACATTTGTATCTGGTTGGTTCCAGAAGTATGTAAAATCAAGGTCAGAGCTGTCCTGATATATTTCAAGTTGATAAAGCATTTGGAGTGCAAAGGCCCGTGCCTTAGTACGCCACATCATCTTACGAATATCTCCTTAATTTCGAGAACCATCGCTTTTGCAACCTCAAGTTACTTGCGATTTAAGGATAGCATATGCTTAATTAAAATTGATAGTAAAAATGCCTTGTCTATTTCCTTCGTGCACAACTCTAAAAGCTGAAAAGGTGTACATGTCTAGTGTGTAATCTTGTATACTATTAAAAGCTTTGGAAAAGCGAATGTAATTATACATGGTGTTTGAATTGTGGATTACTATAAAATTCTAGGACTTTCAACGTCTGCTACACTTGGTCAGATTAAAAAAGCGTTCCGCCGGTTTGCGATTGAATTCCATCCTGACAAAAATCCTAATAATCCTATTGCTGAAGACAAATTTCAGAGGGTGTCAGAAGCATATGCTGTTCTGTCAAACCCGGAAAAGAGAGCAAAATACGATCGATCTTATACTGTTGCTCAAGATAGGGCAGAGCAGCGCTCTGCTAGAGAGAGTCAACAATCTTTTACTAGGACGAAGCCAACATCAAAAACAAACAACGAATCTCCAACTCCGGCTGCACACTCAAAGGAAAGAAGGAATTTCTCAGGTACGTCTTTCTCGGATTTTTTTACTGATTTCTTCACTGAATCAGAAGATCAGAAAACAAAAATCAAAAGACCCATACGTGGTGAAAGCATTCAACAAATTCTTGAGATAGATCTAAAAGATGTTATGCAGGGAGGCCAATTCATGGTTCCTGTAACCATTCAAGAAATCTGTATCCGGTGTAATGGAGTTGGAAGACAAGGAGCCATCGACTCGCGTGGATGTCGAAGATGTGCAGGGACAGGTACTATCGAGGTTCAGATGGGAAACGTTGATGTGAAGCGTGTATGTCCCAGTTGCTGTTATAACATCGATGACAAAGGAATTCCCTGCTTCAATTGTCGGGAAACAGGTAGAATTGAGAAAACACACACAATAATGGCCACTGTAAAACCGGGGGTTAAGGACGGTACACGCTTAAGGATGCTTGGTAAGGGCGAACCAGGTGTCTACGGTGGGCCAAACGGGGATTTGTTCCTGAAAGTTTGGGTTCGAGAGCATCCATACCTCGTACGACGTGGAAACAATCTCCATAGCGAGGTGGAGATTGATTTTATTGATGCCATTTTAGGGAATCGGGTTTCGGTACAAACGCTTGATGATTTGATTCCTATTGATATTCCTCCTGGAACGCAACCCAACCATGAGTTTAAACTTACTGGGAAAGGGCTTCCGAATGAAGAAGGAACAGATATTGGTGATCAAATTGTAACACTTCGAATCAAACTGCCAACCGAAATTTCATCGTACCAGGTGGAGTTGCTCCAAAAATTTCATCTGGACCCACCGTAATTGATCTTCATAATCGGTTTACCTGAAGAATTAGTTGAATTGCCTGCACATACCTCACACTTCTTCGACTATAGTAAAATTCCAAACATTCGTAATTCTTGAGTCAATTTTTAAGAGATTGTAGTTTTTCTTTAGTTGAAGTCCTAGTTTGGAATGTAATTCAGTGATTGTGAGGTCGGTTTTCATCGAGCTAGATATTTCCCTATAAACTTTGGCTTGTTCTCTTTATTTAATTTCTTTGGCCAAAATATTGTTCATTTCGAGAGGTTAAACACTGTGAGGAAGCGTTAGCAAAGCCTTGCTAATTAACGGTACACATGCTATGATACAAACAGCAAAACCCTACGAATAAAGTGAAGAAAATGCCCAGCTTTTTTGACCGAATTGCCAAGGAATATAAAGCCGGTTCCGCACATATGTTTATGCTTCACTATAATACATATGATTTGGCAAAAGATGCGGAACATGGATATTTGCCAATATTCTATTATCTTATGGAACAATTGAATATGACTGGGTGCGATATTGTTCTTGGGTATACGCCATCACAAGGAATCATTTGGCCGCAAATAGATCATTGGAAATGGATCCAACGTTCACTTGGGCTGGTTAGCGAGGATGTTAAATGGGTTGGTGAAATTCAGGGAGACTTACCTTCTGTCGGCCAGTTTGATGAGCAGGGAACGTTTATAGCAGAGGAACTGGGGCTAGGGCGAATCCGTGCTTCAGTTGGCAATGTACGTACTGAATCACCTCAGTTCCGCATTACGGATGACCAGATTAAGCAACTTGAAATTTCACCTCAACAATTTGAGATAGAATCTGGTCAAAAAATCCGGCTAAAATTAACTGGTTTTGATGTGTTGAATCGCCCAATTGGGATTCAGCAAGCACATTGGAAAGTTGAAGGAGGAATTGGTGATATAACTCATGATGGTGTATTTACTGCTTCAAAGGCAGGTAAAGGGAAAATCACTGTTCAAATACATAATGTGGGTACGGAGTCTGATGAAATCGTGGTTATTCCTGGAGATCTTGCCAAAATCAAATTTGAGGAGATGCCAAGAGAGATAAAACCGAGGGAACCCTATAAATTCGAACTTGTTGGTGAGGACTCGAGTGGTAATTCGGTAGAAATTGAAGATGCTCAATGGGAAATTGTTTCTGAGCGCGAAGTAAATCCACATCGCAAAAAAATTAACTCTGGTGTAATACACGAGAAGATGCATGAAGATCCTTTCATTGGATCAGGTAAACTTCCAATAACTTCTGATTGGTTAAACCAACTGAATACACTTTTCAACACAACGAGATATAAAGTTGGGTTGGTGATGTTCTATACGGAAAAAATCGCGCCAAATGGGGATATGTCCATACTCTCAGAAGAAACAGCGACATTTTTGGATACGCTACAGAGGTGGGCAATGGACTTCGATATAAGACTGAAAAAGCATCTCTTACTGATGGTGGCACATGATATTACCGAAGTTCATCCTGTGTTGACTCAAAGTAGTGATATCCCGGTTGTGGAAATTCCTTTTCCTGATTACAATGATCGATTTGAATTTATTAATCATTTAATCAGCTTGCCTGTTCAGACCAACCCGGAGTCACAAGCGCAAATTACGACACAGATAAAACTTCACCCGGATTTAACGATGGAACAAGTTGCCCAAGATACCGCGGGCCTTACCCTTTTTGGTATTCATGATGTTGCTTTGCGGGCGGAAGAGGTTCGTGAACCAATTACACCAACGCTGATTGATCAGTATCGGCGTGAGAATGTCGAGATTCATAGTCGTGGTTTGCTAGAAGTTGTGTCGACTCCCTACAATCCGGTGCTTTTTGTTGGTGGCATGAGACACGTTGGTGAGATAATGAAAGATATCTTGACTGCTATCCGTCAAGGTGATCTGAAGCGTGTGCCACGGGGATTGTTGCTGTTGGGACCTCCTGGTACTGGTAAAACCTTGTTAGCTCAGATCATTGCAAGGCACAGTGGATTGACTTTTGTTCGACTTAAAAGTCCACGAGAATGGATTGGTATTGAGAAGCCTATGGCAGGGGATGGGAAATCGTATCAAAGCGATTTAAGGATGGCACTTAGTTTTGTTCAAGCCGTAATACCGGTAATTGTTTTTGTCGATGAAATCGATTTGGTCAGTAGTCCACATGTAGGTCATGGAACTCAAACACCAAACAGTATGTTGCCTGCTGAATTGACTAATATGATTAGTGATCCAGAATACCATGGTAAAATCCTCTGGATTGGTGCATCAAATCGTCCCGATGCCATTGATCCTGTGTTTCGACAACGTGGTGTTTTTGATCATCGATTAATTTTGCTTCGGCCAACTGGCCAGGAACGTGCTGATATTCTGGAGAAACTTTTCAGAAAACATCAGATTACATTTGATAGTATTGATTTCAGTCAAACAAACCGAGCAACACGGAGACTGAGCGGTGGGGATCTTGAGCGTATTGTGTTAAGGAGTTATAATCTCGCTAAACGACATGAACGTGAGGTTGTTTCCCAAGAAGACTTGAATCGAACCATTGACGATTACATTCCTGAACATTCACCTGAAATGAACGAGTTTATGGGGCTTTTGGCACTTCGTGAAGCAAATTCTCGATCAATGATTCCACCGAATTTGCCTCATGAATTAAGAGAATATGTTGATGGAAACCGAATTGACAAGCAAAAAATCAATCGTCGTCTTCAAGAATTAAAGAATTCTCTTGGTATGTCTTAAGGGGTTAGCTTTGTGGCTAAATATTTTTTCTACAGTAGCATTGCGCTTCTGCTAGGGTTTCTATTTTATCCGAGACATGACGTTAATCTAAGTCAGAGCCAATATTTCATCAAGCCCATTCGCAAAATGGATTCTTCCCCACTCCAATCGACAGATTTGATCAGAAGCGACCCCCCTTTTGCCACTTATGATCTTGGTTATGTTTATTTGGTTGATAAAGCTAAGGTGCAATTTGAAGACCCAAATGAGAGTGGACCGAAGCAATTTGATATCTGGGTTGGAAAGGATAGTTCTCAGTCACGTTTTACACGGGTTTTCTCTTATGTTGGGAATTCTCGTGAATACAATTTTGCGTTGCAACCCTTTCAATTTCCAACCGAAGTACGTTGGATTCAAGTTGTGGTTAATGATTGGTTTAATAATAAACCAAATTTAAAAGTTGATAATTTTCAAGTTGGATTAAGATATAAATCTCATGCACCTATTCAATCGATGACTTCCAATTTTAATCAAGTTGACTTGCCTATACTAAGGGATCTGATTCATTTTGAAGGCTCAAAATGGGTGGCAGCTCAACGAGTGGAAACTGAAGTTGAGGACAAGGAGAAAGGAGTCGAGATAAAATATGAAACACCGAGAGCGTCCATTTCTGTTACGGCGGATATCGGTGAAATTCAAAAAATATACGGTTTTCAGTTGACTACTGATGGTCCTGGAGACAGCGTTGAGACCTACTCAGTTGCTATAAGCTCAAATGAACAAAATTATCAGCAGGTCTATACATCTCCGCAATTGCCGGATGAGACTGTAGTAGACCAACAGCTCTTTGACATACCGGTGATAGGGCGTTACATTCGTTTACATATTGAAGAAGGTGATTGGCATGGTGATTACGCTGAGATCCGTGAGTTTGAAGTTTATACCAAAGACTATCGACCTAATAATTTGGAGAGAGAATTCGGGAACTATAATGCCATCCAAATGCAACACGAAAGGCTTGGTGAGGCAAATAACGCATTGGCTCCACACTTGATACAAGGATTTGCCTTTGAACGAGAAATCTCTGGCGAAAATCGATACTTTCTTGCTGAAGGTACCGAACCCAATAAAGTTTCCCCAGGTAACCCTGATTCCGCCAGAAGTTTTTCTTACCATTATGATGCTGTAAAGATTGGATACAGCCAACTTAAACCTTGGATGCTCTATTGGGTAGAAGTAGAATATCTGCAAGAAAATAGCGGGATGCGTGTTCAAAACCTCTTAGCGGATGGTTATATTCTTCATCCCGCAATGAGGATACCTTCAGGGAGTTTCAGTACTGAAACTATGCCTATCCCCTCTGAAGCCTATGCTGATGGGCGTGTGGAACTTCATTTCAATCGCATTACTGGTCCCAATGCAGTCGTTTCAGAGGTGCGACTATACGAAGCTAGGCCCATCGAAATTTCGGCCCCTGAAATGGTAGAATCTCAAACACTTCCGCTCGACCAAATTGGTCGTGCCATTAAGGTAGATCAGGGGATTGTAATTGATGGCTATATAGAAGATTGGCACCTTTTATATCCACATACTGCACGTGAAATCGACCCGAATCCAAAAAATTTTGGTCGGTTTTTGGATTCTGAACCAGTAAAAGACATTGTTACACTTTATACCCAATGGAACGAGGAAAATTTTTATATTGCTGCAGCAATCGACCATATTGGGCTTAAAAGTACTGATCGTGATGTAATTCATATTTTTTGTGATACTACCAGACAAGCTTCAACTGGCATGTATAAAAAAAATGACCACCATTTCGTTTTGACAATCTACAGATCGAGCGAAAATCAGCTTTTTGTTCATCCAACTCAGACTCATCATCATATGGATGCGATCCCTAAGAATATTAACTTTCATAAACATATTGACACCAAAATCATGCCAACGGATAAAGGATACAACCTAGAAATACGTTTCCCAAAGGATCTAGTTCTTCAGAATTACGAGCCCGACATTGGAAAATCGATTGGATTCAATTATATCTATTCTGTGGGAGATCGCAGTTTTGCTTATGCTTCCGGTGATGTAAACGCATCACCCAGTGATTGGAATCCGATTGAATTGGTCAGCCAAATTAGCGGTCGGGTTGTATTCATGGACGAACGGTTGTTAATGCCGATACCCACTTTTGCAGCGGGCGATACAATTAGCCTATGTGTGTGGGATGCAGACAGCAATGCCGATCGCACAAATTCGGAGTCAATTCAAGCCTCATTGGAAAATATTACTACTGGTCAAACCATGCATCTTACATTATATGAGACTGATTTCATTACTTTAATCGATGGTATTAGGGGGGATAGGTCTGAAAATAGTTCTCTGTTTACTAAGCAGGTTGTAACCGTCTTTGAGGAAGCACGTGATAAGTCTGGCACAACAGATAATTCTCCAAGTATATTGAAAGTACGTGGGAATGACCAAATTCTGTTGAATTACATTGATCCTTATTTCAGTCGTGACGAACAAAACAAGTCGGTTGAAGCTACCGTGATTGTAACCAGTGGAAACAACGGAAAAATCTTTATTAATGGTGTTGATAAATCAGCTGAATTGGTTGAACTTGGTTCAAAACTTTATATTAATGTTCAAGATGCCGATGTATCGAAAAGTAGTGAGATTGAAGTGAAATTGTCAGTGAACGGAACCGATGAAAGAGAGTCAATTAAACTTTTGTTTGATCCGCAACATAACTATCATTCTGGTCAGCTTATGACTATTTATAGCGAAAAACCGAAACCGAATGATATGAAGCTTCAGGCAATTGGGATGCAAACGATTAGTGTTGAGTATACGGATCAACTACTTGACACAGGTGAGGCCAATGTGAAAATTCAGACCCAAGCAACAGTAAAAATTGGAGATACTGCACAATTGATTATCAACGGAGGCCCTATGTTCGAAGATATTCCATTTAGGACAGGGACTACTCTAAAGATTGAGCTTCAAGATGCGGATCTCAATCAAGATTTAACACAAAGGGAAGTCGTTGATGTCATAATTGAAGGAGACCAGTTACAAGATCAATATAAACTTGTGTTAACCGAGACCAATGCTGATGGTAGTGTGTTTGTTGGTACTGTTGAAACAAAATATGCAGTGGCAGCTGATACTAAAAACAATAAACTCGAAGTCATTGGTGATGAAAAAATTACAGTTGTTTACATCGACCAAATTCAAGGTTCTGGGGAAACTCAGGTTCTAATTTCGAGAGTTGCTAGGGTTATGACTGGTTATGATGGAATTATTGAAATCGTACAATCAAATCAGGTTACTGACTTGGAGAATTTTAACGCAGGGAACGTACTTCACTTTCGACTTCGTGATAAGGACATCATTCAAGATGCTGTTGAAATTACCCTTACTGGTAATATGTTGAACGATCGAGAGAAAATTGTATTGTTTTCGACGTCTTCAGAAGGGAATTTTTCTGGTTCTATGCCTACCGTGTATGGTGTTGAATCACGGATTGGTGATGGGATCATCCAGGTAAAAGGCTCAGAGATAATTCAGGCTTTGTACCTTGATGCTCTTAGGAAAACTGGTGAAACAAATATAGAGGTCATCGATACCTGTAAAGTAAACCTTGGTACAACTGGAAATATAAATGTTTATAATGAATTGGGTTTTGATCCGGATTCCATGTTAAATTCCCCAATAAGCCGTTTTCGCGCAAATGATACGTTGATCCTTGAAATCAGAGATGCAGACTTGGATACAACAAACGCAGTAGCTCAGGTTTTTGAGACCAATCTTACTGAGAACTTGGTTCGTGATAGGATAAGAATAACAATGCTGGAAACTTCCGGTAACGCAGGTGTTTTCCGTGGTCGACTAAAAACTGATTACGGGGAGAGCCCAATTGTAAATGATGGTACTCTCCAAGTTCAAGGAGGTGACATTGTTACCTTTGTATATACTGATGCGTTACAGTATACTGGGGCGACACAGGTGCAAATTCGTGTTGATCTGATGGTAGAGGTTGGAGAAACTGGCGATATTGAAATTTATACTGCTGATCCAACGCGTTTAATCAGTAATTTCTCTGTTGGTACCGGAAGTTTCAACAATAACGAAAAACTGTTGATTCGGTTGACAGATAAAGATTTAGATCTTTTTTCGAAAGAAATTGAGTCTGTAAAAGTAACTGTTCGTGGGAATGTACTTGGAAACCATAAGGTTATTAATCTGCACGAAACAACCCAAAATTCTGGTATCTTCGAAGGTCCTCTGACAACTAGTAGCCAATCGGATGATGATCCAATCGGATTGGTTCTTACTGATAAAGAGGTAATTACTGTTAGTTATCTGGATGCACTTGCAGCGACTGGTGAGACCGGAGTAGTGACAAAGGTGCAGGCAATTGTACTTAGTGGGAATGAAGGTATTCTAAAGATTACTGATAAAGATGAGATCGAAGTCGGAAGTTTCATTGCTGGAGATTCTCTGTATTTTTGGCTTGAAGACCTTCTGCTCAGTACTGTCGTTGATGCAGTTGAGGTCATAATCACTGTTTACGGTAGCCGTACACAAGATCAGGTTGATGTTGTGTTGGAAAAGAAGCCAAACCAAGATGGCGTTTTTTGGGGGAGGGTTCCGACACGTTATGGAAGAACTGCAGTTGTGGATGACACACTTGATGTACAGGGGGAAGAAGCGGTGACGGCTATATATTCACCCGGATTTAGTACAATTAATACCGCAACTGTTGAGGATATTACTTATGTTGATAAAGGGGTTAGTGGTAATTTAGCTGTCACCCGTAAGGATGGTTCGGCACTCCAAAACTTCAATATAGGCACTACTCTCTATTTCCGTGTGGAAGATCAGGATCTCAATGTTGATCCTTCTGTAGCTGAATCAATTGGGTTACGTATACGAGCCAATGAAACGGAAATAGATAATAACATTATTCTTCTTGAAGAAAACGAAGATTCTCAGATATTTCGTGGGTCGCTTCAAACGGTATATGGAAAATATGTCGATGAGGTCAATCAGCTTGAATTAACTGGTGGGGAATCGATTACCATTATTTATGATGATCGTTTAGTTGAGACGGGTGAAGCGAATATTGAAATAACGACTATGTGTCGGTCGAATTTGGTTGCTTGGGCAGCAAGAACAAAAAAAACCGTCGTCATTGATGGACTTGATGATCAATGGCCACTTGAAAAGGCAATTGTAACTCCAAAAGATGAGGGCCTATTATGGTTGCAATGGGATCAAGACTCTTTATACTTCCTAGCACAAATTTATGATAATGAAGTTGAAGTGGACGATCCAATTCGATATTATCAAAGTTCTGATGCACTGGAAATCCATATTGACTTGCATCCAACACATAAAAACAGACCCGCTTATCTTGACAATCAGGGTGATTCGGATCAGCTCATTTTTTGGATTTGTCCAAAGGGAGGTGGTTTTGATGGAAGTCGCCCATATTTTGGTCAGTCTGCCCCCAAACTCGTCCCGAATTATGAGGCTAAAGGACTACAGATAGCTGCGACTGAACAGGAAAATTATTATACGATTGAGGCTCGTCTTCCTTTTTATCCTATACTTAAAGGATTTGATCCTATGAAAATGAAACGAAACAATAAACTTGGTTTTAATTTCATTATTCATCGATCAGACGAACGGTCAGTTTATTGGGCAGAGCAAATGCCAAACACCAAGTTAGTTCCTCCTAGTAGTCTTGGCTTGCTGATTCTGGAGGATGTTGAAAAAATAAAGGTCTCGTCAGGGAACTAGCCTTTTAGAACCGATTGCTGTGCCAACCTATAATTTATCTTAGGATTTAAGTTTTGGATTATCCACTACTAGACATTACCGGGTTAAGTACTGTTTTTAACACAGATGATGGAGTGATTCGAGCGGTTGATGATGTGAGCTTTTCAATTAGCCGTGGACAGACTCTTGGCATTGTAGGTGAAAGTGGGTGTGGAAAGAGTGTCACAGGTTTATCTATTTTACAACTTCAGTCTCCGGGCCAGATCGAAAAAGGGCAGATCCATTATTACAAAAATAATGTGGATCTACCAATTAACATTGCTCAACTAGCACCGAGAAGTGAAGAGATGCGCTCCATCCGCGGTAATGATATTGCTATGATCTTCCAGGAACCAATGACTTCCCTGAATCCTGTTTATACAATAGGGAACCAAATATCTGAGGCTGTTATTCTTCACCAGCGGGTTAGTAAACAAGAAGCTCGTACTCGATCTATTGAAATGTTAGATAGAGTTGGGATTCCAGCCCCACATAAACGTGTAGATGATTATCCTCATCAACTGTCTGGCGGCATGCGTCAGAGAGCGATGATTGCTATGGCACTTTCCTGCAATCCTTCGCTACTGATTGCAGATGAACCCACAACCGCATTGGATGTGACAATTCAAGCTCAAGTCCTTGATCTTATGCGAGAGTTACAAGAGGAACTAGGCATGGCAATCATGATGATCACACATGATCTCGGTGTAATCGCCGAAATCACCGATGAAGTTGTTGTTATGTACGCTGGCCGTGTTGTTGAAAAAGGAAATTTGGACCAGATTTTTTACCATCCTCTCCACCCATATACGCGTGGATTGCTAGAATCGATTCCAGTACTTGGGATTAACTCGCATAAACGGTTACATTCGATTGCGGGATCTGTACCTCGCCCGTTGGCAATGCCACTGGGGTGTGCGTTTGCCCCGCGTTGTACAGAACGGTTTGAGCGTTGTAGTGAAATGCCTGAACTTAAAGCAGTTGACGAACACAATTCTGTTCGCTGCTGGATCCATGAAACTCACTAAAGTCGATGTAAAATAAAAGAATGGAAAAAATACTTCAAGTTAGAAATCTAAAGAAATATTTTCCAATTCGACGCGGCATATTGCAAAAGCAAATTGGAAGCGTAAAAGCGGTAGATGGCGTAAGTTTTGATGTACACCGGGGAGAAACACTTGGGTTAGTTGGAGAAAGTGGGTGTGGAAAAACCACCACGGGGCGATGCTTGATGCGTTTGATAGACCCAACTGATGGCGAGGTTTTGTTTGGTGAAGAGCAGATTGATTTCTGCAAACTGACTCAGGTTGAATTGAAGCCCTACAGGCGTAGGATGCAGATGATTTTTCAGGATCCATATTCATCCCTTAACCCGCGCATGACTGTTGGCGACATTATTGCTGAGCCTCTCTACGTCAATCAAGTTTTAAATAAGTCCGAAACAGAGGATAGAGTTGTTAATTTACTTGACTCAGTTGGGTTGCAGAAAGATGATATTCGTCGTTATCCACATGCTTTCAGTGGGGGACAGCGGCAGAGAATTGGGATAGCACGAGCATTAGCATTACAGCCAGAGCTGATTATTGCCGATGAACCAGTCTCCGCGTTGGATGTTTCGATCCAAGCGCAGATTCTCAACTTGCTGGAGGAACTGAAGGAAAAATTTCAGCTGTCTTATATCTTTATTGCTCACGATTTAAGCGTTATAGAACACATCAGCGACCGCATTGCAGTTATGTACCTTGGTCGGATTGTGGAAACTAATGTTGCACACGAAATTTATCATTATCCAAAACATCCATATACTGAAGCACTAATATCGGCAGTCCCAATGCCAGATCCAAAGATACAAAAAGGACGGAAAAGAATTAGGCTTGAAGGAGATGTGCCAGATCCATCAAGCCCGCCATTGGGGTGTCATTTTCATCCAAGGTGTGGCTATGCGGTGGATGTTTGTGCACAAGAAGATCTGCGACTCGAACTGACTACATCAGAATCAGGAGTAGCTTGTCACCGACGCGATGAGTTATCTCTTCAAGGTATCTAATAGTTAGATGTGACTAATCTCCATCGTTAAATTGGTCTGTCCTTGTTTGATCATTTAATATAATTTAAGGTTAATATCCCTCTGTGAAAAATTTACCAGTCTTGCAGGAATTGGCAACTAGAACAGTTGAACAAGTCTCCGTTTGGGTCATAATTTACAATCTGTTTCTATCTGCAGTCCTGTCTTTAATTTTGGGTTGGGTTTATACCAGATACGGCTCGGCACTCTCCAATCGGCAACAATTTGCCCGCAATTTTTTGCCGATTACAATGACGACAATGTTTATCATTACAATTGTAAAATCCTCACTTGCCCTATCACTCGGGTTAATTGGAGCACTTTCAATCATTAGGTTCCGAACAGCAATCAAGGAACCGGAAGAACTTTCATATCTGTTTCTCGCTATTGCGGTTGGTATGGGCATTGGAGCGAATCAGGCTATCATCACAGTTATTACGCTGCTAACGATTGCTGCGATAATTTTCTTGAAAAATGTTAATAAGAGCAGTGTGGAAAGTGGCCAGCATCTTTACTTGACAGTTTCAAGCTCAACTCAAGATGGAAACGAACTCGATGCCATTATCAAAGTGCTTCAGAAGCATTGTACACATGTTAACTTGAAAAGGTTTGACGAAAACTCGAATTTATTGGAAGTATCATTCCTAGTTGGTTTTGAAAGTTACTCACAATTAGAAATGGGTAAATCTGAATTACAGGGACTCAATGATTCAATGCGTATCTCGTTTCTAGATAATAGCTGAACGTCGTCTACTGACGTTTGTATATGGAGATATATTTAATTGGAACTCAAGAATTCCAACAGACAATACTGGTTTGCGTTAAGCGGGAAAAATAATTGGTTTCTCAAGAATGCGCGATCTTGGAAACTATTCTTTTATCTTTTTGTAGGTTTTATATTCATATTGTACAGTTTATTAATGTTCATTTATGGAGGTTATTACTATCGTAAGTTCGAGGACAATATAAAGTCGGTTCGCGATTCGGTGGCGATTTTTACTTCTGCTGGTTTCTCCCGTGTGCGAAAAACAGAAGGGATAGATCAGATTCAAATAAATATTAATCCGAAAAATTTTCGCAAGCTCTCTCTTCAAAAAGAACGCGCTTTAAAGCAAGGAAAATTGTTCGTTACAGAGTCTGACTATGTTTCAGCGATAATACAACATGAAAATGAAACGATAAAAGTTAAACTCCGCTTAAAAGGTGACCACATAGACCATCTTCAAGGCAAGAAATGGTCTTTCCGGATCGTTGTTAAAGGAAACAACACTATTTTGGGAATGAGAAGGATGTCAATACACCATCCCAAAACACGGAATTATCTTAATGAATGGTTGTTCCACCAGGCATTAGCCAAGGAAGGTCTTCTGGGATTGCGATATCAGTTCATCAGAGTCGTTTTGAACCAAAAAGATCTGGGTATTTATGCCTTAGAAGAGCATTTTGACGCGTATCTTTTAGGACATAACCAATTGTGGAATGGGCCAATTGTCAGATTTAACGAAGAATTTTTCTGGAAAGAAATAGCACAAAAAAGTACGTTCGATCGTGCTAGGATGAGTAGTGGGTCTTACCTCTCAAGTGATATCGATGCATTTCAAACAACGAAATGGATTTCAACACCAAGTAATCGCAAGCAATACCTCAAAGCAATTTCCCTTCTGGAATCATTTCGTCGAGGGCAATTACAAACTAGTCAAGTTTTTGATGTTGAAAAGCTCGCTAAATTCTTTGCTCTTACAGATTTGATGGGAGCTGAACACGGTTCACGTTGGCATAATGCAAGATTCTACTATAATCCTGTAACCTCGAGATTACAGCCTATTGGGTTTGATGGGAATGCGGGACAGTCTATCAGGTCATTGTGTGCTACGGTCAACGGAAATTATCTTGGCAACCATGGCTCACAAATTGCGGATAATTACTATGCAAAAATCTTTAATGATGAAGTATTCTTTCGTCGATATGTGAAAGCACTAAATCGGATGTCAGAACCTGTTTATCTCGATAATCTATTCGCTTCTGTAAGTGTACCCTTTGGTGTTAACCTTGGCATTCTTAAAAGTGAATTTTTCCGCTCCAGTTTTTCGAAACAAGTGTATAGGGAGAACCAAGAGTACATTAAAACAATTTTGAATCCCGTTAAAGGAGTGCATGCCTACCAATATGGGTTAAGCGAAAATGAAATTGAACTTCAAGTTGCAAGTATTCAGTCTTTACCAATTGAGGTAATCAGCGTTTCATATGAGGACTCAGTTATATTTCAAGCTGACAAGCAGACGGTTCTTCCAGCTAAGGTACCTAAGAAACTTGTTGCCTATCAGAACATCAAGTTCGTGATCCCAACAAATTTTGATTGGGATGATAGTATGAGATCTGACCTGAAAATTAACTATCGAATTTTGGGAATGGATAAGATAAGATCCGAAACTGTCTTTCCTTGGCCTTACATGGAAGATGATTTCGTGAAAGATGATTTTATCCGAAAATTACCTAACATCCATGCATTTGATTTCTTGAAAATCGACGAAGAATTAAAGCAAATTTCTATTCGAAAAGGAACGTGGACGATTAGTCAAGACCTAATAGTACCAAGAGGCTATCATTTATTTTGTCCGTCAGGTGTAAAGATTAATTTAATTAATTCTGCTACAATCCTTTCTTATTCTTCAATTTATTTTATTGGTAATGAAGAAGAACCGATTGTCATTTCATCTGACAATTCGTCGGGACAGGGATTAACGGTTATAAATTCTCCAAAACAGTCGGCATTACAGTTCGTCACGTTTAACAACTTGGCAGCCTCGACAAAAGATGGGTGGGAGTTGACAGGAGCTGTTACATTTTATGAATCACCTGTTCAAATTGACAATTGCCAATTCGTTGGCTCGAGATCTGAAGATAGCCTCCACATTATGAGATCCGAATTTATAATTAGAAATTCGGTTTTTAGCCATTCATTTTCTGATGCACTTGATACCGATTTCTGTGAAGGTGAGGTCATGGAATCATCCTTTTTTCATTGTGGTAATGATGCTCTAGATGTGTCTGGAAGTATAGTGTCTGCCAAAGATCTTACAATTGATGGAGTTGGTGATAAAGGACTTAGTGCTGGGGAGAACAGCGAAATGTTTGTTCATCGAGTGGATATAAAAAATGCCAGAATCGCTCTGGCAAGCAAAGATCTATCTCGGGTAAGTGTTGATCAGCTTAAGATTAATGATTCTCATTATGGTTTGGTAGCCTTTCAAAAAAAGCCAGAATTTGGCTGTGGATTGATAACGGCGAAACATCTTGAGATGAAAAACCTTGAGACACCATATTTTGTTGAAGAAAAGTCGACTATCATTATCAATCAACAGAAAATAAACACATACCAAGAAAATGTCAAAAAGATTTTGTACGATGTTAAAGATGGGAAAAGCACGTTGTGATTTTTGATAATCCTCAATCTCGCAAAATATTAATCAGCTACTGGATATCCAGTTATATTGATGTGCTTGGTTGGCATCGTTTTTACCATGAAGATCTTCTAAATAAAGAAACAACATGATAGAACTATTTGATATTAAAATTTGGCGTTATGAACGGAAGTTTGTTGTATCTGAATTTTTGCAACAGAAGATAGAACTGATTATTAGACTCCATCCAGCGTTGTTTTCCGAGATACACCATCAGCGTTGGGTGAACAATATTTACTTTGATAGTTTTAGTGCGCGAAACTATCATGATAACATCGAAGGTTTAAGAAATCGGGTGAAAGTTCGGATTCGTTGGTATGGCAGTTTTTGGGGGAAGGTAAAAGAGCCTATGCTGGAATTTAAGTTAAAAGAGGGAATCCTCGGTGCCAAAAAAATATTCCCTTTATCCCCATTCTTTATTGATGAGAAAATTGGAGTGACAGGCATAAACGACATGATCAGAAATTCAGACCTTCCGGATTTGGTAAAAACGTATTTGTCCCCTTTGACCCCCTGTTTGTTAAATCGTTATCTTCGAAGATATTATAGATCATGGGATAGGAGCTATCGTATCACCGTCGATTCTGGCATGGAATGCAACACAATAGGCTCCCAATTTCAAGTTCTATTTCAAAAAGATTCGGACAACATCAACACCATTCTTGAACTGAAATATGATTCTAGCAAGGACGCAAACGTAGATACAATTACCAACCATTTTCCGTTCAGGATGACCAAAAATTCAAAATATGTTAATGGGATCGAGAGTACGCTGGTCTAACATGGAATTAATCAAAATAATCAGATACGTTTTTCTAAGTGGTATCATTCTTGTTTTTGGTTGCTTAGACCAAACAGTGAAGAAGGATTTATCAACTTATTCAAGCGGTTTGGAGTCCAAAGAATCACCAATGTTGGCTAGAATGGTGAAGGAAGGAAAACTACCACCATTGGTAGAGAGGATTCCTGAAAACCCACTGGTTGCAAAAACTGACTTCGATGGTTACGAGCAGCCTGGGGGCTATGGCGGCACTTGGCATAGGTTTCATAGTAGCCCCGAACTTGGATCTTGGAAAATGATTGGAGGATATGCTCCGCTGATCCGATGGAAATTCGATTGTTCAGGTTTGGAACCTGGTACAGCAGAAGCTTGGGAATTTAACCAAGAAGGTTCTGTTTTAACTATACATTTGCGGAGGGGAATAAAATGGTCGGATGGCCATCCTTTTACTGCTGAATCATTTGCTTTCTTCTATCAACTTTGTTTGGATACACGTCATAGTTATGAACCACCCGTGTGGTGTCTCGTCGATGGTAAGCCAATGGAAGTTGAAACACCAGATAATTATACTATTGTAATGAAATTTGCTGGACCAAACTGGCTTGCACCGTTGTGGTTGGGAACTGGATTTTGGCATTCCGAAAAATACAACATCCCCAAGCATTACATGGTCCAATTCCATCCAGATTATTCCGAATACAAAAACTTCAATCAGTTCGAAAAGCAGGATCTGAACCATAAGAATCCAGATCGGCCAACATTATGGCCTTGGAGAATGATTAGAAACGAGAAAGGGGGGTATCAGGTCGAATTTGAGCGAAATCCATATTATTATGTGGTTGATTCACTAGGACGGCAACTGCCGTACATTGATAAAGTCAAGACCAGTCTTGTTCCAGATCCACAAGTTCGAGTCTTAAAAATCCTTGCTGGTGAGATTGATTGTCAGTTTCGAGGAGCTGAGATAAGAGACTTGGCCTTATACATAGAAGGCCAAAAACGTGGAGACTATAAAGTCTTGAGATGGGAAACTACGGCTGGAGCACAACCTGCAATCTTACTCAATTGGACCGATCCAGATCCGGTGTTGCGTAAACTGATGCGGGATCAACGTTTTCGTAAAGCTTTAGCGTTAGGGGTTGATCGAAACAAGTGTAATCAAATCGCTTGGCGTGGTTTGTTGCAGCCACAGGCAGCAACGGTAAGTCAGGAAGGTTGGCACTTTATTGGTACTGCAGGGCAGGAACTTTTTGAAAGATGGAAGAAAGCAGACGCAGATTTTAGCATTGAGGAAGCGAACAGTTTGCTGAACGAAATTGGACTGACAAAACGAGATAAAGATGGGGATCGACTTCGGCCTGATGGTAAAAAGCTTACTATAGTCATCGATATGCCAAGCTCAAAGCAAAGTAGTCAGGAAAATGATATTGGTTTAATTATTGCTGAGGATTGGAGGAAGTTGGGAATTAAAATTGTTATTAACACTCCACCTGGGTCCGAACTCAGTTTAAGACGCAACCTCGGAAAATTTACAGTTAGCATGCATGGCGAAGCCGAAATGGATTTGTTCACCTATCCTGATTGGGTGTTTCCTACTTTGTCTAAGTATTGGCATCCAAGGGTTGGAAAATGGTACGAAACTGGTGGACAAGAGGGCGAACCACCAACGGGACCTCTCAAGAAGCTTCTAGATCTTTACGATGCAATCAAAAAGGAAAGTGATTTGCAGAAAAGGCATCAATATGTCCGGGATGCGGTTCAGATTCATATCGATGAAGGCCCATTTCACCTTGGTACGGCAGGCCGATCCCCACAACTTGTGATTTCCAAGAATCGGTTCCATAATGTTCCAAGCACAGGTATTTTAGGACCATGGGCAATTAGTGGGCCCGCAACAAGCTACCCTGAGCAGTATTTTATTAAAGGGGATCATCCATGACGGCATATATTATGCGTCGTGTTCTGCTCGCGGTCCCAACTCTTGTCGCAATTTCAATCATAGGTTTTATTATTATTCAATTACCTAAAGGGGATTATCTTGATCGAAAGATACAGGAGCTTGAGGAGCAATACGGTGATAGTAGCTCAATGGAAATGGCTGAGGAATTGCGAAAACGTTATGGGCTTGATAAACCAATGGCCATACGATATTTTGTCTGGGTTACTGGGTTTATTCAAGGTGAATTTGGTGAATCCTTTGAATATGAAGTCGAAGTGAGTGAACTTGTTTGGGATCGTTTGCTACTAACACTTCTGATTTCTATTGCCGCATTAATTTTTACGTATGTTATCGCTATTCCACTCGGCATTTATTCAGCAACTCACCAGTATAAATTTTCGGATAACTTCTTGACTTTGCTAAGTTTCATTGGTATGTCGCTACCAGCCTTTCTTGTTGCATTATCCTTGATGGTATTTGTCTTTGAGCTTTTTGGAATTCCGTTGTTTGGGTTATTCTCGTCTTATTACGAAGGTGCCCCTTGGACCGCAGGAAAATTAGTAGATTTACTAAAGCACCTTTGGCTTCCTGTCATTGTTGTTGGTTTGAATGGCACAGCTGGATTAATGCGCATCATGCGTGGAAATTTGCTTGATGTATTAGGACAACCATTTGTGCGTACCGCGCGGGCAAAAGGACTCAAAGAAGCCGTCGTGGTTATTAAACATGCATCGCGTTTAGCCATAAATCCATTGATTAGTATTTTGGGTATGAGTCTTCCTGCCATACTGTCTGGAGAAGCAATTGTCTCAATAGTACTTGGTCTACCAACAGTTGGGTCATTACTATTTCGCAGTCTCCTCGTGGAAGATGTCTATTTGGCGGGAACATTACTTATGTTGCAGAGCATGCTTCTGGTTACAGGCAACCTGTTAGCTGATATTGCACTCGCTTGGGCTGATCCGAGAATACGTCATGAATGATAAAACAAGCAGGGAAAAACAGAATATGGAACACGAAATTTTGCCAGACGGTTATAGTGATGAGTCTAGCGAAATAGCGAGTCTCAGTTACCGGCAACTGATCTGGCGGCGTTTTCGTAAGAGCCGTATGGGAATCATCTCCGCTACTATCTTGATTTTTTTCTATATCATTGCTGTTTTTGCCGACTTTTTTGCTCCCTATCATTATAACGATATTAAAATGCATTTTCGCCATGTCCCTCCACAACGTGTTCGGTTTTCAATCGAATATGGTTTCCACGTTTACGACCTTACGTCGGTGAGAAATCCCGAAACGCTAGAATTGGAGTTTACATCTGATCCTAACCGTACCTATCCCGTTCAATTTTTTTACCAAGATCATAATGGTAAGCGACACTTGATTGGATCTGCTGGTCCTATGTTTGTGTTGGGGACGGATCGGATGGGGCGCGATTTGTTGTCGAGAATAATATATGGTGGTCGCGTTTCAATGACAGTTGGATTATTTGGTGTTTTTATCAGCTTGATCTTAGGTTCAATACTGGGAACTGCCTCAGGTTATTTCGGCGGAAGTGTAGATATCTGTATACAACGTTTAATTGAAGTGTTATTGGCTTTTCCCACTATTCCGCTCTGGATGGCACTTGGTGCAGCATTACCACCGGGTTTGCATCCTATTGTTGTTTTCTTCGGTATTACTGTTATTCTGGCTCTAGTCGGATGGGGAAACTTGGCTAGGCAGGTTCGCGGAAAAGTCCTAGCTTATCGTGAACAGGAATTTGTTATGGCTGCGCAAGCGGCAGGTGGAAATCACTGGCATATTATTACTCGCCACTTATTGCCTGGGTCTTATAGTCATATCATAGTTATTGCCACACTTTCGATCCCTGGTATGATTATTGGTGAAACCACACTGAGTTTTCTTGGTCTGGGAATTCGTCCTCCGATGACAAGTTGGGGAGTTTTGCTTGAAGAAGCTCAACGTGTGACAGTATTATTACATTATCCATGGTTGCTTTTTCCTGCTATCCCAGTTTTATCTGTTGTAGTTTCATTTAATTTTCTGGGTGATGCACTTCGAGATGCAACCGATCCTTACTCAGATTAAAACTCCATGTGCATGATGTGCGGTTTTCTGAAAGTTGCTGTGAATTTTAGGGTATTATGAACCAAAGTATAGAAGTTCGTACAGAGAATTTGAGAAAACAATTTGGTGATGTACAGGCAGTCAAGGATGCAAATTTACATATTGCAAAAGGTGAATTCTACACTTTTCTTGGACCAAGTGGTTGTGGGAAAACAACGTTACTACGTATGCTGGCTGGCTTTACATCTGCCGATAGTGGATCAATATATTTTGACGATCAGATCGTGAATGATATACCACCTTGGAAACGGAATGTGGGTATGGTCTTTCAAAACTATGCTTTGTGGCCACATATGAATGTTTTCGAAAATATTGCTTTCGGATTACGGGAACGGGGAATAGCCAAATCTGAAATTCAGGGTCGAGTTGAGCGATCTCTGAAGATGGTGAATTTGGAAGGACATGATAAACGTCGTCCTTCTCAGCTTTCTGGTGGTCAACAACAGCGTGTTGCTTTAGCACGGACACTTGTTACTGAACCTGGCTTGTTACTTTTAGATGAACCATTATCGAATCTTGATGCTAAATTGCGTGTCCAAATGCGAGAGGAATTGCTCCGGTTACAACGTGAACTTGGAATAACAACAATCTACGTTACACATGATCAAGAAGAAGCACTTATTACTTCCACACGTATTGCTGTAATGTCAGAAGGAGAAATAATTCAGGAAGGTACACCTAGGGAAATTTATGAGTTGCCTTACACGAAGTCTGTCGCTGATTTCGTCGGAACTTCCAATTTGTTTTCGGCAAAGATAATTGACGTCAGCCAAGACCTGTTGGTATTATCCTCTGACGAAATAAAAAATCTTCAAGTCGGTTGGCAAAATTTCTTCAGCCAAGCACCACCGATCGGAAGTCTTGTCGAATTCAATATTAGACCCGAATTAATTAGATTTTCGAAAGAAGATGAAATCATAAATCGGATTTTGGGAACGGTGGAATCAACTGCTTATCTTGGTTCACAGATCCAATACGTAGTTGCAATAAGCAAAAGTAAGGTTCTCAAAGTAAACACCTTGAATTTGAAAACAAACAGGTTTTATGAACTGGGAGAAAGAGTTGAGCTAACATTTTCTCCTCATGACATCGCGTTGTTGCACAATTGAAAATTTATGATGACCAGTTTTACGTATCTGCTGGCCTGTTTTGTATTGGAACTTCCAGACCTTACCGAGAATTGGCTTGAGGTGTTTACAATATTATTAGTTTTTAAGAAGGGAACTGTAGCATGAGATTTTCGCTTGGCACTGGTGGAGCTGTTCTGCGAAATAATCGGTTATTGATGGTTCACCACAATTATGAACCTAGAGTTTGGCGAATCCCCGGTGGCTATGTTAAACCTGAAGAAGCTGCTCATGATGCCTGTATTCGTGAGATTTTCGAGGAAACACAAATCCGAACCAAAGTCAATGGATTATTGGGTGTACGACACCGGATAAATGAAAAGGATAACTCAACCTACTTGATTTTTCAACTGACACCAATAGATTTCCACAATCCGATTCCTGATCAGCGTGAAATCGATGATGCAAGATACTTTTCACTATCGGAAATCGAAGAATTTTCCAAAGATCAGATGCCCGAGCTGAATCGACTGGTAGCACGCCGACTATTAAGTGGAACACCACCCATACTGCTGTCTAATTTCGGAGATGTCAACAATACAAATCAATCCTACGACCTTTATCTTTCCAGTTGAGTGTTACCTCACAATTTTATCGTTGCCCAAATTAGCCGCTGACAGATTGTTAGACCCACCAGTATACTCATGATGGAAAACAAGATAGCCATGTGCTCAGGCATTATAAAAAATAGTGAGTACATCAGAATCGTTTCCGTACCTCCAACTAACCCTGTAGGCATAATTATCGTTGTGTCTTCTCTGCTTGTTTTTGATCCTTGTTTTTGCTTTTCTAAAATTGCGGATAGGTACATCCATGAAGCTGCGTTAACGTAGAAGGTGGAAATCATCAAGGTCAAACAAAAGTATCTTTCTACAGTTGGTGAACTAACGACCAAACTAATGGGAATGGCTGCATAGGTGATAAAGTCAAATAGGATATCGATATATCCTCCCAGATCTGTCTGGCGTTGGTGAATTCGGGCGATGGCTCCATCCAACCCATCAAAAAACCGGTTTAGAACCCAGAATATCAGGGCAGTAAGATAGAGCTTTTGCAGAACAAAACCGACAGTCAGTCCACCCAGTATCAAACTGAACATAGTAATCAGGTTTGGTGGAATATCCAACATTTTTGCTAATGAAACAAATAGACGATCTTTTATTTGCCGGAATAAAGCATCAAACATGAGGTTTATCACACTGTTTTACTTTTATAGAACAGGTTCTGTTCTGTATAATATTATGGTGTTTTTGTCTAATACGATACTTGAGATTTTTCAGGAGAATTTTCATGCGTCAATTGTTGTTTTGGGGGCTTATACTTTTTCTAACTTTTTTTGAGACATCGGCTAAATCGGAAATCTCTCCGCAAGCAAAGTTGGGACGCGAACTGTTTTATGATCCATCTTTTGGAGGAACCATAGATTCAAATAAAGCCAGCGGTATGTCATGTGCAACTTGTCACGCAGATTTTGACGAAAAAGAAGAACCCGATGGACAAATTCGTACGGGGCACAGTATTATTGGGGTGCGGGATCGGGGGAAATCCCAATGGGCAAAGGTTACATCTGATATGTTTGAAAGAGCCGCGGGTGGTGCGGGATTCTGCTATCAGCGTTTTCTACAACGAATTCCAGAAAGAAAAATTGACCCCTCTGCTATCCCCGAAGCTCAAGCCGAAGCTCTAATGGCCTACTTCGATTATATGTCAGTTGGCAAGAAATCGCCAGAAGTAAAATTGCAAGGTATTAGTAAGGACGCATCAAAAATAGCTGCCGACCGAATACTTAAAATTAATGGCAAGGCGAAAAATGGATGGAAATTCTATGCTAGAGCTTGTGCAAACTGCCACGCTAAGCCGAAAAAAGGTGGTATTGGCCCCCAAATGGTTAAATCTCGCCCACCAGCTAACTTACAGAAAAGATTGCATAAGATTGCATCTTATGTTCGAGCGGGAGGATATACAATGCCAGCTATGGGTAAAGAAAAGTTATCTGATCAAGCTTTGGCAGACATTCTTGCGTTTATTAGTAGCTTAAATAAAAGACAATGACCTCCCCCAATTGTGCTGTTGATTTTGTGTTTGAATCAGGCATATACTATGATAGCAATTCTTTCTGTCTTTCATATCTCTCAGCTATAGAAAACTAGGAGTGCTTTTCGTTGCTTAAAAAGTTTGATACGCCCTCAAAAATTATTTCGAATGAGCAGATTGCAACCAATCACTTTCTGCTACGTTGCAAATGTCCGAAGATTGCAGCCCAGTCGAAACCAGGGCAGTTCATCCATGTGTTAATTGATGAAGGCTCGAATTTGCTATTGCGGCGTCCATTCACGATTTATAGTGTTAAAGACGATGAGATTTCTATGCTTTATCAAATTATTGGAAAAGGGACTAAAATTTTATCAACTTGTCAACAGGGCCAGCAGATCAACGTCCTAGGGCCTCTAGGGAACTGTTTTGATCTTTCGATTGAACCTGACCCGGCAATTGTTGTCGGTGGTGGGGCGGGAATTGCTTCTCTTATGCTACTAGCAACTGCGCTTCGGGTAAATGGAATTAGATTGATTGCTATGATTGGTTCGATGAGTAGTGATCGTCTTTTGAGTGTTAAAGATCTAGAAGAAATAGGTGCTGAGATACATATTACAACAGATGACGGCAGCTTTGGTAATCAGGGGTTTGTCACCGACTCTCTTTTAGCAGTTTTAGAAAAACCTACCAAAAATGGGCTTCGAAATCCGATCATCTTCACGTGTGGCCCCAGTGGCATGCTTCAAGCGGTGACGGAAATTGTAGTTGATCATGAAATACCTTGTCAGGTTGCAATGGAAAATGAGATGGGGTGTGCCTTGGGTGTCTGTTTAGGATGTGTCTGTAAAGTACGTTTGCCAAATGCAGGTTTTGAGTTTCAGCGCGTCTGTTCTGAAGGACCTGTTTTTAATGCGGAAGACATCATCTGGTAATTCATGAAGCGATTGTTATTTTCTACCCTTACATTGTGTCTTTTTGTTACATCCGGATGTGATCCGTTACAATCCCCTCAGGAATTAATCAATGCAGGTCAGTTACAGGATGCTGCTTCCTTGTTAGAAAAAATTGTCCAAGCCAAACCTGAAAATGTGAAAGCCCGAGTGTTACTTAGTGATATCTATGACCAGTTAGGGCAATACAACCAATCAGTTAATCAACTTCGGGAAGCGATTGTTATTCTTCCTGCGCAGCCAGAAGACCAAGCTGTTCTGCGAATTAAGTTAGCCAAACTCTATCTCAAAAATAGCGATCGAAAAAAAGCATTCAGTCAACTTCGATTAACGTTACAGTCGACTTCAGATCATGACATTATTAGTCAAGTAGCAGGCTTGATCACAGATCGATACCAAGTTACAAAACTAACCGAGGGAGATTCAGACAATTACTCCCCAAATTTTTCGCCCGACGGTAAGCAGATTACCTTTTCTTCTTACAGGACTGATAGTAGTGAGGTTTATATTATGGATCTAAATGGCAGGATTCGGCAACGTGTCACTTTTACGACTGATTTCAACGAGCTGGCTCCTGTATTTCTGTATGACAATAAGTATATCCTCTACATTAGAGAACCCAAAACCTCTCGCCAGATTACAATTACTTTGCAGGGAAGCGGCTCATCTCGAATTTATGCAGGTCTGAGTATTTCGCATATCTTCAGCAAGAAAATTCAGGAGCTTTTACCCATTGGACATGGTGTGCGCGCACCTAGTATTTCACCTGATCGAAAGCGGGTTCTTTATGAAATTAAAAGTGGAGATAACCTTGAATTATACGAGATTGATCTTACCAATGTGAATCTTGGCAACATCAATCCGAAGGCTGTATCAGCGAGACAAATTACTAAAAACACAACTGATGACGGAAGTCCTGCGTTTTACCCCGATCAGAAAAAGATTGTTTTTAGCTCCTCACGCCAAGAACAACCACATCAGATCTACACCACCGACATAAATGGTACTGATGAAACCCATTTAAATGCGAATCCATATGACTGTTACAGTCCTATCGTTTCACCGGATGGCAAACAAATTGTTTTTGTTTCCGCTCGGTATGGCGATATCGAAATATATTCGATGAATGTTGATGGAACAAATGATCATCAAATTACCAATGGTATTGGAGCGTCGATCCAACCCGCATTTTCGCCTGATGGGTCTAAGATTGCTTTTGTTTCTGATAGAAGCGACTCTTTTCAAGTTTATCTCATGCACTTGGATCAGCCAATTGGAAAATCAGAGTTGCTGCAATATCTGGCTTCGCGTCAATAAATGGTGATAAGATCATCACTTTTACCTTAAGTTTTTCGCCAATTCCCCTTATTTTCCCAGTTGGATTTTATCAATATTTTAACTAGGTATCTATGATAGAAGTAGGAGTGGAGCCCATACAATGGTTAATTATTTAGAATTTAGCAGTTGTCGTTGGCAAAAGTTGTTTTCACAGCAGGTCTAACAATAGCCAATATGATAAAATTTATGATAGAATTGACCCGAGGCTATCTAACCAGTATTGGAGTAACCTCTAAAACTTGTAAGGAGACATGATGAGAGCTGTCGATAAGAATAATGGATATGAGTGTGCGATTCAGCCTGAGGCCGACCTGAGTTTTGCCGATCTAGTGGGGGCCGAGTTAGTGGGGGCTGAATTGCATGGTGCAGACTTGAGAGCAGCTGACCTGAGTTTTGCCGATTTGAGAGGAGCAGACTTAAGTCATGCCGACTTAGAGGGAACTAACTTGATGGCAGTAGATTTGACTGAAGCAGGTAGAGAAGCCAACTTGATTAGAGCTGTTTTGCGGGGCGTGGATTTGAGAGGAGCGGACATCAAAAAAGCAGACTTGAGAGGTACCGATTTGAGATGGGCAGACCTGAGAGGTGCCAACTTGAGCGGTGCTAACTTGAGTTTATCCGACCTGAGCAATGCCAAGTTGAATGATGCCAATTTCGGCGAAGCTAAGTTTGTTAGATCTAGGTTAGATTATGTAGACTTGAGTGGCGCCGATCTGAGCGATGTAAACTTAAGTAGTGCTAACTTTTGTGATGCTCAGTTAAGCAAAGTAGTGTTGAAGGGGCAAAATTTAAGCGGTGCTGATTTTAGTAATGCTGATTTGAGACACGCGGACTTGAGAGAGACTTATTTAAATAATACCAATTTGAGGAATGTCGACTTGAGAGGGGCAGACTTGAGAGGGGCAGACTTACGTGGTGCCGACTTGAGAGGTGCTAACTTGAGTAATCAGGTTCTAATGGAAGCCGATTTGAGTGGTACAGACTTGAGAGATGCTAACTTGCATGACGTTGATCTTCAGGGAGCTGATTTGAGTGAATCCAACTTGGAAGATGTGGATTTAAGGAAAACCAACTTGGGTAGAGTCAACTTGACGTTAGCTAACCTGAAAGGAGCTAATCTGAGTTTTATTGATTTGAGGGGGGTCGATTTGAGTAAGGCCGACTTGAGAGGGACCAGTTTAGATAATACCAATCTGAGTTATATCAACTTAAAGCTGGCTTTGTATACTGATGGGACTTCGTTCCCTGCGGAGTTTAGTCCTGATGATTCGAAAATGATTAGGATCGGTCCCGAAGCCGATTTGAGAGGGGTCGATTTAAGCAGTACTTCCTTGAACGATATGGATTTAAGGGGAGCTGACCTGAGTGGAGCTAACCTACGTGATGCAAATTTGAGTGGGGTGGACTTAAGAGGAGCTGATTTGAGTGATGTGGACTTAAGAGGTGCTAACTTGAGAGTCGCGGACTTGAGAGAATCTAACTTGAGTGGAACTAACTTGAGTGGGGCAGACTTAAGAAGATCCAGTTTGAGCGACCCGAATTTGACAGATGCATTTTGGGACGATGATACTTCCTTTCCAGGCGAAAAATCTGGCCTTGGAAGATTCTACTTTGAGCAAGGTGAATATGAGTCAGCTTTATCTGAGTTTCAGAAAGTACTGAAATTTTATCCAGAAGATTCAAGAGCATTGTACAACCTAGGATTAACTTACTTTGAACTAGGAAGATACGAGTTAGCCATAACTGAGTTCAGGAAGACGATTGAATTCGACCCTCAGAATGGCGATGCAACGAAAAGTCTGCACGAAGCAGAAACCCGGCATAAGTCTGAATCACTAAACTAATATTCCTATATTACCAGCCAATTGAACTCGCAAAATTGGGAGTTAGTAAGCTGATATCTGCTTTGATATTTCTTTTAAACTTGATCTAATAGTTTCTGTCGTTTTTCTTGGAATTCCTCTTCGGAAATGAGGCCGCGTTCTTTCAGGTCAGCTAATTTTTCGATTCGTTCAGGTGCACTACTCTGCGCAAGAACGTTGGTAATCCCAGGTTCTTCATCGCCAGCTCCACCACCGAACAATCCTTCCATCATTGCGTTTCCAACAATATTCATCAACAAACCAAACAATGCCAGACCACAAAGTCCTGTGGCCGCAGCAATTATTTTACCTGCGGGTGTAATTGGCGACACATCACCGTAACCAACGGTTGTCATAGTCACAATTCCCCACCACATGGCGTCTGGAATATGACGAAAATCCTCAGGCTGTGCTTTGGATTCTGCATAGAACATTAATGTGCTAGCCATTGTCAAAATAGAAAACATAGTGATGAAATAGATCTGAAGATCCATCTTTAGGGTACTCTTATCTTGATCACCATCTATACTTGCACTATCCGCTACAACTTTGGCTAGTTTAAGCAGTCGCATCAATCTTAGGAACCGAAGAATTCGCATTACCCGTACGATCTTTAACCCGGAAATATTTATGAACTTGATCAACGAAGGTGCAATAGCGAAAAAGTCAACAAGTCCCCATCCACCCAAGACGTATTTACGAATAGGTCTGGTGACGTAAACATTTCCAAAATACTCAATCAAAAATATGATCAGCGTCAATATTTCCGTATACTCCAAAATTTGATATTCCAGCTCAAAACGTTCAAAACGCTGGCTGGTGTCCCGAAAGAAGCTCATGTGCCCAAGCTGCTTCTGAATATTATCAAAATCGTTCTCAGCGTCGGAGAACTCAGTTATATATTCTTCGTGTTGAGGGGTTGCTGCATCATCCTGAGCTAATTCAGTGAAGTAGATAGAAAATTTCCTGAATTCAGAAAGGGCAGTGTCACCTTCATCATAAAGCTCGGCATACAAGCCATCGCTTGACACATATCTTACTTTTCTTAGGAAACGTTCATCTTCACTCGCCTCAACTCGTTTAATCAAATCAACTACGCGTGATTTAGCGCTAATTTTTTCATTAGCTAGAGTTTGTTCTAGAGTTTGTTGAGACCAATAGGCGTAGAATTTTCTGAAATTTTTATACTTTTCATCTTCAGCATCACTGCTTTTCTCAGCATCTGTAAGTACAGACTTAAAGACATTTTCGTATCTTCCATCGCTTTCTTGACCACGAATGTCATCCATGATTTCACGCATATTTTCACGAATATCTGTGATTCGGGTTTCTATTTCACTCTTTGCTCTAATAACATTGTTTTCTAACACTGTCTCGTAAACAATCATCCCGATCGAAATAAAGATGATGACGGCCACGAAATTGCTAATATGCATATAGAGTTTTTGTTGTGGGTCAGCGAAAGCTCGATGCATGAGGAGAGCGAAGCCCGTTTTGGGGGCATTAGCAGTTTCCTGATCATTCATAGGGGCAAATTCTCCTTTGATTCATTAGGATACGACGCTGTTATATGTTGTCAACTTTTCACACCTGTGTCAGATGTAGAATTCTCTAAAATGTTGCTAGATACTTTTCAGCTGTTTCAGCAAACACATCCCGATCTTTGAGGTTTATCTTGAAGGTTGAAGTACTATAGCGCCTAATTGACCGAATCTCATACTCTCCATAAACCAGATCCGCACGCTCATTTGCAAACATTCAAATCACAACTTTAAAGCATAAATGGAATCATTATGCTACAGGCACTTAAATAACCATGCCAGTATATCAAAAAATGTTCGTTTTGTAAAGTGAACAATGAAAGGTTTTGTTTACCTATGATTGGTTCGGTAACATAATTGAGAAAGTTTAGGAACAAAAGTTCACATACTCGTGGTTCATAGATACAACCAAATGATTGGATATTACATTGGCATTAGTATGGCAATTAAATTGTATTTTCTTGTATTCCCCTAATGATAAGGCAAGGAAGTGGTTGTAAACTGTTGATCTATGTAGTTTTACCAACAGTATACCTATCATGATTAACGAGGTTTGTACTTCCAAATAGTTGGATAAAGCTATATCATTTGATATAATGCTGAGATTACACGATGAATGTTTCCCAACTTTATGTATTACTTAATCAAAAGTGGGTATATAATAATCGAAACTTGTCTATGCGAACACTAAAAAACTCACCTGTCAAAACTGCGTCAGCTATACTCTATAGCAAGGTTGATATCCCAAATGATTTTTTGTCTGTAGATTCGTTAGGGCGAAGATGGGGAGGGGATATACGCATTGGAGATTTAACAGGGAATGGTGAGGTCGATTTTCTAGTCTATAAATCGCTGGGTGGCATGAAACCGTCTTTTATCGGCGCCTTCACTATGGGTGGGGATCCGATATGGTCAATAGGCGATAAAGACCTCGCAGTTCCGGATACTGACGAAGATAGCCTCCATCAGACACTCTCCCCTGATCGACCGGGTCCTGTAGCTTTATACGATATTGATCAAGATGGTCAAACTGAAGTAATTTGCTTTTATGTCAACCAGGATTTGCAAAAGGGTAAAGCTACCAGTAAATGGTCTATGGAAGACATGGATCTCCTTATTTTGGACGGGAAAACTGGGAAAGTTAAACGCAAAGCAAATCCGAACCAGTTGATAGGTTGCAGTGCTTACGTCAATGGTGATTTGCACATATCCAACTATGCACACCACCGATTGATGATTGCGAATTTCTCTGGTAATCAATATCCCCAAGATTTTGTTGTAAAACTTGGCAATGATGTTATTGCTTTCAACCATCAGCTCGAAGTTTTATGGCAGTACAAAAATAAATGGTATCAATATCCTAAGCATTCTGCTTACATACCGGCAGTTGGAGATCTTGATGGAGATGGTAGAGATGAAGTCAATGGTGGACACTTTGGGTTAGACCATGATGGAACAGTCATCTGGGAAAGATATCTTGGTGACAACATGGATGCTGTTCTCGTTGAGGATTGGGATGGTAACCCGGATAATGGGAAAGAAGCGATTCTCTCCGCGGGAGGTCAAGTTCTTGATGCTAGTGGATGCCCATTGCTCGAACTTGGCTTAGAATTAGTCCCACACGGACAAGAAGTTCGATGTGGTAATGTCTTCCCCAATTCAACTGGGCTGGACATGGTTATTCGTTATGATGGTCATACCCCTAATCTGATGGTTGTTGATAATACAGGTAGGGTCAGAGTACGTTTTCAAGTTGACGAATCGCCAAACAATACCGGGCTAGAAATCATCCGTTGGAATGGAGATCATCAAATAGAGTTAATTTACAGTCCAGCAGCACTTTATGATAGCCATGGAAAGAAGACTGTAACCTTTCCCGATTTACCGCCTGCTGCTGGCGGTAAAATGGGTTGGTATCATTGCTTCCCGGCTAATGTATGTGGAGATGCGCGTGAAGAAGTAGTTCTGTATGATCCTTATAGTGATGCCATATATATATATACTCCTGCACCTTTTGATCCGAAAGCGTTCAGTGGTTATCATCATACGTTGCGCCAGTATAATGCACGTTTAATAGATTAAACGTGAGAATCTCAGGAGAATTCGCATGGACAACCGTGTCAATAAGTTTCTGCTAATTTCAATTGATTGTTGGCGATATGATGCTCTTAGTCGTACCAACTCAACATTACGCACACCTAAATTTGATTTGGTTACACAAGATTTCTCTTTTGCTAATCGGTTTTTTGTTACAGCACCTGCCACACGCCCTTCTCACACCTCACTCTTTACGGGACTTTATCCGTTTGAACATGGTCTTTATGGCCAAACCTACTTAAAGATGTTTGATCAAATCCGAAATCTTTTCCAGATTTTTGATCAAGCAGGTTACCGAATGTTGGGTAGATCTCAAAGACCAGATGTATTTCGCTTCTTGGATTTTGAGCCTTATATCACTCTCCTTGACCCAAATGCCGAACAACAGCATTTGGGGGCTCTTGAGAATTTTCTGGATGCACTAAAATCACCCGAGGAATCGCCACAGTTCTGTTTCTTACATCTCTGGTACACTCATGGTGGTTATGGTATGGGGGGAGTTCGGTCCTCGCCAAATTTACAGCAACTGGTAAACCAAGGAAAAACAGAGGAAGCTCTACAATTTTATTATGCTGCGGTCACTCATGTACTAGAATTCATGCTAGTGGAAATATTGAAATCACTTTCTCTTGATGAATGGGCAATTTTTATTTTTGGAGATCACGGTGAAGGGTTTTGTGACGAAGTCATGGCGCACGGCGATAATCTCCATCAGAACGTGATCAGAGTGCCTCTTTTAGTGAATATACCGGAAACTGATCGACTTGTTTTCCCTGAAGATGCTCCGGTTTCAATGATAGATCTGTTTCCAACGATTCTGAATCTGGCAAAGTTGGATATTAACTATAACGGGTATGGTCGTGATTTATTAGGAGATCCAAAAGAATTTCAGGACAGATGGGTATTGACGGAACTAGACAGTTTGTACGGTGTTGGATTTCTCAAACAATCTAACTTAGAAACCGCCCACAATAGAGTAACTTCTCGTCTCAAAATTGATGGTCAGGAAATCTCGAGAGATCCTAATGGTCGCCGGTTATGGACGCTAACCAACGGCGAAATATTCTATCGGGAGGATGAACAAAACGGTAATTATGTAGTACGCGATATAAAGAGCGGAACAGACCTCCCTTGTGAGGATCCAGCTACTTTCAAATTAAAGTATGATGAATTACTAATCAACTCACGTTATCAACATCTTCAGCATCAGGAAACGAGTAACGAAGAAGTGGAAATTCTCGAAAACCGATTGAGGGATCTTGGCTACATCGACTAGGTTGAGGAAGGAGTTTTGAATTTCTTACAACAGTATTATTCTCTACATTCGGAACAAACACCAATAATTTCGTTTCTAAATTTTATAGGATTAAAATCGAATTTTCTGCATAGCTCATTTTTTTGTTTAATTATTTCTGGGACTTTACTCTCAGTTATTTTCCCACATTGAACGCAAATAAGATGTGCGTGTTCTTTGATGTTACCGATGTATTCGTACTGAATTTGGTTGTCGGCATCAATGACTTCGGTTAAAATACCACTTTTGATCAAAAGTGGCAAAGTACGATAGATGGTTGCTTTGGATGTTTTATGACCGGCCTGTCGCATCCAAACCAACAAGTCGTCTGGGCGAAAATGGGTATCTGTCTTAAACACTTGGTTCAAGATGATAAATCTTTCTTGGGTTAATCTTAATCCTTGGGTATCAAGATAATCTTTGAATTGGTCAACACGTTCATTGGGTACATTCCCGCTTTCTATGTTATTCATAATTAGTTGTTCCTAAATACTTCCTGTGCAGCAGCTAATCCAACTCCAGATGTAGAGTTATATCCAATTTCAGCTAGACCTCGTTCCAAAGCGGAAATTGCGACAATGATATCATGTTCGCATACCCAACCAAGGTGGGCAATACGCAGAATCTGACCTTTTAATTTTCCTTGTCCGCCAGCATACGTTATCCCGTATCGGTTGCGCATCGTTTTCAAGAGTACCTGCCCATCAATCCTATTAGGTAAGCAAATTGAAGTCAAGGTATTAGCTGGTTCTTGAGCGAAAAGTTTCAAGCCCATAGCTTTTACCGCACACTTGGTTGCACTTGCTAGATGAGCATGACGCTCCAGTACGTTTTCGATCTGTTCCTTCTGAATGCGATCTAGCGCTTGATCCAAGGCTTTAATAAATGTAATAGCCGGAGTATATGGTGTTGATCCTCTGTGTCCAGTATCTTGGGCTTGACGCAAATCGAAATAGAACTTTGGCAAATCAGAGCTTTGGGCCGATTTCCATGCTTGGTCGCTTAATGATACTAATCCAATCCCGGGTGGTGTCATTAAGCCTTTATGGGAGCATGAGACAACAGCATCAACACCCCAATTGTCCATTTGTAAGTCGTCAGCACATAATGCACTGACTGCATCAACCACCAAGAGCGCATCATGTTTTTGAAGAATTTCGCCTAGTGTTTTAATATCATGTAAGGCTCCGGTCGACGTTTCACACAGTGTAGCCAAAACTGCTTTAGTTTCCGGATATTGATTGAGTCGATCTTCAACCTGTTGGGGATCAACTGACCTACCCCATTCAATATCTATAGGATCAAATTGAATCCCATATGCTTCACAGATTTCCCCCCAGCGTTCACCGAATTTCCCACTGCGAATAACAGTTACTCGATCGTTCGAAGACAGAATATTAGTGATAGTTGCCTCCATCGCACCTGTACCAGACGAGGTAAGTATCATTACGTCGTTTTTAGTTTGAAAAACATATTTCAACTTCGCCGTTACATTGCCAAGCAATTCCGCAGATTCGCCAGTTCGGTGATAATCAATAGGCAAAGCCATTGTGAGCAGGGTCTCAGTAGGAATTGGCGTTGGGCCAGGAGCGAACAGGTAATTTTTCATTATACTAATGCGCTAGGTTGTGATTCATCAAAAATAGGTTTTACCTTTCCATCAGTAATTTCAAGTTTGACCCATTCTGCTGTCAGGAGTTCGAATAACTTAAGCATCTCTTCTCTTTGTGAACGACTATCCAGAGGAACTTCTAATGTGATCGTGGAGAACTCTTCCTTTTGTACCTCACCTTCTTTGTCAAATTTTAGTGGTGTTACCAGTATCTTTTTCAATTTAGCATCCATCTTGGTACCTACTCCTAAAAACATTAAGGATTATAAATAAATATTGCGTAGATGAGATCATGCTTTTTCCATAAAAGGTAACGATGAAACTATTGCATTCACCCATCCATTTTCGATTTCAATTTTCACTTCGCTACCAGGTTCCGTAAAAGCCGTTCGGACATAACCAAGGGCGATAGTTTTGTTTAGCGTTGGAGATTTAACCGCACTGGTTACATAACCAATCTGCTTTTCTCCGCCAAGGATTTTTGATTTTTCATTTGGGAGATCCTCGGAATCAATTTCCAAACCGCGTAACAGGCGGTTCGGATGACCACGATATTTCATTCTTGCGACAATTTCTTGGCCAATATAACACCCTTTTTCGAAATTAACTGCTTTTTCCAGCTCTGCTTCAAGTGGAATAATGGAATCATCAAGTTCCTTACCAAACCAAGGAATTCCTGCTTCTAGCCGAAGTGAATTTAAAGCCTTTAGGCCAACTGGAAACACCTCAAATTTCCTGTCTTCGCTGACCAAACTCTGCCATAGACCCAACAACTCTGATGTTGAATTAACATGAAGTTGAAATCCTTTTTCTCCTGTTTCTAAGCTACTGACACACTTCACTGATAGATCCATGATTTTTCCATCTAGACTTTGGTACTCTTCTAAATTATCAACATCAATTCCAAGAAGACTTTTTATAAAGGCACCTGCATTCACACCAGAAACTAGAATAATTCCTGTTTCTGGTGTGATGTCGTTAATTTCGACATCGTCAGCAACTAGGTATTTCTCTAGATTTTGATGTAAGTCATTCTTGGCAATTGCGGTAGTGATAAGATCAATATAATCCTCAGCAATGATTACATTCATATCAGCGATTATTTTTCCCCGGTTGGTAAGAATCATTGCGTAATTTCCGCTTCCAGGTGGAAGTTTGGTCACTTCATTTGACACAATACGATGAAGATACTCCGCCCGTTCTGTGCCCGTTAACCGTAATCTTCCTCGATGTGAAACATCAATGATACCTATACCATTTCGAACAGCAAGATGCTCCTGTACTGAGTCAGTATAGTGGGAAACTAAGGACCAATCGTCATGCATCTGGTCAAAGTTCGCGCCGAGTAGCTTATGTTGTTCGTAAAGGGCGGTTTTTCTCATAAAGTGGTATATTGGTAGATAGCAGCATGTTCGATATACATATGATTATATCGCAAGCTGAAAATCAAAGTCAAACGCTTTAGGAACCTGTGGAAATTCTAATCAGATCGAGATGTCCAGGGCGAGGTGCATATCTCTGTAATCATGTTCGTATAGTTTGTCGGAGGTGCTATAGAAACTCGCCTGGTTGAGACTCAAACGACGGGGATGATTCAGTCATTTTTTGTTCTAACTGGATTTGCCCAGTGTTTCGATGTATCGTTACCACTAACTATGACACCTTCTTCATTCCAGTGCAAATGGCCTCGAACGTCAGGAGTACAGTAACGCAAAGTTAAACCACATCGTCTGCGATGGGAATTGTTGATATTTGAGCTGTGCAACAGCAGGTCTGAGTGGATGGAGATGCTACCGGCCTGAAGTTCCACGTCAACTAGATTTCCATATTGTTCTGCATTGTCAACAGTTTGGTTTAAAATATTATTTTCGGAAGGATTGCTTTTTTTATACATTAAGTGCCCAAATTGGTGAGAACCGGCCATAAAACGCATGCAACCATTTCCAATATCAGAATCGTCTATGGCTAACCAAACTGTCACTGTTTTGGATGGTGTTAGTGGCCAATAACTGGCATCTTGATGCCAGGCAACTATTTTATTATCTCCAGGCAATTTACAGAAATAGTGTGCCCCCCAACCGATAATGTCTTCGCCTATCAAGTCTCTAATGTAGGATACAATTCTGGGGTTTTTAAGAAGATCATAGATCTTTCCGTATTTCAAGTGGGCAGACAGGATCGAATAGCTCCCTCCTCCTGCACTAGTGACTTCCTCCAACAAAACGTCAAAATGTCTTCTATATTCAAGAATCTCATCCCGATCAAAAATCGGGATACCTTTTATATAACCAAGTTCGTTGAAGGCTTTCACTTGCAGTTTTGTAAAGGCAATCGGATTTTTGCATTGACTGGGATAAAACTGAAGATCCCGTGGGATTTTATCCAACTGCTCTTGAGTTGGTATAATTTTGTTTCTTTGGTTCGGGACAGTTTTGAGTCTCAACTCGGCTTCAGATGACATATCATTTATACTCTTGGGATTAATTTGATGGGAAATGGCTTTTATATTAGGAAGAATGATTAGTTTTAGCCTGCTAGTCCGTCTAGTTTGCGCTTGTCGCTAAAATACCATCGGCAACGTAGGACTAAATTCAGCTGTGCTGGTTCATGGAAAAATTCAGATTAAGAACCAATGCTAAATAGGATACAATAGCTTTCGGCTGATGTCAAACCACTCATTGATTACAACAACTCCTACCGAGGGAAAAAGCAGAGAGAGTTTGTGTGATACGCCTAAAATTCCCGTTACCGTAACTTAGTGAGGCCAACCAAATACTTTGTCAATCTCCTCTGTTTTTCTTTTATGATACTTGGCCTACCTTAGTTTGATATCTAGTTTATCTCTTTGCTAGAAATGGAATACTAACTTACGGGATGGAAAATATTTGAGTTTTACTCTCGTTTATGCACATAGGTTTGCGAGGATAAAGATGAGACTATGTAGCTATGTGGGCATAGATAAGGCGCTTCTTGGAATTGCAAAATCCATCTATTAACTAGTTTAGGTGATGTAGTCTCTCAGCAATGATAATGACCCAATTCAACTTAGTGGCCCGATTGCTTTGTAGTAAGGTTGACTAAGCACTTCCGTTTAGGAAAAAACAATTTAAGAGTTCAAGATCCGACACCTGATTGTGATGATAGGCATCTATTATAATGTTGTGGTTTCTTTGGGGAAGCTAGGTTTGTCTTTGTATCTAAGTTAGTAGGAACTAAACTGAATTATTCGGTAAAGTAAATATTGATTTAATTGAAACCAAGCAGATATTGTTCAGATTGAAAAAACATTCCTAAATTCGGAATCTTGACAAGATTTAGTTTGTCGTGTTATGATTCGAAAATTATTCATTATGAAGATCGTCATCGCTCCTGATTCATTTAAAGGTTGTTTGACCGCACCGCAAGTTTCTGAGGCTATAGAAGCTGGTTTTCTACTTGTGTTCCCTTCCGCAATAATGGAGAAGCTACCTATGGCAGATGGTGGAGAAGGAACAGCTTTGTCTTTGATGACTAGTTCAAACGGCAAAATGCATCAAGTATCTGTCCTAAATCCACTTGGGGACCAGATTCCTTCCGAATTCGGCATAATGGGAGATTACCAAACTGCCGTAATTGAAATGGCTTCAGCGTCAGGACTCACCTTGATTCGCCAAGATCAGCAAAATCCGATGCTGACCACTACCTATGGTACGGGACAGTTAATACGTGCTGCTTTAGATATAGGTTGTAATAAGTTAATTATTGGTATTGGAGGAAGTGCAACAAATGATGGGGGAGCAGGCATGGCTCAGGCCCTTGGAGCTAAGCTTTTGGATGTAAATGGCAATCAAATTGGATTTGGTGGTGGAAAATTAGCAGATATAGATAAAATTGATATTACTGGATTAGACCCACGTCTTTCAGAAGTGAATATTGTCGTAGCTTGTGATGTCTCCAATGTATTGACTGGCAAGAATGGTGCTTCATATATATATGGTCCTCAAAAGGGAGCGACATCAGATATGGTCGAAGTCTTAGATCGGAATTTGGCGCACTTTTCAGATATTATCAAGAGAGATCTTGGTTGGTCTGTAGAGGATATTCCTGGTTCGGGAGCTGCAGGAGGTCTTGGGGCAGGGTTAATCGCTTTCACTGGAGCACAATTACAGGCAGGTATTGACATTGTATTGGAAGCTATGGACTTTGCTAATCGAATTCAAGGATCAGACCTTATTATTACTGGCGAAGGTCGGCTTGATTATCAAACCTCCTTTGGAAAGACACCTGCGGGTGTAGCAAAAATTGCTCAAACGCAGAACATTCCTGTGATTGCAATAGCTGGAAGTGTCGCAAAGGATATAGACAAATTGTATACCATAGGTATTAATGCTGTCGTAGACATTGTTCATGAGCCAATGTCACTAGAGGTAGCAATAGTAAACGCGTCTGAATTGATTACCATTGCTGCTGAACGTGCGGCTCGTTTGGTTAGAGTTGGACTTATAAAAGGGAAGTTCGATGATTAAATGGAAAGTTTACCTAGTTTTAACATGTATTACACAATTAGCTTTAGCAGGTTTCAATGATTACGGTGTAGGAGCAAGACCTCTTGGGTTCGGAGGCGCTTTTGTGGCTCTTGCTGATGATGGAAATGCAGCAAGTTATAATGCTGCTGGACTTGGCTTTATCGAAAAGTCCCAATTCAGCGTGACGCGTATGCAACGTTTCAGAGGGTTAGTCGACCACAATCAGGTTAGTGCTGTTGTACCGGCTGGGTCATTAGGTACAATTGGTACAAGCATAGGTATTCTAGGTGAAAAAGGTGGAATTTATAAAGAACAGTTAATGGCTGTGTCTTATAGCAAGTCTGTGTTTCAGCGATTTTCGCTTGGAAGCAATTTACGATCTTTTACTACAAATTTTGACCGAGATCATGAATCAATACGGGAGAATCCATATTTTCAGGAGAGACAATCAGTGTCAGCTTTTTCAATGGATATTGGAGTGATGGCCAAACCTATAACAGGTCTGAGCGTTGGATTATCAATTGAAAACTTGCTTCCTGCGGATATCGCCATTTCTAGTGCTCAACAGGATATTGTGCCCAGAAACTTGCGAATTGGTTTTGGCTATAAACTTGATGGAATTACCAGTCTGATTCAGCAGGAATCTCTGCGTGGTTTGTTAGCTTCTGGGCAAGGACAAGTTGAGCTTGCTTTTCGCAATGGTAATTCACACTTGCGTATTGGGGCTGAAATTTGGGCTAGTGAATCAGTCGCTTTGCGTGCTGGATATGGTCTAAAGAGTGGTGTTAATAGTGTGACGACGATGGCACTAGGTACAAGCGTAAAATTTGCTATGGTACGATTAGATTATGTATTTCAGATATTGAGTAGTGATATGAAAAATAACGCGGTTCAACTTTATTCTCTTAATTTGATATTTTGAGGTTTTAAATAAAAATAATGCATATTCGACAAAGGCTAACTATCGGTTTAATAGTGATACTAGTAATAATTGGTTGGAATTATGATGCTTCCGGCGCTGTGACCTCTTCTGGCGAAATTAATGTGGACGGGGATAGTCGTGGACGTGTACCCGCCAGTTCGAATGTCATCTTAGTACTTACGCTTGGTATAGATCGGTCATTGGCTGAACCTGGGGAAGAGATCAAGACTATCGAAATTAAGTTGCCTGTTGGCTTTTCTGTTTCAGTTAATGATGTGAGGTCGGTTACGCGAGATGGCCAACCAATAGCTCATAAAGTTCTGGTTCCTACGGGATTGCTTCAAATCGTGTTAACCAGAGAAGTAAGTGATTTTAGTAATTCTCTTTACGAAATTGTTTTTAAAAGTAGAACACCATCTATAACAAATCCCAGAGCAGAATTCAAAATTCAACTCATGAATTTGAAAGGTCGCCCTATTGGAGAACATATAAAGTCTGGTAATATCGATGGCGAGCCGAATAACGATATGCTTAGTCTGCAGATTATACCGAATGTTCCACCCGCCACCGTAAAAGGCTTGAAGGTTAAAATAGATACTAATGGTGAGAATGATGTTCTGATTACTTGGCAACCTTCCCAGGATAGTGATGTTAGTGGTTATTTTATTTATCGTGATGGGAGTCGGATTAAAGATCAAAAGAATCGTGCAACTGCAAGTTTTGTGGACCTTAACGTGTTGCCTGGCGAGCATGGCTACGCTATGGAAGCTTATAAGACATCTCTTCTTCGATCTAGGTCAACCGCTGTAATTGTCGTCAATGTCGGTTTAGATACTGTTAATCCAGATCCCCCGAAGGCGCTGCAGATTCAGGATCTTGGAGGCATAGTTAATATAATGTGGCAATCTAGCAACACACCAGATGTTGAGAAATATCAGATCTCCTTTGGTGCATCAACTGATAAGCTAAAACCATTAACAAATGGTGTAATCGAGGCTGAACCGGGTAAAAAAGATGATTATATATTTAGTTTGGAACAACAATTGAAGGTGGGGAAATATGTCTATGCTGTGGAGGCGGTTGATGAAGTAGGAAATCACTCGACTCCTATTACCCAAGTCTTACGAATTTTAGGAGAACCGTTCCCAGCAGTAATAACTCCTCTTTCAAATAATGAGAAGTTTAATCAGGTGACTTTTCCTATTCGGACTATCGAAGATGCTGAAGGAGAATTCATGGTTCTGATTTTTGATATTAACGGAATGCTAATTAAAAGGATACAGCCAGAAGATGTGGATCAGGACAATGAAAAAAATTTGAAATGGAAAGGCCGAAATGAAGATGGAGAAATTGTCGAAAGTGGCATCTATATCTATCAAGTTCAGATTGGCGAGAGTTATAAAAACGGCACTTTAATCGTTGCCAAATAGCTGTTAATTTTAACAAGGATGTGCTGATGCTGGAAATACAAGCACTAATCTTCGATTTCGGTGGGACGTTGGATGCTAATGGTATCCACTGGCGAGACCGATTCTTCCGCTTGATAAAAGGTGAATTTCCTGACCTTAGTTGGGATGTTTTTGAGGAAGCAGATCGGAATTCGATTGAGCAGTTTATCTCCAGTAAGCCAGTTCATTTGAGTTTGCAAGCGTCTGCTTATGAAATCATGAGCGGTATTGTAAAAAACCTAGGATTCAAACAAGAAATTATCAACCCGCTCGTTTCGGTTTTTTGTCGTGATACATCTGTTTCACTAGAGCAAAATCGTGAATGGTTAGCCACGCTTGGTGACCAATTTCAACTTGGTGTTATCAGCAATAACTTCGGTAACACGCAGGGCTGGTGTGATGAATGTGGTTTGAGTCCACTGCTTGATGTTGTCGTCGATTCAACAGTGGTTGGAGTTTCCAAACCCGATTCTAGGATTTTCCAGATTGCGCTATCCGAATTGGATATCCATCCTGAGCAAGCAATATATGTTGGTGATACTTTCCTTGATGACGTTGTTGGGTCTAAACGAGCTGGAATGTTTTCTGCTTGGTTGGTTGGTCAGGAGGAAAAGGAATGTTCAGATCTATCGCTGGTGGACTTTCAATTGTCTCAACTCCGCGATTTAGAAAAATTCTTGCGATTCTCTTCAGGAAGTTAGGATGGAGATCACACGCATCGAATGGTGTTCGATTCAGAAGTTGAACCGAACACCATATGGCCCAACCCCGAAACGAGTTCAAAACCCATCACAGGAACTCAAAAAATAATCGAGATGACCACTTTAGCTCGAAATTCAGATGCTAAGCATTAAGCTAAAATCACTTTAAATTGTTTTTAGGGCTTTGACTGTTTGGACAATATGGTTCGCATTAATTCCGTATGTTTCTAGTAGTTCTTCCTGTTTGCCAGAACGTGGAATTCCGTTGACAGCTAATTTGTGAACGTTGATGTCTTTCGAACCAACCTCGCTTAACACTGCTTCACCGATACCACCTTCTGGGTAATGGTCTTCTACGGTAATAATTGTTCCGTTCGTTTCTTGAGCAGCATTCACTAAGGTTGTAGTATCAACAGGCTTGACAGAATAAAGATCAATTACGCGTATCGAGATGCCTTCCATCTTTAGTTCGTCGTATGCTTTCAGTGCTTCGTGGAGGGTGATGCCTGCGGCAACAACGGTGACTTTATCCTCAGTACTTGAACGAATGACTTTACTACCCCCAATTGGGAATTGCTCACTATTTTTGTATATGACCTTCGTATTAGGACGAGATGTTCTGATAAAAACAATTCCTTCGTATGCCGCTGCTTCCGCAACTAGCCGTTCCGCTGCCACTGCGTCACTGGGATAAAGCACCGCAGCGTTAGGGATCGATCGGAACATTGAGAGGTCTTCCAAGCCCATTTGTGAGGGCCCGTCTTCACCAATTGAAATCCCACAATGAGAACCAACATACTTAATGTTTGCTTGTGAGATCGCGGACATTCTAATGTGGTCGTAGGCCCGGCTAAAGAATGCCGAAAAAGTCGACACGAATGGTATTTTACCCCGTTTTGATAAACCAATTCCAGCACCAACAAGATTCTGTTCTGCGATGAACATTTCAAAGTAACGATCAGAATGATTCGTGATTAATTCCTGAGCGTAAGTTGAGTTTTTAGTATCACCATCAAGTGCAACCACAAGAGAATTAGCATCACCAAGCTTAGCTAGTGCAGTTCCATAGCCACTTCTAGTTGCAACTTCTTCACCAATTTGGTAATTGGGTTCTATCATTTTGCTAATTTCCGGTGTGGGGAGTGAGACTGTTGAAGGCATAGCAATTTTAGGCTTGCTTTGTGTACTTAGTGACCCAAGTTCTTCTAATGCTTTATCTAGCTGGTCTCCAGTGATTGCTTTGCCGTGCCAGCCATCAGCATCTTCGAGAAAGGATACTCCTTTTCCTTTAAAAGTTTTAGCAACAATCATAGTTGGTTGGTCTGTACTTGCTACTGCATGATTGATAGCCGAGAGTACCTCTTCGATATTATGTCCATCGATTCCAATTGCCTTCCAGCCGAACGACTCAAACCGTCGACAATAAGAATCAATGTCGGAACCATACATGGTACGTTGGCTTTGACCAATTCCATTAACATCAACAATACCAATTAGGTTATTAAGTTTATAGTGCGAAGCAAGCGCAACAGCCTCCCAAACACTACCTTCTGCGGTTTCTCCATCCCCTAACAATACATAAACACGATAATCTGTTTTGTCGAGATACTTTGCGTTAATTGCCATCCCAACACCAACCGACAAACCTTGTCCCAAAGAGCCCGTTGCAACATCGATCCAGTCAAGTCGAGGCGTGGGGTGGCCTTCAAGGTCACTGTCAATTTTTCGCAAATCGAGCAGGTCTTCTCTCGAAACGATACCTAATTCTGCCCAAGCCCCATACAAAATTGGAGCTGCGTGACCTTTTGACAAGATGAATCGATCATTATTTGGGTTGTTTGGATCTTCTGGGTCATAGCGCATAGCATTGAAAAAGAGAGTTGAAATTATCTCCGCGCAAGACATACACGTAGTCGGATGCCCTGAACTAGATGCAGCCGTTGATTTGATCGAATGAATACGTAAATCATTCGCTTTTCGTTCCAATATTTCTATTAAGTCTGTCATATTTTATCCTGAGGTTCTTGCTTTTTATTAGTTTATGATTGATCGAATGAGTTTGACCAAAATATCTGCAGCATATTCGATGTTTTCACGATTGACATCGCAATTTGTAACAAGCCGAATGTGATCCTGATCCAAGTAAGAGATTCGAATGTCATGCTCCCTAGCAATCCTGACGAATTCTGGAGCAGTCATACCAATCTTTTGGACATTAACCACGACCATGTTTGTATCAAAATCTGTCTGGTCAAGTTCAAGACTGTCGATTTCTGCTAGCTCTTTAGCTAAATATTGCGCGTTTTCATGATCCTCAACAAGACGATCGGTCATTTCTGTTAAAGCGATGATTCCTGCCGCTGCAATAACACCGGATTGACGCATTCCACCACCAAGTCTTCGGCGCACCTGAATTGCGTTTTCAATAAAATCACTAGAACCAACTAATAATGATCCAACGGGTGCTGACAAACCTTTGGATAAACAAAATGATACAGAATCGGCACAATCGGCGATATCTTTGACTTGCGTGCCTAATGCGTGTGCGGCATTAAAGATTCGCGCACCATCAAGATGAACTGGCACTTCATATTGAATTGCAACCGACTGCATATCCCTCATTTGTTCAAGTGGAACAGCCCTTCCTCCACGTCGATTATGGGTGTTTTCTAAACAGATGAGACCTATTTTTGGAAAACGAATTGGGTCACGTTGAAGATAGAATTCAACCTGATCTGGATTTGGACAGCCATCATCACTATTAATGGTAATAGGCATAACGCCGCCTAGCGCAGAAATCGCACCACATTCATAATAATAGATATGAGCTTCTGAATCGAGAATTATTGTGTTTCCAGCATTGGTGTGTGTCAGAACAGCAACGTTGTTACCCATTGTTCCGGTAGGTACAAAGAGAGCTGCTTGCTTGCCGAGCAACTGAGCGGCAAGGGATTGCAAGCGGTTTACGGTAGGGTCCTCACCTGCGCAGTCATCACCAACTTCGGCATACATCATGGCTTCGCGCATCTTCAAAGTCGGTTGGGTAACTGTATCACTTCTCAGATCAATACATCTTTTTGGCATTCAGATCGTGGTTCTTGTTACTTCAATTGATCGATTCGACGTTCTGCGGCAGTGGAAAGATAGTGCATCCTGCAATCTTCAATGATCTGTTTGAAAGATTCAATAGCTTGATCGAATTGCCCGAGCTTAATGTAGGATTCTCCCATCCAATAAGTCGATTTTGCTATGATGTCTGTATTCAAATCGTAGCCGTCATCAATTTCATCAGGATCTTCTGGGATTTCCTCCTCCACGATTAGGGAACTTTGATATTCAACTGCGGCCTGAAAGTTATTAATTGCTTCTGAATAATCAGAGTTTTCATAATAGGCTTTAAAACCCAAGTATAAACTTAAGTTATCCCCTTCTGGAATTTCGAATTCATCTGTGTCATCTGCCTCTGGATCTTCAGTAGTATCCTCTTCTCCTATATCCTCAGGTGAATCTCCTGTTTCATTTTCACTTACATTATCTTCCACAATTTCACTTTGTTCTTCCATTACCATAATCTTCCACTGTAAACGTTACTTAATTTTAATTTTTTCAACCTTTTAGATCTTAAGCTAATTTATCAACAAGCAGCATTCCACCACTCAGCTCCCCTCGAGCATTCGTTTCAAGGTTTCTCATAGTGTCATTTGCCTTAGGTAGAACCCTAACTTGCGCTACGCGATTATGTCGTACTATTTCACTTTTCTGATTTTTAATATGATGAACAGCTCGATTGATCGGGTCCTGTTGCCCTTGGCCTCGGATATTCTCCCTGATGCCGACACCAATGGGATTTCCTGACGATAGTGGTTTTGCAAAAGCCATATCAATATACCTCTGAGATGTAAGTATAACAGAGATTAGTTAGAGACACAAGTGTATAAAATAGTGTACATGCAGAGTGAACAAAAACATAATTTTTGAGACAGCAAACACGTGTCGGAAACCCATTTATACTGTAAATACTGGAAAAAACTAACTTGGCACTAATTGTGCTACTAACTCTGTTGACAGAACACGAAGCAGTGTTTTGATAATAATCAGAGGATGAGATATACCGAACTTATGGGGGTAGGTAGAAAGTATATCTTGTCCTTTGTCATTTTAGTACAGTGAGTTGGCTAATTTGAGTGGGTTGCCCTAAAACCTGCAATACGCAAAAGTATATTCCGCTTACTACATCTTCCCCCAAGTAATTTTGACCGTTCCAGTATATTGCTTGTTGCCTAGAAGTATAGCTGCCGGGTTCAAGATGCCCAAGATGAATAGTTTGAATTAGACTTCCGCTAGAACTATAGATGCTCAACCTGATTTCGCCCTCAACTCCAAGTCGAAAAGGTATCCATGTTTCCGCATTGAAGGGATTTGGGAAGTTTTGGTGTAATTCGAGATTCGTTTTTAGTTTTCCCCACGTAACAGTTTTAAGGTTTTCTGGAGGTTGTATTGAAATTGGGTCTGGCATATCTCCAGTATGTCCGAATTGATCAAATAGCACTTCAAACGCTGATTTTGCTTGGATCAGTCCATACCCATAACTATTGTTTGGGTTATTCGCATTTTTAGCGGTAGCTCGGAGTACGTTGATAATCTGATCTGTTGTTGCTCTTGGAAATGCTTGTAGTAACAAAGAGATTGCTCCCGTTGCAACTGCACATGAAAGAGAAGTCCCTCGATTATCGCTTGAAAAACCGGATTTTGTGTTTGGAATAATGCTCGTGACCTGATTTCCTAATGCCACAAAATCAGGTTTGATACGTCCATCATAGGTTGGCCCCTTGGAACTAAACCACGAAACTGATTGATTTCGATTGACTGCACCAATAGCTAGCACTTTGAAACCATCAGCGGGAACTGTAATTCGTTCACCTAGCACGGTTCCTTGATTTCCAGCTGCAACAATCATCAAAACGCCTTTTTCTATAACTAAATCTGCAACAATTGTAAGCTTTGAAGTCTGGCCATCTAGATCACGGAAATTATACCAATCTGAGTAACCAAGGGAACAGTTTATTAAGTCAACCCCCTTTTCCTCAAGCCATTCGATTCCTTCAATACACCAGTCTTCTTCGATAATACGTTCGAATTCTTGTCCATTCTCCGAAACCTTTTCAGTTTTAGCTAACAGAAAACTTGCTTGATATGCTAATCCAATCAGTTTTTCCGGAGCCAAACCTGCTAGAATTCCGAGAACAATTGATCCATGTTCATCTTGTTTTGGGTCATCTTGATCAATTTGATCTGAAGTGTCCTTGTCACCATTGACAAAATCATATTGGTCGATGACATCTGTATGTGTTATTGCTGTATGTTTTAAGTTGAAGCCTGTGTCTAACAATCCAATAATAATTTCTGCACCAAAAAATCCTTTTTGATGCAGAAAATTAGCTTGAACTTGTGTGACTTGCGTTTCACTATCACCGTAGGATTGATTGATGGGCGGCGCCGCTGAAATTTGTGACATCGTCTCTACATGAAGTTTCGTCGTATGTGTCAAAATTGGTGTGATTGAGTGTACAAACGGCAGTTTCTCTATTTGCATAATTTGCTGTAAGCTGGCTTCTAATCCGATTGCATTAAACCAACGACTCTGACTTCTCAGGTGACCACCAATTTGAAGAACTTGATCAATATAACTAGAGTTAACAGAAAGGTCGGTAAAGTTAGCTTTCCAACGTCCAGTTCGAATTAATCTACGATATTTGACACGTCTTAGCATTCTTTTTTGGTATAGATCTATTGCGCTTTTCAGTTCCTCTTTTGTTGAATAGCCTTTGTCTGTAAAGTGTATCCAAACCTTTAGGATTCGATTGGTAGAAGTCTCCGATATGGATTGAAAGGTAACCTTTGGAGAAATGATTGTTTCCGCTTTGACGACGGCTGATAGGAGAAAAACTGCTAAGATTAAACAGCTCTGTTTATGCATAGATATTTAAATTAGTTTTGTTACTATCTTTAATATGACTTATGGGCAATGAAGGCCAGTTTCCTCGAAAAGAAGTTCTACCAATCAAGTTTATGCGGCTCCAGAGAGCCGCCAAGATTAAAGGATCACAAATGATAAAAAAACAAATGACATTGAGTTGGCTTTTCATCATTTCGAGATGATGGAACCTCCAACTGAGATCAATAAATTAAAGCCCAACCCAAAAAGTCCCGCATGAATACCATTGATTTTTCCATAACCCAATAAGGCAAGGCCGATGGAAACTACTAGTCCAACTGATAGACCAATTAATACCGGTTTCGTTTGCAAACCGCGCCAATTAATTCCAATCATGAAAGCGGGAGTTAACTGAACTAACAAGTCAAATTTTCGATCCAATAACTTTACCAATGTTGTATTTTCTTGAAGCAGTATAGCTAATCCAACCAACACGCCGATTACTAGCCAACTAGTCAGCTTCCCGATTCTAGTTAATTCTCCTTCTGGCAATTGATGTTTTATAAAACGAGCATAAAGATCTTTGGTAAATATCGACGATATTGTCAAAAGTGCTGAATCTGCTGTTGACATGATAGCTGCGAGCACTGCCGCGAATAAAACCACAACCAGCCAATAGCCAAAAGTTGATCCACTCTGTACTTCTCGACAAATTATCATCAAAACCTGATCAGCTTGTGCTCCGGTTAGCCCAGGATGGTGAGCGATAGCTATCACACCAACAATTAGTGCAATCAGCGTCGTAGTCAAAGGAAAAAAGGCCATGACCATCAAACTCCTCCTTAATACAGTTTCCGACCGGGCTGCGTAAATTCGTTGAATTGCTTGCGGATAGAGTGCCCCGCCGAGCCCTACAATTAAGATGTAACTTAACCATTCCCGAACACGTTGCCAATCAGGCGGCATTGCTTTTTTGACGGTCTCTGGATTTGCATTGTGGAAGATTTGCTCTGTGGCAATGCCGATAGTACCATATCTGTTGAAAACTAATATCAACATAATAGCAAAACCACACATAAGGACTGAGCCTTGTATGACATCTGTCCAAGCAACTGCTCTTAACCCTCCAAGCGTTTCGTAGATTCCCATGATGATAGCTAGGAAGATTACACCATAAATATATGCCTGTACTGGATTGATACTGACGAGTCCTTGAAATGCTCTTCCCATAGCCATTAACTGGGCCAATGCGTAGTTAATAAGTGCTACAATCATAACAAACGCTGCGATAAGACTGATGGCACTTGATTGGAATCGGTCGTCTAGAAAATCCACCGGTGTAATAAATCCTTTCTGCTTGGCCTGATGATACAATTTCGGGGCAAAAATCAGGTAGCAGGCAATGATGGCCGTCATGAAGTGAAGGCTCATTACCCAAGAGAAACCGATTCGGTAAGCCTTGCCGGTGAAACCAAACAGGGTGTTTCCACTGTATTGAGTAGCATACAGCGTCAATAGTAGCACTAAGAAGCCAAAGCCCCTACCAGCCAAATAGAAGTCCTTCATCGAATTTTCCTCTCTAGCTTTGTAGCCAACCCACCCAATTCCGATTAGCGAAAGAATATAGATGGAAATGACGAACAACGCGGCAGGGCCAAAAGGCAATATTTCAGTCATCGGTTGTCATTCTCCTCAGGTGTTTCTGACCATGAACCTTGTAAAAACCAAGCGGTTAAGCAGGAGAAGATGAATGAAGCGATGATGGAAACAATAACCCAAGCAGGGAAACCGAACCAGATGGTTTTATCATCGGAACTCCAGTACCACGGAACACCAACTGCCAAAAGAACGGTATAAATCAACCATTTACCATATTTGTTTTGAGCATTTTTCATGTTTAGTAATCGAACAATAACTGGTTCAATACGAATATGTTCCTTTTACTAATTTAACTGATTTTACCTTATAGATACAAGCGGAAGTGTAAAACGAGTATCTTCTTCAATCCAGTGAGAACAGAATTTTTTGGAATTAGCAAATAAGTGATAGTATTTTAATGATAAACTATTTGCATATTGAATTTTGTGTAAGTGCAAGTCGCTACTGTTTCTCTCAAGAAATCTAACTTTAGTTTGTTTTAAAATGGCTGAGGAGAATCATGGAAACTGTCCAAGACATTACTATTCAACCAGATCAACTTAAAAAATTTGCTGAGGAACTTTATCAAAAAGCAGGAGTTGATACTGAGCATGCCAAATTGATGGCTGATTTACAAGTGGAAACAGATCTGCGCAATGTACATTCGCATGGAACTCGGATGTTGCCTGGATATATACGGAGTATTTCGAAAGGAGAGATCAATCCAGTTCCTCAGGTTCATGTTGTTCAAGAAGGTCCAGCTTTCGCAGTTATTGATGGTGATAATGGCTTAGGGCATCCTTCAAGTGTGTTAGCTATGAAAATGGCTATTGAAAAAGCTCAATTGGTCGGTGTCGCAGCAACGGGAGTTAGAAACGCGGGCCATTTTGGAGCAGCTGCTTGCTATTCTATGATGGCTGCTGAGTCGAACATGATAGGTTTTTCTACAACTAACACAGGCAGGGCGACTGTTGTAGCACCGGGAGGAATCACTCCGGTGACCGCTAATAATGCTCTAAGTTATGCTCTACCGACTGGAAATGAGCACCCAATTGTGTTAGACATGGCCTGTGGTGCTTCTTCGTGGGGTAAGATCGGTACGTTGAAAATGTATGGCGAACCCATACCAGAAGACTGGTTATTAAATACGGAAGGACAACCAACTGTAGATCCTTCCCAAGGTCCGATACTGATGCCAGCGGCTGGGCCAAGAGGGTATGGGCTAGCGTTGACCATGGGAATTCTCGCTGGACCTTTGGTTGGGGGGTTAATGGCCTGCCATAAAAATCATGGTGAGCCTTCTGAACATTTTTTTTGGGTTATCAATGTCTCTAGCTTCACCAATTTTGAGGAATATGTAGCTGAAATCGATCGGGGAATCAGGACTATCCAGGCTTCGAAAACAACGGAAGGGATAGATCAGGTCTATCTTCCAGGAGAACTTGAATGGCGTAAACGTGAAGCGTGGCTTGCTAATGGCATCCCACTTCACGTTGATCATCTAAAAGGACTAGCTAGTATCGCTGAGGAATTGGGAATCGAAATTTTCTGGGAATAGGGTACGGTTAGAGATTGAAGAATGAACCGAAGTGAATCATAAGTTTTAGCCATTATTATGGAAACAATGAGGAGTTCTGAAATGGAACCTGTCAAACTGGGAGTTATCGGATGTGGTGTTATTGGATCAAGCCATCTGCGAACAGCAGTAAATTCTCCTTTTATAGACTTGGTGGCAGCTGCTGATCTAATTGAAGGAAACCGACGTCGAGTGGCTGAGCAGTTCCAGCCCAAAAAGGTCTATAGTGATAGTAGTGAACTACTGGATGATGAAGAAATCGAAGCAGTAGTTTTAGCTTTTCCAACACAATATCGGACCCAGGTGGCATTAGAAGCTTTTTCCAAAGGCAAGCATGTTCTAATAGAAAAGCCTGTAGCTATAAATGCCAATCAGGTCAGAGAAATGATTACCGCCCGTGGAAAACTAGTAGCTGGGTGTTGTTCTTCACGTAACCGTTTCTACAAAAGTGCACAAGTTGCCACGGAATTCATCCGAAAAGGTGGTTTGGGAGATTTACGTGTTGTACGCTGCCGTGCAATTGTGGCAGCAGGCGAACAACCAACAACACCACGCCCAGAATGGCGACTTGTAAAAGCCCTAAATGGTGGTGGGATTTTGGTCAATTGGGGGTGTTATGATTTAGATTACCTTCTGGGTATAACTGGTTGGATGCTTAAACCAGAAACCGTCTTTGCTCAGACTTGGACGGTTCCGCCATCCTTTGCATCTCATATCGCACCGAAATCAGATGCAGAAACCTACTATTTGGCGACTGTTCGTTGCCAAGGAGGGGTTATCCTTAGCATGGAACGTGGTGAATTCATGACGGCTCAGTCTGAATCTGACTGGCAGATCATTGGCTCAAAAGGATCTCTTAAATTGAGAATGACTGATTCTAATCCTCAATCAATCATTCATGACGACATAACGACAGAACAGGGGGTGGTTTCGAAGCCTTTGTGGGATTCAACGGACACTTCTATTCTTACTCATATAGTAGACCCGCTAGTTGATTTTGTCGCTGCAATCCGCGAGCAACGACAACCTTTAACTAGTCTCGAACAATCTTTGGTACTTCAGGAAATTACAGATGCAATCTATAAGTCTGCAACACAAGGTGTTGCTGTTGAAATAAATTGAGGTTGATCCGAATTCAGGCTTTTTTCGTTTTACCTTCGAATGGTGTTCCTTTTCGTATTTCAGCAATTACGCGGATGACTTCTCTCACTGACTCTGGTGTGACAACCATCTCGTGATTATGCAACAGCACCTTGGTTACGTTATCATAGAAATTACCAATATTTGGGCCTTTGGCTTCTACTGTTTCTTCTTTCCAGTTGATTGGTTTAGTTTGCCAAGCATAGGCGCGGTTTCGAGCTGCACCTTCTACTACTTCTATTTCCCCAGCTTCCTCTGGTTCGAACCACCGGACAATAGATCTTCGGCTATCACTTGTTAAGGTTCCTTGGTTTCCACAGAGGATCCAAGTTGGGATGTCAGTCGCAATATTTTGAGCCGATGTGATTTCCATATCGGCTGTACAACCGTTTGAGGCACGTAAAAAAGCTTTGACGTGATCCTCGACATCACCAGCTGAAGAGATCTGTTGTAGATCTCCCATAACGTTGGTTACTGGTGCTCCTAATAATTGGAGAATTGCGTCTAAATTGTGCGGGCAGGTATTATTCAATACACCTCCACCATTCTTGGATAGTGTTTGCCAGTCATCTCTCCTCACAAAGCTATTGCTATAGTTCCGAATATGATAGAGTTGGCCAATCTGTCCAGATTCCACTACTTCCTTCAAATGAGTAAATTGGCGATCGAACCGTCGATTCTGATGGATGAAAAGGTGTTTTTTGGATTCTTTGGCTTGGGCAATCATTTTATCAGCTTCATCAACATCCAACGCCATTGGTTTCTCACAGATAACGTGTTTACTGGCTTGCAGCGCTGAGATAGTATCAGCAGCATGAAAGACGGAAGGTGTAGCAACCACAATAACGTCAATATCTTCTTGGTCTAGCATATGGCTAAGCTCTTCGTAGGTTTCACAACCGAACTCTGCCTCGGCTTCTTGGCGCCGTTCCTGCAATGGATCCACCACAGCAACAAGCTCTGCATCGCAGCGCGGACGAATATTAGCTATATGAATGTTCCAGCCAGATCTACCAAGACCGGCAACGCCGTAACGGATGGATGGGTTACTCATAGACAGTTCTCCTAAGTATAATCAAGTATATTTAGACTTTCATGTGAGCTGTTTCCTGACCTAACGAAAGCTCGAACAGCTATTTTTAAAATTGTGGTTGCGACAAATGACCAACAAAAATCTATCAAATTCTTATTTAAAGCTAGAAATAGTGTAAAAAAATTCAGTTGGCCAATGCAACTCAACAGATGGGGCAAAAACGCAGATCGATTTTACCATATCTCGATCTGCAAAGGTATTTTCATAGGTCTGTGATTGATAGATTTTTATTTCATCGCAAGTTGGCAAAGATAAATATTGGTTAGGCTAGTATTACATGAGTAGCAGTCCAGTAACTCTAATTTTTTTTCTTAAGCAAAATAGAAATCGTACGTTGGTTTTTGAATGATTACGCTTAACAGGCTCCACATCCCTCCAATTATGTATTCTCCAAGAATGATTCCAATAAAAAAGGGTATTGCTTGTCGGTATGCTTTTATCCCGCCGTAATTTAACACTACCCATTTAATTATTGAGCTAATTAAAATACATGACCAGATATAATCTATACCATTGTTAGTCGATAACGCGTACCCTGCTGGGTGTAAAGGCCACCACAGAAATTTCACACGAAGTAATGTGAGCCATAGTGTAGCAACAAAACCGGTGCCCATAAAAAAAGTTGCCCAGAAATCTCCTCCTACGGGATGCTTGATTCGTGTTGCCAGTAGGCGAAAAACACCGGAATCATGGCCAATTGGAATGACGTCAAGACCATCTCGGAATGACAGGTGAATTAATGCCCAAAAACCTGATAGGCTGCCGACGATCATAGCGATTATCATCGCCAAGGGTAAAAAATTCGTGTTCATTTTTGCCTGTTCTGCCATTTTGAAACTTTCGAGTTGGTGTGGCATCAAGTGCCCTCGATAACCGCGTCCGGCGAAGAACCAAAATAATGGAAAGATCGAAAGATTGTTGTTTCCAATGTTTCTAGTGCCAATGATATCAACCAACATATTGCTTGGATTCATACCAACTATTTCATGGGTCGGTGGGCCAAGTTCTGCTCGGACACGTGTAATAGCTATAGATAGAACGAAGAAGATGAGGAAAAATGGTAGTGTAATCCAAAATGACATCCCAGCTTGGTAACAGAAAATTGCAATGAATCCAAAAGCAAAAAGAAATCCGCTGAAAGCGAGACGATACTGCATGAGTTCAATACTGTTATTTTTTTCTCGATTGTTAAATACAATTTTGCTTGATACTTCTTTGAAATGTGATCTGCCGAGCCATATACTGACGAAAAACAATCCAATCCAAGCTCCCGTCGATTGCTGGTTCAAGTAAGGGAATCTAGGCATTGATTTTAGACCGATAGTTGCAGCCAGTATCTGTTGCCCTTTTCGAAAAAGATAAAAGAACCAAGTGGAGAAAGCCAAATCAAGCGGCAAAAAAAAACCAAGTCCAATGACAAAAGGGTATAGTGGGAACGGAAGATGGCCGACTGCATTCCAAGGTGGAGAGGTAAATAAATTTCCTAGATTATAGTCACGATACGTAACGGGAAAGTATGGAAAAGCTGGAATGAAATGGTGTATTCCATTAACCAGATCAAGTCCCCCTCCTATTGCAATTCCAATCCACAATAAGCGACTTTTAAAAAATTTTAATTCTCCTCCATTTAATGTTATTGTGAATGGAAGTTGAATGATCGGATAACTTAGTTTTTCATTCTGCGTCCACTGTTTGCGAATTAGTATATTGAGGCAGATCATCCCAAATCCCAAGACGGTGACGAAAGCTGACCACCAGAGAACTGGTTTAAGGAAAAAAGTAAAGTGCTTTTGGATGTAGAGTGATGATTCTCCTTTATAGAATTCTTTGAGAGTTTCCTGATCTTGGATGGTTAGCCAACTTGGTAAATGATGATGAAATAGGGCTTTCCATTCGTTCTCAGGAGTAGCAAAGGAAAACGGCCATCCCATCACCGGGATTAGGATCTGAAACGAATCACGTCCTGCGATTCCCCCTGCTAAGGTCATCATCGCATAGATGGTGATGAACTCACTTTGTGTAAATACCCATTCTGGGAAAAAGCGTTTGATTAAAAAGACATTGATCAGAATTAGAACCAATAGGTTTATGACTACATGCCACATTAAGGAAAGACATGTGGAGTGTCCAGTATTCCAAACGCCTTCCACTTGCATAATCCAGTAACTGTTCGGTGGAATCAACAGTATTCCAATCAAGATAGACCTAAAGGTAACAGCGTTTGGTATTTTAGGTTGGTTATCCATTTGTTCTCGTGAGTATTGAAAATTTTGTGAAGATAACTAAGTTTGCCATTGTTTATCAACACTCGATGTGATTATTAATTTTGTTGGACAGCACATATGATAGGAATATAAGAACTGACGTGGCAATAGAAACTCTATTCCATAATATTATTAATTTTTATCACATGTACAATACGGTTTTATGTATAGTAGCTTGGCCAAATGCTAGTAAAAACCGGATTTGGCATCATTAGAATTGGTTGGATATAATCTTCTGTAAAGTTTATCTGAGTAGGTTGGCTCCGTCAACTTATCAGATAAACTCAAATTATTGTTTTCATCTTGTACAAAATTTATTGATTACGCTGGTTACTCAAACTGCATTAAACTGGAAAATAAAAATACACGAATGGTACTTGGTCCTGACTGTGGAGGGCGTATTTTGGAATATTCATGGAAAAACAAGAACATCATTTATCTTGATCCTGAGTATGATGGTTGGATGTACCATGCTGATAAACCTAAAATTGACCCCCGCGGTGGGAGATTTGACATTGGTCCTGAAAATATCATTCCTAAACATCCAAAATTGTGGTTGGGAAAATGGAGATCTGAAAACATTGACTCCTATAGTGCTCGTCTTATTAGTCACAAGGATAACGCCACTGGAGCGCAACTGATCCGCGAATTTCAATTGGAAAAATCATCTAACATATTAAAAGATATTTATATTACTTCTTCTTTAGCAGATAAACCTCAAATCCAACAGCAACTGGAATTTGATAAGGGGGTTTCAGGTTCTTTTGTAACTCAACACAATGACTCTTATGACGATGATGTCAGGGAATTGACTGAATATTGGTATCTTCACAAGAAGGCTCGTTGTTACGGTAGTCATCATCAATACAGGCTGCAGAATTTTAAAGGGTGCGTGGCTGCCCTCGTCAGTGACTACAACCTTGATAGGCAAAAAGCCATCGAGGTACTCAAGGCTTGTATTCTGCTGCATGCTGATACTCCTGATACCCCTAACTGGTACCTTAAGCATCATCAAGGGTTAGAGTATTTAAACATGGCTATGGCCCAGGTCACTGATAATCCCGCTATCGCTGATGGCTCTTCCATCTATCAGCAGGCTAAACAGCAGCTCAATAGCTATCTACGTAACAGCATTCAACCTCTTATGCACACTGGAAAGCCTCTGGATTTGAACGAGATTCTGCATCGTGTTAATATCCCTAAACTGGTTCAGCAGTTGGGTAAGCAACAAGTTCAACACATGGTTCAATTGCTTCTTGATCAGTAACTTTGTGAGTGGGACTGGTAATCTTGAAGGGGCAGTAATAATGAAACTTGAGGAAAAACTACAGCTGATACTCTTTCAGCTGAAATAAAATAAGAGGCCTGTTTGACTCACAAGCCTCTTTACCTTAACTAACTTAAAACTTCCCCCCTCAGAGAAGCTGTAAATCCCATCCTATGA
>PAQF01000087.1 GCA_002709695.1 Candidatus Poribacteria bacterium
GGAACTTCATCTGACCATCCGCCCAAATTTGCGTAAGATTCAGCAGATGGTTTAGGTGATGGATTCTATCTCAAACAGTTCGATTTGTCAAGGGACTTGCTACAAAATGTTACACACTTAAGATAAAGACACATAACACTTGTTTAGACGTAACAATATGTCACACCGGCACCACTTTCTTACTTTCCGCTAATTCATATGCAACCGTAATAATTTGCGTATTCCGTAAACTGCCATATTTTGATACGATTGGCCTCAGCCCGAGGGCAACTCATTAATTAAAGTAAATTGTTAATTACAAACATGTATAAAGTCAGTTTAATCTTCACTGTTCAATAACCGAATGAAATCGGTAGACATTTTGAGCCCGTTCTGACATTTGTACCCACATTCCCTCTGGAATACCCGACCTGAAAACGCCATGATCCCCCATAGCATTGTAAAATCGGCGAAGATAGACGATGGCTATCATGGTACGGATTTCGTCAGTATGGTTGGGCATTGCCCGATGCCAACAACGCATATCTCTTACAACGACTGAACCTGCTGGCATAATCAGACGAACAGATGGTAACGCCGCAGCTCTTTCTTCACTACAAACATTATAAGCATGATAGGGATCATTAATATCAACTGGAGGATCAACAATGAGATGGGACCCAGGCCATAACTCAGTACACCCGTTCTCTACAGTAAAATCTACGAGTGGGATATTAACCACAATCTTCGAGACAGGAAGCGCGATTGGGAATCCTGGAAAGAGCTGACTAGAATCACGATGAATCCATTGTGTATCAGATTCTTCACCATTAACTGTCCCATATCGTGCGTCTCGGGTTGTTGTATTGAAGCCATACGGTAAGTAAGAAAAAAACTTGTCACCCATGACTTCTTTGATTATCTGCATGGCTAATGGATTGTCAATAATTCTCGGGTCTAGGAACGGCATAGACATTAGGGTAATTTCTTCACCGTTTTTCTCGTGCCGTTTTTCGAGTACAGAACGAATATTTTTCATTAATTTGAGGGGGAGAACTTTTTCAAGTACAACATAACCTGCCTCATTCAATATACGTACAGCAATATTCAAAGTTTCTGCATCCAATTTGTTTTTTTTGATTTCTTCCAAAGAAACTTCCATAGTTTTTAAATCCTTGACCTTAAAATCTAATAATAAATCGAAAGGCACCTATTTTAGAAGTAGTGTAGTCCGTTTGTTGAGACTGAATCCACCCGTTTAATCAGATGTGTTGCCCCATATCGGAAGCAATTCGATATACGAGGTTTGATATACAAACAAAGTTGCAGACTTATCAGAAACCAAATCACTTTATAGTACTAACACCAACAACTAGTTAGAAATAGTAGGCATAAGCCAATTTATATGTTTCAGATAGAAGACTAAGTGTTACAATCCTTTTAATCATTAGCGGACAAATACCCAAAAGTAAGTTGCTTATTAGGCAGGTGTTTTGATTTCCTTAATGAGTTTGTGGTCCTCTTTGCCTTGGTAGAAATCAATCGCTCTAATTTTCCACTCCCCACTTTTATCCTTACGTAATGTTGCTAAATAGTTTGCCGCTCCACCCCACGCTTGCACCATTTCCCCACGAACTGTAGCATTCTTAGCCCTAGAGTCTATCCCAATTTTCTCCGCTAATCCCGGAATAGGATTTCGGCCTATTTCTTTTAGTGTTTCTTCAAAAGATTCTTTCACTCCACTCCATTTTTCTGACATCATCAAAGCCCCCCAACCATGCCGTCCCATAAAGACATCAGGTTTTTCTAGCCTTAGCCAGTATTTCATCGCTTCATCTATATCTCTGGATGCATGAGCGGTAGCGTGAGCTGAAAGTGTTTGACTGATTTTTTCAGCTTCGGCAGCGAAATCTACTTCTACTTGAGCGATCTCTTCTGTTGTTTTTTCTAATTTAGGTTTAGTAATCGAAGGTTGCTTATTATCATCAGTTCCACAACCAATAATAAACATGAAACAGCAACATATGGTCATTACTACCAAGCGTGAATGTAAATTGATTTTCATTTTCAATCTCCAGCAACTTAAAGCAATGTTGAGCCGTCACATATCAAGTTTAGCGAAGGTAAAAAAGACTATCCAATCTGCACAAGTGACCGACTGCTACTAAGTTCTAAGTTTATACAAAAACGGTAGCATGTCAACACAATATTCACCCTAATATCATGTTATTAAACATGTTGATTAGCTAAGAATTCAGCTAGTTAGTTGCGGTTAGTTAATATTGGAGTTCATCCTTAATATGCTCATTCAGATGGGTTTAGGCACATTATCAAATAAATACCTCAAAATCAGGCAATTTAGTCTTAGCAATGATTTAGTACTAAGACTAGCTGAACAGCCTCCATAATTTATTTAACTTAAGTTGCTAGAAGTCATAGTTGTCTTCTATAATATTGGTTTTTCTGTCAATCTCCAGGCTGAAAAAAGCCTATTGAATGAATTATGATTCCTGCAGGTCTTTAAATTCCCTAAAATATACCTAGCTTAAAAAAACCAGCACCAAACAAAGGAGTAATTATTGCAAATGCAAGCCCTTATTGAAGAACCAAGCCACAATAACATAGGAACTGCGGCGAACATTCGCAATATTGCTATTATTGCCCATGTAGACCACGGCAAAACCACACTGGTTGATGCCATGTTGCACCAAACGAATGTGTTTCACAATAACCAAGAGGTTGAAAAATGTGTTCTGGATTCCAACGATTTAGAACGCGAGCGCGGTATCACCATTCTGGCCAAGAATACAGGAGTCGTCTATCAGAACACTACTATCAATATCGTTGATACTCCCGGCCATGCTGATTTTGGTGGTGAAGTAGAGCGAATAGTCAATATGGTAGACGGTGTTGTTTTATTGGTTGACGCAGTAGAAGGTCCGATGCCCCAAACCCGATTTGTGTTACGACAAGCCTTACAACGCGGCTTGAAAGTTATTGTTGTTGTCAATAAAGTTGATCGTCCTGCTTCTCGGCCCAAGGATGTGGTTGATGCAACTTTTGATCTATTTGTAGACTTGGGAGCTGACGATGACCAAGCTGACTTTCCAGTTGTTTATGCCATAGCTCTTGAGGGCAAGGCAGGTTTAGAATCAGGTGATTTGGAAAAGGACCTACGTCCATTGTTTGACCTAATTGTTAATTATTTACCTGCACCGGAAGTAGACCCAAATGGGGTTAGTCAACTCCTGGTAACAACTCTCGAGTATAGTGACTTCGTAGGTAAAATTGCTATTGGTCGCCTGAATAGTGGCAAATTATCAAAAGGTCAACAAATTCTACTGTTGAAAGCTAATGGAGAGAGCAAGTTAGCAAACATAGGTCAAGTTTTTGTTTTTCGTAATTTGAAACGTGAAGCACAAACCGAAGTTAAAGCAGGAAACATCGTGGCTGTCTCAGGCATTGAGACAGTTGGTATTGGAGATACACTAGCAGATCCTATTGACCCGCATCCATTGCCCCCAATTCAAGTTGCGAAACCAACTGTCCGTATGACATTTGGTGTTAACGACAGTCCATTCTCAGGTAGAGAGGGGAAATTTTTGACTAGTCGCCAAGTTTTGGAGCGTTTGCAACGTGAATTGGAAAGCAATGTCTCCTTAAGAGTGGAAGAAACAAAAAACACCAACGAATTTACTGTAGCTGGGCGCGGAGAGCTACATCTTGCTATATTGATTGAAACCATGCGAAGAGAACTCTACGAATTCTCCGTTAGCAAACCGGAAGTAATCTACCAAAAAACTCCTCAAGGACTTCGTGAACCTATCGAACACGTTTTGATCGAAGTTTCTCGCGAGTATTTGGGTGTGGTCAGCGAATTAGTCAGTGACCGACAAGGACGTTTTATGGATCTGCGTTACAGTGAAGATAACATGGTATTTGCCGAATATTATGTTCCTACACGGGGGATGTTAGGTTTTCGTCAACCATTTCTTACCATTACTAGAGGTACTGGTGTGTTTCATTCTTTATTCCACGATTACCAACCGTTAGCAGGTGAAATAGGCGACCGCGAGTTCGGTTCCCTTGTTGCACTGGAAACAGGGCCAGTTAAAGCCTACGCTCTGGAACATTTACAACAACAAAGTACTTTCTTTGTTCAACCTGGTGACGAAGTTTACTCGGGACAGGTAGTAGGGCAAAATGCTCGGCACGAAGATCTTGTCATCAACGTTTGTAAAGCCAAAAACTCGACCGGTCACCGAGCAACTCCAAAGGCCGTCGCAGTATCGCTATCTACACCACGTATCTTTTCATTGGATGATGCAATTGAATATCTCAGTTTTGATGAGTTGCTTGAGGTTACACCTACTTCATTGAGAATCCGGAAAAAGGACCTGAATCACGATCGCCGGAGGAAAAAGCGAAAAAAAGAAAAACTATCGATTTAGAGTAAACAGGAGCTTACATAACTTCAGAAGGTAACAGAGTCAAACATGTTAGAATTCCTAATTACTGTCAATGATAATTTTATTGCTATGTAATCTGTAAATCCCAATTTCTCCAGTAGTATTTTATAGGATCTTCAGGATCCCAATTCCGATAAATCTCTTCCCATGTTAGCCACCTCATATGTGGTATCAGAGAATCAGATCGAATAGGATGACTCATCGGCTGATAGCGGAAGTCACATGAGACTCGCAACCGATCCTGACTCATATTATCCCTTCCCTGATGAATTGCCAAGCTATGTAGGATAATTACATCGCCACAAGCATAATCTCCGCCTACCCAAACTTGTTGCTCTTCTACATCTACCTGACGCCCTCCGGGACCAACAGCTTCTTTTACTTGTAGGTTACCTTGTTTATGTGAACCTTTGGCAACGGAAAGACCTCCTAATGTTACTGGACAGTCACCACATGGAATCCATGCCGTCCATGTTTCCTCTGACCCACCGATATAAAAGTTGTCTTGATGAGGAGGTGTCGAGTGTGAGGCAGAATTAGGAAAAACGACACGACAGATGTTACGGCTATGAGGCAGAACTGATTCACCAAATAAAGCCTCAAATACATGAATTAAGTCCTCATCTAAGGCTAGATTATGAAAATCACGAACCTTCTGCAAATCATTATAGAAAGCTTGCCATTTTGGATCTGCTTCTTCTAACACTAAAACTTCTGTATTTGCTACTCCTTTGGTGTAATCTGATCCTTCCATAATCCATCCATGTTTATTACAAACAGCAAGAATCTGTGTTCTAACACTATTGACTTTTTGGGAGGCTAATAACCCAGAGAAAAACAAACACCCATCCTCCCTCCCTCTTCGTCTCAGTTCTCCTGGTTGATCCAGTAGATTTGTCATGTCCTCAAGTGGCTCAATCTGAGCCATATTCACCATTGCCATTTGGCGCCCTCAACTTTAAAATGCAATCAAAATATCGATCCATTATATAACATTCGGATAAAAATTCAACTCCCAACTAGGGGGGATGAAACAGGAAATATACCTAGCCATTTAGCTTGTAAACAAGCTGCATAAGTTTTTCTATGCCAGCTGAAGCAAGATTTCAGAGAAGTGTGTAAATGTCGCTTCATTTGTTGCCTGAAAATTATCTGCTACTTGTAATTTTAATCAAATAGTTTATCGTGATTTGCACAAAAAACTTTCGTTTTTCAGAGTTAAGCAACTTTAAAACATTCAACCTAAGCTAAAAAGCTTAGGGAAAGTTCCTTAATTACTTGAAAAAATTAAATTATGAATCTTATATGCAACATGCGTTTCAGGGTGAATATACAGTGATTTTAATATTACGACATAATATAATATGTCATATAATTTCACAAATGCCTTTAATTTCGTTAAAGAGCATTTGATTACTTTAAAGGGAGATTATTGTGAAACACAGTATTAGTGTAGCCTGCATATACATATTTCTTGTAGGATTAGTGATTGTCAACTACAGTTTTGCTGATGAAGATAAAATTAAAAAGACTGCCGTCGGTATTTGGCTTTTTGAGGGAGATGCTAATGATTCTAGCGGAAATAAAAATCATGGCCAATTCCAAAAAGGTGCAAAGATCGCTTCTAATGGAAAATTTGGCAATGCTTTAAGTCTTGATGGTAAAGATGATTATGTGTTAGTAAAACCTTCGCCTAGTTTAGAGAGTTCTGCTAAGCAATATACTGGTGTTGCCTGGGTGAAATTGAATAAACCAGGTAAGCGCCGTAACCAATGTTGTGATGATGACCAGTTTGTTGTTGGTTGGACCCCTGGTTGGCGAAACATAATGAATGTATTTGGTGCTGGTCGAAATGCCAATCAAGGAAAAATAGAAATCGGAAGTAACAAACTAGCTCCACAATGGAGTTTTAGCCCTAAGACAGTTAATGACAATAAATGGCACCATTTGGCTTTCGCTTACGATGGGAAAAAAAAGATTCTTTATATTGATGGAGTAGTGGACATTAACAAAGATGCCAAAGGCACCTTTGATATCAAGGGGGTAACACTCACTATCGGTGGCACAGAAAGCAACCAACGAATCTCTTTAGGATTAATAGATGACGTTGGTGTTTTCAACGTAGCTTTGTCTAAAGCAGATATAAACACTGTTATGAACAAAGGTTTACCAAAGATATTTGGTGTTGTTGCTGTTTCCCCTAAAGACTTGTTGACCACAACTTGGTCCAACATCAAGGGCAAACCCTGATTGTGAATAACTAGTATAGCCTTCCGGTAATCAGAAATCGATTATTGGAAGGCTATTTTTATATAAACGACCGTTGTATTTGGACTTCCTAAGTTTTTACATTAAACTCACAGGTCTAACGTATTCAAACTAATGTAGAATCAGAAACTAAAGTTGAATCATCATCTATTAAATTCTTCCGAAACTGAACCTACACCTTTAGTTAAATGATAGGCATAGCCGTAACAGAGGATTTCCATGCCCTTGGGCTCAAAATTCACATCGAGGAAAAAAACAAGTACTACTTGTTGAACTAATCAAGAAGAAAATCTTGAATATAAAATTTTACGTGCGAAATAGTGACGCTCTCAGGTTTTCAGGTCTGCTTATATTCTTGTTAATGGTGTCAAAAAGTATTGCGGAGCTCCATCCAATTCAGTTCATCGACGTCACAGAAGAGTCGCAAATTCATTTTAACCACTACAATGGAGCTCAAGGACAGTACCATTTACCTGAAACAATTGGATCGGGGGGTGCATTTTTTGATTACGATAATGATGGTGATCTTGATCTTTATCTAGTTAACGGTAACGATTGGCCAAATTCACCAGTAAAAAAAGCCCATACTAGTGTGCTCTTTGAAAACAACAACGACGGAACATTCACTGATATCACTGTTTCGGCAGGTATGAGTAATCAAGGTAAATATGGACAAGGTGTCACCTGTGGTGACTATGATAATGATGGATATGTAGATGTTTACGTAACCAATTTTGGCGCTAATACCTTGTACCGTAATAATGGTAACGGCACCTTTAGTAACATTGCAAAAGAGGCCAATGTAGATGATATGTTATGGAGTACCAGCGCTACTTTTTTGGATTACGACCGCGATGGATATCTCGATTTATATGTTGTCAACTACATATACTATTCATTGGATGCTTTATATGAACCTTGTGGTGCCAATAAAATCCGTACTTATTGTCATCCATCACTATTCGAGGGTGCTCCAGACCGACTTTACCGAAACAATGGAGATGGCAAGTTCACGGATGTCACTAAGGAAGTAGGCATCAATGACATAGGCGGGCTATTTCATGGCAAAGGATTAGGTGTTGTTGCTGCAGATTTCAATAACGATGGGGCTTCGGATATCTATGTAGCCAACGACGATACACCAAACTATTTTTTTTACAACAATGATGATGGCACATTTTCAGAAATCGCACTAATCTCAGGCTGTGCCTATAGTTTCGATGGAGTAGCACAAGCAAGCATGGGGGTAGATGCAGCAGATTACAATAGTGACGGTCTTCTGGATATTTTTGTTACCAACTTGTCTTATGAAACCAATGCCCTTTATCGAAACAATGGAGATGGTACTTTTACTGATGTGATTTATGAAGCGAATCTAGGCACAGAGAGCTATCTCTATGTGGGATTCGGAACAGGTTTCTTTGATTATAACAATGATGGATATCTTGATATATTCATTGCGAATGGCCATGTAATTGATACTGTCGAAGAAACCTCGGATATAGTTACATATGCTCAACCCAATCAGTTATTTCAAAACAATCAAGATGGCACATTTAGTGAAACTTCGTCCATCTCAGGCGGATATTTCCGACAGAAAAGTATAAGTCGTGGAGCGATCTTTGGTGACTATGATGCTGACGGTGATCTTGATATTGTTGTTACACAATCACATGGTAAAGCAAAATTATTAAAAAACGAAGGAGGAAATCGCCAGAATTGGGTGCAAGTACAGACCATCGGTACAATTAGTAACCGAGATGGTATTGGGACAAAAGTGCTTGTGACCACAAACCAAAAATCACAAGTACAGGAAGTACGCGCAGGTTCAAGCTATCTTTGCAGTAATGATCCATACCTATCCTTTGGACTAGGCGGCAGCACAATGATTAATCTACTTGAGGTTCGTTGGCCTAGTGGAATTGTGCAATTTTCGGAAAATATCCCAGCCAATCAGAAAATTGTTCTCAAAGAAGAAAACGTTCGAGAATTATTCAGAACTGTACAAACAAATGACATACGAGGCCTCCGGCTTGCACTTAACGAGGTTACCAATCCAAACAATACTGACCAAGAAGGAAACACAGTTTTAATGATAGCTGCTGAATTAGGACAGGTAAAATTGGTCAAATTGTTAATGAAATATGGAGCTAATATTAATCAGCAAACACACATAGGTACAACAGCCCTCTTACTAGCTAGTCATGAAGGTCACTTAGACATAGTACGAACATTAATAGAAGATGATGCTGAAATAAATATTAGAAATGTAAGAGGAAGTACAGCTTTAATGGCAGCCACAATAAAGGGTCATATACACATAGTTAGGCTTTTACTTGAGAATGGAATTGATCCGAATATCAAAAATATGGAAGGGAACACTGCCTTAATATTTGCGGCTCATACAATAGGTCACGCAGGCATAACGGAACTCTTAATTGAAAATGGTGCTAACGTAAATGTGCAAAATAACCAAGATGAGACCCCGTTGATGTACGCAGCATGGAACGGAAAAAAAGATATCGTTATGTTGCTTCTTGCAAACGATGCTAATGTCGATAAAAAGAATCAGAATGGTGATACTGCCCTCGGATTGGCAAAGACAAAAGGTCACACTCACATCATCCAAATCCTTAAAAATGCCAATTCAAAATGACACGACAATAGAAAATCAGATTGGCAGGGTCATGTGTCGTCTAAACCCACAATATGACGTCCAGCCCTAGGATCACCTCACCTACAGCGTAAAGTGTTTCACTCACATGATCAATATAAAGCATAACGGGTGTCGCAATCGGTGATGACTTTATCTCAAGTTGATGCACACGTGCAGCCAATTCTTATTGTATACTCAAGTCCACAGACTCATTGATTGTTAATGAACCTGTTTGTTTGAATGTTTGATTTCTATTGGGGTTAGGGGCAAACGAATCTTGGTGACGGCCAGTGGCAAAGCGAGGTATGAGCGTAATACGAGGCCGTTTACTAGCCTAAATACAGTTTGGGTGGCCTAGTTTTGTATTTAAACTATGCAAACGATTACCATAAGTGATATACGTTGACCCACCGCTGGATTTCTCTATAAAAACATTTAGTGGAGGAAGTCGCTTCAACCATGTTAATCCAACGATCAGCTATAACACAAGTGGTTGTCCCTCCTATATTTGGATGGAAGACATTAAAAACCATCAATGACATTAAAATATTAAGTAATACTCCCTTTCTGCTTTTGAGATAGGGAATGTATCAATTCGTTGTGTTATCTCAAGTTAAGACTTGGGTACAAGTGTATCTGTATGTTATGCTGATAAATTAAATCTACTTTTTTCTAGAACAAATAGAAGACATTAAAAAATCCCGGATTTCATGAGACATAATAGTTCGAGTAGAGTAGGCAAATGTACTTACCAAGGAACGATTTGGAACATACAAAAAACATAGACATGAGGTCTAAAAATGAGTCAAATTGGTGCTACTCCCATTACTGCACCCGGTTGGACTGCTAAAACCAAAGATGGTATTAATATTGTCGACTGCGACGTCCACCACAATTTCCGTCATCCTGAACAACTATTGCCTTACTTGTCAACATTTTATCAAGAACATTTTTTAGATCAGGGTTTGCATTTAGGACAATTTCCTAATATTCCGATTCGAACCGTTCGTACTGATCTAAAAGGGAGGCTGGAGAAATTTGACCCAACAGTCAAAAAAGATTCCGGTGGTGATCCACGTGATTTTAATTTCACTCTTGACTTTCTCCAAAAAGAACATCTCGATCGTTGGAATATCGATATCGCTTTACTAACAGGTCCACCACCTTTTTACGGATATTCAGGATTACCTGATCCAGATTGGGCCGCCGCTCTATGTCGAGCGTTCAACGATTGGACCATAGATAATTGGCTAGATAAAGATATGCGTGTAGTAAATGCCATCCTCATTTCACCTTCTGATCCCGCTCAAGCAGTAACCGAGATCAATCGGTTAGCTGACCGGAAAGACACCGCTGCTATAATGGTGCCGATGGGCACTAGTATGCCCTTCGGAAATCGTTTTTATCATCCCATTTGGGAAGTTTGTGAACAACACCAATTACCTGTGATTTCACATGTTGGTGGTGGTGATGGTGCCACCCGTAATGTGCCAACTCCCGTTGGCTACCCTACCTATTACATAGAATCTCGTATGAGTCGCCCCTATGCCGCGAGTGCTCATGCAACTTCACTGATCTGTGAAGGAGTATTCGAGAAATTTCCTGACCTGAAGTTTGCCTTAATAGAAGCCCAACAACTCTGGGCAGTGTCGGTGATGTGGCATTTGGATACCGATTGGAAGGCGCTTCGCGACCAAACACCTTGGCTCAAACGGTTGCCCAGTGAATACTTCCGAGATCATATTCGTGTTGGTTCTCAGCCAATGCATGAGCCCGAGAGGCCTGAACAGATGCATCATATGCTAGACATGCTTCACGCTGATGAAACACTGATTTACTGCTCCGATTTCCCCCATTTCGATTGGAATGATCCAGTGACGGTATTTCCAAAATTGCCTGAGGAACTACATCACCGCATTTTCGCTGGTAATGCCCTAGACATGTTACGATTGACAGGTGATTAAAATGACCCAACTAAAGAGCTTAATAATAGGTAAGGTTCAAGAAATACCGCCTGGAGAACGTAAAATCGTCGTACCATTCCGTGGGCGAGCGGGCATTGGCGTTTTTAATGTCGGAGGTATTTTTTATGCGGTGCGAAATATCTGCCCACATAAACACGGGCCACTGTGTACAGGGGAACTGAGTGGACGAGTTACTACTGATTCTCCTCCTTCGAACGATGGTTCCTTTATTTCTCTAGAAGGCCTAGGTGAAATCATACGTTGTCCTTGGCACCAATGGCCGTTTGAGATTGCTACTGGCCGTTGTTTGGTCAATTCCGAGGTTCGAGTTGCAACTTATCCTGTCAAGATCAAAGGGGATGATGTAGTGGTCAAGTACAATGTAACACCTAGTCACACTAAACATTCCAGAGAAATATTATGAAGGAATGAAAGTTGTTAAACTATAACAATTGAGGGGAAGAGAAACTGATGAAGTCAACAACAATCGTATTCACAAGCCAACAAAAATGTGAGGTTTTGGATGAAGAGGTCTCCACCCTCAGCCAAGATGATATATTAGTGCGCACATCGGTTAGTCTAACTAGCACTGGGACAGAAAGTTTCTGTTATCGTGGAGTTTTTGACACCGATACAGGCTGGTCAAGCTGGGTAAATTATCCTTTCTACCCAGGTTATAGTGCTGTCGGAGAAATCCAAGAAATCGGATCAAATATCTCAAACCTTAAAGTTGGGGACCGAGTCTACACAGGTGCCAACCATAAAGAGTATCATCTGACTAAACCGGCCAATGTCATCAGTTTGCCCGATAACGTCAGTTTCGAGGAAGCATCTTGGTCGACCTTGGCAACAATTACCCAGACTGCGGTTCGCCGTGCTGAACATGCCATGGGAGATACCGCAGTGGTTATCGGTCTCGGACCTCTTGGTCAATTAGTGACACAATACCTAAGAACTATTGGTTTAGGCCATATTTTAGTTATAGATACGGTTCCCCAGCGCCTGGAAACTGCGACTAGATTTGGTGCCACGGCAGCTTTTAACGGTCTAGCTGCAGACGCAGGTGATTTTGTATCTGAACAAACACAAGGACGATTAGCTGACGTAGTATATGACGTCACTGGGCATTGGAAAGTGTTTCCTACAGCCTTGCCGTTAGCTCGTGATTTCGGACGCTTGGTTCTACTCGGTGATTCTCCGGAACCATCGAAGCAACGTTTGACACAGGATATTCTCACGCGTCAAGTCACAGTAATCGGTACACACAACACCAGACTCCAACCTGAATATGCCCACTGGACCCGAAATCGCCAAATAGAACTATTTTACAAATACATTGAACGCAAGATCTTTCATGTCGAAGATTTAATTACCCACCGTTATCGGCCAGATCAAGCACCAGAAGTATATGAACAGTTTCTACATGATCGTAGTCAGACCTTGGGAGTGCTATTTGATTGGCGTTAGAGCAGAAGTGTTTCTGATATTTTTGTTTTAGTTAGATAGTAATGGAAAATACTGTCGCAATCAGTAGAGGAGGGCAACTCTGAACTTCTCTACCCGTTAACTTTGGCATAACGCCTGAGATTACCAAATTGTCCATCCGCCATCAATTAACAAGTTTTGACCAGTAATATAACTGCTCGCGTCGCTGGCCAACAATACCACAGTCCCTTTCAATTCCTCTGGGACTCCCATACGACCCAGCGGTACTTTTTCTTCCAATCGAGGGATGAAACCTGAAATATCCTGACGGACTTGTGGTTTGGGAAAGGGACCTGGTGAAATTGCATTAACTCGAATATCATATTTAGCCCAATAGGCAGCAAGATGGCGTGTCAAATGAACTAAACTCCCTTTCAACGCATGGTAATTTGGCGGGCTATTAACCGGAAATTCATCATAGGCATTTGGATAACTTGCGACAACACCATACATGCTAGCAATATTAATGATTGAGCCTGATGTCTGACGTCTTTTTAAGTGCAACATCACATCACGTGCTAAGAGAAAATAAGCCGTTACACCTACATGGTAAGCCTGATCAAAATCCTCAGCTGTTGCCATTTCAATATCAGGGGCTGTGCCGCTATACGCATTATTGACCAAGATATCAATCTCTCCCATCTCTTTGACCACATAATTAACCAAATCTGGAATAGTATTAGTATCATTTTGATCAAAACTAACACCAAAATGGCCACCATTAGGCAAAGAACCAGCAAACTGTTTTGCCCGGGAGGCCTCACGGCTAGTAACGACCACACGAGCACCAGCCTCAGCTAGCGCTCGACTCATAGCCGAACCCAACCAACCACAAGCACCAGTTACCATTGCCACTTTACCTTGTAGGTTAAACAACTCCATAACATTACGCTCGGAAACACCCATCAAATCCTCCACTTATTGCGGTTGCATCTAAATGATTGTGGTAACACAGTTCCTATGAACTCTCACCATCATTGATTATCCCCAAGCCTGATTTAGCAACCTCAACCAGTTACCATGCATAATCCCAACAATATCATCGTGTTTATAACCGCGTTTATCCAACAGCCCAACTAACTTTTGCAAATCAGCGATAGTATCAAGATCCGAGGGCGATTGCTCCCGACCGTACCCTCCATCTAAATCAGTTCCAATTGCTGCATGACGACAGTTTCCAGCTAATTGACATATATAATCAATATGATCAACAACCAAGTTCAAGGTAACTGAATCATTATGGCTTTCACCGATAGTCCAGCCGGGGCTTAGCATCCAAGCATCGAATGCTAAACCGATAACACCATCCTGCTGAAAAATTGCCTGTAGTTGCTGATCATCAAATTGCCGCTGATGGGGAACCAAAGCACGGCAATTATTATGGCTAGCCAAAATCAATCCTCCATAGTGTTCCAACGATTCCCAAAATGTCCGATCCGAACTATGAGTTAAATCTAGTAGTATCCCCAACCGTTCCATTTCCTTTAATAGAGGTGGTCCTAAATCAGTTAACCCGGCCTCCGTTCCAGTTCCGCCTGCGTATCTTCCTAAACCATAGTGGGTTAGGCCTAAGATTCGCAGGCCATTTATTTTCCATTCTTCCAGTTGACTTGGTTTCAGAATCGGATCTGCGCCCTCCATAGTAATAACAAATCCCAAAGGTGGTGTATGAGTAGAACCTACTTCGGACTCCCACTCTTCCCAAGCAGCAATTTGCTGGTTCAATTCAGTTTGGTTGGTAATAATACGCACATGACCTTCTGTTTCAAGAGCAAAATAATAGGATAGCTGACCACGAGCAACCCCATAAGATTGGGTTGTTGATTCGTAATCTACATAGGGAACCAATTGACCTGTTGAACGGGCAAATAAAGTCACAAAACTAAGTCCAATTCTCCCTTTACGCATCTCAGGGAAAGCAACAGTGCCCTGAGCTCGACCTTTGCCGAGTGTCTTATTCTCCTGAGTCCGGATAGTATAGACAGAATTAAGCAAGTTCCGGTTGCCTTGCAACGCATTCCAAGAAAGATCAAGATGGCCATCGATAATAATCATGAAATCAAACCTCCCCAATTCGGTATTTGCAACTCTATAACACCCACGAGCGGATATGTTTACATCCTAAAAAAGCATGACGCCAATTGTAGTTTATGACTCAACATTTTACATTCCAACACAGAAAATGTTTTCTAGATTTCTATGCAAAAAACTTCGAGTTCTCTCTACAATCAGGACATTAGGATCTATTCAAATGAAACACCTAATTTAATACTCTTTTCCGGATGTAAATCCATTTCTTCATAGGCTTTTGGAGATTCCAAAAATGAAACAACAGGCGAAACAATATCCTCACACTGAAAACGTCCTTCACTAAGCCATTGCCAACAAATATTTTGGATCCGATTCCAATCCCACCGCGGATGGTCACGGTTAGGATCACTACAAGATCGCGCGAAGATAAGATTTGGAATATTAAAATGAGCAACAGCTCCTAGATCAAGGCCACCTTTGCATTCCTTCATCCAGCCGACAACAGCAACATTACCCCCCCAAGCCAACCCTCGGATGGCTTGATCTAATGCTTCATAAGCCGCACTGGTTTCAATTGCAACATCAACTCCTTGGCCATTAGTTGCCGACTTAAGTTCTGCGGCGACATCAACAGAAGTTGGATCTAACGCCATATCAACCCCAGCACGGATGACTGCCTGACGCCGTTTTTCAATTGGATCTATAGCAACAACAAACGAGGCGCCTGCCATCATTGCCATCTGCACTGTGATTTGACCGATTGCACCAAGCCCAAAAACAGCAACCGTATCCCCTAAACGGACTTGACCATCTCTAATCCCTCCTAAGGCGAAAAGAGTTGGATCATAACAAACAGCTTCCTTCCACGTCATCCGTTCCTCTAACTGCAACAACCTATCCACATGCCATGTATGAGTTTCACGCAGATGCCCATGACTAGCAACACGATCACCAATGGAAAAACCCTCAACACCATCCCCGATTTCAATAATATGCCCCACACACATATTGCCAAGTCCCATAGGGAAACTACTACTTCTAACAGCATGATATCCTGTTAGTTCCGACCCTCGTTTAGGAGCACCAAACTCAACTTTTACACGAACTTGTCCCTCAGCCAGAGGGCTGTCTTCATAATCCTGTAAAATAGGCTTTCGTGGAGCGATAGCAATTAACTCTTTCAATTTTTTTCTCCTTTTTTTTTCAATGGCATATAATACGTTTTCTGCAATAATATAAATTTCTGAAATACATGTTTCTATATTATTAAAGATTAAACTATAATATAAATGTTCCACCAAAGTTGCAACGCAAAAAAAATCATTAATGAATTATCATAAATTACTACAAATAAGTATCATAAAGGAGATAGAAGTTAATGGGGCAGACATTTCGCGTAGGTCTGACAGCCGACTTTCTGAAGCCAGATGGAACTATCGGTTTTGGAGACATTGGTGTGGAAACGCTGGATCAAGTGCCAGGAATTGAGTGGGAATTTCTAGCGGAAAACACGCCAACGTTGCATGCAGATCAGGTGCACGGATATAATGCATTACTAGTGCTTTCATCCACAGTAGATGCTACTATATTAGATGGAAACGATGATTTGGCAATTATCGCTAGATTTGGTGTAGGATACGACAATGTAAATGTTGAAGCTTGCAGTACAAATGGAATTCTATTAACTATAACACCTGATGGTGTGAGACGGCCGGTTGCAGCTTCAATCATGACTTTTATTTTAGCCCTTAGTTATAAACTGACGATCAAAGACAAACTCATTCGTCAAGGTCGCTGGGCAGAGAAGCTAGACCACATGGGATCGGGAGTTACCGGTCGAACACTAGGTGTCATCGGTTTAGGAAATATCGGTCGTGAAGTGTTTACATTGGCAAAGGCCTTTGGTATGCAACATATAGCTTATGATCCCTATGCAACCATTGAACAAGCAAAAGCGATAGGAGTCGAATTGGTAAGTATAGAAGACTTGCTACGAGAATCAGATTTTGTTTGTATTTGCTGTGCACTGACCCCTGAAACGCACTACCTTATCAATGCAGAACGCCTCGATTTGATGAAAGAAACTGCATATTTGATTAACACTTCACGCGGTCCAATTGTAGAAGAACAAGCGTTGATCAATGCACTACGTAATCAACGCATACAGGGAGCAGGGTTGGATGTTTTTGAACAGGAGCCGATTGATATCAACAATCCTCTGTTAAATATGGAGAACGTGATTCTTACACCACATGCTATCTGTTGGACAGATGAATGTTTCTTAGGAAACGGGCAGAGTGCATGCCAAAGTATTGTAGATGTCTCAATGGGCCGTCTCCCACAAAATATAGTCAATCGCGAAGTTGTGGACCATCCACGTTTAAAAGAAAAGTTAAGTGAATTTTCCAATTGAATGGAGAAAATATGAGAAATAATGAAGTAAAACAAACTTTAAGTCAAGGCGGTACATCAACAGGTACAATGGTGTTTGAATTTAACACCTCAGGAATTGCGAGAATTGCTGCGGGCGCAGGGGCTGAATTCTTAGTATTTGATATGGAACACACCGGGTGGAGCATCGAAACTATACGTTCATTAATGGCAACGTCACGCGCAGCAGATATTGTGCCGATAGTACGAGTACCAACAACAGAATATCACTTTTTTTCTCGTTCGCTGGACGTGGGAGCGATGGGTCTTATGGTACCCATGGTAGAGACTGAAGCCCAAGCAAAAATAATCGTAGATTCAGCTAAATATCCACCGATGGGAAAACGCGGCGCAGCGTTTGGTGTTGCTCATGATGATTATGGCGAAGGTAATATTTTGGACAAAATGTCTAACATTAATCAAGAAGTATTACTGATAGCACAAATCGAAACTGTACAGGGACTGGAAAACGCAGATAAAATTGCCGCCTTGGACGGAATCGACATATTATGGATCGGTCATTTTGACTTAACTAATTCGATGGAAATCCCCGGACAGTTTGATCACCCCAAATATCTGCAGGCAGTAGACCATGTTGCCGAGATTTGCCAGAAACATGGGAAATCAGCGGGATTCATGGCTTCTAATGTTGAAGAGGGACGTTCAATGCGAGAAAAAGGGTTTCGATGCTTGGCCTTTGGTGGGGACTTATGGTTGTATAAACAGGCCTTGCAACAGGGAATCAAGGCACTAAACAATAAGGAATGATGGGAAGGCAGAAGCGATGAGCACAAAATTATCACCTCCAGTGTTATATTACGGCAAAGATACTCTGCTACCAGAACATAAAGAATTGCGAGCTGGTCCTCTATCTTTAATATTCGAAGATGGTGATTTACGGTACATTCGTTTTGGAAATAAGGAGATCATCCGTCGGGTGTATGTAGCAATTCGTGATCATAACTGGGATACAATACTGCCAAAATTGTCGAATCTGCAAATAGACACAGCCGATGAAAAATTCAAAATCACTTATAGTGTGGAAAACAAGCAGGATGATATCCACTTTTCTTGGCAGGGAACAATTACCGGCAAAGAGGATGGGACTGTGACCTTCAGCATGGATGGTGAAGCGGTCTCAACCTTTGAGCGTAACCGCATCGGTTTTTGTCTTCTTCACCCAATGTCTTGTAGCAATATCCCCTGTCGCGTCGAAAAAATTGACGGAACAATAGAACAAGGCATTTTCCCCAAGTTTATCTCACCACATCAACCATTTATGGATATGCAAGCAATTTCCCACCAAGTTGAATCTGACCTGTGGGCTGAAGTCAGATTTAGTGGTGATATATTTGAAATGGAGGATCAAAGAAATTGGACAGACGCATCATACAAGACTTACTGCACCCCACTTGCTGTTCCTTATCCAGTGGTGGTGAAGGCCGGAACGAAAGTTTCACAGTCGATTAAACTAACCCTCAAATCAGAATCAAATAAAACCAAACCAGTAAGAGATTCTGCCCGCCTTACAAATAAAAAAGACAACCATACTACGTTTATCTACGACAACAAAAAAACACATTCTATTCCATGTATTGGACTAGGAAGCGCATCACATAATCAACCTCTTTCTGAAAGAGAACTGGGACACCTCAAAGCCCTTAACCTATCGCATCTCCGAGTGGATATTGATTTCGAATCAGATTACCAACAAACGCTCCAACGAGCTATAAACGAAGCAAATTCGCTAAGTATATCTCTAGAAGTTGCCCTACATCTAGACAATTCGGCTGAAGAGCAACTCAAAAGTTGGAAAAAAACAGTTGAACAGTTAGAACCATCGGTGGCGACTTATCTCATCTTCCACCAAGAAGAGTCATCAACCTCTTCCCAATGGGTTGAAATTTCCCGCCGTTATTTGGCTGGTACTAGAATTGGAGCAGGAACGAACGCATACTTTACTGAATTGAACCGTAATCGCCCTGCAGTAGAGGGATTAGATCTGATTTGTTATTCTATCAACCCTCAAGTTCATGCTTTCGATAACTCTTCATTAACAGAGACTCTTGAAGCACAAGCTATTACAGTTGAAAGCGTTCAACAGTTTTCTTCGAAATTGCCAATTGCTGTCACTCCAATAACTCTTCTACCACGTTTTAATCCTAATGCTACTGGACCAGAATCACCTCCAAAAGCTGGTGAACTTCCTGATCAAGTTGACGTCCGACAAATGTCGTTGTATGGTGCGGGTTGGACGCTTGGGAGTCTCAAGTACCTATCTCAAAGTGGTGTCTATAGTACTACCTACTATGAAACTAGTGGTTGGCGTGGGGTAATGGAAACAGAAGAAGGGCCACAATTACCTGAACAGTTCCAGTCAATCCCGGGAGCAGTATTTCCTTTGTACCATGTATTGGCCGATATCGGTGATTTTGCTGGAGGGGAAGTTATGCCCTCAACATCAAGTAATCCCTTGAAATTGGAAGGAATTGTTCTTAAGAAGGGAAAGTTAAGACGAATTATCCTCGCCAACTTAAATCTTACGCCGTTGAAGGTTACGGTTAAAGATTTAACCGAAAGTGTTCTTGTACGTCACTTAAACGAAGCAAATGCCCAATCAGCGAACAAAAGCCCCGAAGACTTTCGCGCTGAAGTTGGACAACACCTGTCAACTTCTAATGGGAATTTGACACTCGATCTTGAGCCTTACGCCATAGCCCGAATTGACGAGGCATAAATCTATCATCCTCACTACCATTTAATAGAGAGGAAATTCGAAACCCTAAAATATAATTACAATATACTTGAAGTTCTTAGCTCAAAACCTAATGTTTATCTACATCCAAATGGCTAAAATAAAAAAATTGGCAATATGGAAGTTGCAAACATGATAAAGCGCATCCCACACAACTATACTTGCACATTATTTCTTAAAAGGAAAAGATGAACTCTCAGACTCAGCAAAACACAAACAACCAGCGATTCGAATCTAATTATACGGTTGACCAAAAACAAATCGAAATGTGGGTGGAAACCTTTCACCAAACAGGGTGTTTGTTTTTAGAAGAGGTCCTCACCGAGGACCATTGTGCCCAACTCAGGAAAGACCTTAGTGCTAAAGTCAATACTGAAAACCCAGAGTCTGGCCCCCTACTACACCACCGAATGTTTGAAGATAGCCCCGCTAACCTTAACTTGTTCGACTTGGAACCAATTGTCAGCTTTGCCGAAGCACTTGTCGCTCCTAACTGCCATGTGATACACAATAACTCTTTCATCACACCACCAGGTGGGGGACTCAGCAGCTGGCATCAGGATGACAAACCACACTTGATAATTACAGATGACAAACCTCCTAAAAATATAAGATTGCCCGTCTTATTTTTCACTGCAAACTACTATTTGACCGATGTAACAGAAATTGAGCATGGCGGAACGGAAACCATCCCCGGCTCACACCTCTTCGGAGCCAGTCCTCCGTCTCAGATTGAGGGCACAGAATGGGAAGATAAAATCCAGTATAACTTGGGAAAAGCAGGTAGTGTAGCTATGTTTAACAATCAAGTTTGGCATCGTGGTGGTCCCAACCAAAGCGACCGAACCAGATATATTACTCAGATCACCTATGGCCGAAGGGTTATAGGTCACAAATACTATCCCTTCATGAATTATACTATGCCTGAGCATGTCTACAAAGATGCAGATCCCAGATTAAAACGTCTAGTTGGATTTCTTGATCACGGGGCTTACGGTTAAGGACAAATCATCACATATACCTCCCCACAACCATTGTACTTTTATTGACCTTTTGCCGAGCTGACGTCGAAGGCACGTAGACTGGTGACAGCGTGGTGGACGCCGAAGCGCTTACGATCTATGGCGGCCAGCAAAAGAAGCCATCCTTCTGGCAAAGACTCATTGGTCAAAAGACCTAGACACGTGAACTTGGGAAATCTGGCATTTCACAGGTGAGCGTTGATTGCTTTACCTTAATGGTTTGATAGAC